>DATIXE010000001.1:0-2790 GCA_035518915.1 Candidatus Eiseniibacteriota bacterium
TGCGTTGTAGCCGCAATCGCCGGCCTTGGTCGCCTGTGGAGGCGGCGGTGGCTGCTGCACATCCACGTTCGTCGAAGATTCCGCCGTCCCGCCTTTCCCGTCGCTCACGGCGCACTTCACCGTGTAACTTCCGGCAGACAGACCAGTCGAATCAAACGTCGCCTTCGCGCCGTCGCCGCTCACCTGACCGGAAGTCGCGCTATACGTGTACGTTAGCGGATCGCCGTCAGGATCGCTCGCCGTCGAAGTAATTCCCGTCCGCTCGCCCGGCATAATCGGGCTGCGGTCGGTCGTGCAAGAAATCGTCGGGTTTTGGTTCGGCTTCGGATCGATCTTCAAATCGGCCGAGCACGTCGCCGTACCACCCTTGCCATCATCCACTTTTGCCGTTGCGGTATACGTTCCCACTGCCAGTCCGTTCGTGGTCCAACGCGCGTCCGCTCCGGTGCCTTCCACCGTGCCGCCCGTCGCCGAATAAGAATACGTCAGCGTGTCATTGTCCGGATCGCTTGCATTCACGTGCACAGCAACCGCTTCGCTCGAACCGGCATAAACGGAAACCGGGCTAACCGAGCACGCTGCAACCGGAGGATGGTTCACAGGCGCTGGAGGCGCCGCCGGGAATCCCCAGCGATATACCAATCCCGAGCCCAGCCGCAAATTGTTTTGCCGTGCGCTCGAACCAACGCTCGTTCCCGAAAAGTTCGTCATCAGATAATCGATCTGCGCGAATCTCCACACAAAGTTCTTGGTGAACACTACGTCCACGCCTCCGCCCGTCGCCATCGCAAACGTATACTGAGGATCCCCTCCAGTTATTTCGAAACGGCCTTGTGCCGCGCCAAAAAGGAACTCGGCGAATGGAACAAAGTGGTCGAATTTCCGCAAGTTCAGCCGCGGTCCGGCCAGGTAGGAAATCAGCGAACCCTTCAACTGATCGCCATTCACATTCCGTTGAAAATCGTACCCGCCAACTTCCGCGGTCAAGCCGAGGTAGCGTGCCGGATTGTAAGTGAACGAACCGGTCCCACCGTGCGAGCCAAAATTATTGAACGGATCGCCCGGATGAAAATCCACATAGCTGTAGCCGCCCGCCAATTCAAACTTCGGCCAAAGCTGTCCGGGCGCATCACTGTCGCTCGCCGGTGCTCCAGCTGGGAACGGCGTCAATTTCGGCTGTGCTGGAAGCGCCCACGGGCTCTTTGAAACGCTCGGCGCGTTGGCCAGACTCGCATTCGCTCTTGGTGCTGGCGAACTCATCGTCTCCTTCGCAACATCTGCCTCCTTTTCTTGGGCAACCACTGGCAGGCACATACACGCCCCCACCGCCAATACTGCAACTAACTTACGCATTTTCTTCCTCCATGAAAATCTCGTTCGGTAAACCCTACTGTTCTGCGCTCCCGCACGCACCAAATGCAATCAGTCTACCCCCAGGGATTCGTCCAGCGCTTCGCGAGCCGATTTCACACATGAGCGCAAAACCGCTTCCGCGATCACCTTACGGAGACAACTACCCCCATCCATCAAAAGCGCGGTGCCAATAGCCTATTGCACACCCCTCACTTGTCGCAAGCATTTCCTTACCGGGGCAGCGGATCGGTCTGAATGTCCCTGAATCCTCACTTAACTTCAATATCGAAACCGATTCCCTGATTAACTTTATTTCTGTCCTTGAATCTTGATACTGTCAACTCTTACAGGTGAGTACCATGTGCCGAAACATCAAAACTCTCTTCAACTTCGATCCTCCCGTCACTCCAGACGAAGTCCGCGCCGCCTCTCTTCAATTCGTCCGTAAAATCTCCGGCTTCCACACACCCTCCAAAGCCAACGAAGCCGCATTCCACTCTGCCATGGAAGAGATTGCCGCCACCTCGATCCGCCTTCTCCAATCCCTCGAAACCACCGCCCAACCCAAGAAGCGCGAAGAAGAAGCCGCCAAAGCCAAATCCCGCGCCGCCCTCCGCTTCTCCCGTCCGTCTTAACTCTCTAGTGATGCCGGAATGCAAGTGATCTCGGAATCTGGTTTACCAAGACCTGGAACTTATGTAACAACTCCGGCAGAGATACCCGCAGGTGCAACGAGCGGGCAGGTGGAATCACCGCTCGAAATCTGGCCAGGTAAGGGCGCAAACCCTTGTAAGCCTCGAGACCCCCAATACAAATCTGGCTATCCCTGAGAACGGCGCCACGACTAGCGGCGGTGCGACTCAGTTCCAATTGAAGAACCCGACTCCAATCGACGCGACAAAGATTAGGCCGACGCCATAGTAGGATATTGAAAACATGACGGAGCCTATTGCTTACATGGGGCGTTCACGACGGGCGCTGAGGCGCGCGCCTCTGATCGCGCTTTCTTGGAGAAAATCAAGGAGACGTGGAAATACCAAAATACTACGATAAGCCAGAAAACAAACAGCTAGCCTATGCCGATCAGCAATCTACGGTCGAGCAGCTTGGCTTTTACCACAATGGAGACCCCGTCTAAAGGACTATGGTTAATCCGACCCAAGCATGTCTGTGCTGAGGGACCATTGGGAGCTGAAGGATCTCTCCTCTATCCGAGGGAAAATACTTGCCAGGAATTCCTCAGCTCGGCAACTCGGGGCAACCTGTCCATTCGCTCCGCGCAACATTCCCAATATACTGCAAATCTTCAATCCCGATCTTGCTCGTATAAAAGCCGTCGCAAGTCATATTCCGCAAGAACGCAAAAAACGCCACACCCTGGCTAAGCGAAGCATCCTTCTTCGCATTCTTCCGGAACGCGATCAGGTCCAGCACTTC
>DATIXE010000002.1:0-72201 GCA_035518915.1 Candidatus Eiseniibacteriota bacterium
CATCACGAAAGTGAGTTGTACTAGAAGTCGCCGCGCAAACCGCAAGGATGCAAGCGCCCAAGGTATGACTCATGATTGGGGTGAAGTCGTAACAAGGTAGCCGTAGGAGAACCTGCGGCTGGATCACCTCCTTTCTAAATATAGCGAGATCTACTCCGCTCTGGTGTGCGGAGGATGGCCTCCACGCGAGTCGCAGCTCTCACGGGTTTGCGAATCGCTAGACTCAAATTACTCATTCGGGCAGATTCTGGCAGATCGATTTCAGAAGCTCCGCGCTTTCGCGCTGGCTGTCAAAGAGTTCAACGAACACGAAGGGCCGCGA
This sequence comes from Candidatus Eiseniibacteriota bacterium, assembly GCA_035518915.1. Classification (GTDB taxonomy): domain Bacteria; phylum Acidobacteriota; class Terriglobia; order Acidiferrales; family UBA7541; genus Acidiferrum. The sequence goes on from DATIXE010000002.1 coordinate 323, forward strand.
CTCACCTCGCGGCCCTTTTTCTTTTCTTTCACCGCAAATTGAGGGGAGCCACGCTGAATCTCTGGCCACGGCGGGAGTGCGTGGCGAGAGGTACTGGCCCGAATACGTGACGGCGAGGGAATCGGCGGTCATTGCGCGGCGAGGAGATTCGGAGTAGGCTCTCGGGCAAGCGTTGCCGCTTCTTGGACAGACCGCGTTTGCTTGCGGCAACGACTCTTCGATGGCCGGGACGCGCGTTCCGGCAGGAGAGATGCCCATGCCGGTCTCCGCTGCGCATAAGGAACTGTTCGGAAGGCTGTACCACTCCATCTGGAACGAACGCCGCCTGGAATTTATCCCGCTGGTTATCGCCGAGACGCACGCCCTGGGCGATCCGACCGTATCGGGACGCGGAGTCGGGCCGGAAAACTATCGCCGCCAAGTGGAGCGATTCATCACGGGGCTGCCGGACCTGCGCTTCGACGTGGACGAAACAATCAGTGAGGGCGAAAAGCTGGTAGTGGCCTGGACGATTACAGGGACGCATCGCGGGGAATTCCTGGGCGTGCCTCCGACCAACAAGAAAGTATCGTTCAGCGGGATCACCATCAATCACATCCGGAACGGGAAAATCATCGAATCCACGGTGATTTGGGATGGACTGGGATTGCTGGAACAGTTTGGCGTGGAATTGCCGGTGCGCTACGAGATGCTGGCGATTTCGAGCCGGTGAACGAGTATTTCCTGCCTCGCGGTTTTCACAACCCCATGCAGTCACTCCAAGCGTTAGCCGGTTCATCTCAACGGAACTGAGAGCAGCCGTTTGGCCCTGAGTAAAAATGCGCCTGCGGGCCTGCAGATTGTCGAAACAGGCTATCCCGAAGCGACAAATAGACAGAGGGTGACACAACGCAGGTTGGAGGATGCCATGAAATTCCTATGTATCGTTTACAACAACGAAAAGACACTGAAGGAAATGCCGCGCGCCGAATATCAGGAGCTGGACGACATATCCCTGGAGTACGACGAGACGCTACGCAATGGCGGCCACTATCTTTACTCGAACGCATTGGACTATTCGGAGAAAGCGGCCACCGTGAGGCTGAAACAGGGCAAGGCGATGGTGACCGACGGGCCATTTGCCGAGACGCGCGAGCAGGTGGGCGGGTTTATCCTGATCGAAGCGAAGGACATGCAGCAGGCGATTACGCTGGCAACGAATATTCCGGCGATCCGGCTGGGGGGCGTGGAGATCCGGCCGATCAAGGAACTGACGCACAGCCGGGACCAGGCATAGAAGTAACCAGCATCCACGAAGCAGAGGTGAGCGACGCCCGCCGGGTGTTTTTGCTCGATTTTCGCGTGGCATCACGTATGCTGTGGGGACGCCCGGGGAGCATGTACGCCATGGATTTTCTGCGCGCGCCGAGATTCCGTTCCCTCATCGCAGGCCGGGTCACAGCGGCTATGACGTTGGCAGTTTTGTTCGGTGGCCCGAGCAGCGTGGCCCAACCGAAACCGGCGGAGCCGGCATATTCCGTTCCTGTGTCGGTCGGCGATTTTGAACTGCTCCCGACGCCGGCCCGGAGACCTCTGCTGCCGCCTCCGCCTACGGTTTCCGAAAAGGAAAAAGCGGAGGCGCAGCTGGTCTATGACGAAAACGACGCGCCTTCGCTGCGCGCGCGGCGGCTGATCGATTTTTTTGCCACGACGCTCGCGCGGACGCTGGAGCAGAAGGGATTTCACGCGAGTCGGACGTACCAGGATGGTTCGGGGTCGGGAGCGATGATCCGCGGCGTCTTCGCCGAACCAGACGCGTTGAATCAGATTCGCCGGTCGGTGTTGGGCGGCGGATCGCGAAATGCGCGATTTTATCTGTACGTAGGCATCTTCAATCAGGAGCGGCCAGAGCAGCCGCTCTATCAACCTGCGGCTGAGCAGAGGCCGATCAACGGGTACGGGCCCATCATTACGCTGAACAACTACGTGCCAATGGCGAAGTACGAGCTGAATAAGAATCCGACCGAAGAGGACGTGCAGAAGATCTGTAATCAGATCGCGGAGAGCCTGGTGGTTTTGCTCGAGAAAAATCCGCACGCCTTTACCCATTAGCGGCGCATCAAAGGCGAAGTGGTGGCACGAGCGAGGTACCGATGGGCGCACAAGCATCCCCGGAACACTTGCGGAGCATCCGCCCATGCAGCAAAATTTTCTGGTAATCTAGGCATTCTCCCGGTAATGGGGTCCCCGGAGGGCAGCTTTTGAAAGCAGTAGACAGAGCGCAGGCACGAGGTTTCCGGCTGAGTCACCGGCTGATTGTGTCGGTGGCGGTTGCGCTCTCTCTTGCCTCCTTGTTGTTCCTCTTGCAGGTGGTGCCGCACACGCACCCGAACGGGCAAGAGAATCCCACCTGCGGTCTGTGCCAGGCGGCTCATGCCCAGATGGCGCCCGCGGTTTCGGCCCTCCTGCTCAGCCTGGTCCTGCTGTACTTCGGCGAGATTTCGGTTCCGATGTGCGCATCGGTTGCCGAAGCAAGCTTTTCGCACTTCTCCTCCAGGGCGCCTCCAACGCTGTTCGCGTAGATCCCCACTTTGACTAACTGATGAAGCGAGACCCCTCAAGGTCCCGCTGCCGCCCGTTATCCGGCGGACCTACTACCACACATAGCGAAGCCCAAAGAGGCGTGGAGGAATTATGCGGAGTGCAGTCCGAGGTCTATTCGTACTCATGGCCCAGGTTCTGGTGTTTGTTTTACTGGCTGGCGCGCAGGTGGGAAATTCCGGCTCGATTGAAGGCACCGTAAAGGATCCGTCTGGAGCGGTGGTTCCGGGAGCAACGGTGGAGATCGTAAATCCCGTGAGCGGTTATACACGCACGGTCACGACGGATGCGAACGGCGCATTCGTGTTCACGAACGTTCCGTTTAACCCGTATCACTTGAGCGTGACGGCGGCGAAATTCACGTCGTTTGCGACAGACGTGGAGTTGCGCTCCGCGGTGGCCATGAAAGAAGACGTGGTGCTGAAGATCGGAACGGAGGCCACCACGGTACACGTCACCGAAAATGCCGGCGACTTGCTGGAAAACGATCCGACGAATCACACGGACGTGGACCGCGAGCTTTTTCAGAGGGTGCCGCTGGAGTCGGCGACGTCGTCGGTGAGTTCGCTGGTGACGCTGACGACGCCGGGCGTGGCGGCGGACTCGAACGGGTTGTTTCACGGCCTGGGAGATCACGCGCAGAACTCGTTTTCCGTGGACGGGCAGCCGATCACGGACCAGCAGAGCAAGGTGTTTTCGAACCAGATTCCGTCGGACTCGATTCAGTCGCTGGAAGTGATTTCAGGAGCGCCGCCTGCGGAGTTTGGCGACAAGACCAGTCTGGTGATCAAGGTGACCACCCGGTCGGGGCTGGGAGAGACGGAACCGCATGGCAGCGTGACTGCCTCCTACGGCAGCTTCGGAACGCCGACCATCTCTGCCGATCTCGCCTATGGTGGTAATCATTGGGGGAATTTTATCGCGCTAGGCGGACTGCAATCCGGGCGTTTTCTGGATCCGCCGGAGCAGACCACCCTGCACGACAAGGGTAATCAAGAAAATGTATTTGACCGGGTGGATTACAAATTCTCCAATGTGAACAGCGCGCAACTCAATCTGGGCTACACGCGTTCGTGGTTTCAGACGCCGAATGCCTTCGATTCCCAGCTAGCCACTGGCTGGTCTACTCCGTGCGATCCGGGACAAGTGGCTTCCTGCGATGGGCTGGGCCCTGACGGGAATCCCGTGGGCCCGCAGGATCAGCGTTCGAAAATCGGGACGTTCAACATTGCGCCGAGCTTCGTACATGTGATTGGGACCACGGCGGTGGCGACGATCGGGGCGTTCGTGCGCCAGGATCAGTTCAACTACTATCCGAGCGAGAATCCCTTCGCAGACCTCACGCCGGGACTGCAGAGCGACAGCATCGCCCAGAGCCGGCGGCTGACAAATGCCGGCATCCGGTCGGACATTTCGTACGTAAAGGGAATCCACAACATCAAGGCAGGCATCACTTACGAACAGACTTTTCTTACCGAGAAGAACTCGTTTGGGATTGTCGACCCCACATTGTTGCCAAACCTGACCGACGACGAGGGAAATCCTTGCCAGGTCGCGGGCATAAACATCGCTCCGCCTTGCACCACGCTGGCTCCGATCGATTTGACCAGCGGTGGAAGCTACTACTACTACCCTGGCCACACCGACGTGAAACAGCTTGCGATGTATGTGCAGGACTCGATCACGAAAGGGAACTGGGCGTTCAACCTGGGAATTCGCGGGGACTTGTACAACGGATTGACCGTACAGCGCCAGGCGGAGCCGCGGCTGGGCGTGGCATACAACATCAAGCCCACGAATACGATCCTGCGTGTTTCATACGCGCGCACGATGGAGACTCCATTCAACGAAAACCTGGTGCTGGCAAGCGGCGGTTGCAATGACCCGGTGGTAAACGCGCTGCAGGCGGCGCTGCAAGGGTACCCCTGCATTTCCAATCCACTCAGCCCCGGATGGCGCAACGAATTCCACGCGGGATTCCAGCAAGCGTTCGGAAGGTACCTGGTGGTGGACGCGGAATACATCTGGAAGTACACGCACTACGCGTACGACTTCAGTGTGTTCGGGAATACGCCCATTACGTATCCGATCGAGTGGGACCGCTCGAAGATTCCAGGGTACCTGCTGCGCGCCAGTCTGCCGGACTACCACGGATTGACCGCATATTTCGTGGCGTCGAGCGTGGCCGCCAGGTTCTTCGAGCCACAGGTCAGCGGCATCGGCGTGACGCCGGCGGGTCAAGGCGGCACGGGCGTTTTCCGCATCGACCACGACGAAATCTTCAACCAAACGACGCACGTGCAATACCAGCCGTGGAAGCGCGGGCCCTGGCTCGGCTTTAACTGGCGATACGACAGCGGTCTGGTGGCCGGTGCAGTGCCTGTTGCCACCAGCGCCGATCCGAACGATCCGGGATATCAAGTGGATCTGACGGGACTCTCCGCGGACCAACAGATTCAGGCGGGCTTGTTCTGCGGCGGCGTGTTTCCGACGTTGAGCGCGCCGCTCACGACTTGCCCCGGCAACCTGTACGGCTCGAACCTGGTGAAAATTCCTTCGCCTGGAACCGAGGACGACGATAAGAATCCGCCGCGCATTCAGCCCCGGCATCTCTTCGATCTCGCCGTGGGTGAAGACAACCTGTTCAACGGAGATCGCTACAAGTGGAGCCTGCGGTTCACGGTGATCAACCTGACCAACAAAACCGCTCTCTATAATTTCCTCTCAACCTTTAGCGGCACGCATTACGTGACGCCACGGACAGAGACAGTGGAGCTCGGATTCCACTTCTAGGTCGCCTCATCCCATTCCGCCCAGAAGCCCCGCAGGGATTGCGTTTGCGATCCCGCGGGGTTTTCTTGTCCGGACGGGAATTCCAACGGCGCGATTGAATCTGCTACTCTTTCGGCCGGAGGCGAAACGGTATGGGCGAAGCCCCCGCAGAAGTTCGGCACATTTCCGACACCGCACTGTGGGCCGCACATTTTCGTGCCGAGGAAACGCGGCGGCCAGACGCGATGTTTCGCGATCCGTATGCGGAGAAGCTGGGGGCGGCGCGTGGGGGCGAGATGGCGCGCAATTTGCCCGCCGGTGAAGACAATGCGTGGGCGTGGGTGGCGCGAACGTATCTCTTCGACCAGTTCCTGCAGCAGGAAATCGCCGATGGCGCGGACCTAGTGGTGAATTGCGCGGCAGGACTGGATGCGCGTCCTTACCGGCTGCAGCTTCCAGCAACGTTGCAATGGGTGGAAGCCGACCTGCCGGACATGCTGGCGCACAAGGCGGAGAAACTTGCCGGCGAGAAGCCCACATGCCGATTGGAGCGGATAGCCGTGAATCTGGCGGACGCGGGCGCACGGAAGCAATTTCTGCGGGAGGTTGCAACTCGTGGCAAGCGCGGCGTGGTGTTGACGGAAGGGCTGCTGATTTATCTGGCACGGGAAGAGGTAGGGCAACTGGCGAAAGATTTTGCCGGCGTGGAGCCGCTGCAGCGATGGATCCTGGACCTGCATTCGCCGCGATTGCTGGCGATGATGCAGAAGAAAACGGGCAAGGCCCTGGAGAAAATCGGGGCGCCCTTTCGGTTTGGCCCAGCGGAAGGGCCGGAGTTTTTTGTTCCAAACGGATGGAAACCGATACGGACAGAGGGACTGCTGCACACGGCCACACAATTTGGAAGGCCGCCGGTGGTATTGCGGATGCTGTCAAAGCTGATCGGCAGCCGATATTGGAGGAATAACCGGCCATGGGCGGGGGTCTGCCTGTTTGAGAAAGTCGCAGGGTAGGGAAATGAGGGTCGCATTGTTATGAGTGCGGAGTCGCCAGGACAAGCTGGGAATCCGTTTCGGATCGGGGTGGATTTGGGCGGAACGAAGATCGAGTTCGTCGCACTGGAAAACGACGGCAGCGAACTGCACCGGCATCGCGTGGCGACGCCGCGCGGGGATTATACGGCCACGGTGAACGCGGTGCGCGATGGCGTGCTGCAGATCGAAGGCCTGCTGAAGCGGTCGGCGACGGTCGGCGTTGGGATACCCGGGACGATTTCGCGGAAAACCCACGGCGTGAAGAACGCAAATTCCACATGGATGAATGGGAAACCGTTTGACAGGGACCTTGGCACGGCGCTGCATCGAGAGGTGCGCTGCGCCAACGACGCGAATTGCCTGGCGGTTTCGGAGGCCACCGATGGGGCCGGGGCAGGGAAGGAAGTGGTCTTCGCAGTGATACTGGGTACGGGCTGCGGCGGAGGAATCGCGTTTCACGGTCACGTACACAACGGCTACAACGGGGTGGCGGGCGAATGGGGACACACCACGCTGCCGTGGATGAGGGCGGAGGAGTATCCGGGGCCATTATGCTATTGCGGGCAGCGCGGGTGCATCGAAACGTGGATTTCGGGAACCGGGCTGGAAGCGGATTACGAACGCGAAACGAACCGGAAGCTCAGAGGGCCGGAAATAGTGGTGCGGTCCGAAGCCGGCGAATGGGAAGCGCAGGCATGCCTGGATCGGTACGAGAACCGGTTGACGCGCAGCCTAGCACAGATGATCAACATCCTCGATCCGGACATGATCGTGCTGGGCGGCGGAGTGTCGCAGGTGCCACGACTGTATCGGAATGTGCCGTCGCGATTGAAAGAGTATGTATTTGGCGGAGAGGCGGACACGCCGGTGCTGGTTGCGAAACACGGAGATTCGAGCGGCGTGCGCGGCGCAGCATGGCTGTGGCCGCTGCCAGGGCGCTGAACCGCTGGACTCTGGTTCAGCAGGCGGAGACCGGTTTCGATCGAAGCGAAAAGCAAAACGCCCTCGGAGAATTCCGAGGGCGTTCGCCAATTAGTTCGAGATAGCGTCAGGTGGTGAGCTGACGGCGGTGGAGCAGCCGGACTGCAAACGCCAGCAAGCCACAAAACAGAAGCGCCAGAGTGCCGGGTTCCGGAGTCTGAATGATGAATTCCTGGACTTGGCCGGTGAGAGCCAGGCGCCCGGTGTTGGTGACGATGGCGAAATCGTTGAGATTGATCTGGCCGTAATTCTGGCTGGCCAGGAGCAACCAGTTCTGCACATCCGAGTTGTCGCCGCCCCGCGCACCGGGATTCATGATGTCCCAGAGGGCGTACTGGAGGTTCACGAGGTCGTCTGGATTGGAGGCGAACTGCGTGACCAGCCAAGCGGCTTGTTCGTACGCCAGAGCGGGATTACTGTAAACGGCGGAAGTGGAGACGCCGCCGTAGCGTGTTTTGGAGAAATTGTTGGTGTCGACCGCGGTGGCAAGATTCGTCACGTTGGCGGTCCAGGTTTGATTGAAGTTGACGTCGTTCAGGATATCGTCGCAAAAGAGAACCACCGTCTGGCCATTCATGCTGCCGGTGTAGGGGCTGACGTAGTATTGGCCGTCATTGGCCCCATTGACGCCAGTGAACTGCATGTTGACCATGCTGTCGGCTTTTGCCAATGGCACGAAAATCAACAGAGCGGTCAAGGTCCCAAGTAGTCTTACTGATTTCATTCAGGGTCTCCCGAGGATATGAGGCGGGCAGAAGCGGCCCGGCAGTAGGGAGAAAGGCACCTAGCGTGCCAATCCCGGAGGAGATCAATGCATTGAAAATAGAGGAGTTGCAGGTCAAAAAGGGAAGATCTGGGGAAGGCTATGTAAATGAATGGTCCTGGGCAGGAGGAAATGGGCAAAATGTCCGCTAAGATATTCTTTAAAAAGAAGTTAGGGGTACTAGTGGCTCTAGGCTTGGGGTACTGTGACCCAGTGGGCCGGGGTGTTGCGTGGTGGTTCGGAGCGGCAGGGCACGCGCGGAGGTGCCAGCCGAATTGGAGTATTCTTGCGTCCGCCACAGAAGGGATCGGCATCATAACTTCGGCCGATTGAGGGAGGTCTATCGTGCGATACGAATTCCTATTCGAGACCTACGCCACGGAGCGCGTGAAGGTGATGGGCGTGTGGAGCGAATTCCGCGATGGCGACCTGGAGTTTCGCCCGCATCCCAGTGACCCGCGCGGGAGAAGCGTGCATGAGCAGATGGTGCATCAGTGTGTGAGCGAGGATCTGTGGTTCCGGACGATGCTGGCAACTGATGTCAGCGCCCCGCCGTTGCCCTCGCCGGAGACGCGGGTGGAGTTCATCCGTCGCTATGCGATCGACAGCGGAAAACGCCTGGAGGTGTTGAAGTCGCGCGACGAAGCGTGGTGGGAAAGCGAAACAACTTTTTTCGACGTGAAGCGCAGCATGGCGTGGGTGATGACGCGACGGATCGCGCACACCGCGCACCACCGCGGCCAGCAGATGGCCATGTTGCGGATGCTGGCGCGGGATTTGCACAGCAATTACGGGCCGACCGCGGACACCGGCGGATTGATGCAGCAGCACGCGCCGACGATTTACGCCTATAGCGCGGAGGAGGAACTGCTGCGAGACTTGCCGCTGGGGGAGCACAAGCGGCCTCTGCCGGGTGGCCAGGGGAAGGCGGTCACCGAGCGGCCAGCGGCGAAATGAATCAGCCAGCGCAAGCGAAACTCGGTTTCCTTTTGGAGATGCCGGAATGGGGCCGCGCCGCGAGGGAAGTACCGCACCTTTGTGAATTCGGTGTAATCTCCGAGCGGTGCGCAGAGCGATGGAACGCGGGGAGTTGCGCGCGCATCATAAAGAAAAGCAGACCCAATTACCCTTCAGGAGAGTCCGCATGGCGTTCCGCATTACGGTCTTACTCGCATTGGGCGGCGCGATGGTGGCGCTGCAGCCGGCCTCGGCGCAAGTTACCTACGGCAAGAAGCCGGACCTTCCGGCCCCATTTTCCACGAAGTCCGCAGGGAACGGGCCGAGCGGAGTGAAGCCCCCACAGGGGTTCCTGCCGACCGTTCCGGACGGTTTTCACGTCAATATTTTTGCTGCCGATTTCCAAAACCCGCGCTTTTTGACCACCGCGCCGGACGGCGATATTTTTCTGGCGAACACCGGGGCGAATCAAGTGATCGTGCTGCGCGACCCGCAGCACACCGGTGGGGCGCGGGAGCGCGAGGTGTTCGCCGACAAACTCAACCGGCCGTTCGGCATCGCGTTTCACGGCGATTACGTTTACGTGGGGAATACGGGAGAAGTGGTGCGCTTCCGATACGATCCAAAAACCTCGAAGCGGCTGGGCGACGCGGAGCACATCCTGGGATTGCCGCCAGGCGGGGGACACTTCACGCGGACGCTGGCGTTCAGCAAAGACGGGGAGCACTTGTATATCAGCGTCGGCTCGTCGAGCAACATTGACCTGGAAAAGGATCCGCGGCGCGCGGCGGTATTGGTGTGCGACCCGGACGGGAAGAATTCGCGCATCTACGCTTCGGGATTGCGAAACAGCGTAGGGTTGGCGGTGAACCCGACGACTGGTGTGGTGTGGAGCGCCGTGAACGAGCGCGATGAACTGGGAGACAATCTGCCGCCGGACTATCTGACTTCACTGGAGGACGGCGGGTTTTACGGCTGGCCTTATAGCTACATTGGCAGCAACGTGGACCCGCGGGTGAAGCCGCAACGGCCGGACCTGGTGGCGAAGGCAGTTATTCCCGACGTGCTGCTGGGAGCGCACGTCGCGCCGTTGGAATTCGCGTTTTACACGGGCACCCAATTTCCAGAGGCCTACCGGGGCGGAGTGTTTCTGGCGGAACACGGCTCGTGGAACCGCGCGTCACGCGACGGCTACCGGGTGGTGTTCGTTGGATTCAAGGACGGAAAAGCCGATGCGGATCCACTGCCATTCCTAACAGGATTTGTCCCAAATCCCGCGGGACCCGACGTGAACGGACGCCCGGTGGGCGTGACAGTGGCACAAGACGGATCGTTGCTGGTGAGCGATGATGGAGCCAAGTTGATTTACCGGATCAGCTACAGCAAGTAACTTTGGGATCAAAAGCAGGGGCCGCGGGAAATTTTCCCGCGGCTTTTGGTTTTTCGGGCTATTTCACAATGAGCGTCAGCATAATCGGATTCAGCGAGAGGGTTTTCGTTGAGCCGGCGGGAGTGGCGGTTGGCGTAATGGTGATGGCGTAGGTTCCCGAAGGAGTCACGATCTGTTGAGGCTGGGGCGGGGCAGGGCTCCCGGCGCCTCCGCAGCCAAGAAGGAAAAGCGCAAAGCAGGAGGCGCTGAGCCAGGCAACGCGCCACGAGAGCAACGTATGGCGACGGCTCTTTCGAGCCCGGAGGTCAAGCAAAAGCAAAAGCACCGCCAGAAGAGTGGGAGCGAGTTCGCGGAACTCGCCGAACGGCGGTTGAGGTCGTGGAAATGAAGTGGGCGGGAGGACCGCGCTGCCGCTGGTGGTAATAGTTACGGTGAAGCTGGTGCTGGTCCCACTTGCGACATCGACACTGGGTGCGGTGCAAGCGGCGCCAGTTGGCGACCCGGTGCAGGAAAAGGCCAGAGTGCCTGTGAAACCCGCGCCAGGGGTAGCTTGCAGAGCGAAAGTAGCGGGCTGGCCGGCGGTGACGGTATCGCTGGTTCCGGATTGCGGGGTGAAGGTGGCGGCGGCCAAAGCGTTGCCATTGAGGGTGACGGATTGCGGGGAACTGGACGCGTTGTCGGAAAAGACCAGATTCGTGGTGCGAACTCCCGCAGCGAACGGCGAAAAGAGTACGCTCACGGTGCAGGAGGAGTTCGCGGCGAGCGAGCCAGTGCAGGTGTTTGAAGCGATGGAAAAGTCCGCGGTATTGACGCCGCTGAGCGTGGGCGCCGAGGAGTAGGTAAGCGGAGCGTTGCCGGAGTTGGTGACCGTAATCGGCTGGGCGGCGCTGGATTCACCCTCAGTGGTTGTGCCTGGGAAATTCAGCGTCCCGGGGACCAGGGTGACCTCGGGAGCGGGAGGAGGCGGGGCGGTGGCTGTGCCGCTTAGGGCCACGCTTTCCGGGCTGCCCGCTGCGTTGTCCGAGATGACAAGAGAAACCTGGGAAACACCCACGCTGGTTGGATAGTAGCTAACAGAAACCTGGCAGGAGGTTCCGGGAGCCAGCACAGGACTGGAGAGACAACTATCGATTTCGGAAAAAGGACCGGGGCTGGGACTAAACGCGATCGAACTGATGGTGAGAGCCTCATTTCCAGTGCTGGAGATGGTGAAGGTCTGCGGGCCGCTGGCCTCACCGGGATGAATAGGGCCGAAGATGAGAGTTTGCGAGCTGATCGAGACAGCGGGCGCGGAAACGGCCTGGCCCGCCGGCGGCATGGTGACGAAAACAGGCTGAAGATTCAGCGAGGGAGAATGTTGGAAGGTGTTCACCACCGGTGTCCCGGGGTATCCAGTGGTCGAATCGATCGGATAACTTTGAATTATGTTCGCGCTGCCCATGTAGGTGAAGTCCGCGGCGGGATCGGGCAAAGCGAAAATAGGCGAGCCGTCGATGTTGGAAGGTAGCGGGGAAGACGGGAGTTCGGTCAGGGAGACGCTACTTCCCGAAACGCCGACCGAGAAAATACGGAGTCCGGAGAGCTGAGAATTTGCATAGACGATCTGCCCGGTCGGGTCGAAAGATGGCGTACTGGGGTGGTCGGTCGGGTCGGCATATGTAAAGATTTCAGAACCCTGAAAAGAACCGTCGGAAGGCGAGATCGCGAAGACGGTGAATCTCGGCAGATTCTGGCCATTAGCAGCCGTACCAACAAGCGTTCCCCGAGAGTCGATGGAGATCCCCAAAGGATTAGTGCCGGCCGAGACGTTGGGCTGGCAAATGCCCGAGGCTGAGTCTTCCGGGAGGCCCGACTGCGGATCGAAGAAAATGGTGCAGACGTTGCCCGAAGGAAACGTCCCCACCTCCGATGTGGCATAGAGGATATCGATGAAATGGTCGTTGGGGTCCACCACGAGGCCAAGATAGGTACCGGGAAGCGTGAGAGTTTGTGACGAGGGCTGGCTAAGGACGTTGTTGGCAGCGTCAATCACGAAAGAGTCGAGTGTGGCAGGGCTGGGATCGGGGAAGGTCGTGCGAGTGATCCGCAGGGCGTAGGCATATTTTCCGATGGCTTCGGCGATTACGGCCTGCGGGGGGCCGCCGGTGGAGGCGGCAAACGGAGAAGTAGGCACCTCGGAGACCACCCCGGTGGCGCTGTTAAATTGATAGAGGGAAATGCCGTCGCCGCAGGAGCCAAGAAGATAGCGGGCTTTCGGCTCGATGGTGGCGGGATAGCAGCCGGGCGTCAGGAGTACGAACGGAGAGCCGGAGACTTCGGAGAGCGTTCCCGTGGCGGTGTTCCGCGTAAAGCTGGCGACCGCGGAATTGCTGCCGACTTGCGTGGTGGCAAATAGATAGGGCTGCTGGGTCTGTGCGTCCGCCTTCGAGGCAGTAAGAAGCGAACCGCCGGCGAGGAGACAGATCAGCAAAAAGAAAACACAATAGCATCCGGGACGCCCGGACCGAACCTGCCTCATGCTCTACTTCCTTGCGCGCAACGCGAGTGCGCGCGACGAGAGATGAGAGGGAAACCCGGAGCGAGGGTAGCGTGCAGTGGTCAGAGAGTCAATCTAATAGAATGGATATTATACGGAGGAGTATTCATAAGAGAGTTCTAAACGGTGCGTTCCAAAATGGAACAATCCTCCGGGAATTGCGGGGGTGAGAGAAGAAATTTGGAAGCTAATTGCGTGATCGTCAAAATCGGGCTGGTGGTGCTGAGTGACTTGGGTGGTGACTTCCGTCGACTTGGGGTCTGTAAACATTTATTAATGTGGAGTAGCGTGGAAATCGGCTAAATTTAGCAGCTTATGACACCATTCAAGCTTGACCTCGAAAAATTGCCAGGAAGTAACGAAGGACTCTACATCTACCGGGCGAGCGGAAAACTCAGCCTGGAGACGGTGAATGAATTTCTGCCAGGACTCCGCGCGGAAGCGGCGCAGCGGATGGTTCTGGACCTCAGCGGGGTGAATTTTCTGGACTCCGCGGGAGTTGGGGCACTGGTGTCGCTGTTCGTGAGCCGGCGGAACCAAGGGAAGCAGTTTGGATTGGCCGCGCTGCAGCCACAGGCGAGCGCGGTGGTTAGAGTGGCTGGGCTGCAGAACCTGCTGCCGATATACAAGACGGTAGAAGAGGCCACCGCGAAGGTCGCCTGACGAGGCGCCCCGCCACAGCGTCCTTTGAGACCAAGAGTTGCGGTTGAGGTTTCGGTCGAACAAGGGCGAGGCCCATCTATGCGAGCCGAAGTGTGGAAGCTCGGACCGGAAATCGCGGTGGGTTTATTGCGGGATCCAATTGGGGTGGCTGGTGAAGAGCCCTTCCACGAAACCAATCTGGTAAGAAACGAATAGCCCAAACAGCAGGCTTACGACCCCCGAAGCGGTGATGAACCCGCGGTTGACGCAGGCGAAGCGCGCGTCCGCAAAGGAAAACGGCAGTGCTAGCGCGACGGTAATCAGCATCATCCCGGCGATCGTGCCCACTCCAAAAATCAGCAAATACAGAACGCCCCAGCGCGGATTGTGGATCGTAGAGAGCACCAGAAGGGCAACGGCCGCGGAGCCCGCCAGGCCGTGCACGATACCGATCAACAGCGGCCGCATCGAGTGGAAGATGCCGAGTTTTGCGAACGGGCCGCGAAGCCAACGGGGGGCGCGGAGCGAATCGCCGTGGTGCTCGGCCTCAGGCTGGTGCGAATGCCAGTGGTAGTGAAGGCGGGAGCCATGTTCGTGAACGTGGACGTGCTCGCCGACTACTCTGGGATGGGCGGGCGAGAATTTCTCGCTCATCCAGCGGGTGAAGCCGGTCAGGTTGAGGATTCCCAGCAGGATTAGCATGAGTCCCACGGCAAGTTCCATGGTGAGGCCCACGCGAGTGGGAATGGCGACATTGAAGACGATGATGGCCGCGCCGACGAGGAGAATCGTGAGGGTGTGGCCGAGTCCCCAGAGCGCGCCGACCAAGCCGGCTTTGCGGATGGAAGGCTCGCGGCTGACGATGGTGGAGACGGCGATCACGTGATCGGGGTCGGTGGCATGGCGCATCCCCAGGAAGAAGCCGATGGCCAGGATGGTGAGTCCACTAAGCATGAAGGGCCTCTGCGCCTCCAGGTTGCGCCTTTCGAAAGAATAGCGGGCAAAACAGCGTCCTGAGAGTGATATTTATCACAGGTCTTGGCACCATTAGGGCTTTTTCAGAAGACGTACAAATTCTGTTGCGGTGTGCGGCAGGCGAGCCCCGCGCCGGCAAATCAGATAAAGATGGCGGGGCATGCTCATCTGCCGGACGTGAAGCTCCTTCAGCCATCCGCGCTCGATTTCCCAGGTGACGCACATGCGTGGAACAATGGCCACGCCCATACCCATCTGCACAAAACGTTTGATGCTTTCGATGGTGGGCATTTCCATGGGCATATTCAGTGGCGTCCGGTGGCGCGCAAACAATTCGATGACCTTGCGGCGGAAAGGGGATTCCACGATGTGCGCGATGAAGGCTTCCTTGCCAAGTTCCTCAACGTCCACTTCCTTGCGCTTGGCGAGCGGGTGCTTCGGCGGAACGACCAGTGTCAGCTCGTCCTTCAGGATTTCGGTGGCCTGGAGCTGCGCGTCGCGTGGAACGAACGAAACGGCTCCCAGGTCCAGCCGGTAGTTCACCACTTCGTGGGGAATATCCCGAGAAAACATGCGGTGGACGCGTACCTGCACACCGGGATGGGCTTCGCGAAAGGCGGCGAGGGCGGGGAGGAGGGCATGGATGGAGCTTTCATTCACGCCGATGGAGAGTTCCCCGCGCTTGAGGCCTTCCAGTTCGAGGAGGCCCTTTTTCACTTCGTCGCGCAGATTCAGCAGGCGCTCGGCATACTCGCGGAGCAACGTTCCCGCGTCGGTGAGCCGCACCGGCCGGGCGCCACGCACGAACAGGGGCTGTTCCAGCGATTCCTCGAGTTTGCGGATGGTGAGACTGACGGCGGGTTGGGTGCGGTAGAGGCGCTCGGCGGCGCGGCTGAAGCTGCCTTCCTTGGCCACCATCAGAAATACCTGCAATTCACCTAAATCCATGAAGGCGGTCCTCGATTGCGAGGGTTGGGGAACAAACCCTCTGGCGGCTGAAATCCGGGGAACCCGGGGCCCAGCGGGGAACCGAGCCGCAGCTTCCCCAAATGGAAGTATAAGACAGAATTATCAATTACAGAATAAGGATAAATTGGACTTGAAGGGGCTGGCGTGCGTTACTAGGCTTTTAGGTTTGGGAGCAGCCATGAGCCACGTACGCATCTTTGACACCACCCTCCGCGACGGCGAGCAATCCCCCGGCTTTTCCATGAACACCGAGGAAAAGATCCGGATGGCGCACCAACTTGCGGCGCTTGGCGTGGACGTTATCGAAGCGGGCTTCCCAATCGCCTCGCGAGGCGACCTGGAAGCCGTGCAAGCGGTCGCCAGGCAAGTGCGCGAAGTGCCGATCGCCGCACTAGCTCGCGCGCGCAAGGACGACATTCTGGCCGCGGTGGAAGCACTGAAACCGGCGGCGTCTCCGCGGATGCATGTATTCCTGGCCACCTCCGACCTGCACCTGCAAGTGAAGTTGCACCTGACACGCGAACAGGCGCTGGAAGCGATCGGTTCGATGATCAAGCTGGCGCGGGATCATGTGGAAGAGGTGGAATTTTCGGCCGAGGACGCCGGGCGCACGGAGATCGAATTTTTGTGCAAGGCGTGCGAAATCGCGGTGGAGAACGGCGCGACGGTGCTGAACCTGCCGGATACGGTGGGCTACGCGGTGCCGGAAGAGTATGGGGCGATGTTCCTGAATGTACGCGAGCATTTGGGCGACCCGGAGCACATTACGCTGAGCGCGCATTGCCACGACGACCTTGGGCTGGCGGTGGCCAATTCCCTGGCCGCAGTGCGCGCGGGCGTTCGCCAAATCGAATGCACGGTGAATGGGATTGGGGAACGCGCGGGAAACGCCGCGCTGGAAGAGATTGCGGTGGCGCTGGCAGTGCGCAAGGAAAGCTTTGGCGTAGCCACACGGTTGAACCTGAAGGAGCTGTACAAGTCCAGCCGCCTGCTGAGCGAAATCACCGGGGCGCACATCGCGCCGAACAAGGCCGTGGTGGGAGCAAACGCGTTCGCGCACGAGGCGGGCATCCATCAGGACGGGATCATCAAGAACCCGCTGACCTACGAGATCATTTCCCCGGAAGCGGTGGGCGTGCCGTCGCGCTCGCTGGTGCTGGGGAAGCATTCCGGGCGAAATGCGCTGCGGCAATCGCTGAAGGAATTGGGCTATGAGGCTTCGGATGCGGAACTGGCGGAATGCTACCGGCGCGTGACTACGCTTGCCGATGCGTCGAAGAATGTGCGCGCGCGAGACCTGATGACGATTGCGCACGAGGTGATCCGGCGCAAGGCAATGGCGGTCGCGAAGGAAGCGTCGCCGGCTGCCTGAACGGCCTAGCGGAAGCGCAAGAGCAAGGACGATATGCGGGGCGGCGGTGGTTGCGCCAGATGATTCGGAATAGAATTGAACCCGGGAATCTCCGATGAAACTCAAGAAGACCATTGTGCTGTTGCCGGGGGATGGAATTGGTCCCGAGGTGACGCGCTCCGCGGCGAGTGTGCTGCAGGAGTGCGCGCGCGAATTTCAGCACCAATTTACGTTTGTGGAGTTGCCGGTGGGGGGCGCGGCGATCGACAAGACTGGCAGCCCGCTGCCCAACGCTACGCTGGACGGGTGCAAGAAGGCCGACGCGATTTTTCTGGGGGCGGTTGGTGGGCCGAAGTGGGATTCGCTTCCCGTGGGGAAGCGGCCGGAAACGGGATTGCTGGCGCTTCGCCAGGGGCTGGGACTGTACGTGAATCTGAGGCCGGTGAAGCTGATCGAGCCGCTGCGAAGTATCTCGCCGCTGAAGCCGGACCGCATCGGAGAGCTGGACATTGAAATCGTCAGGGAATTGGCGGGCGGGATGTATTTCGGGGAACGCGGGAACGTGAAGGAAAACGGGGTGGAGCGGGCGTTCGACACGGAATCGTATTCGACGCCGGAGATCGAGCGGATTGCCGCGTTTGCGTTTACGCGCGCGGAAGCGCGTTCACGGCGGTTGTGTTCGGTGGACAAAGCGAACGTGCTGGCAAGTTCGCAACTGTGGCGGCGCACGGTTTCGGCGATGGGCACGGTGTACCCAAACGTGAAGCTGGACCACATGTATGTGGACAACGCGGCGATGCAGTTGACGCTGAAGCCCACGCAATTCGACGTGATTCTGAGCACGAACATGTTCGGGGATATCCTGAGCGACGCGGCGGCGGCGCTGGTGGGTTCGATCGGGCTGATCCCGTCGGGGAGTTTCGGCACGAGCGCGCCGCTTTTCGAGCCAATTCATGGATCGGCGCCTTCACTGGTGGGGAAGGATGCCGCCAATCCGATCGGATCGATATTGAGCGCGACGATGATGCTGCGCGACACGTTCGGGCTGAGCCTGGAGGCCGACTGGGTGGAGCAGTCGGTGGTGCGGGTGCTGAACACCGGGGTGCGGACGGCGGATATTGCGGAGCCTGGGAAGAAAACCGTGGGCTGCTCCGTCTTCAATGAGATGCTGCACGACGAGATGCAGCGCACCTTCGAGCATGCCGAAAAGTACGGCTGGGGCGTGTAGTCCTGCCGCGAAGAGAACTCCATCCTGAATCCGCGAGGCTGCCTATTGCGATGGGATTTGCGTGGCAAGCGCTTCCGGCGAATCTTTCTTCAAGGAATAGATCTGATCTTCGGGGTTTTTTCCAAAATTGGGCGGCAGGAATCAAGAAGACAAACTAGACCTCACAACAATAGCCGGCGCGGCCTCACAATTGATGCCAGCTCCGCGCTTTCCGTCCACTTGACAACCAAGATTTTATCACAGCTAAAGACTTGAAACCGCATTCCATTGGTTGCGGGAAGGCGGCTGGGATGATAATTTTAGTGATTCTTGGTTTCCCGGAAGCAGGGGAAGGGGCCTGTAGCCGTAGGCCGGGGGAACTCCGATTTTTCAGCCGTGTCCCAGAGGAACCCCCGCGCAGCGTGAGGGTTGCCCTTCCCCCAGTTTGGCCGGAATCATTGTTCATCCGAAAAATGGAAGCACCTACTACTAGTCAAAGCGGCGGCGAATCCGGGCGTGTGCGCGGGGTGATCTATTGGCGCGTGGAAGGGTCACTGCTGGAAATCAGCGCGTTGCGGAGCGTGGGCTTTTTCAACTGGAACAGCCAGAACTTCCTGCAGCGCTGGTTGCGACGCTTGGGGATGATCGCGCTCACGCTGATGCGGCCTCCGGTATATTTCGCCAGCCGGACGTTTGCGACGCGACTGCTGCATAGCGCCTTGCGCGGGCTGACGCGCGACCGGCTGGACCTGCTGGGCGAGGAATATTTTCTTTATGAGTTGAAGCCACGGATGCGGCGCGAAGCAGTTGAAAAGTTACAGGAGGCGGTGCACAGCGGGGAGCGCGTGGTTCTGGTGAGTCAACTCCTGGAACATTTCGTGAGACCGCTGGCCGAGTATTTTGGCGCCGAGGGGTTCATCGCGAACCGGCTGGAATTTCGCGACGGGAAGGCCACGGGGCGGCTGCGTGAGCCGGTGATCCGGCCGCGCGGGCCGCTGGCGTGGCTGGCGAGCGGTTCGGCAAACGGAAAGGTGCCGCGCGAAAAACTGCTTTCGCAGCTAGGTTGGAAGCGGACGCCGGAATTTCTGAAGGCGGCGGTAGAGAGCGTCCCGCGGCCGCCGATTGCTGGGCGCGATTCGGTGGAGCGTCCGAGCACGACTCCGGCGGTGGAGCGGCTTAGCGTGCGCGAAGCGCTTGCCGGGAAACACATTCTACTGATTGGAGTGACTGGCTTTATCGGCAAGGTCTGGCTGGTGGAACTGCTGGAGAGGATTCCTGAGATCGCGCGCATCACGCTATTGATCCGTCGCAACCGAACTACTTCCGCGCAGCGGCGTTTCGAAAAAATCGTCGAGGAATCGCCGGCGCTGGACCCGTTGCAGGAAATTCATGGCGCGAGCCTGGGAACGTTCCTGAAGGAGAAAGTGGAAGTCGTCGAAGGAGACGTGAGCCTGCCTGGCCTTGGCCTCGAGGCCGCGACGCGGGAGCGGCTGCAGCGTTCGCTCGACGTGATCGCCAACAGCGCGGGACTAACCGATTTCAACCCAGACCTGCGCGACGCTCTGGCTTCGAATGTGGATTCCACGCGTTATTTGCTGGATTTTCTGGGCCAGTGCGATCACGCCGGGTTGATGCATCTTTCGACGTGTTTCGTGGTTGGCATGCGCGACGGGCGCGTGAACGAAGAGCTGCACGCCAACTACAACCCGTTGGACAACCCGGAATTTAATGCGGAGCGTGAGATCGTGTCGCTTCGTGAAATGGTGGCGCGGATCGAAGAGCGCGCCCAGAGCCCCGAGCTGGCAAAAGCGCTACGCCGGCAGGCACTGGGGCGTGGGGGGGACTCCTCGTCGGTCGCGGCGGACGAGCTCGACGCGGTCACCAAGCGCAATCGGCAGCGCTGGGTGCGAAATCGGCTGGTGCGCGCGGGGATGAAACGCGCGCAGCATTTGGGTTGGCCGAACACGTACACATTCACAAAGAGCCTGGGCGAATCCATCCTCGCAAGGCAGGGACACGACCTGCCGATCGCAATCGTACGGCCGTCCATCGTGGAAAGTTCCGAGCGGACGCCGTTCACGGGATGGAATGAAGGGATTAATACGTCTGGGCCGCTGTCCTATTTGCTGGGGACCACGTTCCGGCAGCTTCCTTCGAACGAGCGGAAATGCCTGGACGTAATTCCCGTGGACATGGTCACGCGAGGGATGACGCTGATCGCCGCGGCGCTGGTGGAGCGGAAGCAGGCGCGGCTCTACCATCTTGCAACCTCGGCGATCAATCCGGTGAATATGGCGCGTTCGATTGAATTAACCGGGCTGGCGCACCGCAAGCACTACAAGACGCAGCAGGGGTTTGAGCACTGGATCAAAGTGAAGTTCGAGACGATCCCCGTTTCGAAGCAGCGCTACGAGCGGCTTTCGATTCCAATGCAGAAGGCGGTGATTTCGCGCATCAACAAAGCCGCGACTTCGCTGCACATCAGCAAGCCGCCGCTGGCGAAAACCGAGCGCGATCTGGTGCGGGCGGAAAAGCTCATTGAGTTGTATGAGCCGTTCATCCTACACAACGAACATGTTTTTGAATGTGAAAACGCGCGGCTGCTCTCCGCCGCATTGCCTGCCGAGGAAAAGGCGCTGTTCGATTTTTCGCCGGAAACCATTGACTGGTGGGACTACTGGATTAACATCCACATACCGGCATTGCGCCGCTGGTGTTACCCCTTGATGGAGGGAAGGCCGCTGGAGCCGCGTGAGCCGCGCGTCCTGGACTGGCCGGCGCCACCGGAGGAAGCGTCCGCGGCGATCCAGTAGCTCGCCGTCATCCACCTATGGCCATTTTCCTGACAGGTTCCACGGGTTATCTGGGCAGCTACCTGGTGGCGGGATTGTTCGCCGGCCACACGGACAAGCTGAATCTGCTGGTGCGAGCCAAGAACGAGCAGGAAGCCCGCGAGCGATTGTGGCAGTCTTTGCAATTGCATTTCGATTTCCCGGAATTTCTCGAGTACGTGAATTCGCGCGTGCGGATTTATCGCGGAGATCTCACGAGCGAGCGGTTCGGACTCGGTGACGATGACTATCACACGCTGGTGGATTCCACGGACTCCCTTCTGCACTGTGCGGCTTCGCTTAATCGCAAATCGGAAAAGCAGTGCCTGAATGTGAATCTGCGTGGCTCGCTGGAAGTAATTCAACTGGCGCGACGCGCGCAGAACCATCATGGTTTGCGGCGTTACTCGCATGTTTCGACGGTGGCAGTGGCCGGAAAGCGGCAGAACGAAGTAGTCACCGAGGACGCTTCGATCGACTGGAACCGGTCGGACTACGACCCTTACGCGAGAACGAAGAAATTCTGCGAGCACATGGTTCACCGACTCCTGGCGGACGTGCCGCACACGATTTTTCGGCCGGCGATTGTCCTGGGGGATTCGCGGATGGCGGAGACATCGCAGTTCGACATGGTGCAGGCCTTCGACACGCTGGCGCGCTTCCCGGTGCTACCACTGAGGCCCACGGATCGAATCGACATTGTTCCGGCGAACTACGTGGGGGCCGCCGTGGTGAAGATTCACCAGATGGCCGAACCGAAATATGGAATTTATCATCTATCTTCGGGGGCGGGAGCGCAGGCGTACAAAGAGATCACCGATTCACTCGCGGTGACCGGGGGCTGGTCGAAGCCGAGCTATCAGCCTTGGCTGGGCGGGCCATTTTCGAAAACGGTGAACTGGCTGGCGCTCCGTGGCGGTGCGGTGGGCTATGGAGCGTCCTTGCTGAAGGTGTTCTGGCCGTATCTGGACTGGAACACGGTTTTTGATAATTCCCGGGTAGTTGAGGAAATGGGCGAAACGCCGGCAAAATTTTCAACTTACGCGTACCCGCTGCTGCGGTTCAGCAGGATGAACAAATTCAAATATCCGGCAAAACCGTGGCCTGGGGATGTGGGCAGAGGGGCCGTGGTGAGCGCGGGGGGCGCGGCGGGATGACGGACTTTCTTCTGGTGGCGTGGGTGAGCGCGCTGATCGAACTTCGCCGGTTTGGCTGGATGTTCGGGCTGGGGAAGCGGTGGGCGCCCGGCGAAAAGCTGAAACTGCTCTTTGCGGGATACAACGGCACGCGCAACACGGGCAGCGACGTGCGCGTGCAGGAGACGCTGCGGCAGATTCGGCACGTACTCGGCGCCGAAAACGTGGACTTTAGCGTGATGACGCAGAATTTCGAGCGCACGCGCGGTTATTTCGACGGCACGCGGCAGGTTCACCTGCCGGATGTCTACCCGCCGTTCCTGTTTCGCGAAGTGGCCGCGAATCACGGCGTGGTGACTTGCGAAGGCTCGATGTTCAAGAGCAAATTCGCGAATGCGCTGACGACGATGATGATCGGCTCGCTGGGGCTGGCTACGGCCCAGAACAAACTGTCGGTGGCCTACGCGGGCGACGCCGGGCACATGGACGATCTGATCCAATGGATGTGCGCGCGTTATACGAACGAGTCGTTGGTAATCACCCGCAGCATGGAATCACAAGAGCTTCTCAGTTCACTGGGCGTGCCGAATGAATTGGGAGCGGACACCGCGTGGACGTTTGAGCCGCGTTCTCAAGAGTACGCACGCGCCGCGCTGCGCCGCGCGGGTTGGGATGAGAAGACGCCGATCCTGGCGCTGTGTCCGATTCACCCGTTTGTGTGGCCGGTGCGCGCGTCTATCGGAAAATATATAGCCGTAGCGACGACAGGGGCGTACAAAGACAGCCAGTACCGCACGATGTATTTCTTTGAGTCCGGCGCGGAGGTAGACCGCAAGTTCCAGCATTATGTGGACGGCTACACGCAGGCGACGAAGGCATTTCTGCAGCGCCACAAAGTGTTCCCGATCCTGGTGGCGATGGAGCGGTTGGACGCCGTGGCATGCCGGGCGATCGAAAAAGAGATACCGGGAACGCCGGTGTTCACGTCCGACGATTTCGACATGTTCGAACTGGTATCGATATTGCGCGCTTGCACGTATATGGTGTCGTCGCGGTATCACGGCATCGTCACGTGCATGCCGGCGGGCGTCGTCTCCGCGGGAGTGACGATGGACGAGCGGATTCGTAATCTGATGCGCGAACGCGGGCACCAACACCTGGGGCTCACCGTCGACGATCCGGACCTTGGGCCGAAACTGCTCGAAGTGATGGAGAAGTTGGTGGTCGAGGCCGACGCGATTCGGGATTCGATTGGGCGGACGGTGGTGTCGAATCTTAAGGCAATGTCCCGGATGGCCGTTTTCTTCGAGGACGAAGTGCGCAAGACGTATCCCGAATTTCCTCTGCGGCGCGGCGTATTGAGTTGGGAAGACAATCTGCCCCCGTTCAATGATGAGCTGCGGACGCTGGTGGAACAGTACGATTCATCTCCGGCCGTTTTGGCCGCGAGCCGCTGACACCAATGGCGAATTTCCTGGAAAATGCGTTTGCGCAGCTGCGGAAGGCGGGCGGCCGCGTGGTGTTGCGTGAAATCCGCGGATCGGAGTTCGTAAGCGTTTCGGGGGCGGAATTGCTGGATCAGATTGCGCGCGGCCGCGCGTATATTCGCCAGTCGGGCATGGAGCCGGGCGACCGCTGCGCGCTGCTGGGTCCGAATTCCATCGGCTGGGTGGCGATCGACCTGGCGCTGATGGCCGAGGGCATTGTGGTAGTGCCGCTCTATGCGCGGCAGGCGCCCACCGAGCTTGCGGGGATGCTCCAGGACTGCACGCCGCCGTTGTTGATCGCGTCCGATGCAGCGCTGGGACAAAGCATTGCGCAGGTGTGGCCCGCCGCGCCCCGGCACGTCACTTTTGAAGCGATCTTCGGCGAGATTCCGCCGGAGCGCGGAATGTACGGTCCATTGCCCGCGCGGCAAGCCGCGGATCTGGTGACGATCATTTATACGTCCGGTACGTCGGGGGAGCCGAAGGGCGTCTGTCTGAGCATGAAGAATCTGGACCACATGTTGGGTTGCACGACGGGTTGGATCGATCGGCTCGATTACAATGAGCGTGAGCCGATGCGCGTGTTTCAGTACTTGCCATTCAATTTTGCGGCTTCGTGGATCGTGATGATGTCGTGCCTGACACGTGACACGGTGTTGACGCTTTCCACCGACCTCAACAAACTGGCTGACGAAATTCGGATTTCCGCGCCGCACTATTTCTTCAACGTACCGACACTGCTGGAGCGCGTGAAGCGTGGTGTGGAGGAACTGCTTTCGAAGCGGGCTTCGCCGATCCAGACGATTTATAAAAGGGGCCGCGCGGCATGGCAAACAAGGAATGCGGGAGGGTCCGGCGGAGGTTTTTGGCTGCTGCTGGCGCAGAAACTCATTTTTGGCAAGGTCCGCGAGCGATTTGGCCCGAATCTGCGCGGACTGGTGTGCGGCTCCGCGCCTCTGGCTCCTGAGACGCAGGAATTTTTCGCGATGCTGGGCATTCCGATCTGGCAGGTCTATGGGCTGACGGAAACGTGTGGCATTTGCACGATGGATGATCCACGGTTGCCGTCGGAGCCGGGACGCGTGGGGCAGGCTGTACCCGATGTCGAGATGAAGGTGGGCGAAAACGAGGAAATCCTGGTGCGCGGACCGAATATTTTCCCGGGCTACTGGAGCCGCCCGGAGGAGACCGCGCGGGTGCTGCGTGATGGATGGTTCCACAGCGGAGACCAGGGCGAAATGAACACGCGCGGGAATTGGCGCATCAGCGGGCGCATTAAGAATCTGATCATTTTGAATTCCGGGCACAACATTGCTCCAGAGCCGATTGAAGAGAAAATCGCGCAGAGGCTAGCGGGCGCGCAGCAAGTGGTTGTGGTGGGGAACGGCCGGGGATATTTGTGCGTTTTGATTACGGGCGGAGTGATGCGGGAGGCTGCACAGTCCGCGATCGACGTGGTCAATACGGAATTGCCGCACTACCGGCAGGTGAGGAATTTGGCGATTCTCGCGGATGTCTTTAGTCCGGAGAATGGATTGCTTACAGCGAATGGCAAGCTGAAGCGCGAGGCGATCAACCAGAAATACCGCGAAGAGATCGAACAGATGTACCGGAAGCAGGCCGCTTCTGCGGGTGGAAATTGATGAGGAAAAAGGGCCGCAATCCGCTTCCGGTAAAAGAATTTCGTGGTGAAGCGCTCCGCTGGGAATGGCGGGACGGGGTGATCGAACTCACGCTGGATCATGCGCCGCTGAATGAGATTGGCACGCTGCTGCTAGGGGAGCTGGAGACCTTCGTCGCCGCAATCGGCGGTCTGGCGCCCATCACTGGCGCGTGCGTGATTGCCAGCGCGCGGCCCGCTGGCTTTTGCGCCGGTGCAGACCTGAAGGAGTTGTATTTCTCCGCACTGCCGCTCACGCGGAGAAAGCGGGCCGCTGGTCTTCGTAAATTCATCGAACGCGTTCATGGGGTTGCGAATGTGATAGATGGGGCGCCGTTTGTGACGATTGCGGCGGTGCATGGCCTGTGTATGGGTGGTGGGCTGGAGCTGGCGCTGCTTTGCGACCTGATCGTTGCGGACAAGATGGCACGCTTCGGTTTTCCGGAGCTCCGCCTCGGCTTGATTCCGGGATTCGGCGGCATACCCCGCCTGCGGCGCGACGTGGGGAACAGCTTCATTCGCGATTTGCTGTTTACGGGCCGCACCGTCAAAGCCGAGGCTGCGCACCAAGCGGGCCTGGTAACTCATCTTGCGGGGGAGGGATTTGCCCTGCAAGTGGCGCGTTCGATGGCGCAGCAGGTGACGAAGTTCGATGCGGAAACGCGGGCCGCGGCCAAAAAATTCATCAAGCCTGTTCCGTACAAGGAGCTGCGTGCAGAGATTGCGCTGTTCTGCAAGCTCTTCGATCGTCCTGCCGTAATGGAGAGCCTCAAGCGATTCGTCGAGACGGACGATCCCCTCAAGCATCTCCCGGTCGCGCCTAAGCCTTAAGTCTTCTCGGAGATTTCTCGCGTTTCTGCTGCAGCGATCTGGCAAGCCCCATGCTGCGCCTCCTCGATTACTCTGAGCAGCTGCCAAGGCATTTTCCTAACCGTGCCGGGGATGATAAATTCAAAGGATATGCGTACGATCGAACAGACGACCCAGGAGATCCTCCAATTGGCGGCGCAGCAGTTCAAGCTGCCGGCCGGCGCGCTGGCGCCCGAAGACGATTTTTACAAGAAGCTCGGCATTGACAGCCTGCAAGCGCTCGAAATGTTGTCGCGTCTCGAAAACCACTTCAAGATCGAGTTGCCCGATTACGAAGTGCAGGGCGTCAGCAATTTTCGAGCCCTTGCCGAGCGCATCCAAGCCCGCCTCTGATGCTCGATTTACGAAAATTCACTTCCGTCGGGGAAGCCCTGCGGGAAGCGCTGGAAACCTGGCCGAACGAAGTCTGTCTGATCGAGTCGGACCGCGGGGAGGAAAAGCTCCGCCTGACTTATCGGGGATTCAAGGAACGGGCGCTGCCGCTGGCGAAAGCGCTGCAGGACTTTGGCATTGCTCCGGGGGACCGGGTCTCCATTATCATGACAAACCAGTCGAAGTGGCTGATATCGGCATATGCGATTTTCTTTTGCGGCGCGACGCTGGTTCCCCTGGACTTCAAGTTGAAGTCCGAGGAGCAGTGGCAGTTGCTGAATCATTCGGGGGCAAAGATTCTGATCACCGAATACGGCATCTGGCGCCAGTTGAGTGCTTCCCCGGCGCGCGAGAGCGCCCCCAATCTGAAGACCGTTCTGGCCACGGAGGCTCCGGCGAATGCCGATATGGCCAACGCCATTCGTTGGGAAGATGCGCGGGGCGCACAGCCGCCCGTGTTCGTGCCGCAAGCGAAGAATGACGTCGCGTGTATTGTGTATTCCTCCGGCACCGGCGGGATTCCCAAGGGCTGCCTGATGACGCACGAAAATTATCTCGAACAGTGCATGGCACTCACCGCACTGTATCCGTTCTGGCCAGGCGTGCGATACCTGAGTATCCTACCGACGAATCACGCGATCGATTTCATGGTGGGCTTTCTCGGACCGTTCACCTGCGGCGCGGCGGTGGTGCACCTGCGCACACTGCGCCCGGAGTATGTGCGCGAGGCTTTTCCGAAATACGAGATCACCTACGTCAGCCTGGTACCGCTGGTGCTGAAGAATCTGCAAAAAGGATTGCAGACGCGGTTCGACGAACTGCCGGCGACGAGGAAGAAGGCGTTCGAGGCCGTGCGCAACATCAATCGCGCGCTCACGAAGGACCATCCGCGGCTTTGGTTGAGCCGAAGATTGCTGGGAGAAGTGCACAGCGCGTTTGGCGGCAAGCTGGAAGCGATTATCGTTGGCGGCGCGTTCACCGAACCGCAGACGCTGCAATTTTTCTACGACCTCGGGATACCGGTTGCGAACGGCTACGGCCTGACGGAAGCCGGCACGGCGGTGACTGTCAACGATTTGAAGCCGTTTCGCGCGGACACGGTGGGCAAGCCCCTTCCAGGCATGGAGGTGGAAATTCGGAATGCGGACGCCGAAGGCATCGGCGAGGTCGCGGTTCGCAGCAAGACGGTGATGGCCGGGTATCTCAACGAGCCGGAACTCACCGCCGAAACGATCGTGGACGGCTGGCTGCGCACTGGTGACATGGGCCGTTTCGATGTCTCTGGGCACTTGCAACTCTTTGGGCGCAAGAAGAACATGATCGTCACTGAAGAAGGGAAGAATGTTTATGCCGAGGACGTCGAGCAGGCGTTCGAGGGGCTGCGGGTGAAAGAGTTCTGCGTGTTTGCGGCTAATTACGTGTGGCCGCAGCATTCGATGGTCAACGAGAAGTTGATTTTGGTGATTCACCTCGATCCGGGGCAGGCGTTCACCGAGGAGCTGAAGGACGAAATCGCTCAGCGCAATTCGCGCCTGATCCATTACAAGCGCGTGCACGGCATCGTTCTGTATCCTGACGATTTTCCGTTGACGGCGTCGCTGAAAATCAAGCGGAACGAACTCGCGCAACGGCTCGGGAGATTGGATCGAGAGCAATCCATCCTGCCGATTTAGCCCGGGAACAGGTAGAATGCCCTCTCCGGTAAAATCGTGAGCGACAAATTCCTAGCCATCGTGAACCCGGCGGCGGGCGGCGGACGTTCGGCGAAGCTTGCCGGAGCGGAGCTAGCCCGGCTGAAAGAGAAAGGATTGCGCGTGGACGCAATTGCTTCGATGGCTCCCGGCCATGCAGCATTGCTTGCCCATGAGGCCTACGAACAGGGGTACCGGCGATTCCTGGCGGCGGGGGGCGACGGCACGGCCCACGAAATCATCAACGGAATCTTTTCGCGCGAAGGGCATACCGAACGCATCCAACTCGGATTCTTGCCCATGGGCACTGGCAATTCGTTTCTGCGCGATTTCACGGATAAAGGGAGCGAGGCATCGATCGAAGCGCTTCTCGCCGGACGCACGCGCCGGGTGGATCTGATCCGCCTGCAACACACAGGTGGCGTGATCTATTCTTTCAATCTCGTGAGCGTCGGTTTCACGGCCGATGTGGCTGCGCTGACCAATCGCATCTTCAAACCGTTCGGGCATCTGGGTTACCTGCTGGGCGTTTTTGTGGGCTTGGTGCAATTGAAACGAAGGCCGTTCAAGTTGCGCTGCGAGGGTGATCCCGCGTGGGACCAGCGCCGCTGCCTATTTCTGACCTTCAACAACAGCAAATACACCGGCGGCACGATGCGGATCGCTCCGGATGCCGATCCTTGCGATGGCTATATCGAATACGTGCGCTGGGGGCCCATAGGACGGCTCGGATTGCTGAAGATGCTGCCTAGGCTGTATGACGGCACACATACGAAGCACCCGCTGGCGGAAACGCGACGCGTGAAGCATGTGGAGTTCGCGCTGGATGCGCCCGTGGACGTGATGGTGGACGGCGAAGTGGTCACGGTGGACGCGAAGGCGCTCGACATCCTGCCGGAGGCGATGGACGTGTACGTATGAAGGGGCTTTGGGAAGTGACGCGAAGCGTGATTCTGTGGGTGCTGAGCTGGCTGCACTTCCTGATTGTGGTGCCGGTGCTGATCCTGCTGGCGATTTTCCTGAATCCGAGAAAGCACGACTATCTGCAACGCGCCTTGTGCCGCCGGATCGCTTTTTTCTCCGGCGCGAAAGTGGTGGTGAAGCGGGATCCGGGCTTCGATGCGAACCGGACATCGTTTTTCATGGTGAACCACGTAAACTTGTTTGACCCGTTCATCCTTTACTGCGCGGTTCCGCAGTTGGTGCGGGGCTGGGAGCTGGAGTCGCATTTTCGCATCCCGATCTACGGTTGGCTGATGAAACGTTTTGGCAATGTGCCGGTGCCCGGTGTCCGCAGCCCCAAGGATCTCAAGCGGCTCTGGCGCATGACGCAGGAAGCGATCAACAGCGGGATCAGCCTGATTATCTTTCCGGAAGCGAAGCGGACACGTGACGGGCATCTGAACGAGTTTGAAGAGGGAGGATTCCGGCTGGCGCAACAGCTCGGCGTGCCGATCGTGCCCGTCAGCCTGGTGGGTTCGATCAAGCACCTGCGGACGGGGCATTGGCTGCTGCGGCCTGCGACGATCACTGTGATTCTGCATGCCACCATCGAGACCGCCGGCCTGAAGAAGGAGGATCTGCCTGCGCTCAAAGCGTGCGTGCGCGAGCGAATCGCAGCGCCGGTAGAAGAATCACTCAAAGAAGCATAGCGGCAGACTACCGGACGAATCCATCTTCCCTGGTGTTCGAGCGAATTGCGAAACCAGAGAAGAATTGCGAGAAAGCGCAGCTCAAGCGCGAATTGGGGAAGTGCTGCTCAGGCGCTCTTAAATCCCGGAAGTACGCGGCCGGCTCTAGTTTCCTGCCAGGTGTAGATGATGCGGTGGATGACGGTAATGGTGGAGATGACCGCGATGACCCAGAGCACCTGCGCCATGCGGTTAAAAAGCCCGCCGATAATCAGCAGCACCAGACGCTCCGGGCGCTCCATGAATCCGACTTTGCACAAGGGAATCAGGGATTCGGCGCGGGCCCGCGCGTAACTGACCATCACCGAACCCGCCGTGGCCACTGCCGCGAGCACGACGTAGGGTGTGCGCCCGCTGACGGAATAGTAGACGAGGAGACCCATATAGAGCGCCATATCGGCGTAACGATCGAGCGTGGAATCGTAGAACGCGCCGAACGCGGTGACACGATTCTGACGGCGCGCCACCTGGCCGTCGAGCATGTCCAAGAATCCGGCGAAGAAAATGATGATGGCGCCGGTGCGGAAATTGCCCACAGCGAAGCTCGCGGCCGCGCCGAAATTTACCACCAGGCCGAGAAATGTAAGCAGATTGGGATTGATGCCGGTTGCGGCAATGCCGCCCACGATCCGGTCGAGAAGCCACTTCGCCCCGATTCCAATAGCACCTGTGAATGTCGCCATGAGTAAGCCAGAACGAATGATACTGCAGGGCGTCTTACTAGCCAAATGCGTGGAAGGCCAGCCGCCAGCCGCGGCCGACCGGCCATTTTGGAAGTAAGCGCGGGAGCACCGACTGGGTCACTCGAGGCTTTCGCCTTGACGCCGATGCATACAATTCGTAGATTGCTTGAGTCATTGGGGGAACATGAGCACTCTCCACACCGCACGCCGCGAATTTCTGCAAATTCTATCTGGAACAGTAGGAACCGCATGGCTGGCCGCGCATTGGCCGGCGATCGCGTCGGCTGCCGAGCACGCGCATCAGGTCGCGAAAGCCGGAGCGCCGGCGCTGGAGGTTCTCACGGCGGACCAGGCACGGGAACTCGATGCCCTAACGGCCTGCTTGGTTCCCACGGACGACGTTGCCGGTGCGCACGAAGCAGGAGTCATCTATTTTATTGATCGCGCGCTGAAAACTTTCGACACCGAGGCTTTGCCCACCTATCAACATGGGCTGGAGAAGGTTCAAGAAACCACAATTCAACTGTTTCCCGAAGTCGCTCGCTTTTCCGCGGGCAGCCCGGAGCAGCAAACGAAGATCGTGACGGAGCTTTTTGCCAAGTCCAACTCCAAGAGAGAGGGCGCTCGAATTGGACCGGGCGGCGACGATCACAATTTCATGGAGATTTTGCGCATCCACACCGTTCTGGGGTACCTGGTCGATCCCGAGGGTGGCGGCAACCGGGACTTCGCGGGATGGAAAGCCATTGGCCGCGACCCCGCGCACATATTTTCTCCGCCGTTTGGTTATTACGACAAGGACTACCCTGGCTGGCAGCCTCCGGCAGCAGAAACGGAGAAGCAATGAGCCAAGGCAAAGTCACTTTCAAACCCTCGGACGAAGTGGATTTTGTCATCGTGGGATCGGGCGCTGCGGGCGGGGTGCTGGCCAAGGAGCTTTCGACGAACGGGTTCAGCGTGGTGGTTCTGGAGCAAGGGCCTTACCTTCGTGAAAACGACTTCACGCACGACGAAGTCAAAATATTCTCCGAGCATTATCTGACGAATAATCCAAAGCAGCAACCGACGACATTTCGAAAGACGCCGACGGACAAGGCAAAAGCGCAGCCATGCGTGATGTATGGGCGTTGCGTCGGAGGGAGCAGTGTACACTACACGGCAAACTACTGGCGGCTGCACGAGATCGATTTCATCGAGCATAGCAAGGTGGGCGACGTTGCCGGCGCCAACTGCGCGGATTGGCCCATCCGTTACGAAGATCTCGAACCGTATTACACCAAGGTCGAGTGGGAAGTCGGTGTTTCCGGGCAGGCTGGCGCGAGCCCGTTCGATCCGCCGCGTTCGAAGCCGTATCCGATGCCGCCGCTACCGGTGAAGGGGTGCGGCGTGCTGTTTGAACGCGCGGCGTGGAAGCTCGGCTACCATCCGTTTCCCGCCCCGATGGCGATACTTTCGCAGCCGCGTCCGGGGCGTTCGGCATGCCAAAACTGCGGGTTCTGCCTTGGATTCGGGTGCGAGTTTGGGGCGAAATCGAGTTCGCTGGCCAGTGTGATTCCGATTGCGGAAAAAACTGGGCGCTGCGAAATTCGGCCGAATTCTTACGTGCACCGCATCGAGTTGGACAAGAAAGGCCGGGCGGTTGGCGCGGTGTATTTCGATGCAAAGCGCAACGCGCACCTGCAACGAGCAAAAGCCGTGATCCTTGCGGCGAACGGCGCGGAGACTTCCCGGTTGCTGCTGCTTTCATCTTCCAGCCAGTTTCCGCAAGGATTGGCGAATTCCAGCGGATATGTGGGCAGGAATCTGATGCCCAACAGCAACGTGGTTGTCAACGGGGTTTTTGACGAGCCACTGAACGACTACAAAGGATTTGCCGTCAGCCGCGTACTGCATGATTTCTACGAACTCCACGCCAAGCAGGGTTTTTATGGGGGCGGCGGGTTGGATGCGCGCTACGATCTGACTCCCGCGATTTTTGCGCTGAGCGGGCTCCCACCGGGCACGCCGAAGTGGGGACCCGAATTCAAAAAGGTGTTGCGGCAGAATTTCACGCGCACGTTTCAGGTCTTCTGCCATGGAACATCACTTCCCGTCGAATCGAACGGTTTTTCACTCGATCCCGAGGTCAAGGATGCCTGGGGGCTTCCCGCGCTTCGCTTGACGTTCAAGGATCATCCCAACGACTTGAGGATGATGGGGTGGATGCGCGACCGGGCCCTGGAACTGCTGGACGCGGCAGGGGCCAAGACCAAATGGTCCGCGCCGGTGGAGGAGCAGGAGTTCGTCGTTCACTTGCTGGGAACCTGCCGGATGGGAAACGACCCGAAGCGCTCCGTGATCAACGCCGATCACCGCACGCATGATGTGAAGAATCTGTTCCTTTGTGACGGCAGCAGCATGGTCACCTCCGGCCGCGGCCAGCCCACCATGACCATCCAGGCGCTGGCGTACCGCGCCGCCGACCGGATCACGGCGGTGGCGAAACGCGGCGAGATCTCTGCCTAAGACGATCCGGTAGATTGGACCTTCACAGCGATGCTGCATCCCTTCTTGCTTGCGGATTCCGAAAAATCCGGCAGGATCGATGCTGCGAGGTTTTCCGGAGAATCAAGAATGAAGCATTTCTCGACTCAGTTTTTCCCGAAGGTATTTGGAATATGGGCAGTCTGTTTGCTGGCGCTGGGGCCGACTGCTCTTGCGCAGGAATCGAATCCCGCCACGGAAACCGCCGGGCAGCACTTCAAGAACATACAAGTTCTGAAAGATATTCCGGCGGATGAACTGATTCCAACCATGCAGTTCGTTGCTGGGGCCCTCGGCGTGGATTGCGAGTTTTGTCACGTCCAGCATGCCATGGACAAGGACGACAAAAAGGAGAAAC
The DNA here is from genome assembly GCA_035518915.1 of Candidatus Eiseniibacteriota bacterium. Taxonomy (GTDB): domain Bacteria; phylum Acidobacteriota; class Terriglobia; order Acidiferrales; family UBA7541; genus Acidiferrum. Next base: position 33,782 of record DATIXE010000002.1, read on the forward strand.
AGACGGCGAGGAAAATGATGGAGATGGAACTGGGCATTAACAAGAGCCACTTTCACGGAGAGCTCGAAGTCACCTGTTACACCTGTCATCGGGGCGCGCCGCACCCCGTGGGCATTCCCTTGCTCTCTGCCGAAACCGCAAGCCTGCCCCCACGCGAACACCACGAAGCAATCGCCAAGCCGATACTGCCTACGGCCGATCAAATTCTGGACAAATATCTTGCCGCTGTCGGGGGAAAAGAGGCGATGCTGAAGCTCAAGACACGGGTGCAGAGTGGCACGATTGACGCCATGGGACAGCACTACCCGATTGAGATCTATTCGGAGGGCCCGGATAAGCGCGTCTCGATTTCGCATCCTTCGTTTGGAGAGAGCGTGACCGCGTTCAACGGGCAGGTTGGCTGGCTGAGTACGAGCCGCGGCGTGCATCCCATGAGCCGATTGGAAAATGAAGCGGCGCGAGTGGATGCGCAGCTCCATTTTGCCGCCCGGCTGCACGAACTGTTTCAGGCGTTCCAGGTGCATGCGGGCGAAACCATTGATGGCCACGCGACGGTGATGGTCGCGGCACAAGGTGCCGGTCTGCCCCCCGTGCGACTTTATTTCGATGAACAAAGCGGACTGCTACTCCGGCAGGTTCGGTTCACGGATACTCCACTAGGCCGTAATCCCACACAAATTGACTATGCGGATTACCGGGAGATTAGCGGGATCAAGATTCCGTACCAGTGGACACTGACGCGCACAAACGGCTCATTCAGGATCCGCATCCAGTCGGTCGAGCAGAACGTTCCGATTGATGAAAAACTGTTCGTCATGCCGGCGCCCGCCCCGCCGCCATCGCACCCCTGATGCTTGGCTACGATCCCGCCGTCTGGCGCGCGGGACGAAGGCGCGAAGTCTTCCGCCCTAAGCCCGGAACGTGGACATAAACGGATCCCACCTAAAACTTGAAAATAATGCCGCCGACAAAATTGCCGCGGTTCAGGAAATTGGCGACCTTCGCGTTGTAGCAAAAGCCGAACGGATCGCAGTAGACGCCATAGGAAGAACTGCCATAGGTCGGGAGGTACCGCACATCGCCGCGCAGGCCGAGATGCCGGCTCAAGTAGTACTTCACTCCGCCCCCCAGGCTATAGCTGAATTCCGTGCGGTTGGAGTTGCCGCCGCCGTTCGAGTCGTGGGTGAAACCAATGCTGGCAGCGGCGTAGGGGCGGAACCGATGGGAACTGTCGAGAAACATGTATTCCCCGCCGAACTGGTATTGATCGATGTTGGAGTCGTAGGCCTTGAAGTAGCTTCCGTCGAGAGAGGACTGCGCGCTGTACGAAGTGTTGTTGCGGTTCCACATAAACTCGGCCTGAAAATTCTCAGTGAAGTTGTAGTCGAGGAAAGTCCCATACGCCATGGCCTGATTCACGCGCAGCCGATTGATGGGGTCAGTGATCGGGTTGTTGGAATTCAGGCTCACGGGGTACGAGCCACTGGTCTCGAATCCGACAAAGGGTGACACTTCGAATTTTCCCTGCGCACAGGTGGAGACCGCCGCGCTGAGAGAAAATACCACCAGGCCAAGCCAAACCGCTCGGTGATTCATGATCGGGATGCTCCTTCATTGAAATATTCCTGGCCGGGCCAACTTCCGAAAGCTCAAAACCACACCAGGGGGTCTATAGCGCGCCTGGACACTGGAATTCCCGCCGACGGGACGGGGGCTGGAAAAAATTGCGGTGAGCGAACCATGCCCCGAGGTACAAACCCGGCCGCGGGGAAAAAGTTCCGGGCACGGTGCGGATGTACCTTTGCTTACTCGCTGGTTAGATGGCTATGGGTTGAAACAAGTTGCGTGGAGGGTGCGGTTCGTTGTGACTGCGAAACTATTCTTTTTTCGTTTCGCCCAAAGCCGCCGGGTTGTGATCTCCGGCGCCAGCAGTGCTCTCAGCGCCGCTCGCGAGCGGACCTGCCTCTTTGAGGCTCTGTGATTTTTCGGCGCCCTCGAAGTCGGGGCCCGACTTCCTTTCCATATATTTCACAATGACGGAAATTCTGCGGTTCGAGGGATCCATCGGCGCATCTGGTTTGCGGAGCTTCTGGTCGGCGAAGCCGCGCACCTGGGTCACCTGGTCTTCGCGAATTCCGTTTTCCTGCATCAGTCTTCTAGCGGCGTTGGCGCGATCGGCGGAGAGTTCCCAGTTCGTGTAAGGTGCTGCCGGCGGATATTGCTTCGAGTCCGTGTGGCCCTCGATTGCCAGTTTGTTTGGTAGCTTCCCGAGTTCCTGGGCCAGGAGTTTCAGCAGGTCGCCGCCGTCGGTGCTGATTTGCGCGCTGCCGCTGTCGAAGAAGGTGCCCGCCGCGGACTCGGTCAGCTCGATGCGCAAGCCCTCGTTGGTCACCGTCATGTCAATGTGGTTTTCCAGCTTGTCGAACTTGGGCACTTCGCGGATGGCTTTTTGCAGCTCTTCCTTCAACTGCTCCATGTTGTCCTTGGTGACGATGAAGTTCTCGCCGGAGCCAACCATGTCACTGCCGACCAGTTTCGAGGTGCCCGTGGGATCCTTAAAATAGCCGCCGACAGCCTTCTTCACTTTGTCACTTGAATTGAGCAGCCAAAGAACGATGAACAGTGCCATCATCGCGGTGACAAAGTCCGCGTATGCGACTTTCCACGCCCCGCCGTGATGACCAGCGTGGGCGGCTTTTTTTTTGATGATGATCGGCGGGGGGCTCGGCATATCTTGTCTACTTCGTTTCCGTTGGTGCCGTATCGCCGCCGCCCTTGAGGTACTTTTCCATTTCCTGGAACGACGGACGGACATTGCCAGGGACCGCGCGGCGGCCATATTCGACGGCAATGGATGGTGGGGATCCCTTGATGAAGCTGACGATCACGATCCGCAGCACCTGGTAGTAGGCGTGCTCTTCCTCGGCGGCTTTGGCCATGTTGGCGGCAACCGGCCCGATGAAGCCATAACAGAGCAGGATGCCAAGGAAAGTGCCCACCAGCGCGGCGGCAACTTTGTGTCCGATTTCTTCCGGCGGGCCACCGAGAGCGCCCATGGTAATGACGACGCCGAGCACCGCGGCCACGATGCCGAGTCCGGGAAGGGAATCGGCCATTGTGGAGAGCGCAGCCACGGGTTGCCCCGCGTCGTGGTGGTGCACTTCCATGTCCGACTCGATCATCTGATCCACGTCGAAGGGTTCAATGCCGCCACCCGCGGCCATGCGGATGGTGTCGCACACAAAAGGGAGCGCGTGATGGTCTTTGAGGAATTTCGGGTATTTGGAAAACACGGGGCTTTGTTCAGGGTTGTCGCTGTCCGACTCCAGCGCCATCAAGCCTTCCTTGCGCGCGCGCGAAAACAGTTCGTAAAGCATTTTCAGGCTTTCCATGTACCGGGGCTTGCCATATTTGGAGCTGCCGAAGACACCGGCGATGCCGCCGACAATTTTCTTCAGGATGTGCAGCGGGTTGGCAATAAGCACCGTGCCGAGGGCGGCGCCGCCGATGATGATCAGCTCCGCTGGCTGGACGAGCACGCGGATGTTGCCGTGCTCCATCAGGTAGCCGCCCAGAATGGCGCCGATTACCACAACGATTCCAATAATCACGAACATATCAATGGCCCTCATGTGGCGTCGGCGCTCAATGCGTGACGACCACAATCTGGTTTCCTCCGTTGCTGCTGCTTTTGCGCATTCCTTCTTCGGCGCGGCTTACGACCGAGCCGACCGTGTCGAGATCGTGGGCGGGGGTGGCGCCGATAGAAATCGTCACGCTCCAGGCGTCGCCCCACCAATTCACATGGGAGTGATGGGCCATTTTCCGCAGGCGTTCGGCCACCTTGAGCAGATCGTTTTCGCCGCACTCGTTCAGGATCACGAGGAACTCCTGCTCCAGCCAACGGCCCACGAAGTCGGTTGGGCGCACGGCGCTTTCCAGCGTCTGCGAGACCACGCGAAGGGTCGCTTCCACTGCGGCATGCCCGTAGCGCTCCCGTATTTTTGGCAAGTCGTCCACCGAAACGCACAGCGAGCAGAAGGGGACGGGATACACCTTGTAGAGGCTGAGCGCCTCCTGCAGGTGCGCCTGAATCATGCTGTGATTCAGCGCTCCGGTGAGGTGGTCCAGGCAGCCCAGCGCGGCGAGCTTATCGTGCCTCCGCTCAATCGGTGTCCGGGTGAGGATCTCTTCGAATAGCTCCGCCGCGCCGTAGAGACGGGCATCGTCGCCGCGCAAGGGCACCGTGCGGACCTTGACGGAGACCGATTGGCCAGATTTTCGTCGGAGCGAGGCCTGCACGGTAAGGCAATTGCCGCTGCGCATCGTTTCCAGCAGAGGCACGGCTTCGCCATCCAGAGGATTGTTCTGTGCGTCCGAATGTTCCAGAAATGCTTCCGTGCACTTGCGCCCCAGGACGTCTTGCCGTAGATGGCCGGTGACACGTTCCGCGCCGTCGTTCCACAAGACGATTTTGCCGTCGCGATTCACCGCGCAGACCGCGACCGGCAGCGAATCCAGCACGACGCGGTAGATCTCCTGGCTGTTCACTTCGGTCATAAGCGACTAGGGGCAAGGGCCCAGAAGCGGAGAGGCACGCGGGAGTCCATATGCTGGGGGCCGGGTGGCCGCATCTGGTTGGAGGCAAGACGTTTGTTTTGTTTCGGAAGAGTTATCCGTGCCACAGTGGCCGGAGCCGTTCGGCTTTGAAACACTGAGCGCTGGGGAGGGAATCTGAGGAAAAAAAGGAACCGACTGGAGGCGGGACTTGGCTAGGAATGATCGCCGTAACTTTGAATAGAGAATAGTCGAGAGGACGGCGAATCGATGCGGCGGTTTTCAAACCCCAAACTGAAACCTCTTAGTGAAATTATGGTGGGCCTGGGTGGACTTGAACCACCGACCTCGCCCTTATCAGGGGCGCGCTCTAGCCACCTGAGCTACAGGCCCAAACTTGCGCAGCGACAGCTTTCACTACTTTACCGTACCCGCGAAATCCTGGCAATTGTGCAGTCCACCAAATGTCTTCGAGGCGTTCCCGTACCATCATGTGGAGGTGGCAAAGGATACCTGCTCCGCGCGTCACTTGGTTCACCGTCGCGTGCGACTCCTCCAGTTGTTTACGATCAACTGGATGGCTTTCGAGGCGGTGGCCTCGCTGGCGAGCGCCTGGCGCGCAGATAGTCCTTCCCTGGCAGCGTTCGGCGGCGACAGCCTGATCGAGCTTGTCTCGGCCGCCGTGGTGTTCTGGCGCTTCGCTTCACGCGGAGCCGCTGAACGCGTTGAACAAAAAGCCGCACGGATTGCAGGCATTTTGCTAATCCTACTGGCCGCGTACGTGGCCGCAGTTTCCGCTGTTTCTCTCCTTGGGTATCAGGAGCCGCGGCCCAGTGTTTTCGGAATTTTCGTCCTGCTGGCCGCGGCCGTCGTGATGCCTTGGCTTGCAAGAGAAAAACGTAAACTCTCGGCAGCCACGGAGAGCGCGGCGCTGCGCGCGGATGCATCCGAGTCCAGTCTTTGCGGGTACCTTGCCCTGATCGCGCTGGCAGGGCTGCTGGGGAATTGGTTTTGGAACATTGGACGAGCCGATACGCTCGCAGCGATTGCCCTGATTCCGTTCATGCTATCCGAAGCCCGCGAAGCCTTGCGCGGTAGAGCCTGCGCCTGCCTCCCATGACAGCATGGGTGCATCGGTTCCTGGTCAATTCTAGCTTTCCAAAGCTATAACTTCGATTCCCGCAGCCTTCAGGGCCGCGCGCACGGCTTCGGCGATTCTGGCGGCGCCGGGGGTGTCGCCATGGATGCAAATGGTCTGCGCCTCCAGGGCGACCACTTCGTTCTCTCGCGTGAGCACGCCGCGGCCCTCGGCTATGCGCACCGCCTGCTCCGCTGCCTGCGCGGGGTGGTCGAGCAGCGCGTCGCGGAATTTGCGGGCGCGGAGGCTGCCGTCTTTTTCGTAGCGGCGATCGGCGAAGGCCTCCGCGGCGACGCGAAATCCCGCGGCGCGAAATTCGTCGAGCATTACGGAGCCCGCCAGTCCCATGAGCACCACATCGTGTTTCCAGCGCTTTACCCCGTTGGCGATGGCGCGCGCAATGCCCGCGTGCTTCGCAGCTTCGTTATAAAGCGCGCCGTGGGCTTTGGCGTGGGCGATGCGCGCGCCGAACCGTTCCGCCACCGCGGCGAGGGCCGTCACCTGCCGGTAGACGGAATCGCGAATCTCCACTTCGGTCAAAGGGAGCGCGACGCGGCCGAAATGGTCGCGATCTTCGTAGCCGAAATGCGCGCCAATGGCCGCGCCATGCCGCAGGGCTTGCTCGATGGTCGCGCGCATCATGGCTTCATCGCCGGCATGGCCGCCGCAAGCCACGTTTGCCGAGGTCACAAACTGCAGCAGCGCTTCCTGGCTGCCATCGGCGAGGAGTTCCGGGAGTTCGCCCATATCGCAATTAAGATCCACGCGCTTCATGCAAACAATCGCTCCTCCGAATCCAGCAACCGCCGGAGCTCAATCCACAATTTGCGCGCCTCGTCGAGCGATACCTCTTCGAAGCGGATTTTATCTCGCGGCCGCAATTGCCCCAACCGGTGCAGGTCGGCCCCGATCACATTTGCCAGCTTGGGATACCCGCCGGTGGTTTGTTGCTCCACGAACAGGATAATTGCCTGCCCGGAAGGCGTTACTTGAAGCGCTCCCAGCGGCACGCCCTCGCTGATCATCTCTTTCTTCACGCGCGGAGGAAGCAGCGGCCCTTCCAGACGCAGCCCTATGCGGTTTGCTTCTTCGCTGACGCGAAATTCCTCTTCGCTCAGGCGCTGCCAGGTGTTTTCCGGAAACCATTCGAATTGCGGCCCTCGCGTAACACGCAGCGTCTTCGCCGGCCGAAGAGTTTCCAGGACTCCCGTCGCAAGCTTGCGCTGGCGGATAAGTTTTGTCACCTCGCCGACCGGCAGCACGTCCCCGCTCCTTAGCGCGCGGCCCTGCCATCCTCCCAGCCCGCTTAGCAGATGCGTGGAGGCGCTCCCGAGAAATGGTTCCACCTGAATTCTGCCGGCCACGCAAAGATAGCAGCGTGCAAAATCGCGCGAGGCCCCGAACGAAACGCGCTTTCCTGGCAGGACGGCGTGCGCTCTCCATGGCGCAACATCCTTGCCGTCGAGCTGCGCTCCAAAATTCGCGCCAACCGGGCAAATTACACCGCCTTCGGGAAATAAAAAGGTGCCCCCGGCGAGTGTCATCTCCAATGCGGCGGCCCCCGGCGAATTGCCAACCAGGCGATTGCCGATCTGCATCGCCACGGGATCGGCCGCACCCGATGGAGAAACGCCCACGGGTCCATATCCCACGCGTCCAAAATCCTGCACCGTCGTCAGAAGTCCCGGAAATTCCACCACCAGGGAACTCATGCGCGGCTTCTCCAGGAAAATTCCTCACGAGAAATCGGCCGGAAACGGACTTCGTCCCCAATCGAAATCAGGCCCATCGGTTCCCGATCTTTTTGGAAGATGGCCAACGGTGTCCTTCCGATAAGACGCCAGCCACCGGGTGTTGCAAATGGATAGACCGCGGTCTGAGTTCCTGCAACGCCCACGCTGCCAGGTACGACTTCCTTGCGCGGAGTTTCCAGCCGAGGCGTCGCGATTTCCGGAGCCAATTCACCCAGATACGCAAAACCGGGCGCGAATCCGAGAAAATAAGCATGATAGGTGCGCGTACAGTGCAACGCGACCACTTTTGCAGGGGATAGGTTGCACTTCGCCGCCACATCGTCCAGGTCCGGCCCAAACTCGCCGCCGTAACACACCGGGACCTCTACCAGGCCAGGTTTTACCGCGGACAATTTTTCGGCCAGCTTTTCGTATTCACTGAGCTTTGCCTGAACCTCCGCGTGACCCACGACCGCGGCGTCAAAGGTGACGAGCAGGGAACAATAGGCCGGCTGGACATTTCGAATCCAGGCCACCGGTTCGCGCTGCAGAGCGCGCAACATCCGCACTACGCGGCCGTGCGCGGCCGCGCCAATTTCATCTCCCAGATACACCAGCAGCGACTGGTCGCTCGCGGCCTGGAATCGCACTGCCTCCCCCCGCGCCTTTGGCTTTACTGAACGAAGCCGATATTCGCCCCGGGCAGCGGCCCGCCTTCGGGCCCTTCCTTGATGGGGCCGTGTTGCGCCTCAAAGCGCGAAATGTTCTCGCCCAGCGCCCGCCAGATGCGTTTGGCGTGCCCAGGGCTAACGATGACGCTGCTCATGAGTTTGCCGTGGGTGCCGTTCGGAAAAACGTACACAAAATTGAGCGTGAACTCTTCCGCATGGTGCTGGATCATCACGAGGTTGCTGTAGGCGCCCTGCAATTCCTTTTCGTCGGCCTTGATCTGCACTTGCCCCGGCGGCACTGCCTGCTTTTCGTCCATAGCGGTCTCCAGAATTCCCCCTTCAAAGTACCACACCGGCACCCAGCGCCAGCCAAGGGGCCGGGGACTTCGCGTGCGCGGGGGCATGGCGGCGCGGAGCGCAATGCTGGATGTACACAGGCCGGAAAAGTCCTATTGACACGGGAAGGAGTTAATTCTACTTTATAGAGTAGATTAACCATAGTTAATAAAAGTCATGGCGGACATCTTCTCCAAGCGTTTTTCCACTTCCGCGGCCGCCACGGCCGAGCTGGCGGATTCGTCCGCATGGCGCCGCGCGCTCACACTGCCCTCCCTTCCCGAAGCCCACCGGTCCATCCCCGTTTCGCACAGCGCGTCCTGGTTCCGCAAGATGCTGGCCTTTGCCGGCCCTGGTTATTTGATCGCCGTCGGATACATGGACCCGGGCAACTGGGCCACCGACATCGGCGGAGGATCGAAGTTCGGCTATGCGCTGCTGAGCGTGGTCCTGATCAGCAATATTCTGGCGATGTTTCTTCAGGCGCTTTCGGCGAAGTTGGGCATTGCCACGGGTCGCGATCTGGCCCAGGCCTGCCGCGACCACTATTCGCGTGGCACAACCATCTTTCTGTGGATCGCCTGCGAACTGGCCATTGCGGCATGCGACCTCGCCGAGGTGCTGGGGTCGGCGGTCGCGCTGAAATTGTTGTTCCACGTGCCGCTGCTGCTGGGAGTGGTGCTAACGGCTCTCGATGTGCTGCTGGTCCTGGCGCTACAAGGCCGGGGCTTCCGCCTCATCGAAGCGTTCGTTGTAACGCTAATCGCCACGATCGGGCTTTGCTTCGCTTATGAAATCTTTTTTGCTCGCCCGCTGTGGATGGAGGCGGCCCACGGCTTCGTGCCGCAAATCGAAATCCTTCGCAATAAGGAGATGCTCTATATCGCCATCGGCATCCTGGGTGCCACGGTGATGCCGCACAATCTGTATCTGCACTCGAGCATCGTGCAAACGCGCGACTTTGGGCAGAGTTCGTCGGAGAAGCGGGAGGCGCTGCGGTTTTCGGTGATTGATTCCACGGTTGCGCTCTTTTTCGCCCTGTTCATCAACGCGGCCATTCTGGTATTGGGTGCGGCGGCGTTCCATACACGCGGAATGAACGAAATCGCCGACATCGAGGAAGCCTACAAGCTGTTGAGTCCGGTTCTTGGCGCGGGTTTGGCCAGCACGGTATTTGCCTGCGCGCTGCTCGCGTCGGGACAAAACTCGACGCTCACCGGTACGCTCGCCGGGCAGATTGTAATGGAGGGTTTCATTGAACTGCGGCTAAAGCCATGGCTCCGCCGCTTGATTACGCGTGCCATGGCGATCATCCCGGCGATTCTCGTGATCGCCATCGCTGGGGAGGGGAAGCTGACGGCGCTGCTAATCCTCAGCCAGGTGGTTCTGAGTTTTCAGCTGCCCTTTGCGGTTATTCCGCTGGTGCAGTTCACCAGCGACCGCGCAAAGATGGGCGAATTTGTGAATTCACGAGCGACTACTTTTCTCGCGTGGTGCGCCGCCGCCGCGATTCTCTTTTTCAACGCCGAACTTCTCTGGCTGATCTTCCGCGGTGCCTGACTGGCAGCCCTTCCCGCCAAGCCGCCAATTGTGCGAAACTTTTTGTGGGGAATCCCGATGGGTGCGCCTGCGAAAAAGTCCAAGCTACTTCCGAGAATTCTCCTGGTGATGATCATAGCGCTGATTTTTCTTTCGATTGGGCTGGCTTCACTGCATCAAGGTCCGTGGGCGGTCCCCGCGGCGGAGAAGGCGCGCAAGAATCCTCTCCCGGCCAACGAGACCAACTACAACGCGGCCAAACCTGTTTACGACGAATACTGCGCCAACTGCCACGGCGATTCCGGGAAGGGCGACGGCTCCGATGCCATGATGTACGACCCGGCCCCCAGCGACCTGACGGATTCTTCGCACATAAATAAACTGTCCGACGGCGAGATCTATTACCAGATTACGCAGGGCCGGAAGCCTATGCCTTCGTTCCGGACGAAACTCACCGAGGAGCAGCGCTGGCAACTCGTAATTCTGGTCCGCTCGCTCTCCGGCGCGATCGCGTTTCCGCCTGCGCCAAGCAAGACGCCCGAGCCACCGAAGACCAAAGTCCCGGAACCACCCGTGAGACGCTAGTTGCCAAGAAATGGCCGGTCTTGCGACCGGCAGGCGGTTCGACTTTCCTTACTTGCCCACCGTTAATTACTTCACGTTTGCCAGGGCCACCGCGACTTCTTTCAGGTCGGGAACCACTGGCAAGTCGTAGTTCTTCACCCAGGCCACTTTGCCGGCCTTATCAATGATGATAATCGAGCGCCCGGTGATCCCCTTGTCGCCCAGGTAGACGCCGTACTTTTCGCTCATCGCGCCTTTCGGATGAAAGTCCGCCAGCAGAGAATACTTGATGCCCATTTTATCGGCGTAGGCCTTGTGCGACCAGACGCTGTCCACGCTGACGCCGAGCACTTCCGCGTCCAGGGAGTCAAAATTCCACATATCGTTTACGAAGCAGACGTGCTCGTCGGTGCAGGTGGGACTCCAGTCCAGCGGATAGAAAACCAACACTACTCTTTTCTTCCCAGCGAATTCGGAAAGCTTCACTTCCTTTTTGTCCTGATTCAGCAGGGTGAAATCGGGCGCGGTGTGCCCCACTGCGATGCTCATAAATCTTTCCTCCGTGCGTTAGAAGTACGCCAAGCATCTTATCGAAAGACGGGGGGTGCGCCAAACGCCAGCTTTTCGCTCCGGGCCGCACGGAGTACACTCGCGAGGATGCTAAGCCTAATAGAGATATTGGAACGGTATACCACGCTCGCCAAGCCGTTTGGCGAGCACGTCGCGCTTTCCACGTTTGGACTTTCCGTCGAAGAAACCTCCAAGTTGTTTACGGCGCTCGACGAGGATTACCACATCAGCCGGTTCCTGCGTTTTTCGTGCTTGGAAGGACAGCGCTACCTCGTTGACGGGGAAGAAGTCACGCACGTCGCTCTGGAACCAGGAATTCACGATCTCTTGTGAAGTGAAGGCTCGCCGCGCCGGCAAGTGCTGTTTCCTCCCGGTCGGATCGTGCAGTATACTCCGGTGCGGCGAATTGCCTTGCGGCTCGCGTGGGACGCCACCGTCCACGTCTTCGGTCGAGCCTCCCGAATTAAAATTCCGGCACGCACGCGGGCCAGAGGTCTGGCCTTAAAAAGGAGGAGTTATGAAGACTCGAATCACGCTGGTGGTCGCACTGATGTTGGGTTTCGGCGTATCGCTTGGATACGCACCGCGGATCTCGGCGCAGACCTCCGCGGATGCCAAGGCGGAAGCGGTGAAGAAACTGGAGGCGTTGGCTAAGCAGTTAAACCTCACTGCGGACCAGAAGCAGAAGCTCTTGCCCGTGCTTGCCGAAGAGGCACCGAAACTCAAGGCGGTAAAGGCGGATACGTCGCTGACCGGGATGCAGAAGCTCCAGAAAATTCGAGCCATCCATCAGGAAACGGATCCGAAAGTGAAGGAAATCCTGACCGCGGATCAATATCAGCAATGGGAAACTTACCGGCAGCAGGAAATTCACGAGATGATCGAAAAGAAGCGAGCGGGCAACTAGCGCCGGCCGCGCCTTGACTTACTTTTGAAGCGGCGACTAAGATTGCCAAACTTCGCAGGTCTGTCGCACTCATCGGCTCATGCGCACCGCTCTTTCATCGTCGATGAATTTTGCGTGCGAGACCCATCCAAGGATGGTGCCGGGTGATCCTGAAACAGTTCTATCTGCCGTGTCTGGCCCACGCTTCCTACCTGATTGGCGACGAAGAGAGTTCGACGGCCGTGGTTGTGGACCCGCAGCGGGACACGGACCAATACCTGGCGTTTGCCGCCGAACATAAGCTGAAAATCAAGCACGTCATCCTGACACACTTGCATGCCGATTTTCTCGCTGGGCACCTCGAGCTTCGCGACCGCGCAGGCGCAACGATTTATCTTGGCCGCACGGCCAAGGCCAAGTACGCGTTTCATCCAGTCGGCGATGGGGACGACCTCGATCTCGGGCTCGTCCGCCTGGGATTCATGGAGACCCCAGGACACACCCCGGAGTCCATCTCAATCCTCGTGTTTGATCGGCACGTCAGCGAAACGCAGCCACACGCGGTGCTCACCGGTGACACGCTCTTTATCGGCGACGTAGGTCGGCCGGACTTGCGCGCGTCGCTCGGGTGGTCGGCAACGGACTTGGGCGGCATGCTGTTCGACTCGCTGCACAAGAAACTTCTCGGGCTCCCCGATCAGAGCCTGGTCTACCCGGCGCACGGTGCAGGGTCCTTGTGCGGCAGGGCGCTGAGCAAGGAGACGGTGTCCACGCTGGGCGAACAGCGGCGGGTGAACTACGCGTTGCAACCGATGAGTAAGGAAGCGTTCATCCAGGTGGTGACCGCCGACCAGCCCGACGCTCCGGCGTATTTCAGCTACGATGCGGTGTTGAATAGCGAGGAGCGGCCAACGCTGGAGCAGGCGCTGACACGCGAAATGAATCCGCTGACGCTGGAAGAAGTGCTAGAGCTGCAAACGAAGGGCGCGCAGATTCTGGACACACGGGATCCCGAGGAATTCGGCGCAGCGCACCTGACGGGCAGCATCAATATCGGTTTGGGCGGCCAGTACGCCACGTGGGCCGGAACGATCCTCAACCACGCCGAGCCAATTGTCATCATCGCCGACCCGGGGCGCGAACCGGAAGCGGCCACGCGGCTCGGAAGGATTGGCTTCGATCACGTTGCTGGCTACTTGCAGAACGGCTTGAACGCGCTCACGACCAGGCCGGAGCTTGTGGCGTTCACCGAGCGTCTGAGCCCGCAATTCGCCGCGGAACTGCTTGCCGGCAATACGCCGCCTCTCGTCGTGGATGTGCGCGCTCAGGCCGAGCGTGAAACCAAGCGAATTGGGGGCAGCGTAAGCGTTCCTCTAAGCCGGCTGACCGACAGTTTGCGGACGTTGCCGAAAGATCGCGCGCTGCTGGTCTATTGTGCCGGAGGCTACCGCTCGTCCATTGCCGCGAGCGTTCTGCAAGGTCACGGCTTTCAGCCCGTAGCGGAGATTGCCGGCGGAATCGCGGCCTGGGAAGCGGCAACCCTTCCAATCGAAAATGCGCAAGCCCAGGCCAAATGTTGATCGCGGCGTGGCTCGCGGTCTCCCCTAGAAAATCAGCTTTAGGGAAAACTGGATTTGCCGTGAATTACCGGTAGTGTGGCTGATTATCCCAAAACCACTGCCGCGCACGATATTGGCCGGCAACCCGAAATTCACGACGTTGAAAAGATTGAAAAACTCGGCGCGAAATTCCACCAAGCCAAGATCGCTATTCCCTCGTTTTCCGAAGGGCGTGTCTTTGATGATCGCGAAGTCCCAATTCTGATAGCCCGGCCCGCGAAACGTGTTGCGGCCCAGCGTCCCGAACACGCCTTGATTGGGTCCTGTGCCGCCGGGCACTCCAATCGGAATGGAGAAGAACGAACTATTGTTCTCGCCCAAACCGAAATAGTCCTCTCGCCGGGCGCGGCTCGTGGAAAAATGTGGCATAGTGACGAGGTCGGGGCGATCCGTGCCGCCCGCGCCCGCTTCCGTTTGCTGAATTCCCGAAAATACCGTGAAAGGCGGCCCACTGGTTACGACGGTGATGTTCATCAACTGCCATCCGGCGGTCAAGTACTTGCTCAGGCCCTGCAGAAGGCTGACGCGATCGAATGGTAACGACTGGAACAGGCTCACGGCAAAGACGTGGGTTTCATCAAAGGTCGATGGCCCCTTCTCTGCTCCTTGATCCAGGGGATTCTGCGCCAGTGCCTGCAGCGTCGTGCCGGCGCCGCCGGTCGACCCGCCGACCACCGCGCTGGTGTCGTCCAGCGAATTCGAATATGTGTAGCTGGCCGCGAAATTCAGGCCGATGCGATTGAGGCTCGCACTCGCGCTGGTCTGCAGCGCGTTATAGCTGGAATGCGAGTCGCTGTTCATCACGTATTCCGGTCCGTAGCCACTGATGGCTTTGCCCGTCGAATCAAATTGCGTATATGGGGCGAATGCGGGCCCGGCGCCGGAATAGCCGTTGGGTACGAACACCCGTGGAAGGCGGATCCCCGCCGTGCCGACGTAGGACAGGTTCCAGTGAACGGGGCCAAACGCATGGTCCACTCCGGCGGTATACGTGCCCACGTAGCCGTTCCGGAATTGCCGCGAAATCACGCTGACACTGATCAGCTGCGTTTCATCGCCCGGCGTGAGCGCTTCCAAATCCTGCTGGAACCGGGGCACATCGATCGGCGTGTTGGCTGCGGTCTGCGTGGTGCTGTTGCCCGGAAATAGAAGTTCTCCCGACGTTGTATATGGTTCTGGGACATGCAGCGGAACGAAGGTGTTGGAGAATGGAACTGGGGTCCCGGGCAGTGCGGTCACCAAAGGTTGCACGGTGAAGGGAAATCCGCCGGTCAGGAAGTTGTCCTGCCAGAGATTGGGAAGCTGGGTCATCAGCGAGCCTCCCGCGTGCAGCACGGTGCCCTTCGTGAGCGTGTAGTCCACGGTGACGCGCGGTCCGAAGCCCCTCCAATCCAGCGGATAAGCCGGTTGCGGGTTGAAAGTAAATTCCTGCGTGGCGCCCGGCGTCAGGAAATCGGTCGGCTTTCCGTCAGGTCCAATAGGTGTACCAATCGAGGTCCGGTTCTGGGCCTCCTTGATGCGGCTGTTCAGCTCGTAACGCAATCCGTAATTGATGCTGAGCCGCGAACTGGCTTTCCAGAAATCCTGAAAATACAGGTTGTAGGATTCGCGGCGGACCGCCGCTTCGTCGAACTTGCTTCCCGTCGGGGTCAGCCGGTAGGGAGCAAGGATGGTGTATTCGTAGGGTGTCGCAGTCAGCAGGCCGAGCAGGGAATCCGGCAGCGGATCGCCGGCCTGAATATTGTGCTGCCCGCTCGCCGAAGAAATAAATACGGGTGAATAGGCGGTGCCGCCACCGAAAACGTATATGCCGTTGGGGTTCGTGGCAAAGACGGTGGAATCGCGATTCATACGGATTTCTCCGCCCCACTTGAAGGAATGCGAGCCGTGAATGTAGGCCATATCGTGCTTGATCTGGAAGACATTTCCATACGAGCCGAAGATGGAGCCGTCCGCGGAGTTGAAGCCCTGATAGAGTCCATCGGCGGCGGAAAGAGCCACGTCGGTGTGATTCTCGGCGGGAAAAATCGGTGTACTGCGGACATACCCGAACCATGTTGTCGAAGTCAGATTGGGATTGAAGGTTCGCGCGTAGCTGATCGCGGCGTTTCGCTGATGATCGAAAAATGTGACTCCGAAGGACGGATCAATGGCCGTCTGGTCGGGATTGGTGGTGGGACCCTCAATCTGGTTGAAGCTGAACCTCGTGAACAGCGTGGCTTTGTCGGAAATCTTGTGATCCAACCGGACGGAAAACTGATCGGTAGTCGTTTGTACCTTGGAAGACGTGGCGTACGTGCGCGCGCCGTAGGCTCCGCCAGGCAAATTCGGCAAGGGATAGCGAGCCAGCAGCGGAGCGATCTCCGGACTGACCGGCACGTAGAGCGTATCGCCGGGGACGCTGGTGGTATCGATTCCGTTTCGTTCATCGGCGGTCGGCACCGGGAAAACTTGCGTGGTTCCCAAGACCTGCCGGAAGCCGGCGTACTGGCCGAAGAAAAAGGTCTTACCGCGGCCGTCATAAAGTCTTGGCAGCACGACCGGGCCGCCAATGGTCACGCCGAACTCGTTACGCACGAACGGAGGAATGCGTCGCGGGTCCAGGGGATTCGCATGGTCAAAAAAATTACGTGCGTCGAAGGCCGCATTGCGCAGGAATTCGAACGCGCTGCCATGGAGATAGTTGGTGCCTTTTTTCGTGACCACGTTGGTGTAGCCGGAGGCTCCCTGGCCGATTTCCGCGGGCATCACGCCGGAGAACGACTGTACCTCCCGAATCGCGTCCACGTTGAAATTCGCAAAGGTGGCCCCACCCAACTCCGGGTCGGTGGTGGTCGCTCCGTCCATCGCGAAGACGGAGGCGACACCACGCTGGCCATTGGTCGCAAACTGCTGGGTGAAATTGGCTGCGCCATTGGTGTCAGTCATCGTGCCCGCAGCCAGCAGCAGCAATTTGCTGAAGTCACGTTCGTTCAGCGGCAGCCCGGAAACCTCTTCGCTGGAGAGATGTTCGCCGCCAGTGCCGGCGCCGTTCGATTCGCCCGGCGCTCCCGTAGCATTCACCTTCACGGTTTGGCGCTGCGAGGAAATGACTAGAGCGACCACAGGAGCAGCCTGGTCCGTTACTAAAACGGGCTTCTCCGCCTTCCAACTTCTGCCGCCGGCGTCGACTTCCAGGGAGTACGCTCCCGGTTCGACTCCGGGAATCGCAAAAGCGCCGTCGGGCCCTGTCGTTGTCTGGTAGGTGGGATTTCCGCTGCTTGCTTGCAACCTGATCCGCGCCGAAGGCACGGGTTTTCCCTCGGCGTCCCGGAGCACACCCCTCCATGTAGTGGCCGCATACGAAAGTTGAACCGTACCGAGCAAGAACAGAATCGAAATGAGAGACCTGCAAATTCCCAAGCGGGCCGCCAACATGCCTACAGATTCTATCCTGTTTTGTGCTGCATCTTGCCCAAAGGGTACCTTCAGTTACTGGGGACTCCGCGAGGAAGTAGCGGAAAGGGGCCGAGCGCTAGGCGGATCATGGCTTAACAACGTCATACGGGCGCATCATTTCGTTGTCCTCATGCTCCAACAGATGGCAGTGCCAGACAAAGCGTCCGGGATATCCGGAGAACTTGGTGATAATGCGCGTGACCATGCCGGGGAACGCCTGTGCGGTGTCTTTCCAGCCCATTTCGTTAGCCGCTGGCTTTACGACTCCACCGATGTGGCGGATTTTTCCGGTTTTATAGTAGTCCTCGGCTTCGAACGGCTGGCGGTCGAGGATTTGGAAGCGGACCAAGTGCAAATGAATCGGGTGGGTATCGTCGGTGAAGTTCAGCAAGCTCCAGACCTCCACCGAATCCAGCTTCGGAGTTTCGGTCACAGGCATTCCCCAATGGGCGTTGTTCAGCAGCATGGTCATCGGGTTTCCCGCCCGATCGTCCTTTTCGCCGAGGGTCAGGATTCGGTTTTGCACGGACGCGCTCTCCGGGATTCTTTCCACCGTACGCAGGCTTTTCGGCAGAGAACTTGTATCCACCATTCCCGTTTTCGCCACTCGGAATTGCATTGCCGTCAGGGCATCGCCCTGCAAGACGATCTTTTCTCCCGCATGCCCACTGAAATCCAGTATCAGATCCATGCGTTCGGCGGGAGCGACGGTCAGGCGCTTCAGAGTGACCGGCGCCTCCAGCAGCCCGAGGTCCGTGCCAATCTGAATGAACTCCTGCCCATTCGAAAGCTCCAGGTGCATCATTCTGCCGTTGGAGGCATTTAAGAGCCGGAAGCGATACTTGCGGGGTTCCACGTCCAGGTAGGGGAAGAGCTTCCCGTTTATCAGCAGCGCGTCGCAGAACAGGTCCGGAATCCAAGGCGATTCCGGGTCCGGCGACACCGGATAGTAGAGCTGGTGTTGTGAATCGAAGGAGCGATCCACAATCATCAGCGGAATCTCGTATTTTCCCTTGGGTAAGTTGAGCCCGTCCTCGAACGCATCCCGCACGAAATAGTTGCCTGCCAGTCCGGCGTAGACGTTCAGCCGCGTTATTCCCAATGCATGATCGTGATACCAGAGCGCCGCGGCATCCTGCTGGTTCGGATAAAAGTAGGTGGCGGATTTTCCCGGAACATACCAATCCTCAGGATAGCCATCGCTGTGGGGCGGCACTTTTCCCCCGTGCAGGTGCGTGACAATGCGGACCTGAGGTTTGTTTTTGTCTGCGCCATGCACGGTATAGTCGATGGGAAGAAAATGTGTGGTTGGGAGATCGTTCACCCATTCCACAAGCATGCCTTCGCCGCTCCGAGTTTCCAGCGTGGGCCCGGGAAAACTTCCGCCGTAGGCCCACATCCGCGTTGGCATCAGGTCCCGGTGGACCTTGTAATCCAGTTGCCGCAGGGCGATCCGGTAGTAAGGTAGCGAGGTCTTAAGATCTTCGGGATTTGGGCGGCGTCCCGCCGGCTTGGCCAGTGAGGGGATGGGGAGCGGGTCCACGAACCTCTCGACCGCCGCCAGATTCAATTGGGGACGAGCAATTATCCCCGTGCGATGGGCATTGCCTTGGCCTGCGGCAAGTCCTCCCAGCAGCAGTCCCGAATTGCGCAAAAACTCGCGCCGTGTCCAGTCCATTACTCGAAATTGCATGATGCTCCCCTCAAAAATAAGTGCGCCAAACGCAAAGAGGCATGCGGGTTGCCCCACATGCCTCCCGGACTTATTCAGTTTATCCGCGTACGAAGATGGAGGCGACTAGAACCAGTCGCGATCGAGTCCGACCGGTTGGCCCGTGGACGGGTCGAGAATGAACTTGCACCCGAAGCGGAAGCCGTCGAAATCGAACATGTTGTCGATCGGATTGGCGATCGAATCATACGATCCGTCCCCGATCCGCTGCCCGTCGAGCCAGTTGTCTTCGATGAACCGAAGCACCGAGCTCTGGTCGGTCACGGTGTGGTCCACGTAATTCCTCTTGGCCCAGGCGGAGATCACCATCAAGGGCAGGCGCGGACCATAGCCACAGCGACCCTGTGCATGGGGATTGGATTCCGGTCCAGGCAGTGCGTTAGAACCGTCGCCGCAGGCGCCGACGGCCGTCAAAGCATCGGCCGGGCTGGTGGACTGATTGACGATGGGACTCATCTGGTGGTCGTACCAGCCGTCGGAATCGTCATACGCGATTACCACGGCGGTCGAAGACCACTCCGAAGACTGCTGCAGCTTGTTGATGAGGTTCACAATGAACGTCTGTTCGTCAATAGGGTTCGAATAGCCAGCGTGGCCGTCCTGGTAGGCCGGCGCCTTGATGAAGCTGACGGCGGGGATGTTGCCATGCTTAATGGCGGTATAAAAGTCGCTGATGTCGTAGTTGTGGTTCGCGGGACCGCTGTAGCCAATTTCCGAGGTGGAGGCTGGCCGGACGTGCGCCGGATTCGCGGTGGACTTCCAGTACTGGAAGAAAGCGTGGTGCGCGATGTAATCTGCCGTCGTACCCGAAACCCCGTCCGTGCTGCGGCTGCAGCCCGTGGTGCCGTTGGAATTGGTGACCGTCAGGTCAAATCCGCCCATAAACGAGCCCCAAGTCACGCCGGCCTGATTGAGCAGATCGCCGATGTTTTGGCCCGCCATTTGGACCTGATTGCGGTTCGGATTGGAGCACGCATCGCCAAACGGATCGGGGTCGCTGATCACAGTTAGGGTGCCGTTCCCGCCGTCGGTTTCAAAGCTCGAAGAGGGGTTGAGGACCTGGTCTACGCCATTGGTTTGACCGGCCACCAAGTTCAGTAAGCCGGGTGTGGACGGCCCGAATGTCGTGCCGTAGGAGTTGTCACTCATCGCATAGTGCTGCGCGTAGTTCCATAACGCCGTGACCGTATTGCCATCGTAGTAGCCCATAGTCAGGCCCTTGGTGGTCACGATCTGTGGCGGGGCATTCGGCGGCGGCCCGGCAGTGCCGACCTTTGAGGGGAAGAGGTCCATCAATCCAAAGTGCACCGCGGCTTGTTCCGGCCCGTAGGAGTGGTTCTGGTCCGCGGTGGCTGCCTGGGTGCGGTCCAAGCGGAAGGGATTGGATGTGCCGGTTCCGTTCGCGGTGCCCAACCCGTTGGGGTTGGCGGTCAACAGAACGCCTGTAAGTCCGTTGACGGTCGGCGTGCCTGGCTTGGCATGGAACTGGGGTTCACCTTTAGGGTTTGTCGCGTTGGGATAGGTTCCGAAATAGTGGTCGAAGGAAACGTTCTCCTGGAAGATGATGACCAGGTGCTTGATCGGCGTGCTGGTGTTCCCATGATCGTTATTTCCGGCAAAGACCGGGCTTGCCGGGAACAAAGTGATAGCAGCGGCCGTGGCTACCGCCAGCGCCCGCGTGAAGCGATGGTACATAGTGGTGGCTTCTCCTTCGTGAGTGGATGAACGTTAATCGCTTTACAGTGACTGCCGACCTGGAACCGGACTGTGCCGGCTGCGCCCACATGCAAAACCGAGCTCTACGCTTGTAACTTCCGCGTGTTATTGCCCGATGAACGCCACATAAAAACTGGACGGAAGGCCGTGGCGCTCGCGATTCAAGAGAAATTCGCTCAGGATCGCCCGGATCTGGAGGTCATGAAGAAATGCTTCGAGATTGTGGAAACTGGAACTCCCGGAACCGTGGCGGGGAAATCAATGCAGGCGTTCCTGTAGTTTGCGGTTCGTGTTGCTAGAAATCCGTCTACGCCATGACCGGTTTGCCCAGGCGGATGGCAAGGGCCTCATGCTCGTCGCGCAACTCCGCTGGGAGCCGCGAGCCGAACTTCGCGAAGAATTCCTTGCTGTCCGCGAGATCCGATTCCCAGTCCTCGGGACTCACGCGGAAGAGTTCGTCCAGCGCCTCCGGCGAAATCTGCAACCCATCCAGAGTGAGTCCGCTGTGGGTGGGTACATAGCCGATGGGAGTTTCTCGCGCGTCACCGCCGCCCTCCACGCGCTCCAGAATCCACTTCAGCACGCGCACATTTTCGCCGTAGCCCGGCCAGAGGAATTTGCCGTCCGCCCCCTTGCGGAACCAGTTCACGTGGAAAATTTTCGGCGGATGTGGAATTTTCTTGCCCATCTCCAGCCAGTGCTGGAAATAATCCGCCATGTTGTATCCGCAAAAGGGCAGCATCGCCATCGGATCGCGCCGCGTGATACCCACATTGCCGGTGGCCGCAGCGGTGGTCTCCGATGCCATCGTCGCACCCACGAAAACGCCATGTTGCCAGTTGAAGGACTCGTACACGAGTGGCGCGAGCCGCGCGCGCCGGCCGCCGAAAATGAATGCCGAAATCGGCACGCCCTCCGGCGCTTCCCACTTTGGCGAAATGCTTGGCGACTGCTTCGCCGGCACGGTGTAACGCGAATTCGGGTGGGCCGCCGCGCCCTTCGAGGGTTCCCACTTCTCACCGCGCCACGTGGTCAATCCGGCAGGATGTTCGCCGCCGATGCCTTCCCACCATGGTTCGCCGGAGGGAGTCAGCCCGGTATTCGTGAAAATTGTGTCGTGGTGGAGCGCCTTCATGACGTTGGGGTTCGTTTTCATCCCCGTGCCCGGCGCCACGCCGAAGAATCCCGCCTCGGGATTGATGGCGTTAAGGTAGCCATCCGGCCCGATCTGCATCCAGGCGATGTCGTCGCCAACCGTCCAGACTTTGTAGCCCTGACTTTCCAGCGTTGACACCAACATTGCCAGGTTGGTTTTCCCGCAGGCACTGGGAAACGCCGCAGCCATGTACGTCACTTTGCCGCCCGGCGACTCCAGGCCGAGGATGAGCATGTGCTCGGCCATCCAGCCCTGTTGCCGTGCCATGTAGCTTGCAATGCGCAGCGCAAAACACTTTTTGCCCAGCAGGGCGTTCCCGCCGTACCCCGAACCGACGCTCCAGATCAGGCGCTCTTCGGGAAAATGCGCGATGTAGCGCCGCATGGGGTCCAAATCGCCCAATGAGTGAAGTCCCGGTACGAAATCCGTAGAACTGCCCAGTCGGTCCGTGGCCACCTTGCCCATGCGGGACATAATGCGCATGTTGGCCACTACATACGGGCTGTCCGTGACCTCGACGCCAACCTTGCTGATCGGCGAGTCTACGGGACCCATGATGTAGGGCACCACGTACATGGTGCGGCCCCGCATGGCACCGTCCAGCACGCGCCCCACCCGGTATTTCGCGGCACCCGGGTCCATCCAGTTGTTCGTGGGGCCCGCGTCGTCTTTTTCGGGAGTGCAGATAAAAGTCAGGTGCTCGGTGCGAGCGACGTCGCTCGGATTACTGCGGTGCAGGTAGCAGTTTGGGTAGGTTTTTTCGTTGAGGTGGAAAGAGTCTCCGGGCCTCAGCATTTCGGCCAAAACGCGCTGATTTTCGGCTTCGCTCCCGTCGCAAAAGACAATCTTATCCGGCTTGGTCAGCCGGGCCGCTTCTTCCACCCAGGCTTCCATTGGCGTCGCCACGATGATCCCCCAAATATCTGATTGGCGCTATCAGAGAAATTAATGGATGCGCCCGATCCGGCCCGTCTTAGCGTGGACTTGTTTCTGAGACTGGCGGGATTCTGAAGTACCGGCTTTCTACCCCGTCAAGTTTATGTTACCCGCAACCTCCGAGGCAAGTTCACGTCTCTCCGGGAGTCCCTGATCGCCACGGATTCCCGGTGCTATCCTGTCACCATGTATGCGCAAAAGTTCCAGGTGGACGTGCTGATTCGTGGCGAGCGGCGCCCCTGTCCTCTCGAATGGTTGGACCAATTCGCAATGCGGAATTTCACAAATTCCGCCGACTTTGACGACACCCTTCCTATCGCGGATGGCCGCCTGGAAGCCAGTTTTCGGTTGACTCCCGATCGTTTTGCCGAGGGGTTGGCCGCGTGGCTCACGCAGCGCGGCAAGGGCGAAGGCCAGGCGGTGCAGGTCGAAGTAAGCGTTTTGTAGCGGTTGCCTTCTGAGGGGGGCTTTTGGGACTCGGTTGGTAGCGCCCGCTTCCAGCAGGCAAGCGTGCTTGGCGCTTTAGTCTTTTGATCTTGGGTGTATCGAAAGATACTCAGCATCCCTGCCCCCAAGATGGCGGCACTACCATGGCTGGGGTTTTTCTTCCCACTATCTATTTTCCAATTTCTATTTTCGATCGTTGCCTTCTTCCGGCGGCTTGCGCTTGGCTTCGATGGTCGCCCGGATCACGGGCAGCATTTTCATCGTCGCGACTTCACCCGCGCGGACCATTTCGCGCGTTTTCGAGAAATCGTCCCAGACGAACGGCGTCACATCCGGTTCGATAATCAGGTCCACATACTGCCGCCACTCCAGATCCGCGTGCTTTTGAATGATTGTGAATGAGCGGCTCAAGACGTCGGTGAACGTTCGCGGATCGCCGCTCAGGCCTGGCTCCAGATACACGGCAATGACCACTTCCGCGCCCATCAACATCAGGCCTTCGTAGGGCACGAGCGCTGTCAAAAATCCGTCCACCAGGGTGCGGCCTTCGTGCTGGATAGGCACGAATAACCCGGGGTAGGCACATGATGCCCGAAGTGCCGGCACGATCGGTCCCTTATGGTAGTAGTAGACCGGCAAGCCAGCATTGATGTCCGTCGCCGCAATGGCCAATGGAGTTTTCAAGTCCTCGAAATTCGCGACCGGCGTGAATCGTGAAAGAAACTGTTCCAACCGCTGATTTGTCGCCAGGCCCAACCAGGAAGGCGTCCAACGCCCGAAATCCGTGAATTTGGTTTCGCAGGCCACGCGCTCCATGTCTTCCAGCGTGGCTCCCGCGCAATACGCCGCACCGATCAGCGCGCCGACGCTCGTTCCCGCCACCATGTCCACGGGAATTCCTGCCTCACGAAACACGCGCAGCACGCCGATGTGCGCGATGCCTCGCGCAAAACCGCCGGCCAGCGCCAATCCCACGCGCGGGCGCCGGGGATCGTCTTTCGCGTCGCCGTTGGTGAGGGCGCGCAGCCACTCCTTCGCGCTGCGCAGGACGCTGTCCGCGCTGGCGTTCTTTGCTTCGGCCATTCGTTCATTCTAAAACTTCTTTCGCGCTTACCAAACACCTGTTTGACCCGCGGCGTGTCATTTTGTAACCTGTTCTGCTGGTTCATCTTTGTTCCGCAAGGCCTCCTTATGACCCCGCACTTCCAGAAAGCCGTCGTCCTTGGCGCCGGCACCATGGGCGCCCGCATCGCGGCGCATTTCGCCAACGCCGGCCTCCCCTGCCTGCTGCTCGACATTGTTCCCAAAGACGCGGTTCCCGCCGACCGCAACAAAATCGTCCTTGCGGGGCTCGAGGCCGCGAAGAAATCCAAGCCGGCCGCGTTTTTTTCGCAGTCGCTCGCTTCGAAGGTCTCCCTTGGCAATTTCGAAGACGATCTGCCGCGAATCGCCGACGCCGATTGGATCATCGAAGCGGTCGCCGAAAATCTGGAAATCAAGCGCGGACTGCTGACCAAGGTCGCGCAATTCCGCAAGCCCGGCTCCATCGTCACCACGAACACTTCCGGCCTGCCCGTGCACCTGATCGCCGAGGGCCTTCCCGAAGAGTTCCAGAAGCACTGGGCTGGTACGCATTTCTTCAACCCGCCGCGTTACATGAAATTGGTCGAAGTAATTCCCGGCCCGAAGACCTCTCCGGATGTGGTCGCGGCACTTTCCGATTTCTGCGACCGGCGGCTTGGCAAGGGCGTGGTAATCGCCCAGGACACGCCGAACTTCATCGCCAATCGCATCGGCACTTTTTCCATGCTCAATGCGTTGCGCCTGATGCAGACGCTCGGTATGACCATCGAAGAAGTGGACGCTTGCACTGGGCCTGCTGTCGGGTGGCCCAAGTCCGCCACTTTCCGGACCGCGGACATGGTCGGGCTCGACGTATTCATGCATGTGGTCAAAAACATCTATGAAACGGCGCCCAGCGACGAATCCCGCGAATCTTACAAAATTCCCGCGTTTGTGGAAGAAATGGCCAAGCGCAAATGGTTGGGCGACAAAACCGGCCAGGGATTTTACAAGCGGGTGAGGGGCGGCGAAGGCGAAAAGGAAATCCTTACGCTTGACCTCGCCACGATGGAATATCGCCCGCGCCAGAAGGCAAGGTTTGCCTCCATCGAGGCCGGAAAAGCCGTCGAGGAAACGCGCGCGCGATTGCACGCCCTGCTTGCTCCGCTCTTTGCCGGTGAAAAAACCGACAAAGCGCAACAGTTCATATGGGGCGGCATCTCGGAGATGTGCCTCTATGCCGGCCGCCGCATGCCGGAAATTTCCGACAACATCGTGGACGTGGATCGCGCCATGCGCTGGGGCTTTGCCTGGGAACTTGGCCCGTTCGAAATCGCGGACGCCATCAGCCTGCCGGCGTTCGCCAAACAGATTAAGAAAGAAGGACGCGCGTTGCCGCCCGTCTTTGAAAAAGCGCTCGCTGCCGGACGCACCAGCTTTTACGAATCGGCCAGGGGCGAAACCTGTGTTTTCGATTTGGCAACCAGCAAGACGAGGCGAGTGGAAGATCCAGCCGGGATCATCGTTTTGAAAAATCTCAAAGAGGCTGGCCGCGAGGTCGAGCGCAACACCGGCGCCAGCTTGATCGATCTCGGTGACGGCGTCGTTTGTTGCGAGTTTCACTCCAAGATGAACGCCATCGGCTCGGATTTAATCTCCATGATCCACAAGGGCCTGAAGCGACTGGAAACCGATTTCGAGGCGATGGTAATCGCCAATCAGGCCACCAATTTTTCCGTTGGCGCAAACCTGATGCTGGTCCTCGTTGGAGCGCAGGAACAGGAGTGGGACGAACTGCACATGGCCGTGAAGCAGTTCCAGAACGTGAACCTCGCGATTAAGTATGCGCGAAAGCCTGTGGTAGCCGCCCCCCAAGGCATGGCCTTGGGGGGTGGCTGCGAAATTAGTCTGCACGCCGAGAAGATTCACGCCGCTGCGGAAGCGTACATCGGACTCGTCGAAACCGGCGTTGGCCTGATCCCTGGCGGCGGCGGCACGAAGGAAATGCTGATTCGTGCCAATGAAGCGGCGGCGTCGGGCGACGATCTTGACCTCGTCCACACCTTGCGGCCCACGTTTGAAAACATCGCGCTGGCCAAAGTGGGTACCAGCGCGGAAGAGTGCCGCGACCTCGGCTATCTCCGTCGCACGGACACCTATTCCATGAATCGCGAGCGGCTGGTTGCCGACGCCAAGCAGACCGCGCTCGCGCTGGCGCGGGGCGGTTGGCAGCCCGTGGCCTCTACTTGGCAGGAGGGGGCGCAGACCACGCAGGTCAAAGTTCTTGGCGAATCCTTTCTCAGCGCCGCGAAGCTGGCTATCCATATGATGGTGCGCGCAGGCTACGCTTCGGACTACGACGCCCATGTGGCTCGGAAGCTCGCGAACATTCTTGCCGGTGGCGCGCTCTCGGCGCCGCAGTTGGTCAGCGAACAATACGTCCTCGATCTCGAGCGCGAAGCCTTCGTTTCGCTTTGCGGCGAGAAGAAAACTCAGGAGCGCATCGCGCACACCCTGAAGACCGGCAAACCCTTGCGCAATTAATTTAAGGGGCGGACGCGCGGCTTTCGCTTTTTGCGATTCCTGCTTGTACCGTGTGCGCTCCCTCCGGCGGACCGAACTTCCGCGTTTGCTGCTTTCCCGGAGCGCCTGTTGCGAAGGTCGATGAAGTCTTCCACTCTAAATCCAGCTAAAATCGTATTGTCTAATCGGCTATAGTCATATATCCTCGTCCAATGCAAAAACTCCTCGCTCCCCGCGAAGCCGCCAACATCCTTGGCATCAGCTACCCCACGCTGAAACAATGGATTTACCGCGGCAAGCTCAAAACCGCCAAGACGCCCGGCGGCCACCATCGCGTCCCGGAATCCGAAATCGATCGCCTGATCCCCAAGGCACTCGACCGCGGTGCTCTTGTTTCGCGCCGCTCCAACTACCGTAAAATCAGCGGCCGGAATCAACTGATCGGCCGGGTGATTGCCGTGAAATATAGCGGCCTGCTCGCGCAGATCACTTTGGCCATCGGCGAACAGCACATCACCTCGATCATCACCTCGGACGCCGCCAAGGAGATGCGCCTCAAGCCCGGCGAACGTGCCGCCGCGCTCGTAAAGTCCACCGAAGTCATGATCCTCCGCGTGTGACGTTTAGGCTCCCATGTCCACGCGTCTCTATCGCCGCCTTTGTAGTGGCCGCCTTCCGAGGCGGACACTCTTTCCGATTCTCTTTCTCGCGATTTGTTCTGCGCCGTCTCTGCATGCGCAAACCCTGCGCATCGCCGCCGCCTCGGACCTCCAATTCGTCCTGCCGGAGCTCGCTGCCCATTACGAAAAGCAGACGGGCGCGCACGTGGCGCTTTCCTTCGGTTCGAGTGGCAATTTCTTCGCGCAGATCCAGAACGGCGCGCCGTTCGACCTTTTTTTCTCTGCGGACCTCGCTTATCCGCAGAAACTCGCTGAACTGCATTTTGCCGATCCCGCTTCCCTCCACGTCTATGCCGTCGGGCGGCTCGTGCTCTGGCTACCACCCGACTCGCCACTGAATCCCGCCGACGGGCTCAAGACGCTGCTTGATCCGCGCATCCAAAAGATTGCCATCGCGAATCCGGAGCACGCGCCATATGGCCGCGCGGCCGTCGCCGCGTTGAAACGAGCGGGATTGTACGGTCAGCTCGAACCCAAACTGGTGCTGGGCGAAAACATTTCCCAGGCAGCGCAGTTTGTGCAATCTGGGAGCGCCCAGGCGGGGTTGCTCGCCTACTCGTTGGTTTCCGCTCCTGCCATGCAAGCTGGGAAGCGCTGGGAAATTCCCTCTCGTGAATACCCTGTGGTGGAGCAGGCAGTTGTCGTTCTCACGACGTCTCCCGACAAGCCTACTGCCAGGGCGTTCATCGCGTTTCTGAACAATCCAGAGGCACGCGCCACTTTTGAGCGCTTCGGATTTTTGCTACCGTCTCCCCCCGCTTCGGAGAAGCACGCGCCATGAATGTGGAAGCCTTGTTGCTTTCTCTCCGCCTTTCGGTGCTGGTCTCCGGCCTTCTGCTGGTGTTGGCTGTCCCGCTGGCGTACACGCTGGCGTTTTTCCGTTGGCCGGGGAAATTTTTGGTCGAGTCGGTGGTCTCGCTTCCCTTAGTATTGCCTCCGACGGTGCTTGGCTTTTACGCGCTGCTTGCCATGGGCCCACGGGGCGCGCTCGGCAGAATGTGGCAATCCGTTTTCGGTCATCCGCTCTCCTTCACCTTCGCAGGTCTCGTCATCGCCTCGCTGGTGTATAGCCTTCCGTTTGCCGTGCAGCCGCTAGTCACGTCGTTCGAATCGTTGGATCGCAGGCTCCTCGACGCATCAGCGGTTCTTGGCGCGGGCCGCGCGCGCACGTTCTTTCGCGTGATTCTGCCGCTCGCCTGGCCCGGTGTGCTTACGTCGCTCGTGCTGAGCTTCGCGCACACGCTCGGCGAATTTGGCGTGGTACTTATGGTGGGTGGAAATCTGCCGGGGAGTACGCGCACCGTCTCCATCGATATCTATGACCGGGTTCAGGCCATCGATTACGCCAGCGCCAACCAGACTTCCCTCTTTCTGCTGCTCGTCTGCTTTCTGGTCCTTTCGATTGTCTACGGCGTAAATCGTCGCGATTGGTCGCCGTGGCCGGCGAAATGAGCCGCGCGATGCTGTCCGTTCAGATTCGCAAGCGGTTTGCGGCCAACAGTGCCGCGCCGTTTGTGCTGGATGTACAGGCATCCTTCGCGCCTGGTTTCACCGTGCTCTTTGGTCCCTCCGGGGCGGGGAAGTCCACGCTGCTGGACTGTATTGCCGGATTGCAGCGGCCGGACGCCGGGGAAATCCGCCTCGAACAGGATGTGCTTTTCGACGCTGCCCGCCGCATCGATCTTTCTCCGCAGCGCCGGGATCTCGCCTACGTTTTTCAGTCACTGGCGTTGTTTCCGCATCTTTCCGTCGGGGAGAACATTCGCTTCGGCCTGGCGGAGCTGGCGGTTGCTGAACAACGCCGCCGCACGGAGCAAATCGCCGTGGCGTTCCACATCGCCAAGCTGCTGCCACGTCGACCAGGCGAACTCTCCGGAGGCGAGAAACAGCGTGTGGCCCTGGCGCGCGCGCTGGTGACTCGCCCGCGCATTTTGTTGCTCGATGAACCGCTCACGGGCCTCGACGCCGGGTTGCGCCGCTCGATTCTCGAGGATCTTCGCGCCTGGAACGACGCGAATTCGATTCCGATTCTCTACGTCACGCATAATCGCGAAGAAGTGGACGCGATCGGCGAGCAGGTACTGACGCTGGCGGGAGGCCGCGTACAGGAATCCGGTGCGCCCCGCGCCGTGCTGGATGCGCCGCGTTCCGTGGAGCTGGCGCAGGCGGCGGGATTCGAGAATGTCCTGCGGGGCAAAGTGATTGAGCAACGCCTCACCGACGGCGTCATGCGAGTCGCGTTGGAAGATGCCGCATGCGAAATTGAGATTCCTTTGGGAAGTGCCGAACCCGGCAGGGAAGTGTGCGTGGCCATCCGCGGGGGCGATATTTTGCTGGCCACTGAATTCCCGCATTTCCTCAGCGCACGGAATATTCTTCCCGGCACGATCGAATCTCTGGCAACCCACGGAGCGCTGGTCCAAGTGCGCGTCAAAGCCGGCGCGACATTTCTGGTTCATATCACGCCGGGGGCGGCTCGGTCTCTTGGACTCGCCCCCGGTCAGCTTGTCTGGCTGGTGGTAAAAACCCACTCGTGCCACCTGGTCCGCTAAAAACCCATCGCTTGGGGAACGGATCCCGCCAAGTCCCTTGCGCTGGGTTGTCCCAAGGCTTCCCCGCGTGTGCGGTCTTCGCGTCTCTGGTCTGTTACTATGTTGTTTCGCTTCGCGAGGTTCGCCGTGCCTTCAAAAAAAGTCAAGCGCTCGTCCGCCCCGAAGCCTCTCCGCGCCCGCACGGCGCCGCAACCCCCGTCCAAGTCCAAGCCCACCACGCGCCTTGAAGAGGTACTGCAGAGCGCGGCCAACATTTTCTTCGCCAAAGGATTTCATGCCACTTCTATCGAAGACGTCGCGAGCGACGTCGGCATGCTCAAGGGCTCCCTCTATTACTACATCAAATCGAAAGAAGACTTGCTCTTTCAACTCCTTCTCGCCGGCATCGAGGATGGCGACTCCTTCATCGCGAAGCACATTGATTCCGAAGGCGATCCCGTCGAACAGCTCGAGCGCGCCATCTGCGCGCAGATTGACTACATTATTCAGAACAAAGTCCCCTTCGGATTGTTCCTCCACGAATTTGATTCGCTCTCCGGCAAGCGCCAACACAAAGTGATTTCCGTGATGTCGCGCTACAACAACCGCTTCGTGGACCTGGTCAAGCGCGGGCAGGAGCTAGGCAAGTTGATCGAGGGAGAGCCTTGGCTGATCGTCAACGGCATCCTCGGCATGTGCAACTGGCTTTATCGGTGGTACGACCCGGATCAGCTATCCAGCCCTGAGCAGGTGAAGCAAGTCTTCGTCCGTATGCTTTTCAGCGGCTTGCGAAGGGC
Source organism: Candidatus Eiseniibacteriota bacterium (assembly GCA_035518915.1). Lineage (GTDB taxonomy): Bacteria > Acidobacteriota > Terriglobia > Acidiferrales > UBA7541 > Acidiferrum. The sequence goes on from DATIXE010000002.1 coordinate 64,413, forward strand.
TTGAAACTTTAGTTCCTTCCGGGTTGCCCCGGGGAGTGAAATGCCGCCTGCGCTCTCTACGGCAACAGTCCAAACACCGCCACGCTGCTTCCCGTGCCGAAATACACTTTCCCGTTGGCGACCATCGGTGTGATGAAGTGTCCGCCGACGCTGGCGAAATGGTCGCGGTTCCCGGTGGCCTGATTCGAGTTGTACAAGAGAATTGCGAGATTGCCCGCATCGTAGGCGTACAAAGCGCCCCCGCCTCGGTCCACCGCCCAGACAATGCCGTTGGAATTACCATTCGCGGAGACCGTGGGTACTGTGCCGGTGCCGCCAAACGTATTTGTCGATTGCGAAGTCGCGGAAGTGCTGAGTTTCGCCTGACTCACCCCATACGCGCGTAAAGACACTCCGCCCGGACCGATATACACGGCATTATTGAAATAGACCGGCGAGCAGAAATTCCGACGTCCGCTACTGGGGAGTTCCTGATAGATATTGTCGGCCATGGCGTTATACATGCCCATGTTGTCGCGGCTGGCGATATAGATTGCTCCATCCTTGCCGGCGATGACGGCCAGACGCCGCGTGATGCTGTTTGCGTCCACCATATCCGGCAGCAGCAGCGGTGCGGCGGAGCCCAGGTCGGCATCCTGCTGGTCGTCTTGAATCGCGATAGACGGGGCAAAGTAATCCGCAACGGACAGCGGCGTCCCGTTGGCCAGCTTCACAAACGTATCGCCGTAATTGGCCGAGACTCCCGGCGTGTTTCCGCCGAACGCGTTGCCCGTCGCCAGGTACACATTGCCGGCCGAATCCGCGGCGGGGCCGCCTCCCCCTTGCCAGATGCCCGCACCTGAAGTGTTCGGCACTAGATCGATGGCCCCCACCTGCGCCAGCGAATCGGCGCTGACGGCGATGACCCACGCGGAATAGTTGCCACAATCGCCGTCGTAGCCAGACCAAACCGTATAGATGTTGTCGTTGGCTTCGAGCAGCGCGGCTCGTTCCTGCTGTACGCTGTCTTTAAAGGTTACCGTGCCACCGCTGCTGTTGCCGCCGCTGCCGGGATAGGTTGCGGCGATCTTCATCGGGCCGCCAAACAGGGAATTGCCGTTGGTCAGGTCGAAGGCGTACACCCAGTGATGCACGTGATTCCCGCTGTCTTTGGACGCGGAGACCACGTAGATCGCATTGCGCGAGCGGTCAATCACCGGCGTGGAGATAATGCCCACGGGATTGATGTAGCCGCAGCCCGCATCCGAAGGAACCACGGCCAGTTCGCCCGAAGGTCGCGCGCTGGATTTCCAGAGCACCGTAGCCGAAGAACCGCTCATGGTGTCGGCATCCACGGCGTAGACGCTGTCGTTTTCCGTCGCGAAATACAGGACGTTTTTCGTGCCCTGGCCCGGGATGGCCACCTGACTCAGATAGAGCATCTGACCATCTATCTGCCCGTCGCTGGGGAATTCCGCCACTTTTCCGAATGTCGAGGAGTTGACGTTGACCGGGTTGAGAATCGTTTCCTGTATGTTGGCGCCGCTGCGCATGTCGTCATAGTGATAGGTGGCCACGTCGACTGTGGAGGAGGTAGTCGTGGTGACGGTCAAAGTCGCGGCACCGCTTGTTACGTTGCCGACCGAATTGCTCACGATCACGTCAAACGCTGTGCCGGAATCGCCGCTAACCGTGGCCGGGGTCGTGTAACTGGCGCTTGTGGCGCCGCTGATGTTCGACATGTTTTTCCGCCACTGATAGGCGAGCGGTTGTGTGCCAGTGGCCACAACCGAGAATGTAGCCATCTGCCCAGCATTCACCGTGACGCTCGCCGGTTGCGCGGTTATTTGCGGCGCGGTATCCCCGCCGCCTGAGCCGGAACCCGAATCGTAGCCGGAGCCGCCGCACCCATTGGCAATCAGAACGAGGCCGAGAATCGCGAGGAGCGAAGAGGAAAAGGACCGTCGCATGAGGAACCTCCGATCTTGAGGGCAGGGCCTGCGCGCGAAAGGGGTCGCGATTTCCCCGATCTTCGACCTGTGGCCGAGGCTTTCAATATAACAAATCCGCCTCGCGCTGGGATTATGGCGAATTCTACATGCTTAATGAAGTGCCGCCATCCCCGGCCGTCGGACTCTTGGCCCGGCAAAGGCGGCCGGGGTTGCGGAATTATCGTGGCTCGGGAACAATCTATGGGAAAGCACAATCCCGATGCTTCCGGGCAAAGAATGAAATCGAAAATCGTGAGTTCTCTGGACGCGGCGGTCGCGGACCTTCCCGATGGCGCGCGCATCATGTTCGGCGGCTTTGGTGGCGCCGGTTTTCCCAACAATTTGATTCAGGCGCTTTCGCGCAAAGGCATCAAGGAAATCACCGCCATCAGCAACAACTGCGGCACGCGCGAAGGCGAACTGGGCATCATGTTCAAGAACGGCCAGGTGCGGCACGTCATCTGTTCGTTTCCCGGTCCGCACGCGAACTATTTCCAGGAGCGCTTTGCAAAGGGCGAAGTCACCTGCGAACTTGTGCCCCAGGGGATTCTCTGCGAACGCATGCGTGCGGCAGCGGCCGGACTGCTTGGCTTTTACACGGCCGTCGGCGTCGGCACGGAGGTTGCCCTCGGCAAGGAAGAACGCGTGCTTGAGGACAAACGCTGCATCCTGGAACTCCCGATTCACGCCGAGTTCGCACTGATCAAGGCACAGAAAGCCGACGAACTGGGCAATCTCACGTACCGGCTGGCGGCGCGGAACTTCAATCCAGTGATGGCGAAGGCGGCCAAGTTCACGATCGTCGAGGTGGACGAGATCGTGCCCGTCGGCGATATTCCGCCGGAAGAAGTGATTACACCGGCGATTTTTGTGCATCGCATCGTACTGGCGAAGGGAATGCGCTTTCAGGGATGAGTCGTGTCACCTGGGGCGCCCTGAAGACTGAATAAATGTGGACGGGAAAATGACGGAAAAACCGAGACTAACCCGGGAACAGATTGCCCAACGCGCTGCGCTCGAATTGCCCGATGGAGCATACGTCAACCTTGGCTGGGGCATACCAAATCTTATCGCGGACTATTTGCCAAAGGGCCTCACCGTTTACTTCCACAGCGAAAACGGAATTCTCGGCATGGGGCGCCGCGCGAAACCTGGCGAGGAAGACTACGACCTGGTGGACGCGATGAAAGTCCCCGTAACGCTGATTCCGGGTGCTTCGATTTTTCACCAGGCCGACGCGCACCTGATGACTCGCGGCGGGCATCTCGACGTAGCCGTGCTCGGAGGCTTTCAGGTTTCCCAGAAGGGCGATCTGGCGAACTGGAAGATTCCGGGCTCGCGGGGTAGCGGCGGAATCGGTGGCGCGATGGACATCGCCTCGGGCTCGAAAAAGTTGATTGTGTGCATGGAGCACAATACGAAAGACGGCGCACCGAAAATCGTCACGCAGTGCAACTACCCGCTGACCGGCCTGGAATGCGTGACCACGATCATCTCGGACCTTGCTGTAATTGATGTGAGATCCGGCGAATTGGTTCTCCGGGAAGTGGCGCCCGGCTGGACGCCAGAGGAAGTGCAGGACCGCACCGAGGCGAAATTGACCGTGCGTGGCACAGTGCCGGAAATAAGTCTGGCGAGCAGCTAGCAGCAAGCAACTATCCGAAACCAAATCGTTGGTCCCAATTTAGAGCGGCCGAAGTTCGATTCTTGTTTGCTGCGATCTGTTTGCTGCTTGCTACCTTACAACCTCGCCGCCGTGCGGGCTACGATGCGATGGTCCGACGTCCGAAGGATCAGCACCAGGCTGTCGGTCACCGGTACGCCATCGCTCGGCACGTCAAAGGTCAGCCTCCATTCATAGCGCTGCGGCGGCTTGTCGGACTCGCCTTCGAAGACCTGCGGAATCGGGCTCACTGTGAAGTTCCGGACCACGATGCCGCGCACCGGGCGCATCACTAATTCGCGTTTCCAATAGAAACTCAGCCGCAGTGAGCGGAGCATCTCATCGGTCAAATAGACGTGGGCACCCGTTTGTTGCAGCATCGGGTCGCACGGCATGTCGAAGATCGCGATCGTTAGCTGCATCTGCTTCGGAAAATCCGTCACGATATCGTTGCCGCGCCGGAAGAGCGTGCCCGAGGTGGTGTCCTCCCGTTTAAGATTGTTGAAGAATTCCGACGCATACAGCCGACCCATCAAGCGCAGGCAAGCGCCGCCGGGGATGGCCCCGTCGGTTTCCAGGAAGACCCCGCCGTCATAATTCCAGACATTTTTTTCGTGCTTTGGCTGGGCCGCAATAGGGGGAATCGCCGCGGCAAAAGCGACCATCCAGCAGGCTAGGGACCGGATTGGCGACCGGCGTAGCATACTCACCTTCGGATGCCGCTAGTTTACCTCTGGATTGAGGGTACGTACGAGAAAACTGAATTTTCCCACGGTGCAGACCTGGCGGCCGGGCTTGTCCGGCTTGCAGGTGGCTTTTCCCGCGCGAAGATCGGCGAAGGCATAGACGAGCTGTGGCAAAGCGGAAGGCGAGGCAACGGGAACATTGTGCGCGCCGAGGACGAGGCGCACCTGCGGCGCCAGGGCGGCCAGCCGCTGGATGGACTTGGCGTAAGCGTCGAGGTCCGTTTCCGGGCGATAGAGCCAGATCGTAGCGGGATAGTAGGTGTCTCCGGTGAAGAGCAGCCCGTTCTTGCGGTCCAGCAGGGAAATCGCGTCGGGCGTGTGGCCGGGCGTGGAGAGCACTGCGATCTCGCGGCTGCCCAGGTCGATTTTGTCCCCATCGTGCATGTAGTGTGAGATCTGCCACGGCCGTGTGCGGTAAGTTGCCGGGTCGAATCCTTTGGGCAGGTCTCCGCAAATTTCGCCGGGGGCAATTTCGGCTTGTGCGTCGGCGGTGGAGCCCTTCGCGTTCTGGCGAGAGAAATCCGTGTCCATTGAGTAGACGGTCTGGAATTCCCAGTTGCCGCCGACGTGATCGTCGTGCGTGTGCGAATTCAGGACAATCATAGGCAGGCGCGTAATCTGCTGAACCACCTTTCGGATGTCGCTGATGCCCATGCCGGTGTCAAAGAGAATCCCTTTCCGCGAACCGAGAATCAGATAGCCGATGGTCTCTTCCGACTGGTGTGGTTCGTAGATCGCATAAGTGTTCGCCGCGACCTTGTATACCTCAAACCACGCATCGCTCACATGGATTCGCTCAAGCGATTTGTATTCCGGCCGCGGCAGTTGCTTGCACCAATCGGGAATCTGGGCAGCGGCTATAGGTGAGCTTAAGATTGACATCAGACAGAGAATGGCGCAGGGGACAAAGATAAATAATCGGGCCGGTCTCACGGGCCGACCTATAAGTTCCCCACGGTTCACCGCGGCACCGTGGTGTCACTGAACAGAGAAAGAATTTCCTTCGCCAAAGCACGGACCTCAGATCGAAATTCATCAGTTACGCGGAATGTACTGTCAGCGCAGATTCCCGGAATTCGGAATAAAGGTTTCAGCTCTGGTACAGTCGTATTTCTTGTGCACCACATGCGATAAAGTGACCTGTAGCCCTCATAAGCGTCGACTTCTCCGATTGAAATTGAGTCAAGAAGCTGGGCGGCTCTAGCCCTTACCTGAGTTCGTCGGACAGCTTTCTTAGACAACGGCATGACTGAGATACCTTATGGATGCGTCATGTCTTCGGGTTTAACGAGGGCGTCGAACTCTTCGGCGCTGAGGTGGCCAAGCTGCATCGCGGCTTCGCGCAAGCTGATGTGCTGCTGGTGCGCGGTCTTCGCTACTTTGGCGGCGTTGTCGTAGCCGATGCGTGGCGCAAGCGCGGTGACCAGCATCAGCGAGTTGTGGACGTAGTGATCGATGGTCTTGCGGTTCAGCTCGATGCCCGCCACGCAGTGCTCCACAAAACTGTTCATCGCATCCGCCAGCAATTCCACCGAGTGCAGATAGTTGAAAATCATCACCGGCTTGAAAACGTTCAGCTCGAAATTGCCCTGCGATCCCGCGAAGCCGATGGCCGCGTCGTTGCCCATAACCTGCACGGCCACCATGGTGACGGCTTCGGACTGCGTCGGATTCACCTTGCCAGGCATGATCGAGGAACCCGGCTCGTTTTCCGGAAGGATCAGTTCGCCCAGTCCGCAGCGCGGACCGGAGGCGAGCCAACGCACGTCGTTGGCGATCTTCATCAGCGAAGCCGCCAGCGTTTTCAGCGCGCCGCTGGCAAACACAATTTCATCGTGCGCGGAGAGGCTTGCGAATTTGTTCGGGTGCGAGCGGAACGGTAATCCGGTCAGCTCGGCAATCTTCTTTGCGGCCCGCTCGGCAAATTCCGGGTGCGCGTTCAATCCCGTACCGACCGCGGTGCCGCCGATCGCCAGATCGAGCAAGCCATCGAGCGCCACGGCAATGCGCCCACCGTCGCGATCAAGCAAACTCACCCAACCGGAGAACTCCTGCCCGACAGTTAGGGGCGTGGCGTCCTGCAAATGCGTCCGCCCAATCTTCACCACGTCTCTGAATTCCTTCGCCTTCGTAGCCAGTGCGTCGCGCAGGCGAGCCAAGGCAGGCAGCAGGCGCCGCTGGGTTTCCATGGCCGCCGCAATGTGCATTGCCGTTGGAAAGGTATCGTTGGAGGACTGCGACATATTCACGTCGTCATTCGGATGAATCGGCTTCTTGCTGCCGATTTCCCCACCCGCAATCTGGATGGCGCGATTGGAAATCACTTCGTTAACGTTCATGTTCGTCTGCGTGCCGCTGCCGGTCTGCCAGACGCGCAGGGGAAAATGTTCATTGAGTTTGCCGGAGATGACTTCATCGGCCGCCTGAACCAGCAGGTTGGACTTCTCCTCGGAAATCTTGCCCAGGTCGCGATTCACCAGTGCGGCGGCCTTTTTCAGAATCCCGAAAGCGCGAATCAGCTCGGCCGGCATGGTGTCTTTTCCAATGGCGAAATTGATCAGGGAGCGCGCGGTCTGAGCGCCGTAGTAGCGATCCATGGGGACTTCGATCGCGCCCATCGAATCGGACTCCGTGCGAGTAGAGACGGATTTGGCGAATTGTGTGGCTTCACTCATAGCGGTCTCCTGCAGGGTTTGCAGGGATAGTGTAGCAGGAAGAATGCTGGGCAGTGATTCGCGACGAGTGAGTGGTGAGGCCGCCGAAGTGAAGTGTGAGTGCTCTCGGAGCAAGCTGCTATGGCGAACTCGTCGCCTTACCGGCTTTAGAAGCTATTGCACAACCCTCCGTAAGACGATCATGAAGCAGGCGATATGAAAAAAAGCACCATAGATCGTGAGCGAACGGTCGTTGCGCACGACCAAGCGTCGGAAGTTTCCCAGCCAGGCATTGGTGCGTTCCACGATCCATCGCCGTTTGTAACGTCGCAAGATTCGTCCGTCCTGGGTGGCCGGACGAACGCGATTCCTCTTGTGCGGACAGATCAGTTCGATTCCGCGCTGCCGCAAGCGCTCCCGCAGCGGATCGCTGTCGTAGGCTTTGTCGGCAATTACGCGCATCGGCTTTTGCCGCGGACGACCCGAGTGATGGCTCCGTCCTACGCGGATCGTCGCGAGCGTCGTCTCCGCGAGTTTGACTTCCGCCGGGGATGCAGAGTGAAGGTAGTTTCCCAAAGGAAGACCGCGGCCGTCGACCACCACCATCCACTTCGTCCCCTTGCCCCGCTTGGTTTTTCCGACTCCACAGCCCCTTTTTTCGCCGGAGCGAAACTGCCGTCCAGAAACGATTCGCTCCATTTCAATTGCTGGCGCTCATTTAACTCGCTCAGAAACGTTCGCCAGATGTTCAACCAA
>DATIXE010000003.1:0-10975 GCA_035518915.1 Candidatus Eiseniibacteriota bacterium
GGAGACTCATTCCAACTGGAATTGAAATAACAACGGATGCACCGTCGCCCCCAATTCGACATGCGTGAGAACCCAGCGTCCGACCGACGACATGGCTCACGCCTGGCAATCAATAACAGTGCTAAAAAAGACTCCATCAGCGGCGACATCACCGCGTTGTCATCATCACCACAACTGCCCGACCAGTCGTCACTGGGTGTCCCTACACTTCAAAATGCCGCGACACCCCACGCGGCCACAGGTGGAGAAAACCTCAGCGCTCCTACGCATCCTCCTGTCGCCTCACGGCCCCTCTTGACGGTAACGGTACAGCGAGACTTTGAGCCACTCATTGGTAGTTGTGAAGCAGCCCGATTACTCGGCAATATTCACGTGAAAACTCTGCAGCGCTATGCTCGACACCGAAGCATTCCCGGATATCAAATCGGAGGCCACTGGTATTTCCGTGCATCTGAACTGGACTCATGGCTGCGTTCTCGATTAAATTCATCTTGCCATCCGTGCCGCTTACAGGAGAAATCGGATGGAACATAAGCGGCAACGGGTTCAGTTTGGTTGGGTCTGTTTGAAAGCAAGAAGAAAGGGTCCTGACGTGTGGGTTCTGCGTTATCGCGAGAATCTCCCTGACGGCAGCAAGAAAAGGCGAAGCGCGCCTATCGGAACAGTTGAAGAGTTTCCAACTGAGCCCCAGGCCCGCAAGGCTGCCATGTCCTGGTTGTTTTCGATGAATGCAGAGCCGTCAAGTGGTGCGGTTGTTTCGTTCGGTGCAGTCATTCATCGATACCTAGCAGAAGAGATCCCTGAAAGGCACTCGACAGCTTCACGGTATCGGTGTTGGCTGGACAACCATGTTGAGCCGAAATGGCGAGACTATCCCATCGAGCACATCAAACCGTTGCTTGTGGAGGATTGGCTCAAGAGGCTCAGCTTGGCACCGAAAAGCAAATCCCATCTCAAAAACCTAATGCGCGTACTGTTCAACGCTGCGATGCGTTGGGAGCTGATTCCCTATCAGCACAACCCCATGAGCCTCGTCCGCGTGAAGGGTAGTTCGAAAAGGCAACGGGAACCGAAGGCACTTTCCGTGGAGGACTTCCGTAAGGTGCTCGAATACATTCCCGAACCGTTCCGAACGATGTGCATTGTGGCGATGTGCTTGGGACTGCGGATAAGCGAAATACTCGGTCTCAAGTGGCGCGACATTGACTGGGAAGGGCTGCGTCTGGCGGTGCGGCAAGCATACGTCTACGGCAAGCAGGGCGATGTCAAGACGCAAGCATCCCGGCGATGGATGCCGCTTGACCGTTCACTTGCGGAGGAGCTGTGTCAACACAAGGCTCGGTTTGCTCCGCTCGCTAATGCGGATGATTGGGTATTCGCGAACCCGGAAACAAGAAAACCATATTGGCCAGGCCGAATTCAGGAGAACTGGCTTGTCCCTGCTGCACAGAAAGCAGGGCTAGGCCGGATAGGCTGGCACACGTTTAGACACAGCCATTCAACGTTACTTCATGCGCTCGGTGTCGATCTCAAGGTCCAACAGGAACTTTTGCGGCATGCGGATATTCGAACAACCATGAATATCTACACGCATGCGGTTCCGACAGCATTGAGAGAGGCAAACAGCAAAGTTGTTCGTTTGGTGCTGCCAGCGCAAGTAGCCTAGCGTTAGTGGCCCCCGATGGCCCCTTGAGTATCTGCAATCAACTATTTGTAAAGAGGATATTGGTAGGGGCGGTGGGGATCGAACCCACGACCTTCGGCTTAAAAGGCCGCTGCTCTACCACTGAGCTACGCCCCTGCAAAGATAAACATCGATTGTACAGGAAAATGGCGAAACCCGCTCTGCGGGGCGCGGCGTGGAAGATCACTGTCCCATCGGATCCCCCTGGCGAAGTTGCCGTGGCTGAGTGCGAAAAAGATGAAGGCTATGGCCAGCCGGTTAGTGGGAGAGCCGCACGCGCGCGGCTTCGACGGCACGCCATTCAAAGACAGAATCGCCCACATCCACTCGCGAACGACCGCGTTTGCTTAATCGGCAGCGCGCGTCGCCTCAGGCTCGCGGCGCCGGGCGCGTGCGCTTCCATTCGTGTTCCCGGCGGAGGCGCGATTGCAGCTTCTTCACCTGGGTTTCAATTTCGCTGAAGGCCTTTTTGCATCCGGCCAGCCCGTTTTTTCCGTTGCCGATCGCATGCAGGACGCCGCTAGGCAACGAAAGTGTGAGGGCGCACGATTGCTCCGCGGTCCGCTGATTCCGCTTGAACACACCTTTCAACTGAACCATGTCCGGCTGATAGCTTTTCAGCAAGCGGTTCAACTTGTCCAACCGGCGCATGACCTCCACGGCCACGGGCCTTTGTGCCTCAACGTGTTTGTAGCTGATGGAAACGTTCATGATCGCACCTGTCAGGATTGGAATGCTGGGAGGAAGGGTTGCTACGCAGCTGCTTTCTGCACCGCATAACGAAGTCAGGATAACAAGCGGGGTCGGCCGGCGCAATGCCTGGCATCACACGCGAATTACCCGGACTGCGGTGATGCCATTGACACGCTCTGCATTGCTTTCTAGCCTAACTGGCAGGTCATCGCATGCCCGCAAAGAAATCAGCGCGCTCCGCCGTTTCGCCGGGAACGCCCGGCCGATTGCGCGTCGGCCCGGCGGGATGGTCGTACCCGGACTGGGCCGGTTTCGTTTACCCGGCGAGCCGCTCGAAGGGCTTTCACGAAGCTACATTTCTCGCACAATATTTCGACACTATCGAGATCAACACTTCGTTCTACCAGCCGATTCGCCCGGACCATGCGGCCGCCTGGATCGCACGTGTGGCGGCCAATCCCGCATTTGTATTCACCGCAAAGCTCTGGCAGCGGTTTACGCATGAGCCCGCCGCATCGGCCGAGGACGAACGCCAGGTCCGCGCCGGCTTCGACGTGCTGCGAGACGCGGGCAAACTCGGCGCCGTCCTGCTGCAATTCCCTTTTTCGTTTCATTCCACGCCCGAAACGACCCAGCATCTTTCGGCTTTGCTCAAGCGCTTCGCGGGCTACCCGCTTGTCGTCGAGCTGCGGCATTCTTCGTGGCAGCGCCAGGACACCTTGCGTCTCCTCGAAGAGCATCACGCCGGGTTCTGCAACATTGACCAGCCGGTGATCGGCAATTCCATGACGCCCACCGCGCAATACACTTCGCCGATCGGCTACGTCCGCTTCCACGGGCGCCGTTACGACACCTGGTTCAACGACGATCCAGCCCTTCCCGGACACGAGCGCTACAACTACCTTTATTCTTTGGACGAGCTGAATCCCTGGGCCGAGCGCATTCGCAAAGTCGAGGAACACACACGCGATACTTATGTCATTACCAACAACCATTACCAGGGCAAGGCGGTGGTGAATGCGCTGCAGCTTCTGAGCATCCTGAAAGGCAGCAAGGTGAAAGTGCCGGACGATCTCCGGCAGCACTACCCGCAACTCGAGCAGATCGCCAGCGAAATGCCGGCGGCGCCGACACTCTTTCCGCTGGGTTCGTCCGCGAAAGAAAAAAAGTAGGGCGTTACTTCTTGAAGAGATTCTCGAAAGCCTGCCGCGCGTCCATGGGACGCCCGGAAGCGGGCGCTTCCACGGGCACCTGCGCCGGCTGCATGTAGGAAGTGGGCGCGGTGTCTTTCTCGATCGTCATCCGGAATTCATAAAAGGAGCAATCGTTGCGCGCGTCCTTGGGCGAAACGCGCGCCGGAACGGATTGCGTACACTCAAACTGCGCGCCGGAATCGAAAAAGCGGCACTGCTTGCAGCAATGCAGCTCAAACCCACATTTCGGGCACTTGCCGCCGGGGTCGAAGCCCGAGACCAGCACCGCGCCGCAATTGGAGCATCGCGCTCGCGTTACCGTTCCCACCATGCGCGGCGTGCGCGGGCCGAGATGATCGCTCGCTCCGCGCGGGCCGCCTTGCGGGGGCTTCCGATCCTGCCTTTCCCTTTTTTCGTGCTTTTCCGCGTCACGATAGCCGCGGTGACCGTACTTGCGATCCACAAACGCCTCCGTCCGCGAGTCTCAACGGACTGCTACTTCCCTGGGTGATTACACAACTAGAGTGAGGTTCACTATGCGACTTTTATCCAATCGGGTTGCTACAATCGCTCGGCAGACCAGCCTTCCCCAATTGAAGTGTTCCTGGATTGCCGGGTAGCGAGAGCAGAAGATGGGACATCTATGTTTCTAATCCTCTGGGAGTACGAAGTCAAGCCCGGTTATGAAGAAAGGTTTGAATCAGTCTATGGGCCTCGGGGCGACTGGGCACGACTGTTCCAGACCGACGCACGCTTTCGCGAGACTCGCCTCCTGCGGGATGTGTCCCGCCCTCGCTGGTACTTCACCCTTGATTACTGGGATAGCGAAAACTCGTTCCTTAGCTTCAAGGCCGCAAACGAAGCCGCCTATCACGCGCTCGATCAAACCACCGAGTCGCTCTCCGTCTCCGAGCGCAGCCTGGGATCCTTCTACGCCACTTCGTAGCAGCCAATTCCAGTCAGCGACACGCAGATTGATTTGGTACTCTGAGCCACCTTTCCGGTTACGCGATTTATCGAGACTTAGCACAGCGTCCTTGCTCCGGGCTAAGCAGATCATGTCAAAAAACTGCCTGGGTCTGCCGAAACACGATCCACGCGAGAATAACCCAAGATAAGGCAAGCGACACCATCCCATACACGTTGTGTTGTATGTTACCCCGTCTTCTGGGTACAGCAAATCGCAGACTTCCTTTCACTTGCCTCATTAACGCGGCGCTAGTCGGGACCTTGCCCCCTAATTGGCCCATAATCTCGACAAGAATGGAACAAATCTCCAAAACAGTGCGCGATATCGCTTGATGTAGGATTCTATGCACCATGCTGAGTGACGCGCAGATCAGTCAGTTCATTCGCGAGGGTTTCGTGAAACTCCCGCACGCTTTTCCACGGGAGCTTGCTGAGCAGAGCTGCGCAATCTTGTGGCGGGATACCGGTTGCGTTGAGGCCGACCCAACGACTTGGACGAAGCCGGTGATTCGCTTAGGCATGTACGGGCAGGAACCATTTTCCAGTGTCGCCAATACTCCAGTCCTGCACCATGCATTCGACCAACTCGTTGGTCCAGGCCGTTGGCTGCCCCGAAGGGATCTTGGAACGTTCCCGATTCGTTTTCCGTCCCATGATGATCCCGGAGACGCCGGATGGCACGTCGACAGCAGTTTTCCGCCCGACATCGGCGAGCCTAACGACTTTCTCAACTGGCGCGTCAACGTAAGTTCGAAGGGAAGAGCCCTACTGATGCTGTTTCTCTTGTCCGACGTTGGCGAAATTGATGCGCCGACTCGTATTCGCCTCGGTTCGCATCTTGATGTCGCAAGGATTCTCGCTCCCCTGGGGGAGCTCGGCTTATCGTCTAGAGATCTGGTCGCTCAGGAGGGTTTTGCCGAAACCGCTTCTCGACGTGAGGTACTGGCGACAGGCGACGCGGGCACCGTCTACTTGTGCCATCCATTCTTGGTGCATGCAGCGCAAGCACATCGCGGTTCCCGCCCGCGATTTCTGGCACAGCCACCACTTCTCCCGGCTGAGCCGTTTCTTCTCAATCGCAAGGATGGGGACTACTCTCCCGTCGAGCGGGCCATCAGGATCGCCCTCGATATTGCATGAGTTTGGCTTGACCCGTTGCCCTCCAACGACGCCACACCTCGAGCTTCTTATCCGCGGAAAACCTAAACCGCCTCCCTTGTTTCATAAACACCACCTTTGAAAACTGCTTTATACCAGATGGTGTTGTGTCGAACGCTTGAACCGGCAGCGGTTGTCTTGCATGTGGGCACTAGGATCTGACGGCCAATTTTAGCTCCATAGGGCTGCAGATCCCTCTGGAAGGTAGCCTAGCACGCTGGCAGCACGGGTCGGCACCAATCACGCTACCCGAACCAGGCCGCCAATCCATCCGGAGCCAAATCCGGCTGCAACAATAATTTCGGCGTACCGGCCTTGCGCAACACCGCTTCCGCCGCCAAATAACCACTGCGTACCGCGCCCTCCATCGTGGCCGGCCAGCCCGTGTCGGTCCAATCCCCGGCCAGGAACATTTTGCCGATGCCCGTCTGTTGCTTTGGGCGCCAACGGTCCACGCCTGGTTGCGGAGAAAATGTGGCGGACGCTTCCTTGATGACCGTCGCTTTCACGAGTTGCGCGTCCCGCGCCGCCGGAAGCGCCTGCCGCACCTCCCTCAAGCAAATCTCTATGATTTCCTGGCGGGGCTTTTGCAGCAAATCATACGACGCGCTGATCACCAGTTGCAGATACTGTCCCGGCAATTTTCCCGCGCCGTTGGCCGAGCCATAGAGCGCCGTTTTGTTGAAAATCCATTGCGTGGTGGTCTCGAGCAGGGTCACGAAGGGCTCGCGCATCACTTCGCCGTCAAACCAGAAATGCACGCCGGTAATCGGCGCGACGCCGATCTTGTCTAGATGCGCCAGCCCCGGCTCGATGCGCTTCATTTCCTCGCTCGCCAATTCGGCCATCGCCGGATGGGGCACGGCGAACACGTAAGCGTCAGCCGTTTCCACGCGGCCGCCGTCAAATTCCACTCCCGCAACCTGGCCGCCTTCGATGCGAACCGCGCGAACCGGCATGCGCAGGTTCACTTCCCCGCCCCGTTTTTCAATCTCCGCCTTGCAACCGTCGTAGAGATCCGCGAGCGGCACCGCGGGCACGCCCATGCGATAACCCGTGCGCGTGGAAAGAAACGCCTTCCAAAAAACGTCCACGCCAAAGCGCGCATCGGTGCGGTCGAGTTCCTCGTCCAAGGCACTGACCAGCACCACGCGCCAGAACCGCTCGATGGCTGCGAGCGTCTGCTTGCGCCGCTTGAGCCACTCCAGCATCGAGATTCCGCCGGGCGCGTCCAGGTCGGGCGTGCGGCCCTTGCCGCGCAGGATGTCCAGCATGGCGCGCGCGATGCTTCGCTTGTCGGCCAGCGCAAGCGGCGCGAACGCGAGAAAGGAACCGGTCATGTGAAACGGCGCGGGCAGCAATCCGGCCCGCATTTCTCCGGTTCTTCCCTGAGGATCCTGGAACAACAAGCGGTCGAAAAATTTGATTTTCCCCGCGGAGCCCACGCGCCGGTAAAAATCCTCCAGGTTCGTGCAGCATCCCAGCGTCACATGCTGGCAGTTGTCCACGTGCTCGCCGTCGGGCAACACGTAGGAGGTTGCCCGGCCGCCGAGGAATGGCCGCTGCTCAAACAGGCGCACGCGGCGGCCGGCCTCAGCCAGCGCGATGCCCGCCGAGAGCCCCGCCAGCCCCCCGCCGATCACGATTACGTTTTGCAAGGATGTTCTCTTCCGTATGGCGCGCAAATCGCGCCTTGGCCATCAACATCATTTTCTCCGGCTTGGAGAGCCGCACGCGCTCCCCAAACACGGCAAAGTCCACCGCTTCGATCCGTGCCAGCAACGAGCTGTAGGTATGCACCAGCAGCCAAAGCGTGCCGCGGCTGTCTTCTTCGATCAGGCCGAGCAGGCTCGCGCCTTCTTCGTAGAGTTTCCAGGCGCGGTCCGCTTCAAAGCGCAGCAGTTCGCGAACTCCGAGCGTCGCTTCGTTGCGGCCCAGGTCTTGTTCCGCAACGCCGTATCGCGCCAAATCCTCTTCGGGCAGATACACACGGCCCAATTGAAAATCCTCGCGGACGTCGCGCAAAATATTCGTCAGCTGAAACGCGAGTCCCAGCTTTTCCGCCAAATCCAGCGCCCGGGGATCGCGAAAGCCGAAAATGTGAGTGCAGGTGAGCCCCACGGTGCCCGCGACGCGGTAACAATATTCTTTCAGCCGTTCGAACGTGGGATATTCCTGGATCGTTAAATCCATTTCCGCGCCGCTGATCAGGTCGTGCAGGTAACGCGCCGGCATGCGGAAGCGCTGCATGGTGTCCACCAGCGCGGGCAACACTTCGCGCTGACCGCGCATGTCATCCAACTGCAGCGCCATGGCGGCGTTCCCGTCGAACACTTGCCTTTGCCCCGTGACTGCCGTGTCGAGTGCGGCGCGCCAGCGGGCCAGACCGCGCTGTTTCGCCGCGGCGTCCGCGCCATGATCGGAAACATCGTCAATCAGGCGCATGAAGGCGTACAGCGCTACAATGCCGTCGCGTTTCGGCTTCGGCAGGAGGAAAAATGCCGGATAAAAACTGCTTTGCGCGGTGCGGGCAATGCGGTGGCAGTGGCTATAGGAAGCTTCAATCTCCAGTTGGATAGACTCTGCGGATACTACCCGAGCGCCTTCAGCCGCGAACCCGCCATTGCGATTCAGTTCCGATCCGCCAAACACGTGCGTGATCAACGCGCGGCCCAGCAGCCGAACTTGCTTTACCTTGCTAACCTGGGGCCGCCGGTGCAGCGTGTCGTAGCCCATCGCCTCAATCGCGTCGAGCACCGCCAGCCCGCCACGGCTGAACATCTCCAGGTCCACGCTGAGCTTTCCATCCACGCGCTTCGCCAGCGGCAGGCCCTTGTAAAAGAGCTGGCGCGTGTACTCGATCAACTCCTGCATCAACGCGACGTAACGCCGGTCAAATTTCCTGCCGGTTATATCGCCTTCGCTCAGTCCGTGGGCCGCCGCGCGATCCAGCGGAATGTAGATTCGCCCGATGCCGAGATCGCGCGAAACGTCCTGCCAGAAATTCGCCAGTTGCAGCGCTGTGCAGGTGGCGTCCGACAGCTTCTGCCGCGCTTCGTCGCGATAGCCACAAAGATAGAGCACCAGGCGGCCCACGGGATTCGCCGAATACACGCAGTATTCCAGCACGCCGTCCCACGTGGCATACCGTTTCACCACTTGGTCCTGGCGAAAAGCTTTCAGCAGATCCGCAAACGGCAGCTTTGGTACATCGTTCGCCACGATCGTTTCGCGCAACGCCACAAAGACGGGGTGCGCCGGCCGGCCTTCGTAACACAAATCCAGCTCGCGCTCCCACCACGCCAGCAACTCCAGAGCGCGTTCTTTGTCGGGAACTTCGTCGCCCAGATCGTCGGCCCACCGGCAATAGGCGTACAAATTATAGAAATGCTGGTGCAGTTCCTTCGGCAGCAGCCAGGAAACCACGTTGAAATTTTCGTAGTGATGCGTGCTCAGCCAGCGCGTGTAGTCCTGCGCCTCCCGCGGCGCGCAACCGTCCGCGGGCAGCTTCTCTGCGATTTGAAGTTCACCTGGCCGAAGCATGGCGGCGGTCTGGCCTCACACGTACATTATGCAAAAAGGATGGCGACTCACGCCAAACAGGCAACCAAAACACAGGTTGCCGGGCCTCGCTCATTTCTACTTGCATAGGAAAACTGGGCAGGATGCTTTTGCCGGGAGCGGCAGCCTTCCGCAATTTGCGAGCTACGGCCTTACGGCCAGCTTAATCTCACCGCTCCGCGCCTTCATGCGCTCGAACGCCTGCGGCAGATCTTCCAGGCGGATATCCTCGGTCACAAAATCGTTTGCGGAGATGTCGCCGCGGCGGATCGCTTCCAGCGCTTCGCGAATAAAGCGCGGTGTGTGGTGGAACGGAGAGATCATGCGGATTTCGGAGTAATGAATCGCCGCCGGCTCAATGGCCACGCGCGTTCCGGTTGGCAACCCGCTGAAGAAGTTGACCACGCCTCCGCGACGCACCATCGCCAGCGCCTGTTCCCAGGTAGCGGGATTTCCCGCGGCTTCCACGACGGAATCCGGCCCGCGCTGATCGTCCGTCAGCGCGCGAACCGACGACGCCACATCCGGAGTTTCGGTCACGTTGATCGTTGCCGCCGCTCCCAGGCGGCGCGCGACCGCCAGCGGCGCCTCGCGGCGCGCGATCGCAACCACGCGCACGCCGCGGCGCGTCAGCATTCGCACGTACATCAAGCCGATGGGGCCGCAGCCAATGACCACCGTGGTATCGCCGGTGCGCACTTCCATTTCGTGAATGCCGCGCAGCACGCAGGCCAGCGGCTCCACCAGCGCGGCGCTGTGGTCGTCCACCGCGTGCGGCACTTCCAGCATATTTTCCCGGGCGATGCGTCCCGGAATGCGCATGTATTCCGCGTAGGCGCCGTTATTGAAGAGCAGATCGTCGCAAAGATTTTCCTGTCCCCGGCGGCAGTGGTAACAGCGCAGGCACGGCGCCGAATTCGCGGCGATCACCCGCGTGCCCATCCGCCACTTTGCATCCACGCGCTTGCCCATGGCCACGATCTCGCCGACCACTTCGTGCCCGAACACGGCCGGCGGCTGAATCATCTTGGCGTGATACCCGCGCCTCCACACTTTCAGGTCGGTGCCATCGGTGAGCGCCAACCGCACGCGCAGCAGCACTTCGTCCAGCGCGACGGGTGGCACATCAATCTGTTCGATGCGCAGGTCTTCACTGCCGTAGAGCACGGCGGCGGTCATCCGGGAGGGAACCACGATTTTTGCCTGGAGGAGTTCCTCTTCCAGTCCGATTTCCAGCTTCTTTGGGGACGCGGTCTTCATTGGTGTGTAATCAAAACCTTCAGCGAACTCTCCGTGGGATGAGCCGCCAAATCCAGGCCCTCCTGAATTCTAGCCAAAGGAAACCGGTGAGTGACGATATCCATGACGGGCAGTTGCTTACCCAGTACCAGCGCTGCCGCTGATTCTTGGATGTCCACCGCAGCGCTATAGCTGCCCAGTATTTCCTTCTCGTCGATCCCCACCGCCGAGGCTGGAAACTCAATTTTCGTCACGGGGTCGTTTGCGGCGAACAAGAGCACCCGCCCCCCAGGCCTCGCCGCCGCCAACGCCTCCGCCACCACCGCTGGATGCGCCACCGCGACGAGAACTGCGTCTGCTCCTCGGCCCTCGGTCCGGGCCTGAATTTCATGCACTAGCTTACCACTGTTGGGGTCAAATGACTCGACAGCTCCCAATTTCAGGCTCTTGGCCCGCCGGGTGGCCACCGGGTCACTTG
>DATIXE010000004.1:0-111916 GCA_035518915.1 Candidatus Eiseniibacteriota bacterium
GGAATGGCACGGTCTTCCACTTCAGCGGGTCTTTCGCGGATCGAGATGGCCTCAGGGATTTGACCGCGCCCGTCTTTGAAGATGTGCGAGTGCCGAGACCGCCGTATGCGACGCTTGGATCGCAAGTGCTCCAACAGCTCCTTTTTCAGCGCTCCACGGGCTTGAATGAACAGGCTTCGGTAAATGGTTTCGTGGGACACGTGCATGCTCTCATCATCGGGATACTGGGTTTTCAGCCAGCCGGAAGTCTGCTTCGGCGACCAGTCCAGCATCAGTTTACTCGCAACGATATCCCGCAACTTCGGGTTGCTGGAAAGAAGGCAGCGCTTGGGCCGCAAAGCCGACTGCCAGGCTTCGCTGTCCGCTTGACCGGCGCGATACGCCGGACGGCCACCGTGGCGTGCGACCTCCCGGCTCACGGTCGAGGCGGCACGACTCAGACTACGGGCGATCTCACGAAGCGACGAGCCGGCAGCCAGCCCGCGAGAGATTTCCTCGCGCTCCCGCAGCGTGAGCGCGAGGAGCGCACGCCGCCGTACCGGTGGAGCGATCCCGCCGTGACGCGACACCAAACAACGAATGGAGGAATGTTCTTTGCCAAAAGCGCGACCGATCTCATGCAACGTCTGCCCCGCCCTCCAACGTCGCCACACGTCGGTCTTCTGCTCCGCGGAAAGCCCAAATCGTATCCCTGGCCTCATAAACACCACCTTTGAAAACTGCTTTATACCAGATGGTGTTGCATCCACCGTTTGAACCGGCAGCGTTAATCAGGCGCTACCTCTCAGCAATCAAGAATTGCAGTAGAATCTCTCGTCAGTGACATGGATGGGATTCCAGCAAACCCCCTGCTGTTTTGGACGGTCTACATACTCGGTACCCTGAGTCCGGTGCTTGGCGCTTTCTTGCTTGGCCGCCACCACCCGTTTGACGACCGAGATTTCGTTCTCTCTTGGCTGCTGTGGCTGATTGGAGCAGGTGCGCTCATTTCGTGTGTTTGGTCTGTTCGCTCAATCCTATTCGGCTCTGGAAGAGCCCGAAGCCCGGTCTGGGTGTACCGATTTGTGGGGTGGCTTGCTCTTTTGGAGTCTATCGTTTGGGCCTATACCGTTCTGAGAGCCATTTAGGTACTTTCCGATTACCGCTGCCGGCTCAAACGGTCGATGCAACACCATCCAATTCGTTGATCGGATGATGCTTCCCCGAGAGGACTGACCTGTTTGGCTGCAGTTGGTCAAAACCTAGCCAGAGTAGTGTTCCGGCTGATCTAGCAATGCCGAGTGATTGCAGCCCTTGTTTTCAGTACAAGCTGGGTTCGAGCTGGGTGTTGCGTCGACCCATTGAGACCACCCGCGTTACCGGACAAATGGCTACTAGTACCGAGCTATCGACAGAAGGATTTGCCGTCTGATGGGGAATGAGCGCCATGCAGCACACTTCCCTCTCAAACAAACTCGTGTGTATAATTTTTTCTGGGTCAGTCTCCGGATATTATATTAATTAATATCTTTTGGTAATTGGTCCCCTTCTCTGTCCATCGTGATCGCCTGCACTTGCTTCCCAGCCTCGTGGCCGCATTAGTTACCCGTTCGGGAGAATCTCGATTAATTTTGCTTTCAAGCCGCCGAAAGACTGCGCATCGCTCGGCATTTGCCAGCATGGATGCCGGCGCGGCCGCATCGGGAGAGCGCTGGGCAAAATTGTTTTCACGGACGGAACGATTATTTTCGCGCGGATTTTTGTTGGGCTAGTTCGTAGTCGATGTATTGCTGCAGGGCATGGGGATCGGCTCCAACGACGCGGCGGCCGTTGACGAAGAGGGTCGGGGTGCTGCGGACCTCGAGGAGATTGCCGTTGGCGATGCTGGCGTCCACCTCGCTGGCAGCCTGGGGTGCGGCGATGCAGGACTTGAGGGTGTCAGCGTTTAGTCCATTCTGGCTGGCGAAGTCCACGACCTTGTCATAGATGTTTGAGGCGGAGATCAGGTCCTGCTGGTCGTAAATGTAGTCGTAATACTTCCAGAAGGCGCCGGGGTTCTGCTGGTAGACGCAGCGTCCGGCGAGGGCGGCGGTGCGCGCCCAGGGATGGACGGAATCGAGGGGGAAATCCTTGAATACGAGTTTGACCTGGGGGTAGTTGGGCAGCAAGCCACGCATGGCATCGTGGAGGTTGCGGCAGACCGGGCATTCGAAGTCGCCGTATTCAACGATAGTGACGGTGGCCTTGGGGTCGCCGAGGACTGGGGCGCCCTTGAGGTCCATCTTGGAAATATTTTCCGTGAGCGGATCCTTGGTCAAGTCCGAGAGCTCGCCCCGCAGCAGGTAGTGGCCATCTTTCGTTATGTACATCTTGACCTTGTCCGAGCCTTGCTCGGTTTTGAAGTCGATGTTGGTCTCAAGCAGGCCGGAGTTCCCTATTTCAGTGGGCGCGCCGACAGCGATCTGGACGTCGGGGCCGAGCGCGAAGGCGTGGCGCAGATACGCTTCAAGGCTCTTTTGGAGAGCCGAGGGAGCGGCGGACTGCGCAGCGGCACCGGAAACGAGGCCCAGGCCGAGAATCATTGCAGGAAAGAGACGGGATAAGATTTTCACGCGAGATTGTTCCTTTGACTTGTATCTTCACAGCTTGCTTGCAGCTAACGCCTCACAGGCTGAAGCCTGTGCTACTGAACCCCACTACGGAACGAAACGCTGGGCGATGGGAAAGGGCCGCCCAAATCCAAAGGCGCGCGAGGTGAGCTTGAGTCCCGGCGCGGCCTGCTTGCGCTTGTATTCATTGCGATCCACCAGCAAGGCAATGTTCCGAACCAGCTGAACGTCGAAGCCGAATTCTTCAGCGATCTCCGCAGGAGTTTTCACTTCCTCGATGTAGGCCTTCAGGATGCGGTCGAGCACTTCGTAGGGAGGCAGCGAATCCGAATCCTTCTGATTCGGCCGCAATTCAGCGCTGGGAGGTTTCTCGATCGTGGAGCGGGGGATCAGTTCTCTTTCTCGGTTGATGTGCTCCGCCAGCTCGTAAACCATGAGTTTCGGGACGTCGGAGATGACGGCCAGGCCGCCGGCCATATCTCCATAGAGCGTGCAATAGCCTACGGCGAATTCGGATTTATTTCCGGTGCTGAGTACCATGGAGCCGAACTTATTGGAGAGCGCCATCAGGTAGTTGCCGCGAATGCGAGCCTGGATGTTTTCTTCGGTGGCGTCGGCGGAGCGGTTGCCGAAAACAGGCTTCAAGGTGTCGATGTAGGAATCGAAGACGGGGGTAACTGGAATGCTGAGGAACTGGATATCGAGATTGTGGGCCAGGCACTGGGCGTCGGTCTTGCTGCCTTCGGAGGAGTAGGGACCTGGCATGGAAACGCCGACTACGTTTTCTTTGCCGAGGGCGTCCACGGCGATGCAGGCGACCACGGCGGAATCCACCCCGCCGCTCAGTCCCACGATGGCCTTGCTGAATCGGCATTTGCGGACATAGTCGCGCGTGCCCAAGACGAGGGCCTGGTAAGCGTAGGCGATCTCGTCCTTCGCCTGGCCGTGGATCTCGCCTTCGCTGGTGACAGTGTCGAACAGGACGAGGTCTTCTTCGAAAGCTCTGGCCTGGGCGGCGATCTTGCCTTCTGGCGTGAGGGCCATGCTGGCGCCATCGAAGATCAGCGAATCGTCGCCGCCGACCTGGTTGACGTAAATGACCGGGCGGCGATGCTGCTGGGCGATGGAGCGAAGCATCTCGATGCGCAGGGAACGCTTGTCGAGTGTGTAAGGAGACGCGGAGATATTCAGAAGGACGCTAGTTCCCTGCTGGATGAGCTCGGTGACGGGATCGCGGGAATAGCGCGGCTTGACCCAGAAATTCTTGTCGTTCCAGACGTCTTCGCAGATGGTGATGCCAAGCTGCTCGCGGCCGAGGCCGAAGACAAAGTGCTTTTCGCCGGGATGAAAATAGCGGGATTCGTCGAAGACATCGTAGGTAGGCAAGAGCATTTTGCTCTGCTCGAAGACGACGCGGCCATCTTTCACGAGGGCGGCCTTATTGGCAATGGACTGGCCGGTGTTCGAGTGATTGTAGCGGCCCGCATAACCCACGACGGCAGGGAGAGGCATGCGGTAGGCGAGATCCTTGAGGGTGTCGAGATTTCGCTGGATGAAGGCGGGGCGTTCGAGCAGGTCGAAAGGGAGGTAACCGCAAATGCAAAGCTCGGAGAAGACGGCGAGCTCCGCGCCGCGCTGGCGGGCCTCCTCCGCGAGCGCCAGAATGCGGGAGGAATTGCCTTCGAAGTCTCCAACTGTGGGGTTGAATTGACAGAGAGCTATCTTCATGCGGGTAGGAGATTAGGATATTGGGGACGCCGCTAGAATGCAAATGGAGCGCTCAACGGGCCCGGCCCGTCTTCTGTTTCTGAGTGGCGGGGGCTATCCGCGCACTGGATTCTACCCCATGCGCTGGCTGTATCAGGAAAGGATCGGTCAACGCCGCCGCAGTCTCAAAAGCGGAGGCCTGGCCTCCTCACCCCAGATTAGTCGGAGGCGGCGGCCTGTTGCTGGGTGAAGGCGGTGATGGTGGAGAGCCCGAAGGCCTGGAGGAGCCCCGCCTGTATTTTCTCGGAGACTTCGTTGATGGCGTCCACGCCGACGTCGCTGGGGCTGACGCGGTAGCGAAGCTTCTTTTGTCCCGGGGGCGTCTCAATGATGTTGATGACGGCGTCGGCCACTTCCTGTGGGTTTCCAGCAGACTTGATCAAAGCGTCGGTGAGCATCTGGGGCACCTGACTGAGGGGGCCGTAAGTGTCGGCACGCCCCGCGTCCGCCCCGGTTACGAACTTGCCCATGATTGGTGTTTCGTACGCCCCCGGCTCAACGATGACGGACTCAATGCCCTGAGAGGCAAGTTCATAGCGATACGCCTCCGCGGCAGCCTCCATCGCGTACTTGGTGGCGCAATAAATACCGAATGCCGGAAAGACCACGCGCCCGGCACCACTGCTGATGTGCATCAGGACGCCGCTGCGCTGGCGGCGCATGTGGGGAAGTGCGGCGCGATCGACGCGCAAGGCGCCGAAGAAATTCGTAGCGAAGATTTGTTGGGCTTGCTCGGTAGTTACGGTCTCCATGAGCCCGGTGACTGGATAGCCAGCGTTGTTGATGGCGACGTCAATGCGGCCTGCCTGGGCGATTACCGAGCGAATAGCGTTCTCGACCGACGCTTCGCTGGTGACGTCGAGTTCCACGACGTGGATGGCGAGCGATTCCTTTTTGGCGAGGGCAAGAAGCTCTCCGGCATTCCTGGCATTCTTGCCCTGAGGATCGCGCATGCTGGCAAAGACGGTGTGCCCCTTGCGGGCAAGCGACTCTGCGAACATACGGCCAAAGCCGGTACTTGAGCCAGTGATCAGAATGACTTGCTTTGCGGACATGTGCGTCTCCTGGGAAGGGTCTCGGGGTTGGATGTTGGTGGCAGGCGATTGGGTATGCAAAAGGGAGACGAGCGGCGGGACTAACGCCCAGCCACTACATAAAGAAAAAGGCTCCTGGAGGCCAGGAGCCTGGGAATACTTGTTGATCGTAAGGCGCCCGCCGCGGACGGCGGCCGCTACAAAATCTTAGACGCTGAAGGAACTGCCGCAGCCGCAAGTGCTCTTCACGTTCGGGTTATTGAACTTGAAGCCGGCACCCTCGAGAGTTTCAACGTAGTCGATCTCAACGCCCTCGAGATACATGGAACTCATCTGGTCCACGGCGACTTTCAGACCGTCGAAATCGAGCAGTTCGTCGCTGTCGTTGGTCTGGTTTTCAAACGCCATGTGGTATTGAAAACCGGAGCATCCGCCGCCGACAACGGCAACGCGCAGCGCCACCGGTACAGGCGACTGCATGGACATGATTTCCTTTACCTTGGTGGCGGCAACAGGCGTGAGATTGATCATAATAAATTGGGCCTCCGCTCGCGGGTATCCCGCGAATCATCCTACGAGATTAGTATAGCACAGCAGCAAATTGCGCAAGTTTCCACGCCCTGCCTGAGAGCAGACCGACAACAGCGCGCGGCAAACAGCGAAGAGAACCTGCGCCAGCACACAGCTTTCCCGGATTGCAACCAGCCTCCCGGGCCCTCTATGTCACTGCGCTTACGAAACACGACGCCGCGGCGCGTTTCCCAACTTGCGCGGCTTCCCGTACTATAGATGCGCCATGAAACATCAGGTTACGTTGTTGCCTGGAGAAGGAATCGGCCCCGAAGTTTCGGCGGCTACCCAGCGCGTGCTGGACGCTACCGGCGTGCACATCGAGTGGGAGATCCTGGGAGCCCGCGCGGAGAACACGGATAAATCCACGGTCGGCGGCGAGGTTTTGAATGCCTTGGCGATCGAATCCGTGCGGCGGAATCGCGTGGCGCTGAAAGGTCCGATGGCCACGGCGGTGGCCGGCGGCGCGCGCAGCGTCAACGTGGCGCTGCGGAAAAGCCTGGAACTTTACGCCAATCTTCGGCCGGTACGGAACCTGCCGGGCGTGAAGTCGCATTTCGATGGGGTGGACGTGGTGATCGTCCGCGAGAACACTGAGGATCTCTATTCCGGACTGGAGCACGAAGTGGTGCCCGGTGTAGTGGAGAGCCTGAAGATCATCACGGAGAAGGCGTCCACCCGGATCGCGCGGTTCGCGTTCGAATACGCGCGCAAGATGGGCCGCAAGAAGATTCACGCGATCCACAAGGCGAACATCATGAAACTGAGCGACGGGTTGTTCCTGCATTCGGTCCGGGCCGTCGCGGAGAAGTATACGGACATCGAGTACAAAGAGTTGATCGTCGACAATGCCTGCATGCAAATCGTGATCAACCCGGACCAATTTGACGTGCTGCTGCTGCCGAACCTTTACGGGGACGTGATGAGCGACCTGGCGGCGGGTCTTGTCGGTGGATTGGGAGTGGTACCGAGCGGAAACATCGGCGATGAGTGCGCTGTATTCGAAGCGGTGCACGGCACGGCGCCGGATATTGCCGGAAAAGGCCTGGCGAATCCGACGGCTCTTTTGATGAGCTCAATCCTGATGCTGAATCATCTCGGTGAACGCTCGGCAGCGGAGCGCGTCGAGACCGCCTTGGTGAAGGTGTACAAAGCGGGAAAGCACGTGACGAAGGACGTCGGCGGCACGGCGGGGACGCTGGAGTTCACCGACGCGGTAATTGCGGCGCTGCCCAAATCGTGAGCTTGCCATTTCCGTGATAATCCCGCAAGGTGCAGTTCCCTTCTGAAAGGCTCCACCCGATACTCTGCCGGTATTGAGGAAGCGGGCTCGCTTGGCGTAGGATTCCGGGCATGCGGAAACCGGGCCCTAAGCGCAAAGGTACGTCCAAGCAGCCTGCGAAGAAACCACTCTCGGCTGGCGAAAACTCCCTGGAATGCATTTACGAGCAATTGAAGGCGATTCTGGCGAAGCATGCGCCGCCGCTGAAACTCTGCGAGATGCAATTGGGCAAGAAGAGCGGCGTACAGCTTGTGGTGCCAAAGCCCGTGGCGGTGGCCGGGGCATACGGCGGGAAGCCGGTCAATCTGCAAATGGCGGCGGCGATTTTGCAAAAAGACTACGTTGGCTTCTATTTGATGTGCATTTACGCGAGCGCCGATGTGAAGCGCAAGCTTTCCCCGGCACTGCTTAAGCTACTCAAGGGGAAGTCATGTTTTCACGTGAAAGCGCTGGATGAGGGATTACGGAAGGATATCGAGGAGGCGCTGGTGCTGTCGGAGCAGGGGTACCAAGCGAATGGGTGGCTATAGACGACAGCCGAAGAACCCTGAGTTCGTTTAGGCGGTATTGCGGCAGGCAGAGTCAGTGGAGCGGCACAGGAGCGGAGTTCCGTTGGCGTCCTGAATGACGACAAAACCTTCCGGAGTAACGGCAGCGGCACCAGAGTTTGGCGCCGGCGGCGGAACATATTTTCTGCGTTGCGCGCGCAAGCGCCGGGCGATTTCGCCCAGAGATGGTTGCGGCTTGGCCTGTTCCTCGAGGATTTTCTTGCCGAGGGCGAGCGCCTGGTCGTAGTCCATGAATTGGCTGGGCTCAAAATCCGGATCGCCATGGGCAGAGCTCACGCCGAAGGGCGGGTGCTCCTGCGGATGATGCATGCAGAAATCGCTGCCATCCGCGATGCCAAATCCGTAGCCGCCCCAGCCAAATCCCGGATAGCCCCCATACCCGCCAAAGCCGCCGTATCCGCCATAGCCACCATACCCGCCACCGAAGGAGGGTCCCGACGGTCCGGAGACAAAGCGTTGTGCGGGGAGTGCGGAGGCGCAGACCAGGAAAAGTGCGGCGAGCAGGCTGGATTTGAGGACGAACTTCACACGCGCCCCCTTCTTCGCCAAGAACCATACTTGAAAGGGCGATTTCTGCCAAGTAAGACGTTTGCGTTCGATTGAAAGGTACACTCGGAAGCTTTCAACGCGATTGCAGATACCAGAACTTCTAGCGGTAATAGCAGGCAGGGTCAGAATTTTGCGCGTGCGGCAATCTGGCGGATTTCCGCGTTTTCGATCACTTTTCCGCGCAGGTTTTCGACAGTGGTTTGGAGCATGGCGCGGCCAAGGTCTCGACCGTGAATGTAAAGATTCGGGAACGGTTTGAGGAGTTTGCCAATGGGATGGAGGAACGCGTAGAGCCGAGGCAGGGTCGAAGAGGGCTTGGCGTCAATGAAGGCGGGGCGCCAACAATCTGCCTCGACAAGTTCGATGAGGTCGCGCTCGGCCTGCGCTTTCACGCGGGCCCAGGTCATGCGGCTGTCGGCGCGAGTTCCCTGCCCCGTGACGTAATGAAACACCGCGCCAGGGCTTTTGGACTTGAGAAAATTGGCGGCGGCGAGCGGGTAGGAATAGGAAATGGTGCGGTAGTCGTCCTGCGAAACCTGCGTGGAGGAAACTCCCAGGCAGAAGAGGCAGGCGTCCATGCTGTGGAAGGCTTCCTCGACAGTGGCGTAATTCAGAAAATCCTTGTGGAGGTACGTGCGCAGCTTGGGGTTGGTGTTCATCAGCGGTCGGCGGGTGATGGCACGCACTTCGTCAACGATGGAGGCGTTGAGGCAAGCATCCAGAACGGCCGCGCCCGCGGAACCCGTGGCGCCGAAGAGGAGGATTTTCATCGAAATTGAGTTTACACGATTCCGATTGACGGCAAGAACGGCTGGGCCAGAATTGCCCTCAGAAAGCCTAACCATCCAGCCGGCATCAAATCACCGTAGAGCTAATGTGGCGCGTAGATCTGGTAGACCATGAAGTAGACGATAACGCCGGTGACGGAGACGTAGAACCAAAGGGGCAGGGTCCAGCGGGCGATGAGGCGGTGCTTATCGAACTTCTCCAGCCACGCGCGGCGCAGCGTGATGATGATCAGGGGCACGATGACGATGGCGAGAATTGTATGGGATAGAAGCAGTGTGAAATAGAACGGGCGAATCCAGCCCTGTCCCTGGAAGTGAATTACCTGGTGAATGCGAATGTGGTAGATCACGTAGGAAACCAGGAACGCGCAGGAAACGAAGAACGCGGAGAGCATGAACTTCTTGTGCAGTTCGCGTTTGCCGGCTCGGATGGCGGAGTAGCCACAGGCAAGCAGGATGGCGGACGTGCCGTTCAGCACGGCGTTGAGAGCGGGGTGGGAGAGCATGGAGGGTCGGCGGATTCCTGTGAATTTGAGATGAAGTAAAAGGATATCAGAAATCAGATTTCAGGAGCCCATGCCCGGAGGGTTTTGCTCGCTGATTTCTGATATCCCGCTACCGCGGCAACTTGTCGTACATCATCAGGCCGAGCAGGATCGGGATGTGCAGCACCGTTGCGTGCATCAGCCACTTGGCGCGGACGTTTGTTTTGGCGTGCGCGGCCCACAGGCAGACCTGCACGAGGCCGGTGCAGGTGACCAGCGCGCCGAAAAAGTAGAGCACCCCCGCGAAGCCCAGGACTGCAGGCAGAAGGCTGATGGCAACGAGCGCGGCGGCGTACAAAATGATTTCGCGGAAGGTGCGCTTCCCTTCCCGGTCCACGACGGGGAGCATGAGGATGCCGGCTCGCGCGTAGTCTTCCCGGTACATCCAACTGATCGCGTGGAAGTGCGGAAACTGCCAGACAAACAGGATGGCAAAAAGCAGCCAGGCACCCGAGTCCAGTTTGCCGGTGGCGGCGGTCCAGCCAATCATCGGCGGAATGGCGCCGGGGATGGCACCGATAAAGGTGGCCCAAACCGTGCGCTTCTTAAGCGGCGTATAGGCGAGCAGATAGGTTAGGCAGGTGAAAACACCAAGGAAGCAGGGCCAGAAGCCGGCGGTGAGATAGAGATCCACGGCTCCGGCCAACGAAAGCAAAACACCGAAACGCAGCGCCTCCGCCGGCATGAGCACGCCCGTGGGCAACGGCCGCGACGCGGTGCGCCGCATGTAGCGGTCGGACTCCCGCTCGATGTAATGATTCAGCGCGGCGGTGCCAGCGGCGATCATCATCGTAGCGACGATGACGTGAATCATGTGCAGCCACTCAATCGGGCCGCGTGCGCCCATGTAATAACCCGCGCCAGTGGTCATCAGGACCAGGAAGGACACGTCCGGCTTGGTCAGTGCCAGATAGGCGCTAAGCTTGCCGGGCTGCGCGAGCGCGGTGACGCGAACCTCACTCATCAGGCCGGCACCTCTTCCTTGGATGTGGCAAGAATCAGTTCCCTTCTCCTGGGCACCAGACGATAGCAAAACAAGACCGCCAGAATCGAAACCGCGAACAATACCGCGCCGACCACGGTGTGCACCACGGTCGCCGTAACCACGGGTGGCAGTGGTTGCGGGTCGTCGGCGGAGCGGATGCGCGTCCAGAGGGCTGCAATGCCCAGCAGGATTTGCAATCCTACGATGCCGCTGAGCAAGACGCGGATGCGGGCAATAGCGCTGGAGCCGGGGAACCGCTTGCGAAGCTCGCGCGCGGTCCACACCACCAGGAGAAACACTCCGAACGCCCAGACCACGTGAGGAGTCACCGGGCTGTACTTGTGGCGGAAGGCAGCCCCTAAAGCGATTTGGAGAAAGATGGCAACGGCATTGAGCACCACAATCGTGTGAATCGTGGGCGTGGCCTTGTCTTCGAACTGAGGGAGTTCGGTGACCCACCATCGGCTGGTAACGACGGCGATGGCTACCAGTGTTGCAAACATGATCTGCGCCATGCAGGCGTGCATGACGGGAAGCCAGTAATGCAGCAATTCGAGAACGGTGAGGCCGCCGAGGATGCCCTGAACAATCACGCCGCCGACGGCCGCGAGGCCCAGCCAGCGAACCCACCGGCGCTCGTCCTTCCGCCAGAGCAGGACGGCGAGGACGATGATGAGCAGGCCGAGAATGGCAGCGATGACG
Source organism: Candidatus Eiseniibacteriota bacterium (assembly GCA_035518915.1). Classification (GTDB taxonomy): domain Bacteria; phylum Acidobacteriota; class Terriglobia; order Acidiferrales; family UBA7541; genus Acidiferrum. Next base: position 11,380 of record DATIXE010000004.1, read on the forward strand.
CGATGGGTGTGTTCAAAGGCGATGCCACCGACCATGGGAGGCGTGATGCTGCCGTAGGAGAGTGGCCAGTCCGGAACGGCCAGGGCGGCATCTTCGGAGGTGACGAGCGCGCCGGCGCAGAGGAGAAGGGCCGCCCAGCCAACTACGAACAGAGAAAATCTGTGGACACCAGAGTGATAAGTCGCTTTCATGGATTCCGGGCCCCATCCCGAAATACAGATTATAGCGCACAGACTGCGTTGAAGTTGGACTGCTACCCTGAACCGCCGGGAAGTTTAGCAAAGTGCGGGAGGAGTGGCCAGGAATTTGTCGGTGGCTTGCTACGGGCAGAAGAGAGACTTGACGCGGAGGGCGCAGAGGAACTGCGCAGAGTCCGAGGAGATTCAGGCCACGAAGGAAGAGGCGGTGGTCCGGGCGGCGTCGGGATGGATTTCGGCGGCTCGTAGGACGAGCTGCTTGAGGCACTCGATGAAGTGCGGCGAGTCGCCGACGGCCGGCATCATGCGATAGCGCTCGATGCCGTCCTTCTTGGCGTCGGCGCGGCCTTCGATGTTGATTTCGTGGAGGGTCTCGATGTGCTCGGTGACGAAGGAGATGGGCACAACGAGCATCTCCTTGACGCCTTGATGACCAAGTTTCTGGAGCGTGCCAACGAAGGACGGCTCCAGCCACTTGGCTGGCCCGACTTTGCTTTGAAAGCAGAGCATGTGGGTGCGGGGCCAGTTGGCGAACTGCTCCGTGCCACTTTCGATGACCAGGCGAATCGTCTCCTGGACGTGTCGCGGATAGGGATCGCCATTTTCGACGAGACTCATGGGCAGGCCGTGGGCGCTGAAGACCAGGTGAATGCGCGAGCTATCCGGAAACTGGCGCAGGCATTTGCCGATGTTGGTGACCAACGCCTGGATGTATTCCGGGTGATCGAAGAAGTGTTCGATGGTGCGTTCGGGAAGCGTGTCGCTCGGTTCACCGTAGACGCGTCGCCATTCCTTCAAACTGCTAAGGGTGGTGGCGTAGGAATAGTGCGGATACAGAGGGAGCAGGACAAGCTCGTCGAGGTGGCCGGCCTGCTTGAGTGAAAAGACTGCGTCTTCGGTGAGCGGCTTCCAATAGCGCATGGCAGTGACCGCGACAGGATCGATATAGGGGCTTACCGCCTGGACAAGCTTCACGCGCTGGCGCTCGGTGAGAATTCCGATGGGTGAGCGTCGGCCGATCTGGCCATAGCGCTGGGCGACGGGCACGCAGCGCTTTCTGGCGATGTAGCGCGCCAGCGGTCCGCGGATGAAATTGAGCGGGCCGAGCGGGATGATGTCCGGATCGAGAAAGAGATTGCGCAGAAAAGGTTCGACGGTTTCGAGCGAGTCCGGCCCGCCAAGCTGGAAGAGGACGATGCCGACGCGTTTTTTGGAGTTGGTCATGTAGCGGTCCCTCTCTAGCGCCTAAATCGCGGAATCTATTCAATCCCCCACGGGCCCAAGGCCCATTCTAATGCGTTACCTGAACGCCGGAGCTGAAGCACCGACCCTCAATGGAAGAGGCCCAAAAACCAGTAGGGTACGGCACGCCCTACTTCGCGTGAGGCAGCGAATTCTTGATGCGGTCGAGCTCGGCGCGCAAGTTGGCGGTGCGCTTGGCGATCGTGAGATAGAAGACGAAGTAAGCGCCCCAGCCAATCAAATAGGCGGCGAAGACGCTGTCCAGATTTTTCATTGGGCCTCCAGTTCCCGGGCAAGCAAATCGGCTTCGGTGTGCATTTTCTCGAGCGAGTAACGCTCGACAATCAGAAACGCCATGAACACATGCATGGCAAACGCGGAGAAGAAGAAGACCGCCTTCATGGTCGGCTCCAGGCCGGAACCCTGGCCGCCCATGATGACGGGTTGCGGATGCTGCGTGCGCCACCACCGGATGGCGCCGAAGACCAGCGGCACGTCAATGAACGCGAAGATGCCGAAGAGCGAACTGAGCAGGGCGCGGCGATCGGGCTCATCCACCAGCGTGCGCAGGAGCAGATACGAAACATAGAGCAGCCAAAGGACGAAGGTGGAGGTCAGCCGGGCGTCCCAGGTCCACCAGATGCCCCAAACAGGATGGGCCCAGATTGGCCCCGTAATAAGCACCACCGTGGTGAAGGCCAGCCCAACCTCGGCACCGGATACTCCGAGCCAGTCATATTTTTGTTCGCGCTTCCAGACGTACATCAGATTGCCAAGGAAACAAAGGAAGAACGCGGTGAAACCTGCCCAGGCGCTGGAGACGTGAAAGTAAAAGATGCGCTGGATAAGGCCCATGGTGCGTTCGGTTGGCGCGATGAAGAACGAGGCGTAAGCCGCCGCGACAACCAGCAGAAAAGCGACGGCGGCGAGGATGATGCGTTTGCTCATGGGCGGTTATTCCTCCAGAAGATATTCGCCGAAAAGCCACAGCGCCGTCAAAAAGACCAGATCGAACACGGCCAGAAACGCGATGCCCTTCCATTGTACGACTGGCTGGCGGTCCAGGAGACTGACGCTAACCGTGGCGCTGACCACGAGAACCGGCGTGAGCAAGGGGAGAAGCAGCAGCGGGAGGAGGAGTTCGCGCATGCGGGCCTGCGCGGAGATGGCGGAGAGCGCCGTGCCGGCCACGGAGATGCCGAGACTCCCGAGGAATAGCACCAGGAGCAGATAGTGGAGTTCCGGAAAGATCGGAATGTTGTAGAAGATGGCGAACAGCGGAAGCATCAGAATTTCGGTGACCAGCAGGAAAAGCGTGTTGGCAATCAGCTTGGCGAGAAAGATCGAGAAAGGGTCGCCGACCGCAAGGCGGAGCGAACTGAGCGTGTCGTTACCCTGCTCCCGCAGGAAGCAGGGCTGCAGCATCAAGGAGGCGGCGAAAAGGATCGCCAGCCAGAGTAGACCGGGACCGAACTCGCGGGACTCTTCGCTGGTGGGGCTGATGGCAAAGCTGAACAGGATCAGGACCACCAGGATAAAAACGACCGTGGTGGTAAGGAGTTCGCGCGAGCGGAATTCGGTGCGAAGTTCCTTGTTGAGCAGGACCGCGGTATTGGAGAAGAGGCTCATGGCGGCGGTCAGGCGCTCCCGAAGGTAAGAATCTCGTGCAACGAAGCGCCGGTGTTCGTGTCGGCGATGACGCGGCCGGCGTCCAGCCGCACAGCGCGCGTGGCCAGAGCGGAAATTTCCGATTCGCCGTGGAGGCTCATGACGATGGTGCACCCGGCGCGGTTCAGCTCACGCAAGGAATTGGCGAGCCAGGTGATGCCGAGGGGATCGAGGCCGGTAGCAGGTTCATCGAGGAGCAGGACCGAGGGGCGATGAATCAGGGCGCGAGCGATGGCGATGCGCTGGCGCATACCGCGCGAGAAGGTGCGGACGAGGGACTGGCGGCGTTCGTAGAGGCCGACTTCGCGGAGGAGCGTTTCCGCGCGCGCTACGGGCGATTCGACATTCTGAAGCCTGGCGAAGAGGAGTAAATTTTCCTCGGCGGTCAGTTCGTCATAGACCATAGTGCTGTGGCCGACGTAGCCGGGGCGCGGATTGCCGGCGGTTTCCGGGGCACTGCCGGGAAAGGAGAGCGTGCCGTGCGTGGGGCGGACGATCTGCCCCGCGATACGCAGGAGCGTGGTCTTGCCGGAACCGTTGCGGCCAGCGAGCGCGGCGCATTCGCCCGCGGCAATTTCGAACGAGACGCGGCGAAGGGCGAAAAGCCCGCCATAGCGTTTATCAATATTCTCGAAGCGGAGGCCGGTCGGCGGTATTTGAAAAGAGCTCACAGTCGATTGGTCGCGCGTTTTGGGGCTTTACCCAGATACAGCTCTCTTGTTGCTGAAACCATTCTCGCGGCGGTCCGGTTTCGGTGCTGTGATATTTAACCCCAAGCAGCGTTACCGGCAAGCGCGCGGACGGCACGGCCACCACCCCGCGGCTTTCAGCAGAAAGCCGCCACCGGCATTCAGAGGCCACAGGCTGAAGCCTGTGGCACCTCGGTCAGCCACGTACCAGGTCGCGCAGAAGTTTCTCGACGCGCGATTTTTCGCGCGCGTAGTCTTGGTCGGAGATCGTGCCCGCCTGCTTCCGCAATTCAAGCCGGAAAATTTCGTCCTTCAGGGAATCCAGGCTTGCGTTGACGGTTTCCTGGAGGGACTCGACCGAAGCCCCCTGCCTTTTCCCTTTGGCACCTTTTTTCGGATTCCCCGCCGCAGCCACCGACGGACCGGCCACGGAGGCCACGACCACCTGCTTTCGCGAAAGCAGCAGCGCTCCGAGCGCGAACAGCGCAACCAGGCCGCCAAGCAGCGGCCACTTGAGATCGTCGATGCGCGGCGGAGCAAGGCTGACCTGCTGCCCTGCGCCTTCGGTGCGCGAGTTCCCTTCCTGTCCCTGCTGGCCGCCGGCATCCGCGGCTTGCGGAGAAGGAACGCCGGAAACGGAGACGGTAAGCGCCGATTTCGTCGAGATGGGATCGTGCAGGAAAACGTTCATGCCCTGTTCCTGGCCGGCGGCGGTCACGCCGTCGCCCGTCAAGGTCATGCCCGGAGGCGCAACCAGCAGCAGGCGCATGCCGTTGTAAGCTGCGGGCAGCTTTACCGTAGCGGCATTGTTGGGATACGGAAGTTCGTAGGAGAGTCGAATATTGGTATCCCCTGGCCGGAAGGCGTAAGCAATGGCGTACCGGCCTTTGCCCTTGTCGATGGAAGCCTGCGGGACGTCCATGCCGAGCGTGCTGGTGGCGGTGACGTTCTGGAGCGAACCTTTATCCGGGATGTCGAAATCAAAATTGCCTTCGGTGCGAAAGAATGCGGACGGAGGATTAGAGGTGTTCTTGACGGCGTATTCTTCGGCCCCGATCAACTTATCTCCGCGGGGCTGGAAGATGACCACGTGCGACTCGACGTTGATGGTCTTGGGGTCCTTGGTGACGTTGAAGACCTCGACCTCGACGTTGGGCCGGCCAGGCGGCGCAAAGGTGTTGAAACCAACGTCCTGATAGGTAACACGAATAAGGACCGGAACCGAGCCGATAGCGTCGTTGCTCGCAGTGAAGTTGCCCTGCGCGTCGCTTTTAACCGAAGCCAGCAAGGCCATGCCCCCGGTGGGGCTGAGAAGATCCACGTCCGTGCCAGGGACAGGCTTGCCGGTGCTGCGATTGATCACCGTCCCCTGGAGGGTTCCAGCGGAAGCGACGGCGGCGGCGAAGAGCAAAACGAAAATCGTGGGAAGAAGACGCGGCCGGACAGCCTTCATCGAGCGCTCCGCTCCGCGGGGGCGGGTCGGCCAGGCCGTGGGCGGCGGACCTGGGACTCGGTGACGAGCTCGATCTCCGCGAGAACGAGGGCGGCTTCATTCTCGAGAGTCGTTTTCATGGTTTCATAATCGCCTTCTGAATATTTTCCGGCGCGATATTCGAACTTCAGATCGCGGAGATTATCATAGATGGTGTCGCGGCGTTCAAGCAGTTGGTCGAGCTTTGTGCGGTGTGGAGCAAGGTCCGAAGCATCCGGCTGGATGTAAAAGACAAACAAAAAAACCGCCGCAGCGAGGCCGAGGCACGCGCCCAGAATGGCCCAGCCGGCAGGACCAGCAAGGAAAATAGCGAGCGTGAACGGGGACATGGGCATCAATCCTCAGTGTCGCGGTCGGCCTGGGAACGCGTGCGCTCCAGGATTTCCGGGGAGATTTGCGGGCCACCGGCAATGACGGGAGTGGCCGGAGGGATTTTGCGCCACCTGACGATGACGAATCCCACGATGGTCGCGCCAACGACAAAATAGAAAATGGGCATGAGCCAGGCGACCAGGCTGAAGCCGTGTGCGGGTGGCTCGGCGTAAACCGTGGTGCCGTACTCCTGAACGAAGGCCTCGGTGATTTTGTCCTCGGAATCGCCGCGGTTCACCATCGCGCCGAGTTCCTTCAACATGGAGGCGGACATGGTGCAGCCGACGTGGTTGCACTGCGTGAGGATCTGGTTGCAGCTGCACATGCAGAGGAACTTGCCGCCAATTTGCTTGACGCGGTCCGTCTGGTCGGCCTGCTTCTGGGCGAGCAGGGGCAAAGAGGCGATGGCCAGAATGGCCAGGAACGGAATGAAGCGCAAACGCTTAATCATGGCCTTCTCGCAAGGTGACGCCCGGATTGAGCGCCTGAGCTATCGGCGAGGGGGCCGTTTGTGGAACCGCGGCCATGGCCAGCGAGGGACGCCGGTTGGGCATGAGGGCAAGGAGCGTGCCCATCACCACCCAGACGCCGCCCAGCCAAATCCACTTGACCAGCGGATTCAAGAACGCGTGGATGACCGGAAGGTTCGTGTCTGGGTCCATGCCGGCGAACACGACGTAGACGTCTTCGCGCAGAGTGGAATAGATGGCCACCATGGTGCCGGTCTGCTGCTCGGCGCCCTGGAACTGGCGCTTTTCAGGATAGAGCAGCATGAGTTGCTTGTTGCCTTTCAGGACCTCGACGATCATGCGTTGCGCGGTGTAATTCTTTTCCGCCTTGGTGTCGGCGCTTTGCAGCACCAGGGTGTATGGCCCGAGCTTCATGGAATCGCCGAGGTTCATGGTCTTTTGCACGTCGGTATTGAAGGCGGAGCCGGCCAGGCCGATAAAGATGAGCACCATGCCGAAATGCACGACGTAACCACCGTAGCGGCGGGTGTTACGCATGGCAAGCTCATGCGCGGACAAGACCATGCTCATTCCGGTGCGCGCGGCAATTACCTTGGCGCCGCGGTAGAACTCCAGCACGATGGTCCAGAAAACGAAGCCGCAAAGAGCAAGGCACAGGATTGCGTAGCCCTCGTGATAGCCCAGGAGATACGCGCCTACCCCGCTGAGGAGGCCCGCGATCGCGGGCCAGCCGAAATTCCGCTTGAGGCTCTCGCCAGACGTCTTGCGCCAGGCGAGCAACGGGCCGACGCCAGTGAGGAGCAGAATTGCCAGGCCGACCGGAATCATAATCTTGTTGAAGAAGGGAGCACCGACGCTGATGCGCGAGCCGGAGAGCCCTTCGGAGATCACCGGGAAGAGCGTCCCGGAGAGAACCGCAATACAGGCGACCAGGAAGAGCAGGTTGTTGAAGAGGAAGCTGGACTCGCGGGAAATCATTGAATCAAGCTGGTTCTCGCTCTTCAAGTAGTCGCGATTCTTGATGTAGGCAAGGAAGCAGACCACCAGGATCACCGAAAGGAAACCGACGAACCAGGGACCGATGTGCGAATTCGCGAACGCGTGAACGGAACTCACAATTCCACTACGCGTGAGGAAGGTACCTAAGATACACAGCAGGAACGTGCAGAAGACCAGCCAGACGTTCCAGACCTTCATCATGCCGCGCTTTTCCTGCATCATCACGGAGTGGAGGAACGCGGTGCCGGTCAGCCACGGAAGCAGCGAAGCATTTTCCACCGGATCCCAGCCCCAATAGCCGCCCCAACCGAGAACGGCGTAGGCCCAGTGCGCGCCAAGAAGAATGCCCACCGACTGGAAACACCAGGCGATCATGGTCCATTTGCGCGTCAGGTGAATCCACTTTTCTCCGGGGTAGCGGGCCAGCAAAGCGGCGAGCGCGAAAGCGAACGGAATGGTGAAGCCGGTGTAGCCGGAATAGAGATTGGGCGGATGGATGACCATTTCCGGATATTGCAGCAGGGGGTTCAGCCCGTTGCCGTCCATCCTGGTGAAAGGCTCGAGCAAGCCCGCGGCATTGACCGTGGCCAGGGTCTTGAAGGGATTCTCGACGAAGTTGTTCAGCGTGAGAAAGAAGATCTGCACACCGGCGAGGATGACGCCAACGTAGGGCATGAGTTCGCCGTTTTTGTTGCGATAGGCGATCAAAACCGATATTACGTAGACCGATAGCAAAAAACTCCAGAAGAGCAGCGAGCCTTCCTGCCCGGACCACAGCGCCGCAACTTTATAGAAGGCGGAGAGGTCCCGATTGCTGTGCGAGACTACATACGCCTGCGAGAAGTTGTCGCTAAATAGGAGGTATTCGAGGCTGAATGTGGCGATGAAAATCAGGACGCAGGTGGCGATACCGGATTGGCGGGTGCTTTTGACAAGGAGAGGATGTCGAGTCTTGATTGCGAAAATGCCACCGATGAAAGCATAGGCTGCGCAGACAAACGCGAGCAGAAGTGTAAAGGAACCGAATACATCCATAAAGCTTCCACCTCTCCCCCGAAGTTTCCGACTTACGCGTTACATGCTGCTCTGCTGCGTGGAACCATAGGCAGCAGGTTTGTCCCCACCCGGAGCGGCTTCGTATTTGGAAGCACACTTGGCCTGCACATGCTCGGCAACAAAGCGGCCGTCTGAACCGGGACGGCCTTCGACAAGAGCCTGGGAATTCCCCTTGAAGGTGTCGGGAAGCGGGTCGCTGCCAACGTAGGTGACGGCAAGGGTCTTGCCTTGCTCGACCAGGGTGAAGTCCACGCGGCCGGAGCCGTGCTTGATGCTGCCATCCTCGACGATACCAGCAAGGCGCATGCGGTGCGCGCGCGCAGAAGCGCTCAAAGTCTGGTATTCGGCGATGGTGTGGTAGTAGGTCTTGCTTTCGCCGTATCCCAGCCAGGCGAGAAACGACAGCGCCACCACAATTACGCCCATGCCCACCCCGAACTTAGCCCGATTTTGCACAGAGCACCTCTAAGCGGCTCGTACCAAGGCACATCTTAGCACCGCAACGAATCGCGATGCCATAGTTAGTGTCCGTTGGGGCATCACGGTTCTCAGTGACCAAAGTCACAGGTTTTCTAAGCATGGGATGCGGCCAGCGATGGAAGCGCGGCCCGGAAGGCCGCAACTTCCTCGGTAAAAGAGACTTGCGAATCCGGCAGGGCGCTCAGGGGGGTATAGAAAACGGGGCAGCCGACTGCGGCCTCGGCCAGCTGTGAGAGAAACTGTTGTAATTCCACGGAGAGCACCAGGACGCGCCTGGGCTTGATGGAGTGGCGAATGCGAATCAGCGCATGGGAGAGATGGCCGCTGAGAAGGGCGTGAGCGGCCGCAGTTCCCTGCCCGGGCTCCACAGGACATTCGAGGACGGAGGCCAGCACAAGACCGCGCTTCTGGAAGTCGGTAAGGACTTCTTCCGAGAGCCTTGCGTCGGTCACGATGCCGATCGCTGCCAGGATGCGGCTGGCCTCCCCCGAAAATGGCGACTCCGGGGTGTAAAGAAACTCAGCGCCGGATTCCGGGGAAGAGGCTTTCAACAGCAGAGCCTGCACATGGATAGGCCGGAAACGCGTGGCCCATTCCAGGCGCTGCAGACGGCGGAAATGGTGTTCTGGAGTCGCGGGCTGGCCGCAACCGTCGCATGGAAGAAGGGCCGGATTCGCCATGAAAAAATGGTAGAGCAACGGCCGGGAAGAGGCAAATGAGGAATGGCGCATCCTGCGACGCCAACAGAATGGGCGGTTGCGTAGCCGGGATGGTATAGGGGTACAACTGCCGCGCAACCGCACCTTGATTTGTGTGCTTCAACCCTGGTTGCGGAGAATAGTTCCGGCGACGAGACGCACTTCCTGTCCCATCCGCTCGAGGTGGGGCTTCTTCCAGAAGCTGAGTTATTTCGAGACGGCAGCGGCGTCGGACGGTAGTTTCGATCGCAGGCACCACCTGAGCTCCTGGCTCATTTCGACGATTTCCATGCCGGGCATGACGATGAACTTGCAGGAAAGCATCTCGCGAGGTTCGTCGTCGTCGGGCAACTGGCAGGTCACGCGGCAATACTGGCAATCCTGATTCCAGCAAAAACGTCCGTAGGGGATCGTCTCCGGACTGATGAACTGAAAGCAGCGGAGAAGCGAATTGCGCTCCGGCACCTGAAACTTTTTGCCGTAGATGGAAATTTCCACGAGTTTTTCGTACGGACGGAACGGTTCCGACATGATCAGCCTGCCCTTTGGTGACAGCACGCAACGCGGCTCAGAATTCCCCGAACTGGTGGAGGTGGCGGTGCAATTTCAGGGTAGTGCGGGAACCCGGGGCAAACAACGAATGGATGCGGCCAGCGTAGCGAATCGGGTAACGGGAGGGACTAGGCGCCGAGGTCGAAGAACTGGCACATGCCGCGGAATTTTTCATAGCGGGAGTCGAGGAGTTCGCGGTGGGACTGCGCGGAGACGGCCAGGAGCTGACGCTCGAGAACGTCGCCCAGGAGTCGCGCGGCAGCTTCGTGGTCGCTGTGGGCGCCGCCGTCGGGTTCGGGAACAATCTCGTCCACGATTCCGAGGTCCTTCAGGTCGGTTGACGTAATCTTCATGGCGATGGCCGCGGTTTCGGCTTTGGTTGAGTCACGCCAGATGATCGACGCGCAGCCCTCCGGCGAAATCACGGAGTAGAAGCCGTTCTCCAGAATGTTGACACGGTCGCCGACGGCAATCGCGAGCGCTCCGCCAGAGCCGCCCTCACCTGTGACCGTCACGATGATAGGGACCGGCAGGCGCGCCATTTCGCGGAGATTCCGCGCGATAGCTTCGCCCTGCCCGCGCTCTTCGGCATCAATGCCAGGGTACGCGCCGGGCGTATCAATAAACGTGAGGACAGGGCGGCCGAACTTCGCGGCGAGCTCCATCACCCGCAGAGCCTTGCGGTAACCCTCCGGCTTCGGCTGGCCAAAATTGCGGACCACGCGCTGCTTGGTGTCGCGCCCTTTCTGATGACCGATGATAGCCACCGGACGGCCGCGGAATTTGGCGAGCCCGGCAATGAGCGCTTTATCGTCGCCAAAGCCACGGTCGCCGTGGAGTTCGATAAAGTCGGTAAACATCAGGTTGATCCAATCGAGAGTGTACGGCCGTTGCGGATGGCGGGCAATCTGGGCGCGCTGCCAGGGGCCGAGGTGGGTGTAAAACTCCCGCCGGAGTTCAAGCACTTCCCTTTTCAGCCGCTCGACTTCGGCCTCATTATCTTCGGTGGAAGCAAGGCGGCGGAGATCTTCGACGTCGCGTTCGAGCCGCTCGATCTCCCGCTGGCGATCCAGGGTCGTCGTGCCCTTCTTACCCTTTTGCGCAGCGCACATTAGGCCACCCTCTGAATGGCTTGCTGGCCGCAGATGCGGCGCACGGCTTCCTCGATCTCCGGCTTGACGCGGATGCGCTTCTGAGACCGCAGCGAAGCGACCGAACCTTCGGGGGAAACCAGTTCAAACACTACCGTAGTCGGCCCCGGCGCGCCCGCAAATAAATTCTCGAGCTGGTCCAGAGTTTCATCACAGAGCACGGCCAGATCGAGGCGCACGCGGAATTCGGCCGGACCGCTGCGATCGGCAAGCTCCTCCAGGCGGCGGGCCTCCTGAAGCGAGAGCCGTGTGCCGGCCTCTTCGATTTGCACGCGTACCTTCAGCAGCAGCGGGGAGCCGGGCTTGAGAAGGCTTTCGAGGCGCGCAAAGCTTTCGGGAAATGCGAGGAGTTCCTGCACGCCGGTCATGTCCTGCAAGGTGTAGATCGCCCAGCGAGCGCCTCTTTTCGAGCGCATCGGGCGTGTGCCGACAATCAGTCCGGCGACGGTGATCTCCTTGCCGTTTCGCTGGCCTTCGACCTCGTCGAGCGACAATGCGCCCAGGTCTTTCAGGCGCGAAGCATATTTTTCGAGCGGGTGGCCGGACACGTAGAAGCCAAGCATGGCGTACTCGCTCGCAAGACGCTCCTCTTCGCTCCAAAACGGGGCATCGCGGAGCGCGAAGTGGACTTTGGGTTCGGGTGTGGAGCCGCCGAAGAACAGGCCGTGTTGGCCGGATTCACGGCTGCGCGCGGCACGCTGAATGGCGCTGATGGCATCGTCCACCGAGGCGAGCATCGCTTCGCGCGGACCGAGCGGGTCCATGGCGCCGGACTTGATGAGGCTCTCGAATACGCGCTTGTTGAGATAGCGGGACTCGATGCGTTCGCAGAAGTCGTACAGCAATTTGTATTCGCCCTCACCGAGGCGGGCTTCTCGAATCGCCTTGGCCGTGTTTTCGCCGACGTTCTTGATCGCGGCAAGTCCAAAGCGAATGGACTCCCCGACCGGCGTGAAATAGAGATCGCTTTCGTTCACATCGGGCGGAAGGATGGAGATACCCATGCCGCGGGCTTCGTTGATGTACTTCACCTGCTTCTCCGCATTGCCCGTTTCCGAGGTAAGCAGGGCGGCCATGAATTCGACCGGGTAGTGCGCCTTCAGATAAGCCGTCTGATAGGCGAGCAATGCGTAGGCACAGGAATGGGATTTGTTGAACCCGTAGCCGGCGAACTCTTCCATCAGGTCGAAAATCCGCACGGCCTTCTTGTCGTTAATCTTGTTTTTCTCGCAGCCAGCCAGGAACTTCGCGCGCTGCGCGGCCATCTCTTCCTTTTTCTTCTTGCCCATGGCGCGGCGTAGAAGGTCCGCTTCGCCCAGGGAGAAGCTCGCCAGCAGGTTGGCGATCTGCATCACCTGTTCCTGATATAGGATGACGCCGTAAGTCTCTTCGAGAATGTCCTTGAGCTGTGGGAGTTCGTAGGCGACTTTCGTTTTGCCATGCTTGCGGTTGATAAAGTCATCGATCATGCCGCCCTGGATGGGGCCGGGTCGGTAGAGTGCGTTGAGTGCCGTAAGGTCTTCGATGCGGGTGGGCTGATAGCGACGCAGGATGTCGCGCATGCCGTGGGATTCAAACTGGAAGATTGCCGTGGTCTCTCCGCGGGAAAAGAGCTTATAGGTAGCCTCGTCTTCGAGCGCGAGGCTGTCGAGGTCAAGCATCACGCCGCGATTCTGCTCGACCATCTTGACGGCATCGTGCAACACCGTGAGCGTCGTCAGGCCAAGGAAGTCCATCTTGAGCAGGCCGATGCGCTCGAGCGCGTTCATGTCGTATTGCGTGGTGATTTCGTCTCGGTTGGTCTTGTAAACGGGAACCAGTTCGGTGAGGGGTTGCGGTGAAATGACAACGCCGGCGGCGTGCGTGGAGGCGTGGCGCGCTAGTCCCTCCAGGCGCAGGGCCACGGCCATCAAGTCCTTCAATTTCTCGTCGCTGTCCACGGCCGATTTCAGCTGCGGCGCCTCTTCGAGCGCGGTCTTCAGTTCGATGCCAAGCGTGGTCGGAATCATTTTGGCGAGCCGATCGACTTCGCCGTAAGGAATGTCCATCGCGCGGCCGACGTCTTTGACCGCGGCCTTCGCGGCCATGGTACCGAACGTAATGATCTGCGCGACGTTGTCCCGTCCGTATTTGCGCGTGACGTATTCGATCAACTCGCCGCGGCGCCGCATGCAGAAATCGATATCAATATCGGGCATCGAGACGCGCTCGGGATTCAGAAAGCGTTCGAAGAGCAGGTTGTATTGCAGCGGATCCACGTCGGTGATGCGCAGCGCGTAACTAACCAGGCTGCCGGCGGCCGAACCGCGGCCCGGGCCGACGGGAACCTCCTGCGCGCGGGCATAGTGGATGAAATCCCAGACAATCAGGAAGTAGCCTTCGTAGCGCATCTTCTTGATCATTTCGATTTCGGAAGAAAGGCGGCGGTCGTATTCGGCCAGCGGATGGCGCAACAGGCCTTCCTTCGCGAGCCGCTCGAGATATGGAACGCGCTTGGCAAAACCCTCACGGGCAACTTGCTCGAAGTAACTGCCCGCGGTGTGCCCCTCGGGAACCTGGAATTCCGGCAGTGCGTTGGGAATGCGGTCGACCTTCACGCTGCAGCGAGCCGCGATGTCCACGGTGCGGGAGAGCGCGTCGGGAAGTTCGCGGAAAACCTTGGCCATCTCCTCGGCGCTCTTGAAATAGAATTGGTCCGTGGCGAACTTCATGCGATTGGGTTCGCTCACGGTCTTGCCGGTCTGGATGCACAACAGAACTTCCTGCGCGTGGGCGTCGCTGTGATGCAGATAGTGGCAGTCGTTGGTGGCGACCAGGGGGATGCCAGTCTCTTTGGACAGACGGGCGAGGTCCTTGTTTACGCGCTGCTCAATCGGCAGGCCCTGGTCCTGAATCTCGAGAAAGAAGTTCCCCTTTCCGAATATATCGCGCAGACGATAGGCGGTTTCCCGGGCGCGATCGTATTTTTCTTCGACGATGTTTTCCGTCACCGGTCCGCGCAGGCAAGCGCCCAGCGCGATCAGGCCCTTGCTGTGCTTCGAGAGCAGATCGAAATCGATGCGCGGCTTGTAATAGAAGCCTTCCAGGAAGCCGAAGGACACCAGCTTGATCAGGTTGTGATAGCCCTCGAGATTTTCGCAAAGCAGGACGAGGTGATTGCTGCCGCGCGTGCCGGGCTCGAAATCGTCGCGATCTTCCGAAGAGTGCGGCCCGGATTTTTCGCCGCGGTCGAGGCGGCTGCCCTTGGCGACGTAGACTTCACAGCCGATGATGGGCTTGACGTCGCGCTTGCTGGCCTCGTAGAAGAAATTCGCGGCGGCGAATAGATTGCCGTGGTCGGTGATGGCCACCGCGGGCATTTTCTGCCGGGAAGCTTCGTCCAGAAGCTCGGAGGTTTCGCATGCGCCGTCGAGCAGAGAGTAGTCGGTGTGAACGTGGAGATGAACGAACTGGGGATTGCCCATGGAAGTTGATTGTAAAGCGCAGCCGAGCGAAATGCGAATGGGATTCTGAGATTTTCACAGGCACCGTACGAATTTTTCCAGCTGCGCAGAATCCCGTTTGTCGCTCCCGCAGGGCTCTCCTGACCCCTCGACTCAAGCCAGGGCTGCGTACTGGATTCACCTGGTTTGTGCCTCCGGACCGCTACGTTGCCGCCGAATGTGCTCGGGTGGAACTTGCAGGAAGAGTGCCCTCTACTTTTTGGATTTGAACTTCAGCGCGGGCTTTGCGGGGGCTTTCGACTTCTCTGCCGGAGCATGCCGCACCTCCGCCTTTTTCTCGAACGCCGGTTTCTTTTCTGAGAGTTTTTCGGGCTTTCCTGGTTTCTTCTCCTTTTCTTTTTTCTTCGGCGCCTCCTTGATGCCGGAGAGCTTGCGCAGAATCTTCACACGGTCCTCGGGAGTCTTCGCGCGGCCATTCAACTGGATGGCGAAGACCTCCTGCACGATCTGGTCGAACTTCGGGCCGCGCGGCATGCCAAGCGCTTCAAGTTCCGTGCCGACCAGGGGCAACGCCTGGCGAATCGGGCGCCACTTGTGCAGATAGGCCTTGAGTTTGGAGAGGGCCGCGGAATTATTTGACTCGGCGAGAAGGTAGGCCAGGTACTCCATGGGAATTCTTTCGATGTAACGATAGGCCTCGATGGGAGTCTTGGTCTTTTTTCCGGTAAGCTCTTTCTGAATCCCAACCGCCGTTTCCGGAAATTCCTCGATTTCCTCAATTTCGGCGGAGCGGTATCCCAGCTTGGAGAGAGTGCCAGTGAGTCCGCGATCCTTAAGGCGGCTGAGGATCGCCAACAGCATTGGAGTAGCCAGGCGCGGGCGGAATCCCGCCATGAAAAGATCGTCGCGAACCTTGAGCAGGCGGTTGATGGCGTCGTAGCCGGGATGCTTTTTGGCTATCGTCGGGCTCAGATAATCCATCAAGTCGTTGTCTTCCCACTCTTTCAAAACCAGTTGCGGGCGCTCTTCCCGGCTGAGCCCGCGAAGCTCTTCGCCGGCATCTTCCGGGGTGATGCTCTTCTGGAGCTCGCGCTCGATGGCCAGATTGAACCATTCCTGCGTGCGCGATTCGAGTTTAAATCCCATGCGGGCCGCAAGCCGCAGCGCGCGGAGCAGGCGCACCGGCTGATTCGTGAAACTATGGATAGTGAGCGCACGAACTTCGCCGTGCTCGATGTCCGAAAGGCCGTTGGTCGGATCGAGAAGGAGTCCTCGCGACGCGGGATTCAGCGAGATGGCGATGGCGTTGAGGGAGAAATCGCGGCGCCGCAGGTCTTCCATGATGGTGGACCAGCGCAATTCGGGACGCGTGCCGGGTCGGACATAGTGTTCGTCCCGCGCGGCCGAAATACTGCCTTCGACGTCTCCGGCGAAAAGGATTTCGACATGGCGGAGTTTCTCGTCCTCGGAAGGCACCTTGGCGCCGCCCTTTTCCAGTTCGCGGGCCATTTTCGAGGGGTTCCCTTCGACGGTGAAGTCGAGGTCCCTCAGGTTCGCGCCGGTGATCAGGTCGCGCACCGTTCCACCGGTCAGATACACGTTGTAGCCCAGCACGGCAGCCAGCTCCTGCACGCGCAGCATGGCGGCGCGTTGTTCGGGGGAGAGTCGGCTTTCCAACAAGAACATGTAATCAGGCATTGCTTTCCTTCCGCTTCAGGGCAGGCATTCGGCCAGCGAATGCGAGTCCCGCGATGAGTCCCTTCCCGGCGCGTCAGGCGCGGGGGTGATGCGCTTTGTAAATCTGTTTCAACCGCTCCTCAACGACATGGGTATAAATCTGCGTCGTGGAGATGTCCGAGTGGCCCAGCATCAGCTGGACCGAGCGCAGGTCGGCGCCGCCTTCCAGCAGGTGCGTTGCAAAACTATGGCGAAGCATGTGCGGAGTCAGGGCTACGCGCAGGCCCGCGCGGCGCCCATAAGCCGACAGGATTTTCCAGACGCCGACGCGGCTGAGCGGGCCTCCGCGACGATTGATGAAAAGTGTGGGCGAATTGACCTGCTTCCCTGCCGGAACCAGCAACGGGCGCGATTCGCGCAAGTAACGCTCCACCAGCGCGAGCGCCTTCTTCCCGATCGGCACGATCCGCTCCTTGTCGCCCTTGCCGATGCAGCGGATGCAGCCGACGCTGCGGTCCATGTCCATCACGCGCAGGCTGATTAGTTCGGAAACCCGCAGGCCTGTGGAATAGAAGACGTCGAGCATGGCGCGATCCCGCAAGCCGATCGGCGTTTTGTCGTCGGGTTGCGCGAGCAAACGCTCAATCTCCTCCAGACGCAAGTAGCCTGGGAGCGACCGGCGAATCTTGGGCGATTCCAGATTGAGCGAAGGGTCGCTGGAAATCAGATCCTGGGTTTGGGCGAAGCGGAAGAAGTTTCGCAGGGTCACCAGGTGACGCGCCACCGTGCGGCTTTCCAGCTTTTGCCGGAACAGACTGGAGAGAAAATCGACCAGGTCGTCGCGAGAGACATCCTCGAGCGTCAGCTTCTTCTTTTTGGCGTAGCTCTCAAATTTCACCAAGTCCCGCCGGTAGGCTGCAACCGTGTTGGGAGACAATCCCTTCTCGACCCGAACGTGGGTCAGGAACGACGCGACAGTGGGTGCGATTTCCATCAGGAACCTGCCAATCCTTCGGCCGCGCCGGGGCGCCGCATAGCGATGCCGTAAACTTCCTCAATCTCCGGGCACTTGAAAACCCAAGTGAGCCCAACGTAGAGCAGCGTCGCGGTGCTGATCATGGCGATGAATACCACGAGTTGTATAAAAAAGGCAGAATTTAGCGTGTAGTTGGCGTAATGGTTGGCGACCAGGCACCCCGCTCCCATGATCAAACTGCACAGCGAAATCTTGCCCAGCGAACGGAAGATCTCGATGGTGCCCAGGGAGCCATAGCGCAGGCGAAACACCGCAAACAACGTGAAGAAATCGAAGAACGTTGCCAGAGACGTCGCCAGCGCCGGGCCTCCGTTCTGGAAGCGCCTGAAGAAGAACTCCAGGAAGAGGATGTTCAGGAAGATATTCAGGAAAAAAGAAATGCTGGCGACGATGACCGGCGTCTTGGTGTCTTTGGCGGAGTAAAAGGCTGGTACGACGAGCTTTACGCAGGCGAGCGCAGGCAAACCGATGGCGTAATAGAGTAACGGGCGCGCCGTCAGGCGGGTGGACTCGGCAACGAATTGACCGTGCTGAAATAGCATCCGGATGATTGGCTCGCGAAGGGTCATCAGGCCGATCGCCGCCGGAATCGTGATATACGCGACGATGCGGACCGCAAACGTGAGCGTCTTCTTGAGGCCTTCATAATTATTGGCCGCGGCCTGATGGGACATAATCGGCAGGATAGCGGTAGCCACGGCGATCGCGTATCCGCCGAGCATAAGTTCCATCACGCGGTCGGCGACATAGAGAGCCGTCAGGCTGCCGCGAGGCATGCGCGCGGCGTTGGCGAAATAGGTGTCCACGAAGAAGTTGATCTGCGAGATGCCCAAGCCGAAGAAGCGCGGGAAAAGCACGCGGGAAATGTCGCGGAAGCCCGGATGCGAAAAGGAAATGCCGAAATCGAAGCGCATGCCTTTGCGCACCAGCGACGGCACGAGCATGAGAAATTGCAATGCGCCGCCCACCAGGACGCCAACGGCTAACGCGGTAGACGGAGCTTTAAAGTACGGCCAGACCATGCTGGTGGAAAAGATGATAATTACAGCGTTGAGGACCACCGTCGTCGCCGCAGGAAGCGCGAAGTTGTGGAACGAGTTGAGGATGCTGATGCCAATAGCGGCCAAGCCGAGGAAAAATAGGTAGGGGAAGATGATGCGGTTTAGGGCGATGGCTTCGTCCCAGCCCGCGACTTTATCGCCAGGGGAGGTAAAGGTATGAATCACATGGGGAGAAAAAATGACCCCGAAGACCACGACCACGGCCAGAATCAGGGCCACGGTCCAAAAGAACCGATTGGCAAAGTGCCAGAGTTCTTCAGCAGTGCGCTCCCGCATATAATTGGTGAAGACTGGGATGAACGTGGCGGAAAAGGTGCCATCTCCCACTAAGCGCCTGCAAAGATTGGGGATACGGTAGGCGAGGACGAATGAATCGGCGCTCAGGGTAGTGCCGAGGAGGAGAGTAATGCGCTGGTCGCGGAGGTAGCCCAAGGTGCGGCTCGCAATGGTGACCAGCGATATGATGGAAGCGGATTTTAGGATCTGCTTCTTTTCGGACAAAGACCGACCCTCAGGGACCTAACTCCAATAAAAACAATAAGTTGACAGGAAAACTCGGATTAACATAACATACAACTGCAGCCTTCTGCAATCGTTTCCTACCTGAAATAAGGATGAATTGAATTGAAGACGCGAGCCCCAGCCTCGACGCACAAGAAAGTCGTCATCGAATTGGCCGACAAGGCCATATTGAGGGGCTATCTGAACCCTTCCCGGCTGGCCGGAGCGGAAATGTTGGATCTTCTTACCGCGGAGGGAGAGCATGAAGAGGTACCGCTCCTGAAAGTGCGGGCGGTCTACTTCGTACGAGACCTGGAAGAGGAGTTCGCCCCAGAGCGGAAGGCGTTCTTGAGCCGGCCGAAGCTTGACGGGCTGTGGGTCAAGGTGAAGTTCCGTGACGAAGCAACCCTGGAAGGCGTAATTCCGAATGACCTCTTGGCGTTCCTGGACAATGGGCTACACCTGACTCCGCCCGATTTCAATTCTAATACGGATCGCATTTATGTGCCGCGCCCGGCGATCGCGGAACTGACAGTGCTCGGCGTAGTCGGCGTCGCCAGAAGAAAACCTCCCGCAGCGCCGCCGGCGCAGCCGCGACTGTTCATCGAGTAGCTGCGTACCCCACACGGAATTTTCCATGCGGTGAATCCACAAATTATGTTTGTGTCCCTCGCAACTCGTGCTATTGGATTTGTCTAGAAATTCTCGGATGCGATGACACCGGTACGGGTACGAACGAATCAGGACGGCTGGGAAATTGGACGGTGAGATAAATCACATCGGGCAGCGACTCCGTTCCTTACAGTGAACCTTGAAAGAATGAGCGTGCATTCAGCTGAATAAGCGCACACCCTGGGGGTGAGTCCGAGCCCAGGCTGGTCGCGGCAAGCGGGTGGTGACCATAGAGACGCAAGTCTCGCGTCCTTTTTTCGAGGAATATCTGATGAAACTTCTGTTTTTATTGCTCTGGCTGGCCGGAGGCGGCTCTGTGGCCCTGGCCATTGGGCTATGCGTGAATCTTCTTTGGCTGTGCCAGTCGCGTCTTGACGCCGAAGACGAAGCGGTGTGGAACCTCCTCGTGCCCAAGGACCGTGGTTAATCACGCGAACGGCCGCGCTTCCCCTCCTTTTCCACGTTTTTCGTCAGATGCCATGCGGAACACCATGAACAGAAGTACGCGCGCAAGTTCTTCGGGGCGTTCGCCGATCGCACCTGATGCGCAGCCATCGTGAGGGCTTCCCCTTCCGTCTCGTATTTCCGTTTTCCGGTAACCGGGCACCTGGTTTCGTTGCTCTGCATGGAAGATTCCGCAAATCAATCCGCTGCCACCCATCGTAGTTCCAAATTTCGAAAAGTTCACCGGCCCTGGCGATATATGTTCGCCCAAACCCGAACGTCTCCCAGAGAGCCTGGGTTCGAAGATGGCTCGCTTCCCCGTCTGTACTTCGCGGAATGGGGTGTGCGAGACTCACAGTTTGCACTGGCGTTGAGATGGAGTGCTGTGGAGAGGTGTGTCCATGAAGCTGCAGGAACTGGCGGAACGCCTGGAATGCCGTTTGGAGGGTGAGCCGCAAACCGAAGTCAGTGGCGTGGCCGGAATCGAGCAGGCCGGGCCGGGTGAAGTGACTTTTCTTGCGAATCGCCGGTACGCGCCCAATCTCAAGACCACGCGCGCAGCAGCGGTATTTGTCGAGGAAGGCGTGGCCATCGAACGCGACCCGGGCAAGCCACCGCTGGCGAAGTTGCTCACAGCGAACCCCTATCTGGCGTTTGCAAAAGCCATCGAGCTGTTTTATGAATCGCCCCGCTATACCCCGGGGATTCATCCCACCGCGATCATCGCCAAAACGGCGCGAATTGGCGCGGGTGCGCACATCGGGCCGTACTGCTTCGTGGACGAAAACGCAGCTATCGGCGAAAACGCGGTATTGCACAGCTTTGTGACGATTTATTGCGGCGCGCACATCGGCGCGGACTTTTTTGCGCACGCGCACGCTGTGGTCCGCGAATTCTGCCGGATTGGCAATCGCGTGGTCCTCCAGAATGGCGTCGTGATTGGTGGCGACGGGCTCGGCTTCGCAAAGAATCCGGACGGCACGTGGTACAAGATGGCGCAGTCGGGCCCCGCAGTGCTGGAAGATGACGTGGAGATTCAGGCGAACTCGTGCATCGACCGCGCGACGGTGGGCGAGACGCGGATCGGGCGCGGCACAAAGATTGACGACCTCGTGCTGGTTGGCCACGCATCAAAAGTGGGCACCAACTCGATGCTGTGCGGGCAGGTTGGACTGGCTGGCTCCACGCGCGTGGGGGACAACTGTATCCTGGCCGGCCAGGTTGGAACAGCCGGGCATTTGACCGTCGGCGATGGCGCCGTGATTACCGCGCAAAGCGGCGTGCCGAACGATGTGCCGGAAAGAGCGCTCTATTCCGGCTATCCGGCGGTGGAAAATCGCAATTGGCTGCGGATGATGGCGACGCTGCGGCGCCTGCCGGAGCTGCAGAAGCGCGTGGCGGAACTCGAAGAGAAGCTGAACCGGTAGCGCCGGCTTCCAGCCGGCAAGTGTAAGCGTAATGGCCCTGGCCAGGAGACGTTTGGAAGCCGCGCGGAGAACAAAAGCCGGTTGGACACAGGATGCAGGCGCTACCCGTCTACGCGGCGCCGGGAAAGCCGAGAGGGCGCTGGTCGGGCGGCAGGCCCGCGGCGAGTTCGTCGTGGAGGCGCAGGTTAAGCTCCTCGCGCCGCTCCAGCGAGTACTGCGTGGCATCAATCGGCGCAAGAAACTCGACCAGAATTTCGCCGGGATAAATTTTCAGCGAGCGTTTTTTCATGATGCGGTGTGCGTTGGAGCAGGCGACCGGCACCAGCGGCACTCCCGCCTTGATAGCCATTACCGCGGTTCCCTTCTTGAATTCCTGCAAACGTCCATCCGGGCTCCGAGTGCCCTCAGGATAAATCAGGAAGCTCTGTCCGTTCCGGATTGCTTCGGTGGCTTTTTCCAGGCTGCTGATCGCGGAGTCGCGATGGAGGCGGTCCACAGGAATGAAATGGGCCAGATGAAATGCCTGTCCAACAATGGGATATTCGAATAACGAGCGCTTCAGAAGAATGGCGATGCGGCGCGGAATGGCGCCAACGACGGCCGGTGCGTCGGCGGAACTCGTGTGATTCGCGGCAAAAATCACCGTGCCGGGGGGGATGTGCTCGACTCCTTTCACTCTTAGGCGAACGCCCACGGCGCGAACAAAAAACAGGACGCCCTTCAGAGCGGTCCAATAGAGCGGGTTCGGATTCCTGGTGAGGAGCGTCCACAACAGCAGCGGCGGCCCCAGAACAAGGATATAAAGCGTCAGGCCAGTGCACATGAAGATAGCGCGGAGCATGAGTTAGAAAAAGATTCTCGAATCCGTGAGCGCGGGTCAAG
Source organism: Candidatus Eiseniibacteriota bacterium (assembly GCA_035518915.1). Classification (GTDB taxonomy): domain Bacteria; phylum Acidobacteriota; class Terriglobia; order Acidiferrales; family UBA7541; genus Acidiferrum. The sequence goes on from DATIXE010000004.1 coordinate 33,589, forward strand.
TCGGATTCGCGCAGCGAGGACAGCTTGCTCCCGGGACTTGAGACGTCACCGCGATTGCTCTGCGCGAACGGGAACAGCATCGGTGGTTCCGTGATAGAGGCCATCGCGGATATGCCGCGCGCGGTCGCCGGCGCCGGCGGATTCGGCGACTTCGAAATACTTCTCGCGCGACTCGCCCAGCCGGACGTCCACGGACTTCTCTTCCTCATTGCGGCGCACCCGCAAGTGAAGAACGTCTCCCGGAACCTGCTCCGCAGCCCAGCGTCGGGGATGACGCGGAACATCGCCGTCGTCCCAGCGAAGAATTTCGTCGCCTACTTGCAGGCCCGCGTCTGTGGCCCCGCTGTTCGGTTCGACCTCGGAGACGATCCACGGCGCGCTCGGCTCACGTTGCGGCAAAAACCCAAGCGTCGCCCGGACAATCTCATGAGTTCGAAGCTCGAGCCCCGCCCGCGCCAGCAGCGTCTGGTACGGAAGCGGGGCCGCTCCGGCGACGTAGTGATCGAAGAAATCCGCCAGCGACCCGCCGGTGAGTTTTTCCGCTTCCAGGCGGACATCAAGCGAATCGCGATAGAACTTCCCTTCCCTTGCGAAATCCGCATCCATGGCGCGGAGTAGATCATCGAGGCTGCGCTGATTGCCGGTGCGGTCGCGAATTACAATGTCGAGGAGAAACCCCAGAACTTGTCCCTTGGTGTAATACGAAATGCTGTTCTCTGGCTGGTTGTATAGCGCGTACTTTTCCAGCCATGCGTCGAGACTGGACTCCTCGGCACTTTGCCAGTCGTCGGCCGGGCGCGATTCGAGATCGGTAATCTGCTGGCTGAGATCCTGAAGGAAGTCCTGCTTCTTCCAAAGCCCAGTCCGGAGGAGCGTGTACGAAGCGTATGTGTTGGTGACCCCTTCGGCGAACCAAAGCGCGCGAGTATACATTTCGCGCGTGCGGTCGATAGGTTCCAGGGTGGTGGGGCGAATGCGCTTCACGTTCCAGAGATGAAAATACTCGTGGGCCGCGACATTGGGGAGAAATTCGCCCGTGGGGATGGAAATGGCTGTGGAATTCGCGTGCTCCATTCCTCCGCCACCCCCGGCCGCGGCTTTGCCTATGTGAAAGATAAAGGTGTAGCCGGAATAGGGCGCGCCGCCCATCATCTTGAGTTCGTATGCGCAGATTTTGTGCAGCGCCGCTTCGACATCATTTTTCTTGTAATCGTCGCCGTGAATCACCACGCGAACCGGCGGTGAAAGGTCGTGCAGTGTGAATTCCTGAAATTTCGAAAGCTCAATTGGTGTGTCCGCCAGGACGTCGAACCCGGGCGTCTCCAAAATAATCTGCCTAAGACGACTGAACTGCGTAATCGTCGTCGGTGCGGAGGACGCAATTCCCCATTCGGGCGGCACCTCCTGAAACGCCACCGCACACTTTTCCGACCGACGCTCGGGCAGGTAAAGCAGAATCATCGCCGGATTGATGAAGGCATGGTCGGCGTTGAGCTGCGAACTGAAAGGACCGGAGTCGTCCCAAAACGTGTCGTAGGAAAGCTTGATCGTGCCGCTGCCCTGCACCCGCCAGGTGAGCTTGTCCAATTTTTCAATCGCGGCGTCTTGCCCGTTGACCGTGGCGGAGACACGCTCCACGTGGCTGCTGAAATCGCGAATCTGGTAGAGGGCATCCCAGGCGGCCATTTGTAAATCCACGTGTCCGCTCACGTCAGGGACTTCCATCGTCACATGGAAAAGGTGCTGCTCGGGATGGGCGAGCGAGATGGTATAGCGAATATCCGCGCGCGCGGGAACGGCAGCGCACAGCCACGCCGAGAGAACTCCAACTACCAGACAGCGAACCGAGGGACGAGTTGGTTTCACCGGGTATTGGCTCCGGGGGCGGAATCCACGGCGCCGAGCTTTTTCAGCAACTTTTCGCAAAGGCCGTCGAAGCTCCCGTTGGACATGATAAGGAGCAGGTCTCCGGATTTCGCTTCGGCCGCGAGTAACTCGACGATCGCATCCGCGCCGGAGAGTACACGCGCCTCTTTGCCCAACCTGCGAACCGCCGCGGCGACCGCCTCCGGGTCGAGGCGCTGCTCGTCGGAAAGTTGCGATGCCCGATTCACGCCGCCGAGCAACACTTGGTCGCCGAGTGCCAACGTCGCCGGAAGCGCATCCTGAAACACCTTGCGGCGCATGGAGTTTGAACGCGGCTCGAGAATCGCCCACAATCGCCGGCCGGGCCAGCGCAGGCGCGCCGCTTCGATCGTGGCCTTCACCGCCGTGGGATGGTGCGCGAAATCGTCCACCACCAGGATACCGTCCACTTCACCTTTCACGTCCATGCGGCGCTTGACGCTGCGGAACGTCGCCAGCGCCTCCTGGATTGCCTCGCGACGAATGCCGCGGCCTTGCGCGACGATAAGTGCCGCCAGGGCGTTCAGCACGTTGTGGCGGCCCGTAGCGTTCAGGCGAATTTCGCAGTAAGGCTCGCCTTTGTAGCACACGTCGAACTTCATGCCGTCGCCATCGATGGCCACATTCGTGGCGACCCATTCGTTGCTCGCGTTGAAACCGTAGCGAATTACGGGGCAGAACGCGCTGGCGCTGGCCTGCAAGAGCGCTTCGCCAGCCTCCGGATCGCCCCATGTGATCACCCGGCCGCGCCGTGGTACGAGATTCACCAATCGCCGGAAAGCCGTCTGATAGTTCTGGAAATCGACGTAAATGTCGGCGTGGTCGAATTCCAGCGATGTGATGATCAAATCATCCGGATGGTAGTGGAAGAATTTCGCCGCCTTGTCCCAGTAAGCGCTGTCGTACTCGTCCCCCTCCAGGATGAACTCCTCGCCGCCGCCAAGGCCGTAAGCCTGGCCAAAATTCTCGGCGATGCCGCCGACCAGAAAATTGGGACGCTTCTTGGCCACCTGGAAAAGCCAGGCCAGCATGGCGGTCGTGGTGGTCTTGCCATGCGTCCCGCTGACGACGATCGAATGCTTTCCCGGGAGAAATTCTTCTTCCAGAATTTCCGGTAGCGAGCGATGCGTCAGCTTGCGGTCCAGCATCTCCTCGACTTCCACATTTCCCCGCGAGATGGCGTTGCCAACGATGATGAGACCAGGAGCGGGGGTGAGATGCGCGGGATCGAACCGCGTGGCGTACGCGATGCCACGCGATTCGAGAAACGTCGAAGCGGGCGCATAGACGCCCGCGTCCGAGCCGGTCACGCGGTAGCCGCGCTCGCGCAGCATTCCCGCCAATGGGGACATGGCGGAGCCGCCGATGCCAATCATATGAATGTGCTTTGCTTTCGCCAACGTGACTTGCCTCTCCCAGTTTACTCGACGACGGCCGGTTCGAGAATTTCCAGCACTCCCGATCCCTTCGCTTGCAACCTGGCGCGCACACCCAAAGGAATCGTCAGCATCGGGCGTTTCGTGTGGCCGACGGGCGCGCCGTAAACCACCGGAACCTTCAGCGGCGCGAGAATGGCGGCGCAAATTTCCGGAACACTGAAACTGCCGGTCACCGGTGGGTCGCACTCCGGGAAATCGCCAAGCACGATGCCGGTGACATCCTCGAGAACTCCCGCGTGTTGCAGATGTCGCAGCGCGCGATCCACCTGGTAGGGCTTCATGCCGCGATCTTCCAGCAGAAGGATTGCCCCTTTGGTGTCTGGCTGAAAGGAGGTCCCCAGCGTGGTCTGCAGCATCGTAAGGCAGCCACCGACAATTCGTCCCGAAGCCGAGCCGGAGACAAGTGTCGCGGCGCGCAGGGGAATTTCCCATTTCGCCTTCGTCTCGCTGACAGCCTGCAATAACGAAAACGCGTCATAGCCGGACGGCTGATCGGCCCCGTAGTTGAATCCCGCAGCGACCATCGGGCCGTAAAATCCCGTCCATCCGCGCACACTCTGCATAAGCAGTTGAATGACGTTGAAATCGCTGAAGCCCACGATGCACTTTGGACCCTGGAGGCGCGTGGCCAGCCGCAAATCGATTAGGTAGTTAGCGCCGTAGCCGCCGCGCCCAGCAATCACGCCGTCCAGTTTCTTGTCCTGAACGGTCCGGCAAAATTGCCGCAAACGATCTCCGTGGCTTGCCGCGAAATAGCCCTGCGATGCGCTGGCCGATGGTTCTTCGACCTGGAAGCCCAAGCGGCGAAGCTCGGCGATGCCCGCGGCGATCGCACTCGCTTCCGCGGGAGATGACGGAAACACGATCCCCAGGCAAGAACCTCGCCGCAAGGCCTTGGGCTTTTGCAGACCTACCGAGCGCCGGGTCATTCGCTGCGCCCTTCCAACGAGACCAGTTCGGTAAGGACGCCTTCCCGGCTCAACTGTTCGACGATTTGCAGTTGTTGGCTATGACTCACATCCGCCTCGAATTCGACGACGGAGTTCGCTCCCGCCATGGATACGCGGAACTGCTGCGGAGCGATCTTCAGAGAGGCAAGCAGGCGCTGTACTTCGCCGGCGAGGTTTTGCGCACGGCTTGTGGTAAAGCGAAACATCTGGGCGTGGGCTTTCAAATTGAAGCGATCGGTCAGGCGCGCGACGGCGACAAGTCCCAGAAGCACGATTCCCGTCGAAACGCCGGCAACGGCATACATACCGCCACCCGCGGCCATCCCGATCGCTGCCTCCACAAAAATTGTGGCCGCGGTAGTCAGGCCGACCAGTCCGGCGCTGTCTTTCAGGATCGCGCCCGCCCCGAGAAAGCCGACACCTTGCACGATGTTCGATGCAATACGCGTCGGGCTGGAATCGCCATAGAGGCGGCTGATTTCGACGGATAGAATCGTGAACAAGGCCGTGGCCAGGCAAACGAACATGCTGGTGCGCACGCCGGCAGGCCTGCGATGCAGGTCGCGCTCGACGCCTATTGCCGCGCCCAGCAAGGCGGCAATCAACAACCGGAGGAGGATTTCGTGAAAGGAGAGCATCCGGTACGAAAGACCCCGCGTCAGGAAAGATTCTACCGCCTAGAGTTTGAACTGCGTCAATTTCAGGAAGTGGCGTGCCCTGGCGTGTATCTCCGGCTTCTTGAGCTTGAGAAGCCGCTCCAGGCCGAAGCGTTCGACCGTGTAGCTCCCCAAGACCGAGCCGTAAACCATCGCTCGGCGCAGATGCGCGTCGGTGGCCGTGCCCACGCCGGCGAGATAGCCCATGAAGCCGCCGGCAAAGCTGTCGCCGGCACCGGTCGGGTCGTGGGGTTCCTCCAGCGGAAACGCCGGGACGCAAAAGACGCCGTATTTGTCCACCAGCAGCGCGCCGTATTCGCCCCGCTTGATCACCAGCGTGCGGGGGCCCATTTTGAAGATGCGTTTCGCGGCGCGCAGCAGGTTGTGCTCGTTGGAAAGCTGGCGTGTCTCCGAATCGTTGATCATCAGGATGTCCACGTGGCGGAGGGTCTCGCGCAGTTCGTCATTGGTGCGCTCGATCCAGTAATTCATCGTATCCATCGCCACGAGCTTCGGACTGCCCTTCACCTGATGCAGGACGTCTCGCTGGAGGTCGGGCGCGATATTGGCCAGGAACACGAATTTCGATTTGCGGTAGCTTTCGGGAAGTCGCGGCTTGAACGCGGCAAAGACGTTCAGATCGGTGACCAGGGTGACCCGCTCGTTGAGATTCTCCGAATAGCGCCCAGCCCAGAAGAAGCACTTCCCTTCCGCGCGCTCCAGGCCCTCGATGTCAATCGAGCGGGCCTTGAAGATGGCCTCGTCCTGCGGGTGAAAATCGTCACCGACGATGGCGACCAGATTCACATGCGTGAAAAAACTCGCCGAGACGGAAAAATACGTGGCGGCACCGCCAAGCGTGCGCTCCACCTTTCCGTACGGACTTTCCAAAGCATCGTAGGCAACGGAACCAACAACGAGCAGGGACACGGGATTCTCCTAGGACTGATACTTGCCGATGATCGCGGCCAGGTCCTTCCTGGTTTTTGCGGGGATCAGCTTGAAATCGGTGAGCAGCGCGTGCGCCAGCGCCGCGCCACATTTGCACTTCCGTTCCGAGGGCATGGTCTTGATGGCTTCGCGGAGGACATTCTGCGCGTTGGTGGCGTTTTGGTTCAGAGTCGCGATGATTTGCGACACGGTGACGGATTCGTGCTCCGGGTGCCAGCAGTCGTAGTCGGTGATCATGGCTACCGTGGCATAGCAGATTTCCGCCTCGCGCGCGAGTTTCGCTTCGGTGACGTTCGTCATGCCAATTACGTCAATCTTCATCGCGCGGTGGAAATGCGCTTCCGCCAGTGTGGAAAACTGCGGCCCCTCCATATTGATGTACGTACCTTTGCGGTGCACGGGAACCGCAGTCGAAACGCACGCGTCCGCCAGCACCGTCGAAAGCTGCGGGCACGTCGGCTTATCGAATGCGACGTGCGCCACCAGGCCGTTGCCGAAAAACGTGGACTTGCGCCCCTTGGTGCTGTCGAAAAATTGATCCGGGACCAAAAACTCACCCGGACGGAGATTTTCCTGCAACGATCCGACGGCGCTAACGGAAATAATGCGCTCGACACCGAGCAGTTTCATGGCATAGATGTTCGCGCGAAAATTCAGTTCGCTCGGCAGGATGCGGTGGCCCCGGCCGTGGCGGGCGAGAAATGCTACACGCTTCCCTTCGAGAGTGCCCACGACAATCTTGTCGGACGGGTCGCCAAACGGCGTTTTCACGCTGAGCTCCCGCGTATTCGTCAGGCCGCTCATGGAGTAGAGGCCGCTGCCGCCAATCACCCCAATTTCAGCGCTTAGCTTCTTCCCTCGCGCACTCTTCTCCTTTGCTTTTTTGGCTGGCATGCGATTTCTCCTGGGATTTACCGGTTCAAGTCCACCGGTTCGATTTCGATCCTGCCCTGATGCTCGTGCAGCGTGGCAGCGGCGACTTCCGGGTCGTGACCAAACACCACAATCCAGTTCTCCTGGACGATCCGCCGGACCCAATTGCGTTTCGTTTCGAGCGTCTGCATGGGATACAGGTCGTAGGCCATGATCCACGGCAAGGGAATATGGTGACGTGTCGGCAGCAAATCCGCAACAAATGCCAGTGTTTTGCCGCCTCCAGTAAGCAATACCGCCTGGATGTCCGCATTATGGCCGGGGATCAGCTCGACAGAGATGCCGGACAGAACCTCAGCGGCGCCCTCCATAAGTTCCCAGAGGCCGGCCTCCGTAATGGGCTGGAAGTTTTCGGGGAAGTAGCTGGCGCGGTCGCGCTCGCTTGGAGAGTTAGCGTGGGCGAGTTCGCCACGTTGCAAGACATAGCGAGCGCGCGGAAAAGTGGGCACGGCGCGCTCATCCTGGATGCGCGTGTTGCCGCCAGCATGGTCGAAGTGAAGGTGCGTGTTGATGACGAGATTCACGTCATTGGGCCGCACACCGAATCTCGCAAGGGAGTCGATCAGCGGATTCCCGTCCTGGATGGCATAGATGCCGCGCGTCTTGGTGTCCCACTTTGTGCCGTTCCCCGTTTCGATGACGATAATCTTGCCTTGCGCGCGAACCAGCAGCGAATTCGCCCGCATGTGTATCCGATTGCGCTCGTCCGGCGGAGCTTTTTTCTCCCAAAGAACTTTGGGCACTACGCCGAACATGGCCCCGCCATCCAGCCGGAAGGTGCCGCCGTCGAGATACCGGATTTCCATGTCGCCGATATGCATTTTAAAGTGCACAGGCAGCAATGCCCGTGCCCCGCGAATCAGGTCAGGCGGGCCCCTTTCAGGATTTCCGAAACGGCGGTGAAGGGATCCTTATTGCGTTCCGCAACTTCCTCGGCGAGAGCGCGCAAACGCTCCTGGCCGGATTTGCCGCCCACAACTTTTTCGAGCAGCCGCGATTCCAGCATCTCGATCAGGCGATTCTCCCAGTGCTCCACGCGCCTCTTGTGGCGCTGGCCGACGGACTCAAAGTGCTTGCGGAACTTATCAATCGTGACGGCAAGCTCCTCAACTCCCTTGTTTTCGGTCGCCACCGTGCGAATCACCGGCGGATGCCAACCGTCGCGCGGCATCACCAGCGAAAGCATGGCGTGGAGCTGTTCTTCCAGGCGGTCGGCGCCTTCGCGATCGTCCTTGTTGAGCACGAAGATGTCCCCGATTTCCATCAGCCCGGCTTTCATGTTCTGAATGTCGTCGCCGAGCCCCGGCACCAGCACCACAAGAACGCAGTCGGCAAGGCGCACGATGTCAATTTCGTCCTGGCCCACGCCGACGGTTTCTATCAGCACCTGGCGCTTGCCTGCGGCATCCAGTAAGAGAGCGACTTCCGCTGTGGTGCGCGCCAAACCGCCCAAAAAGCCGCGCGTGGCCATCGAACGGATGAAAATCCCGGCATCGCTGGCATGGCCCTGCATGCGGATGCGGTCGCCGAGGATGGCGCCCCCGGAATACGGGCTTGTCGGGTCCACCGCAATCACGCCGACACGCTCCTGCTGCTTGCGATGATGTGCGGCCAGCCGATCCACCAGTGTGCTCTTGCCAGTCCCGGGCGCCCCGGTGACGCCGGTCAAATACGCCTGGCCCGTGAATTGGAACAACTGCCGAAGCAACTCCTCTGCTTCCGGCGCGTGGTTCTCAATGGCCGTAATGGCGCGGGAGATCGCCCGCGCTTCGCCGGCGCGGACTTTTTCGGCCCACTGCGTGACGGCGATATTCATTTTCAGGGAGTCCCTTGTAGGCGAGCGGCAACCAAACGGGGCATGCCACTATTATTTCTTGTCAAAACACCCGCATGCAAGCCAGCCCCCGGGCCGGACGCCCTTTTCTCGCAGGCCTTCCGGCCAGCTAAGCCTCTGAGCACACCTGTACGCTAGGGCTATTCGGCGTGCGGCGCAACCCTCGCACACTGGATATTGCCGGAGTCCGGCAGCCGGCAAGTTTTTCGCGAGAGGACCACCATGAAAACGATCGCTCTTTTGGGACCAACGGCAATCCTCGTAGCCTTGGCCGGGTGTTCGGGCAACCACCCCACCGCTACTTCCGCTCCCGCAGCTTTGCCCGCCGCCTCACAGCCGGCTCGGGCGCCTTCGGCTGAGCCTCCCGTTCAGCTAACGCCCGTCGCTTTGCCCTCGTTCGCAGCCCAACCCACGTTTGCCGAGTCCTGGCGGCCCGAACCTGTAGACGATCATCTGGGCGGCGCCATCGTCCTGAAGCGAGCCTCTCTCGACGGAAAATACGATCTGGTGATTCTCCGAAAGGGCGCGCAGGCGTTTGTCGCTTTCGCTGGACACGGGCGCTGGGACGCGGTTCACCAGCAACCCGCCCATGGCAAGCTCATGTATTTGCGGGTGAAATTCGAAGACGGCTTGGAAAAGCGCGCCGAGTGGGATGAACTCGCGGCGGGCTCCGCGGACTTGCACGCGGTCCTGTGGTCGTACCCTGCCGATCCAGTTGCCGAGCTTGGACCAGCGGCCAACTCCGCAAAGAACGAAGTGGTCGGCGGCGATCAGTTCCTGATGCAGGACATGATGAAACACCGCGCGATGATTCTGGAGATCGAACCCGGCGTAACGACGCAGTTCGATCTGACGGGCCTTGAGAAAGAAATGGGAATGATCCGGCCGTTCAATAGCGAACCAATTCTGAGCGCCAGCCAGACCCAACAGTAATTCCACTTGCCGACAGCGTTTGCACCGCCGGGAATGGCCGAGTTACAGATTCGCTAGCGCTTGCCGAGCAACTGGCGGGCAATGACCAGCTTCTGGATTTCGCTGGTGCCCTCGCCGATGGTGCACAGCTTCACGTCGCGATAAAATTTCTCCGCCGGATAATCCTTGATGAAGCCGTAGCCGCCGTGAATCTGCACGCATTCGTTGGCCACGCGGACGGCCACTTCGCTGGCGAAGAGTTTCGCCATGCTCGACTCGCGCGTGAAGCGCACGTTTTGCTGATCGGCAAGCCATGCTGCCTGATAGACCAGCAGTCGCGCGGCCTCCACCTCCGTAGCCATATCCGCCAGCTTGAATTGAATCGCCTGAAACTCACTGATCGGCTGGCCGAACTGCTTGCGCTGCTTCGCGTAGCGCACGGCCGCGTCGAGCGCACCCTGTGCCATGCCCAGCGCCAGCGCGGCGATTGAGATGCGCCCGCCATCGAGAATCTTCAGGCTTCCCGTGAAACCTTCCCCTTCCGGCCCGAGCAGATTCTCCGCCGGAACCTTGCAGTCCGTGAAGAGAACTTCGGATGTGTCGCTGGCGCGCATGCCCAGCTTGTTCTCTTTCTTGCCGGGCCGGAAGCCGGGGATGCCCTTCTCGAGGATGAACGCGCTGATTCCGTGCGAGGCTTTCGATTTGTCCGTGACGGCCATGGCCACGCATGTGTCGGCATAATGACCATTCGTGGTGAAGGTCTTCGCCCCATTCAGAATCCAATGCGAGCCACTGCGGACCGCCGTGGTCCGGGTGCCGCCGGCGTCGGAGCCTGCTTCCGGCTCGGTGAGCGACCACGCGCCAAGCTTCTTGCCCTGCGCGAGCGGCACGAGATACCTCTTCTTTTGCTCTTCGCTGCCGAACTTAAAAATGTGATTCGAACACAGCGAATTGTGCGCGGCGACGAACAGTCCCACGGAACCATCCACGCGGGAGAGTTCCTCAATAACCGTAGCGTATTCCACGTAGCCCAAACCCGCGCCGCCGTATTGTTCGGGAAAAATCACTCCCAGCAGGCCCATCTCGGCGAGCTTCGGCAGCAGCTCCAGGGGGAATCGCGAGGCTTCGTCCCATTCCATGACATGAGGTGCGATTTCGCCCTCGGCGAATTCGCGCACCGATTTGCGGAGCTGTTGCTGTTCCTGGGTGAAAGTAAAGTCCACGGAGTCCTCGCTAATAGAAATATCTATACCCGGTAAAAGTTTAGCTTATAACCGAAGTTCGCGCACCGGTCCACGCCGGTGAAAAGTTCAAAGCGATTCAGAAATGAAATGAGAAAACCAACCGACCAAGAATCCGAAAAAGCCGCATCCGTTCGCGAATCAGGCCACCTGGCCCTTTTTCTTGAGGACGACTGCCCTAAGCTCCTGCAAGGCGCGTTCGATCCCCGCGCGATTCACGTCCCAGTGCGTGACCATGCGGACGGAATAAAGGGCGGTGTCCTGCGCCCAAATGCCGCGCTCGTGCAGCGCATCGCAGAGTTCCACGGCGTTCATGCCCGTTGGTGAGCAATCGAAAATCACGATGTTGGTCTTCACGCTGGCCGGATCGATTTGCAATCCTGGAATCCTCGCCATACCTTGCGCGAGGTGCTGCGCGTTGGCGTGGTCTTCATGCAGGCGCGCCGGCGATTTTTCCAGCGCGACGAGTCCCGCCGCGGCCATCACGCCGACCTGCCGCATCCCGCCGCCATACATCTTGCGATGGATGCGGGCGCGCTCGATAAAGTCCCGCGAACCCACGATCATCGAGCCTACCGGGGCGCCCAGCCCCTTCGACAGGCAGAACATGACCGAATCCACGCTCTTCGTCATGTTGGCGACGTTGTCCTTCAGGGCCGCCGCCGCGTTGAAGATTCGCGCGCCGTCCAGATGGACCCTGAGGCCGAGCGCGTGCGCCTGCCCGCAAATTTCCTCCACGCGTTCCGTGGGATAAACGGTCCCACCGGCCATATTGCTGGAGTTTTCCAGACAAACCAGCGCTGTTTGCGAGTCGTAGTAAATCTTTGGCCGGATCGCGACTTCAATCTGCTTCCAGGTGAGAATGCCGTCGTTTCCCCCGCGCACCGCGCGCGGCATGCAGCCGGCAATCGCGGACATCGAAGCCAGCTCGTAGAGATTTACGTGGCTGCGCTCCTCGCAAATCACCTCGTTGCCGTGGTGCGTCCAGTTGCGGATGCAAATGAGATTGCCCATGCAGCCCGTGGGAACAAAGAGCGCGCTCTCTTTGCCGAAGATTTCCGCGGCGCGCTTCTGGAGTTGATTGACGGTGGGATCTTCGCCGTAGACATCATCGCCCACTTCGGCGGTGGCCATTGCCCGGCGCATCTCTTCGCTCGGCCGCGTAACCGTGTCGCTGCGCAGGTCCACCGCGCCCTCGATGGGGGAAACCTGGTCGGGATCGGTGAGTTGATTGCCTTTCGCGACGGTGTAGGTCATGGGGGCCTCGATCGAATCGCTTTCGCGTTTTTTTTCGACGACAACAACGAACTGCGCAACGCAACTCGGCCGCCAAAACTCCGTTCAGGCAGCGACCTGCGCGGAGCGCAACAGCTCGACGATAATTTCATTCGAAACGTTGAGCCTGTCCAGCCGCAGCCGAAGCGTCCCGCCTTCTACTTCTACCATTCCGGACACTTGGAGCTGAGCGGCTTTTTCGGCCAAGCTCACTCCATATTGGCATGCAATCCGGCGAAGATCGATGCCCTCGATCTGGCGCAGGCCGAGGAAAAGCTCCTCTTCGAGAGCCATGGACGCGGAGATTTCATCCACGGTTTCTACCGCGCTCTTCCCTCCGGAAATCGCCCCGACATAGGCGGCGGCATCGTGCCGGTTGGCCCAGCGTTGCGCCCCGGAGAACGAATGCGCGCCGGCGCCGAATCCCAGATAGGGCTCGCGCCGCCAGTACTTCTGATTGTGACGCGACTCGAAACCCGCCTTGGCCCAATTGGATATCTCGTACTGTTCGTAGCCCACTGCCTTTAATTCCGATTGCGCCAGCTCATAAAACGTGGCCATCGCATCTTCACTCGGTAGTTCCCGGGCGCTGTAACGCGCGCCGCCCTGCAGAACCTCCAGGCCCAGCCGGCTGCCCTCGTCAATCTCCATCATGTAAATGGAAGCGTGCTCGGGCGAAAGTGCAATCGCTTCCGCAAGCGATTGCCGCCAGGTACTCTCCGTTTGCCTCGGAAGTCCGGCAATCAAGTCAAAGCTGATATTCCGGATGCCCGCCGCGCGCAAAATCGGCACCGCTCGATATATATCCGCCCGGCGGTGCATACGCCCGGCCGCTTTCAGTTCTTCGTCGAGGAACGATTGCGTGCCAAAACTGATGCGATTCACGCCAGCGCGATGCCAGGCCTCGGCCTTGTCTTCCTCAATGGTCTCCGGATCAGCCTCGAGTGTGATTTCCTCGAATTCACACGGAAAAGTGTCGCGCACGGCAGCGAGGAGATCGCCCAGAAACCGCGGTTCCAACAGGCTCGGCGTGCCACCGCCGATATAAACGGTATCCACCGCCGGGTTGCCCGCCGTCGGCGCGTGCAACGAATGCACGCCAGACGATTCGAGCAGCACCCGATGTTCCCGAATTTCATGGCAAATCGCTTCCACGTAAGGTGCAAAACGCCCCGCCGACACCACGCCTGTGTGGAAGTTGCAGTACGTGCACTTCGTCTGGCAAAACGGCACCTGAATGTAAATGCCGAGATTTCGCATCGGTGAAAACTGTAGCACATAGAGGGAAGTACCGCCCCTGCCGCAGGCGGACACTTAGACGCGGTCGGGAAGGACCTTGACGTAAAGCTGCCGGTCGCGCGGGCCGTCGAATTCGGCGAAAAAGATGCCCTGCCAACGGCCCAGGACGAGCTTCCCTTCCTCCACGAAAACGAATTGCGAAGTTCCCACCAGCATTGTCTTGACGTGAGAATCGGAGTTCCCTTCCGCGTGGCGATACGGCCCGGCGGACGGCACCAGTCGGTCCAGCGCGCCTTCGGCGTCCGAGGCCACGTCCGGGTCGGCGTGTTCGTTGATCAGGATGCCGGCGGTGGTGTGCGGAACATACAGGAAACAGGTTCCGGATTTCACACCCAGCGCCGTCACCACGCGCTGCACCTCTTTCGTCACTTCCACCATCTGCGTGCGGCGATCGGTTCGCACACGGATCGATTGCATCGGCGCCTCCTGGACGGCTCAGGGGATGGAAACGATGTAATGTTGCCCGGGCTTTTTCGTGCACGCCAGCCTTTGCAATTCGCCCAGGTTGCCGCCGCCGAGCCGCAGCAGGAATGGGAGGAAGCACAAATCGCGCGACTGGAGCCCTTTGCGCGGGTACAACAGGTTCTCCAGGAATTCCGCGTGCTGTTCGATGATTTTCGAATGGCGATCCAGCGCCTGGCCGGTCTTGGCTCGCAATTTCTCCACCTGATAGCGAATCCGCTTTTCCGCCCGCGCCACGCTGCCCTGAATCGTGGGATCCACTTCGCGAATGGCCTTGTGGAGGCTCTCTACGCTCTTCTCGATCTGCTTAACGCTCCCATCGAACGAACGTGCCAGCTTCTTCGGGATGTTCGCGCCATACATCTTTTTCTGCAGCGTCTGCGGTCCGAGCCACGCGTCTTCCACCTTTAGCCCATATTTCCCCAGGATGCGCACCGCCTTGGGATCGACCAGCGTGTAATCAGCGCGGGGCATCAGCACCGTCATGCGTCCAAGCAATTTACGATAGAGCACTTCAGTCTGCGCGAAATACGCGATCTCCGCCGGGCCCCCGTAATACGCCGCGGTCGGCAACAGAAAATCCTGCACCACCGGACGCAGAAGCGCATTGGGGCTGAAGGTCTCTGGAGCGGTTTCGACCGTTTGGATCAATTCCGCTCTATCGACGGAATTGCGCCCGAATGAGAATTTTCCATTCGCCGCGCTGATCACTTCCCGCTTACCCTCCTGCAGGGTAAAGAGCAGGGTGCTTTTGGAAGTGACTTTGACTTGCGGCGCGTAACCCGCCTTCTCGAGTTCCTTGTCACGCTGCAACAGCGCTTCGTTCAATTCATCGCGCCGCTCAAGAGCGTCGCGTAGAATCGGCGCCGCGATGGCGTGCAGCCTGGGGTGAAGAGGATCGAGAAGGATAAGCCCGTGAGGAGAGAAAAGCCTTGCGAAGAGTTTGCCGAAGGAAGAACCGTACGTTTCGCCGGGGCGACAACACTCGCGAAGCAGCTGGAGCAACTCCTCGCCCCCCGGCATGCCAAAACTTCCCTCGATCTGCCGCAGAACGCCCGCGATCTCGGCCCCTAGCAGTACGTTTCCCACCGGGCCGCCGGGCTCCGCGGGAGGCGGCAGCACCAGGTTCTGCAGCCTGCCTTCGTGGAACCACGTCGTGTGGCGAACTTCGTCCAGGTCGTGGTCCTCGGTGGCCATCCAAAAGATCGGCACGGCCTCCACGCCGGCCCGCGAGAGCTCCCGGGCGGTTTCGATAACCGTCAGGGCCTTGTAAAACGAGTACGCTGGTCCTCCCAGCAGGCCCACCTGCTGGCCACTGACAATTGCCACGGCGCCGTTTTCCAGGCGTTGGAGGTTGCCTTCCGTTTCCGGTCCGCCGCCGAACGCCCGATTCTGTTCGCGTAACACGGCGGCCACTTCCCTGCGGCGCTCCGCCGGAAACTCCAGCTGCCGCGCGTACGCTTCCACCGAGGGCAGTTCCGGCTTGTGCGCGAAAAAGCCCTGCAGTTTCGAAAAATTCTCTGTGAAATCCCGGATGAGGGGAGTTGTGTGCGGAAGCTCGTGCGGCAGCAGGGCGCGACAGTCCATGGGTGTCTTGGGTTAGATGATAGACCCTGAAAAAGGTGACGCCGGGCCTTCCAGCTCAAACACGCGCGACGGCCGGAAAGCGTTCGGCGATGAAGTCGGCAATTGCGCGCTTCTTTTCTTCTTTGACGGGCAGCAAAGGGGCGCGCGGGTAGCCGCCCTTGTATCCCCGAAGCTCCATGGCGTATTTCAATCCCGGGATTCCGTGCTCGCCGAGCGCGGTTTTCGATGCGCTAAGAATTTGAAGTTGCGCTTCGCGAGCTTCTTCGTGGCGTCCCTGCTGGAACATCTCGTAAAGCTCCACGCATTTTTCGGGTAACAAACACGCTACGGCAAGAATCGCGCCGCGCCCACCCATTCCTAAGCAGGGATAGATGAGCGCCGCGCCGCCCGTGAGCACCTGAAATTGCCCGGACGCGCCGGCAATCACTTCGCCGATGCGCTGAATGCTGCCGGAGCTGTCCTTGATGCCAACGATATTCGGGTGCTGCGCCAGGGCAATGATTTCCGAGGCCTCCAGCGTGACGCCGGTGAAAATAGGCACGGAGTAAAGGAGAACCGGAATCGGAGAAGCGTCGGCGACCGCCCGATAGTGGGTAAGAAAATGTTCCGCGCGGTACATCGGCTTGTAGTAGTACGGGGTCTTGACCAGGGCCACCTGATACCCCATGGCGGCGGCGCGGCGCGTGCGTGCAATTGTTTCGGCGGTGGATTCCGCGCCCGTGCCGGCAATCAGAATCCTGCCCGGAGCGGCGGTTTCCTTCACCGCGGCGAGAATCTGGTCGGCCTCGTCGCGCGAGATCATCACGGATTCGCCCGTGGAACCGAGTACGACGTACCCCGCCAGCCGGGTTTCGTTGTACAGCTGAATGTTGTGTTTCAGCCCCGCAATCGAAACGCTGCCGTCGGCTTCGAACGGCGTGGTGAGCGCGGGATAAATTCCGCTGACGTTCATGTCAATCTCCGTTTCCTGGGGAGCCGGAGGCGGCGACACGGTTGCTGTGCAGGTCCTGCAGGCAGGACACCTCCCGCTGCAGCTCGATCAGCGCGTGAATGCCGCGCACGGCGGCTTGCGCCGCGGAAAGCGTGGTGATGCAGGGAATATTGTAGCGAATAGCGGCACGGCGAATCGATTTTTCGTCGTAGAAGGACTCGCGTCCGAGGGGCGTGTTGATCACCAGGTTGACCTTGCCCGTCTTGATGAGATCCACGATGTTCGGGCGCCCCTCATTGACCTTGTAGACCTGGTCGCAGGGCACGCCGGTCGCGTACAGGGCTGCTGCCGTGCCGCGCGTGGCGGCGATCTTGAAACCCATGGACACGAGTTCCTTGCCTATGGTTCCCAGCTGCCGCTTGTCGCGGTCGTTCACGCTGATAAACACGGTGCCACTGCTTGGAAGCTTCTGTCCTGCGGCGAGCTGCGCCTTCGCAAATGCATGCCCGTACGACGTCGAAATGCCCATCACTTCGCCGGTTGAACGCATTTCCGGGCCAAGAATGGTGTCCACACCGCGGAATTTGTTGAAAGGAAACACCGGCGACTTCACAGAATAAAATTCATGCGTGGCAATCTCCGCCACTCCGTTTGAGTGCACCAACGGAAGGTTCATATCCGCCAGACGCCGGCCGACCATCAACCTTGCGCCAATCTTTGCCAGCGGCACACCCGTGGCCTTGCTCACATAAGGAACCGTGCGCGAGGCGCGCGGATTGACTTCGAGAACATAAACCGTGTCGCGTTGGATCGCGAACTGCACGTTCATCAGCCCGACCACCCGCAAAGCCAGGGCCAGGCGCTTGGTGTAATCGCGGATCGTGTCAAGGATCTTCGGAGACAAGCTGACCGGCGGCAGCACGCAAGAGGAATCGCCGGAGTGCACGCCGGCTTCCTCGATGTGTTCCATGATCCCGCCGATGACGACGTCGGTGCCGTCCGCAAGCGCATCCACGTCCACTTCGGTGGCCTCTTCCAGGAACTGATCAATCAGGACCGGCCGCGCGGGGCCCATCATTGCCGCCTGTGCCACGTATTCCTGCACGGTGTTCACGTCGTAGGCAATCACCATCGCGCGCCCGCCCAGCACGTAGCTGGGACGGACAAGGACGGGCAGTCCGATTTCGCCAGCGACGCGCGCGGCCTCCTCGGGCACCAGCGCGGTGCCATTGCGCGGCTGCGGAATGCGCAACTCGTCCAGGAGGCGCCCGAAGCGGCGGCGGTCTTCCGCCAGGTCAATCGATTCCGGCGCGGTTCCCACGATCGGCACGCCATTGCGCTTCAGTTCCAGCGCGAGATTCAGCGGCGTCTGCCCGCCAAACTGCACGATCACGCCGGCGGGCTTTTCGCGCTCGACGATAGCCAGCACGTCTTCGAGCGTCAGCGGTTCGAAATACAACCGGTCGGAAGTGTCGTAATCGGTCGAAACCGTCTCCGGGTTGCAGTTGACCATTAAGGTCTCGAAGCCGTCGGCGCGCAAAGCAAACGAAGCGTGGCAGCAGCAATAATCGAACTCGATTCCCTGCCCGATGCGGTTTGGGCCGCTGCCCAGAATCATGATCTTCTGCTTTTGCGTGGGCTCGGTCTCGTCTTCATCTTCATAGGTCGAGTACATGTATGGCGTGAAGGATTCGAATTCGGCGGCGCAGGTATCCACCCGCTTGAAGACGGGAGAGACGCCGTATCGCGCGCGTTGCAGGCGGACGACGGCGGGCGTGGTCTTCCAGATTTGCGCAAGCTGCTCGTCGCTCGCGCCTGCGCGCTTCGCTTCGCGCAGCAGGTCCTTCGAAGCGGTCTCGACGGTCACCGAAGCCACGCGGCGATTGATGGCGGTGAGCTCCTCGATCTGGTGGAGGAACCACGGATCGATTTTCGTGAGTTCGCAAATTTCCGTGGATGGCAGGCCCCGCTCCACGGCGGTCAGGATCCAATGGATGCGGTCGGGCCGCGGCGTGGCCAGCTTTTCGCGGAGCAGCGAATCCGGCGTTTCCCCGGGCGCGCGCCAGGGCGTGCTGGGTTCGAGTGAGCGGATGCCCTTCTGCAGCGCCTCTTTAAACGTGCGCCCGATGGCCATCACTTCGCCGACCGACTTCATCTGCGTGCCGAGGGTGCTATCCGAACCGGGAAATTTCTCGAACTGCCACTTGGGAATTTTCACTACCACGTAATCAATGGTTGGCTCAAAAGAGGCCGGTGTTTTCTGTGTGATGTCGTTGGGAATTTCGTCGAGGGACATACCGACGGCCAGGCGCGCCGCAATCTTCGCAATCGGGAACCCCGTGGCCTTGCTGGCCAGCGCGGAGCTTCGCGAGACGCGCGGATTCATCTCGATCACCACCATTCGTCCGTTTTCCGGGTTGATGGCGAACTGCACATTCGACCCGCCGGTCTCCACCCCGACTTCCCTGATAATCGCCGCGGCGGCGTCACGCATGCGCTGGTATTCCTTGTCCGTAAGTGTCTGCGCCGGCGCCACGGTGATCGAGTCACCTGTGTGGACGCCCATGGGGTCGAAATTTTCGATGGTGCAGATCACCACGAAGTTGTCGCGGAAGTCGCGCATCACTTCCAGTTCGTATTCCTTCCAGCCGAGCACGGATTCTTCCACCAGCGCCTCGTGCACCGGGCTCATGTCCAGTGCGTGGGCGATGGATTCGGCGAATTCTTCCTTGTTGTAAGCGATCGCGCCGCCCGTGCCGCCCAGCGTGAACGAAGGTCGGATCACCAGCGGGAAGCCAAGCTGGTCGCACAGCCGCATGGCGTCCTGCGCGTTGTTGACCAGCGCGGACGCGGGAACTTCCAGGCCTATCTTGCGGCACGCGTCCTTGAACCACAGGCGGTCTTCGGCAACCTTGATGGCGCGCAACGATGCGCCGATCATCTCCACCTTGTGTTTTTCCAGGATGCCGCCCTCGGCGAGCTCGACGGCCAGATTCAGCGCGGTTTGTCCCCCGACGGTGGGCAGAATTGCATCCGGTTTTTCCTTGATGAGAATCTCTTCCAGATATTCCTTGGTCAGCGGCTCAATGTAGGTACGCTGGGCCAGTTCCGGATCGGTCATGATCGTTGCGGGATTGGAATTGACCAGCACCACCTCGTAACCCTCGGCGCGCAACGCCTTGCACGCCTGGGCGCCGGAATAGTCGAACTCGCAGGCCTGGCCGATAATGATCGGCCCCGACCCGATAATCAGAATCTTGTTGATGTCTTTGCGCTTCGGCATCCGTTCCCTTCTCAAACGTTCGACTTAGCCTCGGGAACTTCCCGGGGTGGCGAATTCCTTCATCATGTCCGTGAACTGCGTGAACAAATAATGCGAATCGTGCGGTCCGGGAGACGCCTCCGGGTGATACTGCACACTGAAGAAGGGCATGGTCTTGCTGCGCATGCCTTCGTTGGTGTGATCGTTCAAATTGACATGGGTGATTTCCACTTCGCTCGAGGGCAGCGATTCCGGGTCCACGCAGAAGCCATGATTCTGCGCCGTAATCTCCACCTGGTCCGTCAGCAGGTTCTTCACAGGGTGATTCGAGCCGTGATGCCCGAACTTCAATTTGAACGTCTTGCCCCCCAGCGCGAGACCGCACAACTGGTGCCCCAGGCAAATGCCGAATACGGGCACGCGCCCCGCGAGCCTCCGGATGTTTTCCACCGCATACGTTACCGGCTCCGGATCGCCCGGACCGTTCGAAAGAAATACACCGTTCGGCCGCAGCGAAAGCACATCTTCGGAGGAAGTATGCGCCGGCACCACGGTGACGTCGCAGTGATGGTCTACCAGCAACCGCAGGATGTTCTGCTTGATTCCATAGTCGTAAGCGACGACCTTGAATTTCGAGGCGTCCGGGCTCTCGCCGGACTCGCCCATCTGCTCCGCCCACGGCGAGGTCGCCAACTCGATCGAGCCCTTTTGCCAGTCGTAGGGCTTGCCGCAGGTCACGCGGCCCGCGAGCTCCTGCCCGGCCATTCCCGGCAACTGCTTCGCTTCATAGATCAATTGGTCCGCTGGAGTGCCATCGGTAGAGACGATACCGCGCAGCGCGCCAACCTTTCGGATATGCAGCACGAGCGCGCGCGTATCAATGTCCCAGATGACCGGAATCTTGTGCCGGTTCAGATAGAGCTGTGCCGGTTCTGCCGAACGCCAGTTCGACGCGACCTGCGAAAACTCGCGCACAATCAGCGATTCGATATAGGGCCGCGGAGACTCCTCATCGTCGAGGTTGGCGCCCACGTTTCCGATGTGCGGATACGTCAGGCAGACGAGCTGCCCCGCATAGCTGGGATCCGTGAAAACTTCCTGATAGCCGGTGAGGCTGGTGTTGAAAACGACTTCGCCGCCGCGGCGCGTGATGGCGCCGCCGGCGCGGCCGTTAAAGATGCGCCCGTCTTCGAGCGCGAGGATTGCAGGGCGATGCTGAGTTTCCGTCAGTGTGTCCTCCGGACTCCGTCATTTTTCGTCAGCCTCAGTGGTGGAAAGTGAACCGAAATGGTCCACGGGCCAATAGGCAAATACGGCTCGGCCGTAGATATACTGGCCGGCAACCGGCCCAAACACGCGCGAATCGTTGGAACTGATGCGATGGTCCCCCATCACAAAGTAGCTTCCCTTGGGTACTTTCACCGGGCCGAAGTCGGTCACATCCTCGTATTGCGGCGGCACGTACGGCTCCGGGACCAGTTTGCCATTCACGTAGAGCACGCCGTGGCGGATTTCGACCGTCTCGCCCGGCAAACCGATGACCCGCTTGATGAACGATTTCGACCGGTCCAGTGGATACCAGAACACGACCACGTCGCCGCGATTGATGGCCTCAAAGCGATAGACAAACTTGTTGATGAAGATGCGTTCCTGGTCGGAAAGCAGCGGGGACATGCTGGTGCCTTCCACTTTCACCGGCTGATACAGGAACACGATGATTACCAGCGCGAGGCCGATGGCGATCAGTAAATCGCGCGTCCAGACGCGAATTTCGTGACGCAAAAGTTGATGGGTGCCGGAACGGCTGGGCGAAGATTCTTGTGCATTGCCCCCCGGAAAAGGCGAATTCGGGGCGTTGGGGGTGCCGCCCGAGGGAGGAGGAATCAATTTCTCGTCAGGTTTCTGCATCTCCGACTACCTTTAGTTTATAACATGCGCCGCGAACGTCGCGCCAGCGTCCAATTGGAAAAGCGCCCGCGCGATAACGCGCTACATTGAATTTACGATTCCGCCGAAGCCCTCTGGCGCTGCCTTTGTGCTTCCGGACGGGAACGAAACAAACGCCATCAGCCCAAGGTTAGACGGATTGTGCGCGCCTTTGGCTACGTCCGTGTCGCCAATCTGGCAATTCGTGTCCGGCAACCTTTCGAGGCGCGCGCCGGCGCCAACGATGCAAGCTCCGTCGCACCGAGAATCGCTCCTATGCCCCCCGGACCCACTCGACCCAGTTCAGTCAATTTAGATGCGCAACGTCTCGTCAAACGTCGCTTCCCAACGCGAAAGCGAGATTGGCGAGCCCGGCGATCACCGCGGTTTCTGCACGGAGAATCAACTTCCCCAGCGATGCGTCTTGAAACCCGGCAGCACGAGCATGAGCGAGTTCTGCATCCGTCCATCCGCCTTCAGGTCCGATGGCCAATGTCACGAGCGATTCTTTTCGTCCAGGCAGAACTTTCTGCAAGGGGGGCGCGTCGGGGAGTTCCGAGAAGAAAATTCTCAACCCAGCGCTCGCCGAACGAAAAGCTGCTTCCGGCTTCGCCAACGGAAGTAGCCTGGGGACCTCCACCCGTCTGGACTGCTGCGCGGCCTCCAAAAGAAGCTTTTTCCATCTTTCCGCACGCTTGGGTGCCGCGGTCAATAGCGCTTTCTCGCTCCGCGCGGCAGTCAACGGCACAATGGCCTTCACTCCAAGTTCCGTGGCCTTCTCCAGGGCCCACTCAAAGGAATCGAATTTGACGACGGCCAGAAGCAGCGTGGTCTCGATCACCGGGTGAACTGCTGGCAGCTCCTCAAGCAGCGCAAAGTCCACCGCATCACGCGTGACAGTTTCGACTCGCCCGAGCCACACCTGCATTCCGTCACTCAGCTCGTAAAGCTGGCCGGGTTGCGCGCGCAGGACGCGCCCGAGGTGATGCGCCGCCTCGCCTTCCATCATCGCCCGCTGGTTTTCGAATTTTTCGACGAAGAAACGCCGCCGCATGTCGCTTATCTTGCCATGAAATGTAAAGTGCGGGAGCATAGCCCCCGTTTTTGAGGTTCCAACGGCGCCACAACCCGCGGACAGGTCACCGACCGTGCCGACGCTAGCCGAAGATGTCTTTTACCTTATCAAAGAGAGAAGAGTTGCGGTCCGCAGGCTTGTTCTCCACTTTCAGCGTGGCGTCGAGCTGCTCCATCAACTTCTTCTGTTCCCGTGTGAGTTTCGTGGGCGTCAGCACGCGAATGTGATAATACAAATCGCCGCGGCCGCCCCCGTGCGGATCAGGCAGTCCTTTGCTTTTTATGCGGAACACGGCGCCGCTCTGCGTGCCGTCGGGAATCTTCAGCCGTTCCTCGCCACTCAAGCCGGGAACATAAATCTCGGTCCCCAGGGAAGCCTGCGCGATGCTCAGCGGAATCGTGCAATAAAGGTCCGCGCCGCGCCGCTCGAAAAAATTGTGCTCCTTCACATCCAGTACGACGTACAAATCGCCGGCGGGACCTCCGTTCGGCCCCGGCTCGCCTTCGCCTTGCACGCGTAGCCGCGTCCCGGTGTCCACACCCGGGGGGATGCGCAGTTCAATATTGTGCTCGCGATCGATGCGCCCCTGGCCTTTGCAGTCCGGGCAGCGCTCTTTCACGATTTGTCCGGCGCCCTGGCACGCCGGGCACGTGCGATTGATGGTGAAGAAGCCTTGCTGGTAAATCATCTGGCCCCGGCCACCGCAAGCCTGGCAGGAAACGACTCCGGTTCCTTTCTTGGCGCCGGTGCCGTTGCACGACTCGCAGTATTCCTGCCGCGGCACGCGAATCTTGGTGGTAATCCCCGCGGCGGCTTCCTCAAACGTTAAGGTCATGTCGTAGCGAAGGTCCGCCCCGCGTTGTGTGCGCCGCCCCCCGCGCCGCCTGCCCCCACCGCTGCCAAACAGGTCCTCGAACCCGAAGAACTCGCCAAAAATGTCGTGGAAGTCCTGGAAGACGGTGCCGTTGAAGTCCGGCTGCGTTCCGACACCCGCCAATCCTTCATGGCCGTAGGTATCGTAAATCTGGCGCTTCTGCTGGTCGCTCAGAACGCTGTACGCCTCGCTGCACTCCCGGAACTTGTGCTCCGCCTCTTCCTTGTTCTCTGGATTCCGGTCCGGATGCCATTGCAGGGCCGCCTTGCGATACGACGTCTTGATCTCTTCGATCGACGCCGTCCGCGTGACCCCAAGAATTTCGTAATAATCGCGCTGTTGTTGCTTGGCCATATCCGCTTGCTATCGCTTCCTTTGCTTCTCGAAAGATATCAGAGAGAGTGCCCCCCAAACGTTTCCTTCGCACCCGAAGTTTCGGATTAGTTCACGGAACGTTTTGATGCGCCAACCGGATGAACCGCTACGCGCACCATCGCCGGCCGCAGCACGCGGCCGTGAAACACATAGGCAGGCTGGAACACTTCCAAAATCGTGCCGTCGGCATGCTCGGTTGTTTCCGTGCGATCCATTGCCTGATGCAGGTGAGGGTCAAAAGGCTTGCCGAGCGGCTCGACGCGCTCCACGCCGAGCTTCGCCAGGTGATCCAGCATTTGCTTGTAGATCAGCTCAAAGCCTTTGCGGTATCCGGCGTATTCATCGTCCATGTGCGCCGCCAGCGCATGCTCAAAGCCGTCGACCACGGGGATCAGCGCTTCCAGAACCCGCGCCGTAGCACGCTTGGTGTCCTCCGCGCGCTCTTTTTCGATCCTCTTGCGGTAATTGTCGAAGTCGGCCTGGCGGCGGAGCAGTGTTTGCCGCAGGTCGTCCAGATCCGACGACAGCTTTTTCAATTGAGAATCTTCCCGGGCCGCATCTTCGTTCACGGATTGCGTCTCCGCGGCTTCGTCGCCGCTTACGTTAATTTTTATTTCACGGTCGTTCATAACTTTACCCTCAACGGTTCTTCGCTCTTTTAAGTTTCTCCCAGAAGATTGGAAACGCCGCGGCCGAGCTACTCGATCTTCTGCAGCGCCTCGCTGAATAGCTGAGCCACATAAGCAACCGCCGTCATGGCACGTTCGTAATCAATCCTGGTCGGCCCCAGAACGCCCAGCGAACCTTGCACCAGGTCCTGCCCCGAATAGCGAGCGCTGATCAGTGCCAGGTTCTCCCCCGCTTGGGAAATCTCCTTGATGCCGATCTGCACGAACACCGGTTCGGGCGTGTCAATGCACGCGTTGAGCACCGAAACCAGCCGGTGCTTTTCTTCAATTGCCTCCAGCAGTTCGCGCAGATGGCCTTGATCGGCAAATTCCGGAGTTCCGACAATCTGCGCCGTGCCTTCGACGTACACGCGTTGCCCCATCGAATCGCCCAAGACCGCGGGGTCGCACAAAGTCAAAGCGCTCTGCGCAAGGGTCTCGTAACGCTCGCGTTCGGTCGCCAACTTTTGCAGCAGGTCGCTGCGAATGGCGTCGAGGGTCCAGCCCGAGTAATGCCGGTTAAGGAACTCGGCCGTCGCGTCGAGTTCTTCTTGGGTAAAAACGCGCGCAGGCCGCAATATCTTGTCGCGCGTGTTCCCCCCCGGCGAAATCAAAACCACCACCACACGCCCGTCCGGCAACAACCACATTCTGGCGTGCTCCAGCACGGCGCTCCGCAACGGGGGCGCCACCACGATGCCTACTCCCCGCGAGACTTCGGCCAACACGTGCCCTGCCTTGGCGGTAATTTCGGAAGCTGTATGGGCTCCGCTCAATTCACGCTGGATCCAGGAGCGGTCCTCCACGCTCAGAGTGGCCTGCGAAGCAATCTCCTGCGCGAAAAAGCGATAGGCCGCCGCGGTGGGTACCCTGCCTGCCGACGTGTGCGGTTGGTAGAGGTATCCGCCATCCTCCAGGTCCGCCATGATATTGCGGATGGTGGCCGTGCTCAAAGACTCCTCAAACCGCCTGGAAATGGCCCGGGAAGAGACGGGTTCCCCGGATTCGATGTACGCGCGCACCAAGTCCGCCAGAATCTGGCGGTTACGCCGTTCTTGGAGAGCTGGATTCCGCATGGCAGCGTTTACCTTGGATCGCTAATTACTATTCTAAAATCTCTGTCAAGGGTCGTCAATCAGGCTCGAGCAAAGTGGCCCTAATTGTTGTCGATCTGCGCTCGCTGCAGCTTGTCCGAATAATCGATATAGATCGACTTCCACTCCGTGAAAAAGTCGATTGCGGCGACGGCGGCTTCGCGATGACCGTTCCCGGTCTGTTTCGTGCCGCCGAACGGCAGGTGCGTCTCCGCGCCGATCGTGGGCGCGTTGATATAGACGATTCCGGTGTACAAGTCGCGCATGGCCGCGAACGTCCGATTTACGTTCCGCGTATAGATCGAAGCGGAAAGGCCGTACGCCACTCCATTCGCCACTTCGATTCCCTGCTCAAAGCTCTCGATGGGAATCAGCGAGACCACCGGGCCAAAAATCTCTTCCTGCGCCACCCGCATCGAAGGACTGCAATCTCCAAAGACCGTCGCTTCGTGGAACCAACCTTTCGAATAAACGCCGCCGGAGAGCCTATGTCCGCCGGTCAGCAACTTCGCTCCTTCGTTGACTCCGGCTTCGACGTAGGACATGACGGTCTGTAACTGCTGCTCGTTGATGCACGGTCCCATTTCAATCGAGGGATTCAGCCCGTCGCCTACTTTCAACTTGGACGCGCGTTCCACGAACCGTCTAACGAACTCCTTGTACACGCTCTTGTGCACTCCCACGCGGCTCGCGGCCGTGCATCGCTGTCCCGTAGTTCCAAATCCACCCCAAATGGCACCGTCCACCGCCAGGTCCAGGTTCGCGTCGTCCATCACCAGGATGATGTTTTTCCCGCCCATCTCCAGGCTGTAATGCTTGAAGCTAGGCGCGCAGGTCTCCGCAATGATGCGTCCGGTTGCGGTCGATCCGGTAAAGCTCACCACCGGCACGTCCGCATGCTTCGTTAACGCCGAGCCCGTTTCGGGGCCGTCGCCGCTGACCACATTCACCACACCCGCGGGCAAGCCGGCTTCGGCCAGCGCCTCCACCAGGTTGTACGTAGAGAGCGGCGTGTCTTCCGCCGGCTTGATCACCACAGTATTTCCGCACACCAGCGCAGGTATCATTTTCCACGACGGTATGGCCATCGGAAAATTCCATGGCGTAATCAGCCCGCAGACGCCGATCGGCTGGCGCACGCTCATCGCGAATTTGTTGGGCAATTCCGAAGGCGTTGTCTGGCCGAACAAGCGGCGCCCCTCGCCCGCCATGTAGTAGGTCATGTCGATTGCTTCCTGCACGTCTCCGCGGGTCTCCGCGAGCACCTTGCCCATTTCCCGCGTCATGGCGCGCGACAATTCTTCCTTCCGCCGCACCAGAAGTTCGGCCGCGCGAAACAATATTTCCGCGCGCTTGGGCGCTGGGGTTAGCCGCCAGGATTTGTACGCCTCTTTCGCGGAGTCCACTGCGGAATCCACGTCTTCGCGCGAAGAAAGCGGAAAAATTCCAATCACTTCGTCCGTGTTCGCCGGGTTCCGGTTTTCCAGGGCCTTGCCGCTCCGCGCTGCCACCCATTCTCCGTTGATGTAATTCTCGTACCTGCGCGGCGCCGATGCCGTAGCCATGAAGCCTCCCATCCAGATCAAAGTCTAGCGGCGCTTTGCGCGCAGCGTCAAACCGCCGGCTTCTGCAGAGCCTTAGTTTAAGTTTCGTTATTTGGCTGTTCATCGACGAGTAACATAGCGTCGCTAAACTCGCTTGCAACCGTAGTTCGGAACAAGCGTTTGCGATGGGTTGCATCGGAATTTTGGTCCACACTCCCACAGCTTTTGCACAGGTAACCGGCTCCCGGATCCCATGTGTCCCGTGATACATACCTGGCAAGAGACCCGGAGTATCGTGTATTGACCAAATTCCCACAAGCGAGGAAACAGGCCTTATTGATTCTACCCCTTCGTTCCCCCACACCCCGGGGAGCGACCATTCGCTCCATGTATGAATCAGGAATCGTCATTGCTAGGAGGCAATGTGATGAGAGTCACAAAAAAGTGGAAGTGTTACCTCTGGAGATCTTTGCTGGTCGCCCTCGTCGCCATGGTTTCCACGGTGGCGCTTCGCGCCCAGTCGACCACGGACGGAGCAGTGGGAGGAACGGTAACCGATCCTACGGGAGCAGCGGTAGTGGGAGCGAATGTCACGGTCACTAGCAATTCAACCGCGCTGGTCCGCGAAACCGCCACCGATGAAACCGGTTACTATCGTGTCGGCAAGCTCCAGCCCGCCGTTTACACGGTGAAAATCGGCGCCCAGGGTTTCGCCGATTTCACGTCTCAGCAGGTGGTCGTGGTGGTCGGAAGCTTGACCGACGTCTCCGCGAAACTCAGCCTCGCATCGGCCGGCGCTACGGTCGTCGTCACCGCGGAGACCCCCGCGATCAACACCAGCACACCGGATTTCGCTCCCATCGTGGATCAGGCGCAAATCGGCAACCTGCCCATTAACGGCGGCCGCTGGTCCAACTTTGTGCTGCTGACTCCCGGCACCACCAACAACGGGAGCGGCTTCGGCCTGATCAGTTTCCGAGGCATGAGCGTGCTGCTGAATAACAACACCGTGGACGGGGCCGATAATAACCAGGCCTTCTTCTCCGAGGAGCGCGGCCGCACTCGCGCGGGTTACTCCTCGGCTAAAGCCGCGGTTCAGGAATTTCAGGTCAACACCTCGAACTACTCCGCCGAATACGGCCGCTCCGCCGGCGCCGTCGTCAATACTGTCACCAAGAGCGGGGGGAACGAATTTCACGGCGAAGTCTACTTCTACGACAAAGACAACGACTGGGGCGCGATCAATCCGTTCGTGACCATCACCACACAGAACTCGGATGGCACGTTTTCCCGACATCCCGTCAAGCCGACTGACACGCGCAAGATCTACGGCTTCGGCGCGGGCGGCCGCATTATCCGGGACAAGCTGTTTTGGTATTTCGCCTTCGATCGTTACGACCGCAACTTCCCCGGCACCGCCATCGCCGGCACTCCTGCGGCCTTTTACGCCACCCCGCTCGACGCGCTGACCCCGACCTACACGATTGACGGCACTTCCAATTGCTTCCAGGCCGGCGGAGCCAGCAACATCAAGTCTTCCGCTTTCACCATGACCAACGGCTCCAACATCGCCAACGCCACCATCGGCGCCTGCACACTCATGTCGAACCTGGGCTTGGCCGACTATGGCTCCGGCGCGGGCACCTACGTTAACGGTCAAAACGATTTGCTTGGTGAACTCGGCACGGTTCCCCGCAAGGGCCAGCAGACCATCTTTTTCCCCAAGCTCGACTGGCAAATCAATTCCAAGAACCATGCCACGTTCGAAGTTAACCGCATGCGTTGGATCTCGCCCGCGGGAATTCAGACGCAGACCGCCGCCACCTTCGCCAAGAACAGCTTTGGCAACGACTACGTCCGCGACACCTGGGGCGTCGCCAAGTTGTACACGCTCATCTCCAACAACCTGTCGAACGAAGCCCGATTCCAGTACGGCCGCGACTTTGAGTTTGAGTACGCACAGCCTCCCACGCAGTATGAAACCGACAACTTCCTGAACCCGTCGACGGCACCGGGCTACGTCAATCCGCTTGGACTGCCCCCGGACGTGTTCATCACCAACGGCTTCGACATGGGCGTCCCGACCTTCCTTCAGCGTCCCGCGTACCCCGATGAACGCACCACGCAGTTCGCCGACACGGTCACCTGGACCAAGGGCAAGCACACTCTCAAATTCGGCGGCGACTTCCGCCATGTCAACGAACTATCGGAGAACCTCCGCTTTCAATACGGCTCCTACAGTTACACCAACATCGCCAACTACCTGTCTGACCTTCTCTCCCCTAACAGTTGCGGCACGGCCCACACCACCGCCTGTTACAGCAGCTATCAGCAGGCATTTGGCCCCCTGGGCTTTACCTTCAACACCAACGACGTCGCATTCTTCGCGGAGGACAGCTGGCGCGTTCTGCCGAAGCTCACCCTCACGCTCGGCCTCCGCTATGAGTACGAGATTCTGCCGGATGTCATTCTGCCCAATCCCCTGCTCCCGCAAACCACGTCTTTCCCGAGCGATAAAAATAACCTTGGCCCGCGGCTCGGCTTTGCCTGGGACGTCTTCGGAGACGGCAAGACCTCTGTTCGCGGCGGCTACGGCATCTTCTATGGCCGTATCATCAATTCCACCATCTACAACGCCCTGTCTAATACCGGCGTCCCCGGCGCCCAGTTTTCCTACAACTTCACCGCCGCCACCGGAACGGGCCTCGCCGTCTTTCCGCAGATTCTGACGAACCAGCCGACCACCACGTCCGCGCTCAACGTCACCTATCTCGACAAGAATCTGCAGACCCCTTCCGTTCAGCAGGTTGATCTTTCCGTCCAGCGCGAAGTCGCGCGCAACACCGTGGTATCGGTCAGCTATCTGGGAAGTTTTGGCCGCAGCCTGCCGGACTTCGTCGATACCAACACCGGCGCCCCGGCAACTAACCTCACTTACACGGTTGGCACGGGCGGGCCGCTCCACTCCGCCACCTACACCACTCCGCTGTACGCCACGGTGACGACCGTGATGAGTGGGCCCGATTTCCCTGACCCGGTGACCACAGGTGGCACGCGCCCGAATCCAAACTTCGGCGCCACCAGTTCCGTCTTCAGCGGCGTCAGCTCCAACTACAACGCCTTGGTCATCGCGGTGAACCGCCGGATGACCGATCACGTGCAGTTGAACGCCAGCTACACCTGGGCACACGCGCTGGACTACGGGCAGAACGAAAGCACCTTCTCCGATACCAACGACCTGCTTGTCCCGACCAATATCGGCGATGAGTATGGCAACTCCATCTACGATATTCGCAACCGCTTCGTCATCAGCGGTGTGGCGGAGAGCCCGTGGAAGGTGAACGGCTGGCTCGGCTACCTTGCCAACAACTGGTCGCTTGCTCCCATTTACACCTCGCAAAGCGGCCTGCCCTATTCGTTGGTCACCTCCGGCACGGCGCCAACGCTTACGACTACCACGACCGACCCGGACACTGGCGATGTCACCACCATCACTTACAAGGCTCTTGGCGCGGGCGTGAATGGCTCCAACGGCCGCAAGGGCATTGACGCCGTCGGCCGCAACACCTTCCGCCAGAAGCGCACCATCAATATGGACTTGCGCCTTTCGAAGAAGCTTTATTTCGGCGAGCGATACAGCGCCGAGTTGATGGCCGAGGCCTTCAATATCTTCAATCACCAGAACGTGACCGGCGTCAGCACCACCGGCTACAGCATCGTCACCACCGGAACGGTGCCCACCGCAACGGGCAACACCCCCTGCAGTGCAACCGCGCCCTGCCTTAGTTACAACTCCTCTTTCGGCACGGTGAGCAACGTCAACAGCAACTACGCATACTTGCCGCGCCAGATCCAGATCGGGTTCCGTTTCTTCTTCTAGCCCGAACTGGCGATTGCCTGCTTCTCGAAAGCAAAAGGCGGTCTGCGAACGCAGACCGCCTTTTTTCTTGACCGCTAGCTCTTCCTTCAAGGGGTCTCGCAACACTTCCTGATAATTCGCCCGCAAAACTCCGGCAACGCCCCCGTGTTAGATTTTAAGGACGCGGCTCGCGCTTTTTCAGGTTCTTAGCTGTTGTGGAGCGAAGGAATGCGCACGGCATCAAAGCTCTATTTATTGGCGGCAATCCTCTCTGGGACGACCTTTGTGGCTTGCGCCGGTCGCGCTTCGACGCGTGACTCGCGGGGATCCATCGTTGTGGACGGCGTCGAGCGCACGTACCACCTGCATGTGCCGCCCAGCTACGACGGCACCTTACCCGTGCCCTTGGTTCTCGCGCTTCACGGCCGCCTCGGCACCGGCGAAGGCCAGGAACGTCTCAGCCATTTCGATAGTGTCAGCGATTCCCACGGATTCATAGTGGTCTATCCCGACGGCTTGAACCGCAGTTGGGCTGATGGCCGAGGCAAAACCCCCTCGGACGAAAAAGGCATAAACGACATCAAGTTTCTTTCGGAACTTATTCGCAAGCTGGATGGTGAATACAAGATTGATCGCGCCCGGGTCTATGCCACAGGTATGTCCAACGGCGGATTCATGAGCGGCCGTCTGGCGTGCGATCTCTCCCAGCAAATCGCCGCAGTCGGTATCGTGGCCGCTTCACTTTCGAGCAACACTGCCGCTGCTTGCCATCCGGCAAAGCCCGTCGCTGTTCTGATTATGCAAGGAACCGCCGACCCGCTCGTTCCGTTCCAAGGCGGGGAACTCGGCAAAAACGGCGACCGCGGCTTGGTCTTGTCGCATGTCGCCGCCGTCGAACAATTTCGCGTCCTCGATGGGTGCCCGGTCGAAGGAAAGCGTCGGCAAATTCCCGACAGCGCGGGAGACGGTACCTCCATCAACATCGCGGAATTCATGCCCTGTTCCGGTGGCGCGGAAGTACGGAGTTATGCTATCGAAGGCGGGGGCCACACCTGGCCGGGCGGTGTGCAGTATCTTCCCGCGGCTTTCATCGGAAAAACCAGCCACAACCTGGACGCCAGCGAAACGATCTGGGAATTCTTCGCCCGGCACTCGCGCTGACGTGAAGTGGCCGGCCTCTCCCAGATTCGTTTCGTAGCCTCCGAACAACCTTAGACTTGACCCTTGCCGCCGTCCACGCTCAGTTCGATGCCCGTGATATACGACGCGTCTGAGGACGCCAGGAACGCCACTGCTCCGGCCACTTCTTCTGGTTTGCCGAATCGCTTCATCGGTACGGAGTTCACGATCATGGTCGCGAATCCATCCAGCGCCTCCTTAGGCAGTCCCGTCCGCTCAAAGATAGGAGTTTCGATCGGCCCTGGTGCCACGGCGTTCACGCGAATCTTGCGGTCCACCAGGGCTGCGGCGAACGACCGCGTCAGCGAGCGCATGGCCGCCTTGGTTGCGGCATACACCGAGCCTTCCGCCAAACCTTGGTGGCTCACCACGCTCGTGTTCAGAATCACCGAGGCACCGTCGTTCAGGTGCGGCAGCGACTTCTGTATCGTGAAGTACGCGCCCTTCGTATTGATATCGAACTGTTCGTCGTAGTGGTCCTCCGTCACTGCCGGCACGGGAAGGAACTTCGCGACGCCCGCGTTCACGAACAGGATGTCGATCTTCCCCAGCTTCTTGGAAACGCTCTCGAACACCTTCTCGACTTCGCCCGCCCTGGCGACGTCGGACTGCACCGCCACCGTTTCCGGCCCCAGTGCCTTCACCGCCTCGTCCAGCGTGTTCTTGCTGCGCCCGGTGATGGCCACCCTGGCGCCCTCTTCCTTGAATCGCTTCGCCGTGGCCAACCCGATGCCGCTGTTGCCTCCGGTGATCACTGCTACCTTTCCTTCCAGACGTTTCATAGAATCCTCCTGAGAATGGCCGCCCACGGTCGTGAAGATTCACCCGGGCAACTTCGACACTTTGATGAACGTCTAACTTTTAGGTTACACGCCGGTGGCACTTCTTTTGCTCCCGCGTCGCGTTTGGTCTAAGGTAGCGAGGGACATGGAGTTCGCGGAATGAATCTTGGTCAAATTGAGAAGATTGCCAAAGCCCTGGCCGACGAGACCCGGCTGAAGCTCTACGAACAAATCGCCTCGCGCGATCAGGTTTGCTGCAGCGCACTGGTCGAGCAGCGCGGCGTGACTCCCGCAACCGTTTCGCACCATCTAAAGATTCTGTCGGAGGCCGGCCTGATCGGATGCCGAAGAGAAGGCCAATTCGTACTGAACCGGCGGAATCCGGAGGTCCTGGAAGATTTCGCGAAATCGCTGCTGGCGCTCGGCGCCAAGCGAAGGAAATAAGGCGGGTCCGGTCTACTCGGGTTCGTTCTTTGCTTCGTCCCGCTGCACTTTGGGGGAGAGCAGTCGGTTGGCGGCAGCGTTCGGCGGAGGAGTCGGAGCGCCCTTTCCTGCCGTCTCCGATCCAAATCCCAATTTTTGCAAGGTCAGCGCGTCGAACTTCCCCGTCGGGTTCAATCCATTCGCCAATTGAAACGTCTTCATCGCATCCGATGAACTGCCGTCCCACTTCCCCGTCGGTTCGCCTGAGTACACGCCTTCCTGAGCCAGGGCCGATTGGATCTCGCGGATGCGGTCCGGCGTCGGCGCGGCCTGTCCGCGCACGCGCTTTCTCCTGTGGTTCGAATGCCTTTTCGAAGACCTCTTCGATGTGGTGGCGGATTTCTTTCCAGGGTCCACCGAGGAAGACGAATGGGAACTCTTGTGCGCGCTCGTCTTGCGCGCCTTGGTATTCTGGGTCTTCGACGGACTCGCCGAGGGCAGCGCCAGGCTGCCCACGGCCAAGGCCGCAAGAATCCAGCGAGACTTTCGGTTATGGAGCAATTTCCTCATTCTGGAGTGAATACCCCTGACTCGCCTATTTGCTTTCCGTAGGGACCACGCCCGGCAGGAACATGGTCATCACCCGGTCGCCGTTGCGCCGGAAGATCTTGAACACCACGTTCTGCCCCGGCTTTAGCGTCGCAACCGCTTTGCGATAGTCGTCAAGGGAAGTCACTGCCTGCGCGTTCACCTCGGATATGACGTCGCCCGGCGTGAAGCCCGTGTCGTCGGCGAAACTTGCCGGCTCCACTTCGCTCACCACCACGCCCTTTTGCCCTTCGATGCCGACGCGCTGCGCGCGGTCTGGCGTCAGACTCTCTACATGCAGCCCAAATTCCGCAGGCATGCTGTCTTCCGGAGCGGTGCTGACGCGTCCCTGCGTGTTCGGGAAGACGCGGGTGCGATCCTCGACGGTCGCCGTGGTCTCTTTCTCCTGCTTGTCGCGGTAGAAAGTAATCTTCACTTTGCTGCCGATGGCCGAAGACGCAATCGGATTCACCAGGTCATTTCCGGTCTTTACCGGAGTGCCGTTGATCGCCGTGATCACGTCGCCGCCCTTGAGTCCGGCCTTTTCCGCCGGGCTGCCGGGCTCCACGCCTTCGATCACCACGCCATACTGGGCGCCCAGCGACTTCAGGGTAATCTGGTTCGTGCCCAGTTCTTCCTGGAAGCTGACGCCGATCGAGCCGCGCGTAACGCGCCCGTTTTTGATGAGCTGATCATACACGTTGATCGCGGTTGAGGCCGGCATCGCAAAACCCACGCCCTCATACCCGCGGCTGCCGGTGATAATCGCCGTGTTGATGCCGATCACCTGGCCCGCCATATCCACCAGCGGACCGCCGGAATTTCCCGGATTGATGGCCGCGTCGGTTTGCAGGAATCGCTGGAACTGCTGGCCGATGCCCGCGCGATCCTTCGCGCTGATGATGCCCGCGGTTACGGTCGCATTCAGACCGAATGGGCTGCCGATCGCCAGCACCCAATCACCTACTTGCACACCGTCGGAATTGCCCAGTTTGGCAAACGGCAGCTCGCGGCCCGCGTCTATCTTGATCACTGCCAGGTCCGTCGCTTCGTCCACGCCCACTACCTTCGCGGTGTACTTGGTCGTGTCGCCGTTCAGTTGTACCTGGATCTTCGTGGCCTGCTCGACGACGTGATTGTTCGTCAGAATGAAACCCTTCTTATCCACGATTACGCCGGAACCCAGGCTGCGCTCCGCCCGCGGGCCCGCGTCCGGCCGGCCATCAAAAAAGTGAAAAAAGAAATCCTGGCTGGGATCGTCGTCATCTCCGGGGTGGTTGCGCCGGGACTTGCGGTCCATCACCTGTGTCGTGGCGATATTCACCACGGCAGGTTCCACGCGATTGACGATTGATGCAAAACTGTTGGACGAGGGAATCGGATCCGGCAGCGACAGAGGCGTCGCGGAAGAGGCTCCGGCGAAGGAGAATGACTTCATCGCCGACACCTTTCCCGAAATCACCGTTCCGATCAGGATGCCCACAGAAAGCGTTGCCGTAATTAACCCGGCCACGACGTAGGTGCGTCGCCGTGTCCAGTCCACCTTGTTATTCCACTGCTCCATACAATCTGGCTCCTATCCTTGGTTCCGTGGCCCGGTCCATATCCGGAGAGTATAACACCGCGCCATGCGCGGGGTTTCTACGGTCCTTAGATGCGCCTCGACGTTAACTGGCCATCCGGCCGGGTCTCGCGGGAAATTTCGTACACGACCTACTTGGACGCGAAAAGGTGAGCAATCGGCTTTTCGCATTGCTCCTCGTAACTTTCGACTTGACAATGAGTTCGCGTTCTAGCATAAATGGGTTAGCCGCCGTTGCGGCGTAACGTGGCGATTTAGGGCGACTTGCTCCACGTAAAAAACTGCTAAAGAGCTGGTAGAGTTTAGAATCTTTCTAAGACCCTCCAAGCACTTTGGCACGGAGGGTTTTTTCATTTTACCCCCTCCGCGCTGCCCGACATCATCCCACGTCATTTCAACCGGTGCCCCCGGTTCTTCGCCGTGGCGCTCCGTCGAGGTGACTTATGAAGGAAATACATTTCTTACGATGCAGGGAATGCGGCAAGAAGTATCCCAACCATCCGCAATCCTACTGCGAAGAGTGCTTCTCTCCGCTCGAGGTGAGTTACGACTACGAAGCCTTGCGGCAGAACACCAGCCGTGAAGCTGTGTCGCGGCGTCCATTTAATATGTGGCGGTACGCTGAATTTCTTCCCCTGCCGCAGGGGTACACGCCCCCGCAGCCCATCGGCGGAACGCCGCTGGTGAAGTCGCGGAACTGGGGCCAAAGGCACGGCCTCAAGAACCTCTATTTCAAGAACGATGCGGTGAACTATCCGACGCTGTCATTCAAGGACCGCGTCGTCGCCACCGCCCTGGCCGCCGCCCAGCGCTTCGGTTTCCAGACCATCGGCTGCTCTTCCACCGGCAACCTGGCCAACGCAGTTGCCGCGCAGGGTGCCCAGCAGGGCTTCGACACCTGCGTGTTCATCCCCGCCGATCTTGAGGCGGCCAAGGTCCTGAACACCGCCGTCTATGGCGGCCGCATCATCCGCATCAATGGTAACTACGATCACGTCAATCGGCTTTGCACGCAGATTGCCGACAAGTTCCGCTGGGGCCTGGTGAATGTGAACCTCCGGCCCTACTACGCCGAAGGCTCGAAAACCCACGGCTACGAAATCGCCGAGCAACTCGGCTGGGAGCTGCCGGACAACGTCGTCGTCCCGATGGCGGGCGGTTCGCTGATCGGAAAAATCGCCAAAGCCTTCTGCGAACTCGCGCACCTCGGCTGGGTCGAGCCCAAGCGCGTCAAGTTTTTTGGCGCGCAGGCCACCGGTTGTTCGCCTATCGCAGACGGCGTGAAGCGCAACCTCGCTCGCTTTGAGCCGCAAAAGCCCAATACCATCGCGCGTTCCCTGGCGATAGGAAATCCCGCCGACGGCCCTTTCGCATTGCGCCTGATTCGCGAGTCCGGCGGTTGGTCCGAAGACATCTCCGACCCGGAAATCATTGATTCGATCAAACTGCTCGCCGAATCCGAAGGCATCTTCGCGGAAACCGCGGGCGGCGTCACCGCCGGCGTCACCGCCAAGCTCATCCAGCAGGGGCGCATCTCTCCCGACGAGACTACCGTTGTCAGTATCACCGGCAACGGCCTGAAGACCACGGATGCGATCGCCGCGGACTTCCCTGCCTCCGCAGTCATCGAGCCCCGCCTCGAAGCCTTCGAGGCTCTTTTACAGGAAAAACTCGGAGACAAGGTCCATGCCTGATGTAGTGGCCGGGCTTCAGACCGGCCACGCACAGAACTCATGAAAGCTTTCTGGCCGACCTGAAGATTGGCCACTAAAATTCGGAACTGTTTTAGGAGAAATGAATGGCAATCACGATAGAAATCCCAACGGCCTTCCGGCGCTTCACCGACGGCGAGCCGAAGGTCAACACCGCCGCGGCGACCGTTGCCGACGCCCTGACGGATCTCACCACGAAATATCCCGCTTTGTCCCGCCACGTGCGCGACGAGCAGGGCCAGATCCGTCAGTTTCTTAACGTCTATCTGAACGAAGAAGACATCCGCTTCCTCAACGGCGAGTCTTCGCCGCTGAAGGACGGCGACCGCGTCCTCCTCGTTCCCTCCATCGCCGGCGGATAAGAAGCAGCATAGGCTTCAGCCTGCGCGGGCGATCCAAGCGCACGAAACGCCGCACAGGCAATAGTGCCTGTGCCACAGCTCACTCATCCGGCGGCATTCCGCATCAACTGCGCATAAAACGCGATCATCCGCGTGAAATTGTCCACGCCGATGCGCTCGTTCGTCCCGTGAATGCGGCTGACGTCCTCTGATTCCAGCACCATCGGCGCGAACCGAAAGATGTTCGGAGTTAACCCGGCATAGTGCTTCGAATCCGTAGCCCCTACAAATACGAACGGCGCCACCACCGTCCCGGGGAACACCTGCGCCAGGGTTCGCTGCATGAGCCTGAATTCCGGCGAAGTAGCATTCGATCGCGGCGAAGGTTCCGCGGGAGGCTCGCCGGGAATCGGCTGCAGCTTTACGCGCGGATCGTCGATCACCCCGCGCACATGCTCCATCAAGCTGGCAATGGTATCGCCGGGCAGCAAGCGGAAATTCACCACCGCCGCCGCCCGACTGGGCATCACGTTGTCTTTGGTCCCCGCCTGAAAAATCGTTGCCGCGGCGGTTGTGCGCAGAGTCGCGTTCGAATCCGGCGAAGATTCGAGAATATGCTGCACTACCGGCCCAAACAGCCACAAATTCCGAAACACCAGTTTCATTGGAAACGAAGCGCCATCCGCCGAATATTCCAGAAATTCACCCACCGGCCCGTGCACGTGCGCTGGCATCGGATGCTTTTCGATTTTGCGGATTGCCGCGGCGAGAATGCCGATACTCGATTCCGGCGGAGGTACCGATGAGTGCCCACCGGGCACTTCCACGCTCAACTCCAGGCTCAGGTAGCCCTTTTCTGAAGTCCCGATCATCGCCACCGGCGCCCTCACGCCTGGCACCATCCCCCGCGAAATAAAACCGCCCTCGTCCTCCACAAAATCCAATTGCACGCCACGTGAGTTCAGCGTCTGCGCAATTTTTTCCGCGCCCTCCTGGCCGCCAATCTCTTCATCTTGCCCGAACGCCAGATAAAGCGTGCGCTTCGGCTGAAAACCCTTCGAAAGGAGGATATCGACCGCTTCGAGCAACCCGACTACGGTCATCTTGTCGTCCAGAGTGCCGCGACCCCAAATAAATCCACCGGCGATGTCGCCGGTAAACGGCGGATGCGCCCATTTCCCTTCCGTACCGGGCTCGACAGGAACCACATCCTGATGCCCCATCAGCAGAATCGGCTTCAGCGAAGAATCGCTTCCCTTCCAGGTAAACAGCAGGTTGTTCTCGCCGACGGTTTCGTGGTCGAGTTTGCCGTACACCTGCGGAAATGACTTCTCCAGATATGCGTGGAATCCAGCGAAGGCCTCCTGCGTCGCTTTCTTCTGTGTCTCTGTCCCGCCACCTTCCCAGGAAATCGTTTCAAATGGAATCGAGCCTGCGAGAATGTGCTGGGCAGCCTGCGCGTCAAACGCCTCCGGCGTATAGGCAATCGGCGCCATCTGCTTCGACGGAAGCAGCAGCGTCCGCCCCACCGCCACCAGCAGCAGCGTCACCACCACGAACCCAGCCAACTTCAGCAGTATTTTCATTTCCCGTTCCCCGCCCGCCCGTAGCCTATCATCGTTCACTTGGTAGCGCCGCCATCCTGGCGGCAAGCATCCTGTGGCCACGATTCATCCCGAATCACATCCCTTCGCAACGTGGTACGCTATTCGCGTGTTGGCCCATAGGCCGGTCAGGGAGGCGATCATGGGCTATTACGCCCTCATTTATCATGTCGTCGATCAATTCGTGGAGCGTCGTGCCCCGTTTCGGGAGCTCCATCTCGCGCACGCGCAGCGCGCCGCTGAACAGTCGGGCCTCGTCCTCGCCGGAGCCCTTGCCGAACCCGCCGATTCCGCGCTGATTATTTTTCGCGGTGATTCCCCGGACGCCGCGCGCTCCTTCGCCAAACACGATCCCTACGTCCGCAACGGCCTTGTCGCCGGCTGGGAGGTCCGTCCCTGGAATGTAGTCATTGGCGAGTACGCCGAGCTTGCCACTGCGTCATCGAAAGGAGGCGCATGATATGGTCGTCCGTTTCTGGTCCGCCCGCACGACTGAAGTTCGTTACCCCGAATATCTACGCCACTTCCGTGAGAATGTTCTCCCGATCCTGCGCGCCAAGGAGGGTTTTCTCGAGGCCCGCGTACTCACGCAATCGGACGGTGTCGTCGTCCACTTCGTCGTGGAAACCCTGTGGGAGTCGCTCGAATCCATCGAACGCTTCACGGGACCTGACCTCGAGGCCGCCGTCGTCGCCGACGAAGCCCTGAGGCTGCTGACCTCCTACGACCATCGCGTGCAGCACTACGAAGTGACCCTGCGGGAGAAACACCGCGAAGCCGCTACGGCTTCCTCGTCGCGGCCGGCTTCAGCCGGGCCAAGTTAGTGCCCGGCCAGACCTGCGGCCGGGGCTACCTGAAGGTGGCCGCTACACCGAAATTCGCCACAGTGCTAAAATCCCAATAGACGCCTATGTCAGCCAAAACACTCTACGAAAAAATCTGGGATAACCACCTCGTCTACGAAGGGCCGGGCAAGCCCGCACTCATCTACATTGACCGCCACCTGATTCACGAAGGCACTTCGCCGCAGGCTTTCGCCGGGCTCAGGGCCGAGGGACGAAAAGTCCGCCGGCCCGACCTTACCTTTGCGGTCATGGACCACTCCGTTTCCACCACGGATCGCCTCCTGCCCATCCTGGACACCGACGCGCGGCTCCAATTCGAAGCCCTCGAACGCAACTGCCGCGAATTCGGCGTGCGCCTTTTCGATATGCACAGCAAAAACCAGGGCATCGTTCACGTTATCGGCCCCGAGCTCGGCATCA
Organism: Candidatus Eiseniibacteriota bacterium; assembly: GCA_035518915.1. Taxonomy (GTDB): domain Bacteria; phylum Acidobacteriota; class Terriglobia; order Acidiferrales; family UBA7541; genus Acidiferrum. Next base: position 74,117 of record DATIXE010000004.1, read on the forward strand.
CCCAACCCGGCCAGACGATTGTCTGCGGCGACAGCCACACCTCCACGCACGGCGCCCTTGGCACCCTGGCCTTTGGAATCGGCACCAGCGAAGTCGAGCACGTGCTGGCGACGCAGTGCCTCGTGCAATCCCGCTCCAAAACGATGCATATTGTCGTCAACGGCAAGCGCCCAAAGGGCGTCACTGCAAAAGACATCATCCTCGCCATCATCGGCAAGATCGGTATCGGCGGAGGCACGGGCCACGTGGCCGAATACGCGGGGGAAGCCATCCGATCCCTTTCGATGGACGGCCGCATGACCGTCTGCAACATGACCATCGAAGGCGGCGCGCGCGCCGGCATGGTCGCGCCCGACGATATGACCTTCGCCTACCTGGAAGGACGGCCATTCGTGCCAAGTGGGAAGGAGTTTCAAGAAGCCGTCGAGCGCTGGAAATTGCTCAAGTCCGACGACGGCGCGAAATTCGACATGACCGTGGAGCTCCGGGCCGAACAGATCGCTCCACAGGTTACCTGGGGCACGAATCCCGGCATGGTCACCAGCGTCAACGGGCGCGTCCCCGATCCCCACGATTTCAAGGATCTGAACGACCAGAAAGCCACCGAAAGCGCTCTGAAGTACATGGGCCTCAAGCCCGGTACACCTATTGTGGACATTCCCCTGGACCGCATCTTCATCGGTTCGTGTACCAACTCCCGCCTCGACGATCTCCGCGCCGCCGCGCACCTTGTCGAAGGCAAGCACGTGGCAAGCAGCATCAAGCAGGCACTGATCGTTCCCGGTTCGCGCGGGATCAAGTCCGAAGCGGAAAAAGAAGGCTTGGACAAAATTTTTACCGAAGCCGGCTTTGAGTGGCGCGACGCGGGTTGCAGCATGTGCATCGGCATGAACGCCGATGTTCTACCGCCGCACGAACGCAGCGCCAGCACCTCGAACCGCAACTTCGAGGGCCGCCAGGGCCGCGACAGCCGCACGCACCTCGTCAGCCCGGTCATGGCCGCAGCCGCCGCCATCGCGGGCCATTTTGTGGATGTCCGCGAATTCGACGTCGCCCACGTGGAATGATTTTGTAGCGGCCGCTTTCTGAAGCGGGCGCCACAGTGAATAAGGCGAGCTGCAAACCGCGAGCGGATTGCAGGACAACCACCGGCTCCCGATGACTCTTTCGGCGGATCGGTATTTCGGCTTCTGCTTGTTGTTCGCCGTCAAAATTTAATTGCAAACGTAAAGGATCGCCACCCCATGCAACCCTTCATCACGCACTCCGGCCTCGTCGCACCGATGGATCGCGTCAACGTGGACACCGATCAGATGGTGCCCAAGCAATTCCTCAAAGCGCTCACTCGTGAGGGCTTCGGCCGCATCCTCTTCTACGACTGGCGCTACTTCCAGCCCGGAGACCGCCCCAATCCCGAGTTTGTATTGAATTTCCCGCGCTACAAGGGAGCCTCGGTGCTGCTTGCCCGCGCCAACTTCGGATGCGGCTCCAGCCGCGAACACGCTCCCTGGGGCATCCAGGATTACGGCTTCCGCGCCATCATCGCGCCCAGCTACGCGGACATCTTCTACAACAACTGTTTCAAGAACGGTATCCTGCCCGCGATTCTTTCCGAAGCGCAGGTGGAAGAACTCTTCCAGCGCACCGAAAAAGAGCCCGGCTATTCCCTTTCCATCGACCTGCCAAACCAGACCATCAGTGACAAGCATGGCCTGACCTACAACTTCGAGATCGCCCCTGCGCGCAAGGAAGTCCTGCTCAAAGGCCTCGACGACATCGGCCAAAGCCTCCAGCACGAGCATCACATCACCGCCCACGAAAAAGCCAAAGCTCCCCACGCCCACATGCATCAGCCCGTGGACGTGAAGTACTATGCGAGTAGCCGGTAGTCAGGAGTTTGTGGTTGCTAGTCGGTGGCTTGAGTTAACACATCTGCTCTGCAACCTACCAACCACCGACTACGAACTCTCTTCAGGTTTTTCTCCACCAGGGCTTGAAATAAATTCTTCCCTCAAACACCGGCTCCGGGGACTCCGGCGCGGTGGGGGCTCCCAACAACTCCGCCAGCAATATTCCTGCCGCCACCATTCCCGCGCCCGCCATTGCTCTTGACGTTAGCCGCTCGTGCAATGCCAGATACGACGTAATCACGGCGAATACCGGCTCCAGTGCGAACAGAATCGCCGCGTGGCCCGGCGAGGTGTACTGCTGCCCCCACAATTGCACAGTAAACGCGACTGCCGTCGCAAACACCGCGCAAATCACGATCCCCAGCCACAGTTCCCAGCTTCCCGCGAAGCGAATCGGCTGCCAGTGAATCGCAGCTGAAAATCCCGTCAACGGCCACGCCATCACCGCACAACCCGCCACTTGAATCAGGCTAAGCGCCCGCACGGAATGCTCTTGCGTGTATTCCCCGACCAGGATGATGTGCACCGCGTAAAAGCCGGCGCCCACGAACGTCAGCACGTCCCCGCGATTCAGATACCGAAGCCCTTCCGACGGAACCGTCAGAAAGTACAGCCCCACCAGCGCCGCAAACGCGCCCACGTAGATCCAGTTGGTCAGCCGGCGGCCCCAAAAGACGGCCAGCAACAGCGGCACCAGCACCACGCTCGACCCGGTCACAAATCCCGAATTCGCCGCCGTCGTGTACTGCAGCCCCGCAGTCTGAAAGCAGTACCCGGCAAACATGAAAAACGCCAGACGCATCCCGGCAAAAATCTCCTGCGGCTCAATCCGCCGGATGATGTCCATCTGTAGAAGCGCCATGATCACCGCCGCAATGCTGAAGCGCACCGCCAGGAACAAAAATACCGACGACTCGTCCAGGGCATTTTTCACCACCACAAACGTCACGCCCCAGATCAGCGAGCAGAACATCAGCGCCAGGTCGGCTTTGGGTTTCCGTTCCACGCGTACTCCGTCCTGAAAATGGCCTCGACAGTGTATCCGCAATTCCTTCCCCTTGTATTCCGCTCCCTCCGGGACACCTGGCCCGCGCCGCTCTTGACTCGCTGTGACTCTCGGGTAGAGTGTCTCCATGCTTACCCGACCCACCCCCGTGCTCCCGTTCGCTGCGTTGCTCTGCCTTGCGCTTCTCACACTGGGCTTCGCGCGTTCCGCGGCGGCCAAGGACAACTGGATCGAGGTGGATTCGCCCCATTTCATCGTCCTCAGTAACGCCGGCGAAGGCGAAGCCCGCCGCATGGCCGACCAGTTCGAGAAATTCCGCGCCATGTTCCACGTGTCGTTCCCTTCGTTTCGCCTCGATCTCGGCAAACCGCTCGTGATTTTCGCGGTCAAGAATGAAGACGGCTTGAAAGTCCTCTTGCCGGGCTATTACGGGGTAAAAGGCCGCGTGCATCCCGACGGATTTTTCATGCCCGGCGAGGAACGCGATCTCGTCGCCGTCCGCACCAACGTCGAAACCGACAATCCTTACCAGGTCGTCTACCACGAATACACGCACGCCATCATGGACCTGAACTACCGAGGCCTCCCAATCTGGCTGGGCGAAGGGCTTGCTGAGTTCTTTGGCAACTCCACCATCCGCGACAAAGACATCAAAATCGGCAAAGTTTCGCAGAGTCATCTGCAAGTCCTCCAGGAAAATCGCCTGATTCCCATTGACGCGCTCCTCCAGGCGGACGCGCATTCCCCCTACTACAACGAGCAAAATCGCGCCGGCGTTTTCTATGCCGAATCCTGGGCTATCGTCCATTACCTGATGCTCGATCCCGACGCCCGTAAACGCCAACTCCTCTTCACGTTTCTGAAGCAGTGGGACGCCACCAACGATCAGCTCGAAGCAGCCAGGATGACCTTCGGCGATCTGAAGAAGTTCGGGGACTCCATGGAGCGTTACGCGCGCCAGCGGGTGTTCTATGAAGCAGACATTCAATCTCCGGTGCACGATGCGGCCAAGGCCTACCCTGTCCGCCCGCTTGCCCCCGCCGAAATTATGGCGAACTCGTCCATCTTCCTCACCCACACCGCCCGCTTCCAGGAAGCGCAGGTGCTGTCGGACGAAGCACTCCAGTCCGATCCGAATCTGGCCCTCGCCCATGAAGCCGGCGGCCTCCTTTCGTTCTTTAAACAGGACTTCCCGGCGGCCGAAAAGGAATTTCAGCGCGCCACCGAACTCAGCGGTGCAACCTCGGCCGCGTTCTACTATTTGGCGCTCTGCCCTATGCGCCAGGGACACATGAGTCCCGAGCAAATGGCCCTGGTCACCTCTGCGCTCGAAAGAGCCATCCAGCTCAATCCGGAATTCGCGCCAGCCTATTCCTCGCTCGGCCTCTTCTATTCCCTGAGACCCGCAACCTATGACAGGGCCTTCGCCACCGGCAAGAAGGCCGTGGAGCTCGAACCGGGGAGCCTGCGGTACGCCGTTAACCTGGGCTATGTGCTGGTCAATATCGGGAAGACCGACGATGCAAAGTATCTGGCGAAGCGCATTCAAGCTGCCGCGCGCACGCCCGAAGAAATGGAAATGGCCGGCTCTTTGCTCCAGGCTGCCGACGCGCGTGCGAGCATGAGCCAGTACGTCCGAGTTCACCCGCCAGCGAATTCCTCGACGTCCCCTACGATCAGCGACGTGGATGGCAACGACAACGATGCTGACCCGCCGTCCAAGACTCCGGAGCCCAAGGAGTCGAGCGCTCCTTCCACTGCCGTGCTGCAAACGACGAGCTATCGCCTAACCGGGAAAATCACGGCGGCGGATTGCAAGCCGGCAGGGGAACTGGTCGTCACGCTCTCGGTCAATAGTGTTTTCATGAGGTTTCACGCAGCGGATTGGAAATCGGTTGAAATCACGCCGCTCACAAGAGCCATGGTGCAGGCAAACCCTTCCTGCGGCGGCTGGAAATCGTCGGCCGCCGAAATAGTCTTTCATGGGGATGCCCCGGGAGAATTTGACGGCGACGTCGTCGCCATTCACTTTCGCTGAAATACGGTCCGGCCGCCGACCACCGTCTGCAACACCTGGGTATTGAGCAGTTCCTTCGGCGGAACCTTTGTGATGTCCTGCGAAAGCACGATAAAGTCCGCGTACTCGCCCACCTTCAGCTCGCCTTTCTTGCCCTCTTCAAACTGCGCGTACGCCGACCCGGTCGTATACGCGCGAATGCAGTCGTCCAGGGGAAGTTTCTCTTGTGGTTGCCAGCCCCCCGGAGGCCCGCCATCGGCCGCTTCGCGCGTCACGCAGGCGTAAAGGCCGCGAAATGGGTTGATCGGCTCAACATCGTAATCGGTTCCGAACGCCAGAATCGCGCCCGCCTTCTGCAGCGAATTCCACGCATACGCTCCCTTGATCCGTTCGGGGCCCACGCGCTCCTCCGCCCACCGCATGTCGTTGGTCTGGTGCGACGGCTGCATCGAAGCAATCACGTGCAACAGCCCGAATCGCGGAATATCCTCGGGCGCAACCACTTGGGCGTGTTCGATGCGGTCGCGCCGGTCGCGCGTCCCGTTAATTCGCAATACGGATTCAAAAGCGTCCAGCGCCGCGCGATTCGCCTTGTCGCCGATGGCGTGAAACGCCAGTTGGAAGCCCAGCCGGTCGCGTTCGATGGACATGGCCTTCAGCGTCTCCGGCTCGATGGTCATAATGCCGGTAGTGTTGGGGTCGTCCGAATAGGGCGCAAGCATCGCCGCGGTGCGCGAACCCAACGCCCCGTCGGTCACCAGTTTCAGCGCTCCCGTCTTCAGCCAGGGGTCGGTGGTGCCGCCCTCCGCGCGCAAATTCTGGAGTTCATCCAGAGGCGCCATGAACGGCAGCCATTCCGTGATGCGCACCGTAAGCTTCTTGTCCACTTTCAGGTCGCGATAGACCAGATAATCGTCCCACGAGGAATTGTCCTGTGCCGAGGTCACCCCATTGCTCGCCAGTTCCTGCAACACCAGCTCGATTCCCTGCCGCCGCTGGTCCGGGGTCGGCTCCGGAATTTTCTGCTCCACGTATTCCATCGCCGAAGCTTCCAGCATCATTCCCGTAAGATTTCCGTCCGCGTCGCGCTGAATCTCACCGCCCGCCGGATTCTTCGTGTCCGGCAGGATTTCCGTGCGCTTCAATGCCATCGAGTTGGCCACGCCCACATGCCCCGAAACGTGCACCAGCCATACGGGATTGTCGGGCGCCGCTTTGTCGAGATCGTCCTTGGTGGGAAACCTTTTGTCCGGCCAGCGGGTCTGGTCCCAGCCGCTGCCGACGATCCACTCGCCCGGTTTGTGCTGTGCCACGGCGGCGCGCAATCGTTGTTGCAATTCGTCGATCGAGTCGGTTCCCTTCAGGTCCAGCGCCAGCTTGTCGTGCCCGGCGTTCCCCAGATGCGTGTGCGCGTCGTTGAAACCCGGCAGGACCAACTGATCGTGCATCTGAATCGCCTCGGTATCCACCTTCGCGCCCCCGCAATCCAGCAGGACGTGCGCGATGGTTCCGATGCAGTAGATCTTCTCGTCCCGGACGGCCATTGCCGAGGCCCAGGGCATCTTCGGATCGTTGGTATAGATGTGCGCGTGAAGGTAATACGTGGTCTTGTGCGCGGGATCGGGCAACGGCGCGGGCTTTTGTGCGGCCGCAAACGATGTACCCAAGAGACAAAAGGCGAGCGCGCAGCGCAGTGCGCCTAGGATTATCCGTGGCCCTTTTCCGCCGCCACTCCCGATACTCCGAGCAGCGTCAGCAACACACGCTGCAATCCTAATTCCCGGCCCGCCGGATCGTACCACTCCTGCAAGGAGTGCGCCCCGCCGCCGTTGCCGCCCGCGCCAATGGAAATCGCATCGATCCCCAGCGACAACGGAATATTCGCATCCGTCGAGGAGCGTTCTACCCGCGACTGGTTCCCCAAATAATCGTCTGCCGCGCGCAGTGACGCCAGCAGGGCGGAATCCGGCGGCAATTCCCCGCCCGGACGGCTCCCGATCGAATTGATTATCCATTCCAGCTTTCCCTTGCTGCGATCCCGCGCGTTGTCTATCTCGTCTTTCACGCCTGCGGCCATGCAATCGCGCAGCGCGGTCTCCAGCCGGCTCAGTTCTTCTTCGCTTTCCGAACGCAGGTCTACCTTGAGTGTGGCCTCATGGGGGATGGAATTAACAGAGGTTCCGCCTTCGATTTGTCCTAAGTTGAAAGTCGTCCGCGGGGCAATTGGCACACGAGTATTGATGAACCGCACCGAACCCCTCACCAGCGCATTGATGGGATTCACCATCCCGAAGTCCGACCAGCTGTGGCCGCCAGGCCCGGTAACCACCACCTCCAACCGCCGCGACGCCAGCGCCTTGGTGGTCACATGGTCGGTCCCGGAACCGTCCAGGACGATCACGGCGCGAAGCTTGTTACCGTACGCCTCAATCAACGACCGCATTCCGCGCAGGTTTCCTTCGCCCTCCTCGCCTACATTGGCGGCAAATAGAATGGTGCGTTGCGGCTTGACCTTCGCCACATGCATCGCGCGGGCCACCGCCACCAGCGCTGCAAGGCCGGTGCCGTTGTCCGAAATGCCGGGTGCAATTATCCGTTCACCCTCGCGGCGCGCCACAATCTCCGTACCCGCCGGGAAGACCGTATCCAGGTGTGCGGCCAGCAGAATGCATTCCTTGTCCGTTGTGCCTCGGAGTTCTCCGATCACATTGCCGATCTTGTCTGTCTGCACCGGCAACCCTTCCGCGGCCAGCAGTGCCTTCACCGCCGCCGCGCGCTTCTCTTCCTGAAAAGACGGCGCCGGAATTTCCGTCAGCCGAATCTGCTCTTCGTTAATCCAGTCCAGGTGCTTCCCGAACCAATCCAATGCCGCGCGCACTTGCGCCTGATCAGCCAGGGAATACGATGTCAATGCGCGGGTGGCTTGCGGGAGGGCGGACGAGCGAATCGGCATGTTCAAAAGAATAGCGCAAACGGCTAGGCGTTTCACCGTGCGAAATGGCAAGCCCGTTGCACCAATTTGTTTGCGGGGAGCCAGCGAAGGGACCGAATCACGCACGCCCCCATTTTAACCCACGTCTCCTTTAAACCGGGGCTTTATCCCCGGAGACGAGCAGCAGCAATTCTTCTTCCGTCAGCACCCGTGGCGCCTGCTTCGCCGCATCGAAAATCCGGTTCACCAGATCATCCGACGCTGGAATGTTGTGCCGCGCCAGCCAGTGCAGAACGTTCGACTTCCCGCTCATCGGCCCGACTTCCACCACCTGCTCCAGCCCAAAAAGCCGCGCCGGCACTCCGCTGTACACCTCGTCCGCCAGTTCCATCTCGCCCTTATTCAACGCTTTGATGATCGCCGCGGCATGCACTCCTGTAGCTGTCCGGAACGCGTCTTTTCCGAAGACGGGATAGTTCGGTGGAATTACCGTGTGCGTGGCCTTCGCCACCTTCTCGCAGTACGTCTTCAATTGGCTCAAGTCGTTATCGATCAATCCCATTAGCCGCAGGTTCACCAGAAGCAATTCCATCGGCGTATTGCCCACGCGTTCGCCCAGCGAAAGCGCCACGCCGTGGATCTGGTGCGCACCGGCCGCCACTGCTGCCAGCGAGTTCGCGATATCCAGGCCTCGGTCGCGATGCCCGTGCCAATCCACGCGAATCGTTTCCCCGCTCGGCTCAACCACGTTCTTTAACACAAATTTCACCAGGTTGAAGACGCCCGCCGGAATCGCGTGGCCCACGGTGTCGCACAGCACGATGGCGCGGGCGCCGCTACGAATCGCCGTCGCGTACAGCCGCTTCACCGTATCTGGATCGGTCCGGATGGTGTCCTCGGTGACGTACATCGAAGGCAGTCCGTGCGACACCGCGAACTTCACCGCCGCTTCCGTCGTCCGCTCGAGATGCTCTACGGTCCAGTCTTCCACAAGCCGGCGAATCGGGCTGGACCCAAGAAAAGTCGCTGCCTCAATCGCAATTCCCACTCGTTGCGAAATCTCCACAATGGGGCGAATGTCCGCCTCCACGGTCCGCGCGGCGCAATTCGGGTGGATGCGCATGCGATTCGTGGCGATCTCCCTCGCCAGCGCCTCCACGTGCGCCGCCGCCCGTGGTCCAGCGCCCGGCAACCCGAGGTTCACCGAATCGAGGCCGAGCGTTTCCATCAAATGGAGAATTTCTATTTTTTCTTCGATGCTGGGGTCGTGAATCGAGGGATTCTGCAGGCCGTCGCGGAGCGTCTCGTCGTTCAACAGCACGCGGGTGCCCGGCGCGATGGCCAGCGGCCCGCCCTCGCTCCAGTCGTGCATCCATTCGGAGTGGTTCATCGTCGCGCGGCCTTTCGCGGAGTCTTAGTACCGCAACGTATAACTATTCGGAAGCTGTTTCGGATCGGGGCGGAACAGCACTTTACAAAATTCGCACCGGTAGATTTCCGCGCCCTTTCCCACAATCGCTTCCACTTCCGGTGTCAGCTCGTACCAGCGCTTCAGGTGCCCGGCGCACAGTTTTCCCTTCTCATTGCGCTCGTCGCACGCGCGCTGCTTTGGCTTGCGCACCTTAATCTTGGGCGTCTTCGGCGCTTCCGGCGATTCCACAATTTCGGGAGTATCTTCCGCCAAGGCTTGCTCCTTTCCCGCTATTTCAAACCATGCTCGCGGAAAATCGTTTTCAGCGCCGACTGCGCATACCGCAGCCGAGCGCCCACTTTGCTAGAGAATTCAAACTTCAGGAAAGCGTCCGCGGCGTTCTCCAGATCGCCTCCGTAGCGATACCACCACGGTTTTTCCATCCCAGGCAAGCGGTCTTCGTCCACGTATTTGAGGTGCACCATCTCCCGGAAGCCAGCCTGGCCGTGCGTGCGTCCCCAACCGCTCAATCCGCAGCCTCCGTGCGGAGCCTCCGCAATCGCAAATCCGCTGATCAGGTCGTTCACCATCGCCACGCCGACCCGCAACTCGCGGGCAATCCGCCGCCCTTGTTTCGCGTTGCGCGTCCAGACGCTCGCTGACAGCGTAAACTCCGATGCGTTCGCCAGCCGTACCGCTTCTTCGGCGTCTTTCACCACGCGAATGGCCATGATCGGCCCGAACGTCTCGTCTTGAAACAGCTTCATCGAAGCGTCCACGCCGGTAATCACCGTTGGCTCAAAAAAGTTTGGTCCCAAATCCGGACGGGGACGGCCTCCGCAGAGCACCTTTGCTCCCTGCCGCACGGCATCCGCCAGAAGTTCGCTCATTCTCTGCACGTGCTGCGGCCGGATCATCGGCCCAACGTCCGTGCCCGCATTGCTGCCGGGTCCGAGCTGCAATTTGCCGGTTTTCTCGACGCATTTACCGATGAATGCTTCGCTAACCGTCTCTTCCACGAACAGGCGTTCCACGCTAAGGCAAACTTGGCCACAGTTTGTATAGCTACCCCAGACCGCGGCGCTCGACGCCACCTCCATGTTCGCATCCGCCAGCACCAGCATGGCGTCTTTCCCGCCAAGTTCCAGCACGCTGGGAATCAGCAGCGGCGCGCATGCCTCGGCCACATGCCTCCCGGTGAAAACGCTCCCCGTAAAAAGCACCTTGTCGGGCCGCGCCTCGATCAGCGCCTGTCCGACTTCTCCCCCGCCTTGCAGTATCGTAACCAGATCCGCTGGGAACCCGGCGTCCCGAAACAATTTCCCGATTAAGTCTCCGCATTCCGGGGTGAAATCGCTCGCCTTGCACACCACTCCGTTGCCCGCCGCAACTGCGGCGGTGATCTGGCTCATGGGAATCGCCAATGGATAGTTCCACGAACTGATAATCGCCACCACGCCCAACGGCTCGTATACCACCTTGCCCGATTTTGCCTTCGCCGCCAGGCTGTGGTGCGACACGCTCTCCGCCTTCAGCAGCGCCGGCGCATATTTGGAAAAATAGTCCGCCGAATCCAGCGATACAAATACGTCCGCGAACTTCGCCTCCGCCCGCGGTTTCCCCGATTCCCGCACCACCGCTTCGGTCAGCAGCTCGCGCGACTCCAAAATCTTCTCTTTCAGCGCACGCAGCTGCGCACAGCGCTGCGCCACGGGGCGCTTCGCCCACTCCCGCTGCGCGTCGCGCGTCCGCGCGATGAGTTGCGGCACCGCGAGCGGCGAAGTCCGCTCGTACGACTTCACCACCTTCCCTGTCGCCGGATCGATCGAAGGAACCGTATCCACCACTGCCGAAGTTGCCGCCATATTCCCGATTCTACACTCCCCGAGAAGGCGCGAATAGCCGTGTCCTGTGCTCGCGAAATTCCGATCTCGCCGCTACGTTACTCGATACGGCTGATCGTGGTCCACCTTCACCATAAATAGTCCCTGCGGCGGCACCGTCGGCCCCGACTTCGAGCGGTCCCGGATTTCATACAGCCGGTCAATGTCTTGCGGCTTCAGCTTGCCGCGCCCCACTTCCAACAACGTCCCCACCATCTTTCGCACCATGTAGCGCAGAAACGACCTGCCGTGCACCGTGAACCAAAGCTCCTCCCCATCCTCCGTGCGTTCCATCTCCGTGGCGAAAATCTCCCGCTCCATATTGCGCCCTTTGTCGTCGTCCTCAGAGCCAGTAGAAGCCGCAAACGATGTGAAGTCGTGCATCCCCACAAACCGCGCCGCCGCGTCCTTCATCGCCGCTTCGTCCAACGGAAACGGATAGTGCAGCACGTAGCGCCACAAAAACGGCGGCACCACCTTGCCGCGATAAATCCGATAGCGGTAAACCTTTCCCTTCGCCGACCAACGCGCGCTGAAGTCTGGCCCGGTTTCCTCCACGTCCACAATCCGGATCGTTGCCGGCAGCAGTGCGTTCAGCGCCCGCTGGAATTCCAATGCCGAAAGCGCCGATTGAGTCCGAAAACTCCCGACCTGCCCCAGGGCGTGCACCCCCGCATCCGTCCGCCCCGCGCCCAGCAGGTGAACGTTTTCCTGCGTGAGCCGACGCAGCACGGACACAATTTCGCCCTGCACGGTCGGCTTGTTCGCCTGAATCTGCCAGCCGTGGAAATCCGTTCCGTCGTAGGCAATCGTGAGTTTGAAATAACGCATGAAAGAGGAAGTTGGAAGTTTGTGGTTGGCAGTCTGTAGTTTACAGAAGGCTGGTCTGAAGTTTCGATGTATATCTGCTAACTCCAACCGCCTGGCCGGACTACCGACTACGAACTACCGACTACTGACTTCTTCACGAAGCGGTCCTCGCGAAGCGGCTCCCGGGCTTCACCGCCACGCTTCCCTGGCGGCACAGCGGACAATCATCCGGCTCGTAGCTCTCGATAGCGAGCTCCAGCAGCGCGTTGGATTCTACCGGAAATTCGATCTTGCCGCCGCTCCGGTCAATCAGCGCACCCGCTGCCACCACTCGGCCCCCGGCCTCTTCCACCACGCTAATCGCTTCCTGCGTCGAGCCGCCGGTGGTCCATACGTCCTCCACCACCAGCACGTGTGTGTCCGGCTTCATCTGGAATCCTCGCCGCAGGCACATCGTCCCGCTGGCGTCGCGCTCCACGAACATCGCCGGCACGCCTCCGCCCAGCGCGTCACCGTGCGCCGGCAGGGCCCGTGCCACCTCTTGCCCGATAATCACGCCGCCCATCGCCGGTGAGACCACGGCATCAATCCGCGCATCGGAAAATAGCGCGGCCAGCGCTTGTCCCAGCTTTTCCGCAAACCGCGGATATTGCAGCACCAGTGCGCACTGCATGTACGTGCCGCTGTGCAGCCCGCTGGACAGCTCGAAGTGCCCGTGCCGCACCGCTCCGGTCTTCTCAAACAGCCGCAAAAGTTCTTCGCGAGTCAACATAGGGGCTAACGCCACCCCTCTCCTAAACGTCGAAATGTCAGCAGCCTAGCCTTCGGACCACGCGTTGTCAAGGAAAGGGGCCGCCTGTTAGACTGCCAATTCAATGTTTTGGCGGGGGAAACTTGGCAAGTTCCGGTCCGGGTGCTTCTCCAGCGTCAATTTCCGATGAAACAAATCGCCCTCTTATAACGTTTTAGAGAGTGAAGCCACATCGCGCATCGTGTTCCATTGTGAATGCAACAAGTCCAAAGGTGAGGATAATTATGACGAAGCCGTTTGCTAAGTCCCTACTCGCGGCAGTCCTGGCGGGCATCCTGGTCGGGTCTCCCGCCACTCCGGTGTTTGCCCAGCAGCCGGCGCAGACTCCCCCGCCGACGAAAGCGACTTTACAAGGTGGCGTGCCGATTTCTCTCGGCGTGGAAAAATACCATTACGACCACTCACCCAGCCCGTTTCCGGACATTACCGCGCCCTTCCGGGCGCAGTACGTCAACCCCGGCACGCTCAGCAATTCACCACGCCTCGAGCAGCTCATCCAGGACGGCAAGCTGAACCTAAGCCTTCAGGACGCTATCGCCCTCGCCCTCGAAAACAGCATGGACATCGTCGTTCAGCGCTATAACCCCTGGATGGCCGACGCCAGCGTCCTGAAAACCCAGGCCGGTGGCTTCGGCTACGGCGTGCCCGGCAGCTTGGCGGTTGGCTCCACGGCGACCCTCCCCACGTTGTACTTCGATCCGTACATCACCCAAGCCGTTTCTTTTTCGGACACCCGCTTTCCGGTCAACAACCCGTTCATCTCGGGTACCGGCTCCGCCACGCTCACTTCCCTGGCCACACACAACGCCACGTATAACACCACGTTCTCTCAGGGATTCTGGACCGGCACCACTCTCAACGTTTTCTGGGACAATACCCGCTCCTCCTCTTCCTCCACCTTCAACTTCTTCGATCCCGCCGTGCAGTCCAGCGTCGGCATCAGCTTCCAGCAGCAGCTTCTGCAAGGATTTGGGAAAGACGTGACGCGCCGCAACATTCTGATCGCCGAAAACAACCGCAGAATCGCGGACCTCGCCTTCTCCCAGCAGGTCATCACCACGGTTACCAGCACCATCAACGCTTATTGGGAGCTCGTCTACGCCCGCGAAAACGTAAAGGTTCAACAGCAAGCCGTCACTGTCTCCGAAAAGCTCTACAACGATAATAAGAAGCAGCTCGAAATCGGCACCATGGCCCCTCTCGACGTTACTCGCGCCGAATCGGAACTCGCTACCGATCGCCAGAATATGATCGTTGCGCAGACCACGCAGCTTCAAGACGAGCTTGTCGTGAAGAACTACATCTCCAAGGACCCCACCGCGTCCAATCTCATTGATGTCGAAATCGTTCCCACGGACAAGCCCGATTCTCCGCAGTCCATGCAGGCGGAGCCCTTCGCCGACGCGGTCAAGGAAGCTTTTGCCAATCGCCCGGACGTCCAGGAACAACTTCTGAACCTCAAGAACGGCGAGATCGACGTGAAAGCCACGCACAACGCGCTGTTGCCCATCGCCACCCTCAACGCCTCCTACAGCAGCACCGGCCTTTCCGGTAACTCCGTCATCACCGCCGCCTCACCCGCGGCCGGTGGGCAACTCGTGGATGCGAACGGCAATCCCATCAGCGTAGTTACCACCACCGGCGGCACCCCGGTACCGGTCTACGTGCCTTCGTCCGTCACTGAGGTTACCGGGCTCAACCGGCAGGGATTCCCCGACGCCATGAGCCAGGCCTTCCACAATAACTTCCCCAACTACAGCATCGGCTTCAATTTCCAGATTCCGATCCGCAACCGCTCTGCGCAGGCCGATAGCGTTCATGCGCAACTCACCCAGCGCCAGCTCGAAGCGCAAATGCAGCAGATCAAGAACAGCGCCGTACTGGATGTGCGCAACACGCAGATTGCCCTCGAACAGGGCCGTGCCCAGGTACAGGCCGCCAGCAAGGCCCGGGAACTCCAACAACAGACCTTCGAAGCCGAACAGAAAAAGTATCAGCTCGGCGCATCCACCGTATACAACGTCATCCTCACACAGCGCGACCTCATCACCGCGCAAGGTACCGAGCTTCGCGCTCTCGCCAATCTTGCTGAGGCCAAGGCCAACTATGAGCGGGCTCTCGGCCGCACCCTGCAGATCAACAGTGTCACCATCGCAGGAGCCAAGAAGGGCGAACTCGACCGCGACACGATGATCCCCGGCACCCTCAACGGTGAGGTGGTCGGCACCGATGCCATCTGGAAGGCCCTCGACTCCAAGAACAAGTCGGGCAGCAAATAGCCTCGCAACTTTGTCGACGCCAACGGAACGAACTCGCACAGACCTGGCCTTGCTCTTCGGCCTGGGCGCGGCCACGCTGCTCGTGCATCTTCTCACCGGCGGCCGTTACGGCTTCAACCGCGACGAGCTTGCCATCCTGGATGACGCGCGGCATCTCGCCTGGGGCTACGTCTCCTATCCACCGTTAACTCCGCTCCTCGGCCGCATCTCCCTGCTGCTGTTCGGCACTTCGCTCACGGGCTTCCGCTTTTTCTCGGCACTCCTGCAAGCCATGGCCATCGTCCTGACGGGACTCATCGCGCGGGAAATGGGTGGAGGCCGCGCGTCCCAACTTATCTCTGCCGCGGCTGCGGTTCCCTTCGGCCTCGCCGCCGGCGCGCTCATGCAGTACATCTCGCTGGATTACTTTTTTTGGGTGCTTACGGCCTGTTGGCTGGTAAAACTCCTGAACACGGGCGAACCGCGCTATTTCCTCCTCATCGGCATTTCCATCGGCCTCGGCATGCTCGCCAAATACACCATGCTGTTTTTCGCCGTCGGCGTGCTGGCGGGTTTGCTGCTCACTGGCACTCGAAAATATTTTCGCACTGTCTGGCCCTGGCTCGGCTTCCTGCTTTCGCTGCTTCTGGTGACACCCAACTTTCTCTGGCAGGTTCACCATCACTTCGTCACCTATGACTTCCTCCACTTCATTCACACCCGCGATATCGCCGAGGGTCTCACCCGCTACTTCGTCCCAGGGCAGTTCGAGATGACCTTGCTTTCGTTTCCCCTGTGGATCGCGGGAGTCTATTTCTGCGGCAGGCACGAGTCGGGACGCAAATTCCGTCCACTCCTCTGGATGTACGTCGTTCCCTTCGCAATCTTGCTTCTTGCGAAAGGTCGCGATTACTACCTCGCCCCCGCCTATCCCATGCTCTACGCGGCAGGCGCGGTCTATTTCGAAAATTGGGCCACTCGCTTGCAGCCCGTCCGCACGCGCCGCGTCTACGCTGCGGCCGCCGCAGTCTTATCACTCAGTATCCTGGGTGCGCTTCCTTTCGCCCTGCCTCTCGCTCCCGCCGGCTCTTCCTGGTTTCGCCTCGTGGATCAGGTCAACGTCACCTTCCGCGATGAAATCGGCTGGAAAGAGTTCGTTGCCACGCTGGCCAATGTCCGCGATTCCCTCCCCGCGGCGGAACAAGCCCACCTCGGCATCCTGGTTGAAAATTACGGCGAAGTCGGCGCCGTTAACCTCTACGGCCCCGCACGCCACCTCCCCACCGCGATCAGCGGCGTTAACTCTTCCTGGGCGCGCGGCTTCGGCAATCCCGCTCCCCAAACGTTGATTGTGGTCGGTTTCTCCCGTGACTTTCTCGTTGCCAATTTCGACTCCTGCCGCCTCGCAGCGCAAGTCACCAATTCCTACGGCGTTGTCAACGAAGAAACCACGGAGCGCAAAGACATCTACCTCTGCGGTCCCCCACGCCTCGGCTGGCCCGCTTTCTGGCGCAACTTCCAATACTTCGCGTAGCTGCACGCCAGGTCATTTCGAGCAAACAGATCGAACCGGCCCACCGCGTCTCGGCACCTGAGTCTCCGCGTCCTCCGTTCACCTCTGCTAACTCTCTGGTGAGCTCTTTTTTCCCTCTCATAGCCTCACAGAAAAAAGCCCGGGGCTTGCGAGCCCTGGGCTTCCGTCCTGCTCCCATGGATTCTCTTACGCCCTAGCTGCCATCGGCTGCCCCTTGATAAACGCCAGCAAATCTGCGTTGACCACGTCCGCGTGCGTCGCCGGCATCCCGTGTGGGAATCCCTTGTAGACTTTCAGCGTCCCGTGCTTCAGCAGCTTGATCCCTTCCAGCGCCGCCGCGCCGATCGGCACGATTTGGTCGTCCTCCCCGTGCATCAACAGCACCGGAATATCGATCTTCTTCAGGTCCTCGGTGAAATCCGTCTCGGAAAACGCCTTAATGCAGTCGTAGTGGGCCTTCATGCCTCCCAGCATGCCCTGCAGCCACCAATGTTCGCGGATGCCTTCGGAAATCTTCGCACCCGGCCGGTTGAAGCCGTAAAACGGCAGCGTGATCTCCTTGTAAAACTCGGGCCGGTTGTTGGCGAGCGCGGTGCGCAGCCCGTCAAACACGGAAAGCGGCAGACCGCCAGGGTTCTTCTCCGTCTTCAACATCAGTGGAGGCACCGCCGAAATCAGCACTGCCTTGGAAACGCGCTTGGTGCCATATTTCCCAAGATAGCGCGCCACCTCGCCCCCACCCGTCGAATGCCCCACAAAAATTGCGTCCTGGAGGCCTAACTCCTGAAAGAGCGCTTCCACATCGTCTGCATAGGTCTCCATCTCGTTTCCATCCCACGTTTGGCTCGACCTCCCGTGGCCCCGACGGTCATGAGCGATCACCCGGTAACCCTGCTGCCCGAAGAAAAGCATCTGCGTATCCCAATCGTCCGCAGAAAGCGGCCAGCCATGGCTGAAGACGATCGGCTGCCCTTTACCCCAGTCTTTGTAATAAATCTGTGCACCGTCTTTCACTGTAATTGTTGGCATGGAAGCTCTCCTTAAGATTGGCTCTTACGATCTCGAATCCTGGGGCGGGAACAAACTTGCTTGCCACCACAAGATGCGCTAAACACACCATACGATACAAATTTTTGCTTATCCTTGCTCCCCGTGGCCGTTTCCCATAGCATTAGTTCCAGAAGGGGTCTGCATATCCCGAGCTTATAGCTCCCCCAAGGCTGCTTCATGAGCGATTCCGTCGAGTCCAAAAAGCCCAAGTCCTCCCGCCTCGAAGCGTGGGAGAAAAACACGCTCGAGCCCACCTTGGCCAAGAGCCCCGAACGCCAAAAAGAGTTCACGACCGTCTCCAGCTATCCCATCCGCCGCCTCTACACCCAGGACGACCTTGCCAACTGGGACCCCGCCCGCGATCTTGGCTTTCCCGGCGAGCCGCCTTACACCCGCGGCATACACGCCACCATGCATCGCGGCCGCCTCTGGACCATGCGGCAATTCGCCGGCTTCGGCGCCGCCGAAGACACCAACCAGCGCTTCCGCTATCTCCTCTCCCAGGGCCAGACGGGCCTCTCCACCGCGTTCGACTTGCCCACGCTCATGGGTTACGACTCCGACCATCCCCTCAGCGAAGGCGAAGTCGGCAAGTGCGGCGTTGCCATCAGTTCCCTCGCCGATATGGAAGTCCTCTTCGACCAGATTCCGCTGGCCGACGTCACCACTTCGATGACCATCAATTCGCCAGCCGCGGTCATCTGGGCCATGTATCTCGCCGTCGCCGAAAAACAGGGCGCCGAATGGAAAACAATCTCTGGCACGCTCCAGAACGACATCCTTAAGGAATACATCGCGCAGAAGGAATACATCTATCCGCCCGAACCTTCCATGCGCCTGGTGATCGACACCTTCGAATTCGGCATGAAACACACGCCGAAGTTCAACGTTATCTCCATCAGCGGCTATCACATTCGCGAAGCTGGCTCGACCGCAATCCAGGAACTCGCCTTCACCCTGCGCGACGGCATGGAATATGTCGAATGGGCCATGCGCCGCGGTTTGCCCCTCGATGAATTCGCGCCGCAGCTTTCCTTCTTCTTCAACGCCCACAACGATTTCTTCGAGGAAATCGCCAAGTATCGCGCCGCCCGCCGCATCTGGTACCAAGCTATGACCGAGCGTTACAAGGCACAGAGTTCGCGGAGTTGGGCGCTCCGCTTCCACACGCAAACGGCCGGTTGCTCGCTTACCGCTCAGCAACCCATGAACAACGTCGTCCGCACCGCGATTCAGGCGCTCGCCGGTGTCCTCGGCGGCACGCAATCCCTGCACACCAACTCCCTCGACGAGGCCTGGGCGCTCCCCACCGAACACGCCGCCACCATCGCGCTGCGCACGCAGCAGATCGTCGCCCACGAAACCGGCGTTACCAATACGGTCGATCCTCTCGGCGGCTCCTATTTCGTTGAGACCCTCACCAATGAAGTCGAAGCCGGCGCCTGGGACTACATCCGCCGCATTGACGCCATGGGTGGCATGGTGAAAGCCATCGAACGCAGCTACCCGCAGCGCGAAATCGCCGAAGCTTCGTATCGTTATCAGATGGCCGTGGACAAGAAAGAGAAAATCATCGTCGGCGTGAACGACTTCGTGACGCCGGAAAAGCCGCTCGAGATTCTGCAGATTGACGAAACCGTCGCCCGCCGCCAGGCCGGGCGCCTCCGTAAACTTCGCGCCGAACGCTCCTGCGCCGAGGTCGAGCGCCGCCTCCAGGCCCTCCGCAAAGCCTCCGAAGGCTCCGAAAACCTCATGCCCTTCATCTACGACGCGGTGAAGGCTTACGCCACCCTCGGCGAAATCTGCGAAGCCATGCGCGCTGTCTTCGGCCCCTACGAAGAAGTCGCCATCACCTGAGTCTCCCTCTGCGTACCTTTGGGCGCTCGGCGCCTTTGCCTTATTCTTATTACGTTAATGAAAAATCACTAACGCATACTGTTCTAGGTGCAGCTATCAGCATCCAGCGCTCTCTTGGCCCGGGCCTTCTCCAAGCCGTTTACGAAGAGTGCCTGGCGAGGGAATTCGCGCTGATTGGCCTTAGCTACGAACGGCAAAAGCCTGTGCCTCATATCTACAAAGACCTCAAATTAGAATGCGGTTGTCGGCTTGATTTTCTTGTTAAGCGGAGAATCGTTGTGGAACTTAAGTCGGTCGAGGCCCTGGCACCCATCCATGACTCAATCATGCTAACGTATCTACGGTTATCCGGCGCCCCCTTGGGCATATTGATCAACTTCAATGTCTCTTTATTGAAGGACGGTATCAAACGCTTCGTTTCGCATTATAACTAGGCGGAGAAAGATAAAGCAGAAACGCAGAGTGCCACAGAGATTCGCAGAGCGTACGGAGATATTTGAGGCGGTAACTTATGCCTGAGAAGAAGATTCGTGTGTTGATTGCCAAGCCCGGCCTCGACGGTCACGACCGCGGCGCCAAAGTCATCGCCCGCGCCCTTCGCGACGCCGGCATGGAAGTCATCTATACCGGCCTCCGCCAGACTCCAGAAATGATCGCCTCCGCCGCGGTCCAGGAAGACGTCGACGTGATCGGCCTCTCCATTCTCTCTGGCGCCCACAACACCCTTTGCCCGCAACTCATGAAACTCCTCCACGAAAAGGGGATGGACGACGTCACCGTCCTCGTCGGCGGCATCATCCCCGAAGCCGACATCCCCGCCCTTAAGCAATCCGGCATCGCCGAAATCTTCCTCCCCGGCACGTCCACCCAGGACATCGTCGACTTTATTCACAAGCGTCTCGCCGTCTCCCACTAACTTCTCTTGTGGACCTGACACCATGGTAGCGCCCGCATCTTGTGGGCAAGCACGCCGCGCTCACACCCGAAATCCGGGCTGCAGACTTCCGAATTCCGGCTGGCAGCTGTTAGCAGTTGACAGTCAGCTGTCGACTGGTTTTTCAAACTTCACCCGCGTATACAGTGTCTGAAACCCCTGCCGCGTGATATTCCTCTGCGAGGCGCTTCCCGGCTGCGCCAAGCTCATGGCCAATTCGCAGCCCGCCTCCGCCGCCCGGCGCATCCGCGTCCGTAACAGTGCCGTCTGTACCCCGCGCCGCCGAAACGCCGGCAGCGTACTGGCCCCAAACAGTCCCGCGATCCGTCCCCGCAGCGCCACCGTGGCCCCGCCGGCCACTTTCCCCTCAATCCGCGCCAGGTAGCACTCCGTATGATTTCCGCTCGCGAACATCCGCATGATGTCCAGCAACTCCTGTGTCACCGGAAAGTGCTCCGCGAACCCCTGCGCCACCGTCAGCACCCAGAGATCCAGTTCGCCCGGCCCGGCTTTCTGAATATCAATTCCCGTGGACGCATCCGCGCTCGCCGACTTCTCTACCGGCCGCACCATCACGTTCGAAAACTCGGTGACGTGATATCCACGCTCGCGGTAATGCTGGATCAAGCTCCCATCCGCCAGCGGACACGTCTCCACCCGCACCGGCTCCCGCCGCCCGAAATAAAACTCCTCCAGCCGCTCGAACTCTTCCTTGCTTACCGCCCCATTTAGCCCAAGCCCCACGGCCTGCGTCACTGGCGAATTCGCCCCGCAATACACCGCGTACCCGCCCGCCACCTCCGCAATCGCTCCATCCCCATTCCGACCCGAAGCCCGCAAGCGCTCCGCGCATTCCATCGCCGCTGCGGCCTCCGCCATCTCGATTTCCCGCGCCAATTCCAAGGTTAACAATGGGTATTGCATCCCCTGAGTCTATCGCAACTCTCCGCCTGCTTCTTTGGACCAAAACCTACGCGACGCCGTCATTCTGAAGCCATTCGGTGAGCATGGCTGAAGGATCTCAACCCATGCTGCTCGCCGCCGGCATCTCCCCTGATTCTGCGGTAAATGCCCTCCCCTCTTCTCTGCACCCTCAGCGTCTTTGCGTTTAGTTTTCCGGTCCTCCCATCCCCGAATCCTCACGTATACTGATTCCGCCACTCTCACCTGCGAGGTCGCCGCGTGTCCGTTCCCGTCCTGCAATCCGCCGTCAACCTAGACTCCCCCGATTTTCAGAAGAATTCCAAGCGTATGGTGGAGTTCCTCACCGCCATCAAGAACGAAGAAGAAACAATCCGCGAAGCCGGCGGCCCAAAGGCAATCGAATCCCAGCACAAAAAGAATCGCCTCACGGCCCGCGAGCGCATCGCTCTCCTCATCGACCCCGGGACGCACTTCTTTGAACTCGGTATCTACGCCGCCTACGAAATGTACGAGGAGTGGGGGGGCGCGCCCTCCGCCGGCACGATCACCGGCCTCGCCCGCGTCTCCGGTCGCCTGTTTATGATCATCGCCAACGATGCCACGGTGAAAGCCGGCGCATTCTTCCCCATGACCGCGAAAAAGGTGATTCGCGCGCAGAACATCGCCATTGATAATCACATCCCCACGATCTACCTCGTCGACTCCGCGGGCGTCTTTCTTCCCCTCCAGGAAGACGTTTTTCCGGACACCGACGACTTTGGCCGCGTCTTCCGCAACAACGCCGTCATGAGCGCCATGGGCATTCCGCAGATCACCGCCATCATGGGCATGTGCGTCGCCGGCGGAGCCTATCTCCCGGTCATGTGCGATCACATCCTGATGACCGAAGGCTCCGGTCTGTTCCTCGCCGGTCCGGCACTCGTGCAAGCCGCCATCGGCCAGAAAACCTCCGCTGAAGATTTGGGGGGGGCCAAAATGCACGCGCAGATCAGCGGCACCGTCGATTTTCGCGAACCCGACGACGAATCCTGCCTCAAGCGCATCCGGGCCCTAGCAGATAAAATGGGCGCTCCCAATCCACCGATCTTCAGCCACGCGCGACCCAAGGAGCCCCTCTACCCGATCGATGAGCTCTACGGCATCTTTTCCGGCAATCCCGCCAAACAGTACGACATGCGCGAAATCATCGCTCGCCTCGTGGACGGCAGCGAATTCGACGAATACCGCGCCGAATACGGGCAAACCCTGCTCTGCGGCTACGCCCGCATCGGCGGCTGGGCCGTCGGCATCGTTGCCAATCAGAAGAAGCACATCACCACAAACGCGCCGCACTCCGACCAGAAGCGTATCGAATTCGGCGGCGTGATCTATACCGAATCCGCCGAAAAAGCCGCCCGCTTCATACTGGACTGCAATCAGAACCGCATCCCGATCATCTTTTTACATGACGTCAACGGCTTCATGGTCGGCAAAGACGCCGAATGGAGCGGCATCATCCGCGCCGGAGCGAAAATGGTCAACGCCGTCGCCAACAGTGTTGTCCCCAAAATATCCGTCATTCTCGGCGGCAGCTTCGGCGCGGGCAATTACGCTATGTGCGGGAAGGCCTACGATCCGCGCTTCCTCTTCGCCTGGCCCACCGCGAAATTTGCGGTCATGAGCGGCGACGCCGCGGCCAACACCCTCGCCGAAATCAAATTCAAGCAACTCGAGCGCGAAGGAAAAAAGCTCGACGATAAAGCCAAAACCGATTTGCTTCATTCCATCAAATCCACCTACGACCACCAGACTGATCCGCGTTACGCCGCCGCGCGCCTCTGGCTTGATGCCATCATTGATCCCGCGCACACCCGCGATGCTCTCATCTGGGCCCTTAACGCCGCCTCTCTCAATACCCGTCTTCCCGAATTCAAAACCGGTGTATTGCAAACATGAAAAGCGCCTCCATCACCGTATTCCTCGGCCTGGCAGTGCTGTCCTGGTTGCTCTCTCTCTACTTGTCTGCAAAGAGCGTCCATCTCCACGGCGTTCCCCTCTCTTTCGTCTTTCTCGGTCTCTCCGCCATTCTCGTCATCTGGAGCATCGCCCGCTTCATCGCCAATCAGCGCCGCTGACCTGGCGCCTCCCCTCTCTGTTGCTTCTGTGGACTTTCCCCCACTTGCCAGGAGCGGAATCGCGATGCATGGCTTTGAGTTCGGCCTGCTCCGTGTTCTTCTCCACTTACTCCGTTCCCTCTGTGCTCCCTCTGCGTTAAGTTCTCTCGTTCGGAGCAGCCGACTCTCAGCCCCAGACTAGTGGCTCATCTTCCCCGCTTCGTTGCCTCTTTCCTTCCTCTGATTCCATCTCCCAATCCATTATCGAATCACCTGTGCTACAACCGTTCCATGTCCAAAAATTCTCTCCTGGTCCTCGGCATGATGTCCGGCACCTCCGCCGATGGCATCGACGCCGCCCTTGTCAAAATCAGCGGCGCTCCCCCCGATCTCAAAATCCATCTTCTCCGCCACACCCACCAATTCTTCCCTCCCGCGATCCGCAAGGAAATCCTCCACGTCGCGGAACAAAATCCCCTCACTCCCAGTGAATTCAGCCAACTCCACACCCGTCTCGGTCATGTTTACGCCGAAACCGCCCTCGCCGCCTGCAAAAAATTCCGCGTCTCCCCCAAGAAAATTGACCTCATCGGCAACCACGGCCAAACGATCTTTCACCAGGGCTCTCCGCTTCCGTTTCTCGGCGCGCCAACCGCTTCCACCCTGCAACTCGGCGACGGCTCCATCATCGCCAACCGCACCGGCATCACCACCGTTTCCGATTTCCGCCCTGCCGACATGGCCGTCGGCGGCCAGGGCGCACCGCTCGTCCCCTTCGCCGACTATCTCCTCTATCGCCATCCAAAACTCGGCCGCGTCTCCCTCAATCTCGGCGGCATCGCCAACATCACCGTCATCCCCGCCGGTGCTAGTCTCCAAGACGTCTTCGCCTTCGATACCGGCCCGGCCAACATCCTCCTCGACGCCCTCGTCTCCCACTTCACCCGGGGCCGCCAGACCTTCGACAAAAACGCGCGCCTCGCCCGCCGCGGCCACATGAACAACGCGTTGATTTACCGCCTCATGAAGGATCCCTACCTCAAGCGTCGGCCGCCAAAATCCACGGGCCGTGAATATTTCGGCGCACGTTACGTTGCAGATCTCCTCAAATTCGCGCGCAAGAACGACATTCGCTCTGCCGATGTCCTCTACACCGTCACCTATTTCACCGCGGACTCGGTCGTGGATGCGCTCCGCCACTTCGTCTTGCCCAAGCACAAAATTTCCCAGCTCATCGCCTCCGGCGGAGGCGCACGCAATCCACTTCTTATGACCCAAATCAGGTTGTTATTGCAGTCGCTATCTCTCCGTCAGTCAGCTTCCCCTTCTTCTCGTCGCTCGCTCACCCTGAGCAAAGCCGAGCGGCCGCCTGCCATTCGTTTGCCCCGAACGGAGTCGAAGGACCGCTTCTTCAATCCCATCGAGCTTGTGCCTTCTTCCCAGCTCAACATTCCCACCGAAGCCAAAGAAGCCCTCGCCTTCGCACTCCTTGCCTACGAAACCTTCCACCACCGCCCCTCCAATCTCCCAAGCGCTACCGGCGCCACGCGCCCCGCCATCCTCGGCAAAATCTCCTACGCCTGACCCATCTCTTAGCAGGTGGCACAGTCATTCCTGCTTGTGCCTTTGATCGCTCACGAAGCCACCTCACGTATGAGCCTGGGGAGACACGCTGTGCCTCGAAGGGTGCCCACGTATCGCGTCTTTCGCGATGCCTGAACTCTTCCCATCCAACTGTCACAACCTTTCTCTCTACTCGCCTCCGCTCCCTCTGCTCATCTCTGCTTCCTATGTGGTGAAATCCCCCTATCCCAAAAATAATATGGCGGCTAACCTCAGCCGCCCTCTTCCAATTTGCTATTTTCCATCTTCTAATTTCGATCTTTATCTCTCACGCCGGCACGGCGTCATCCCCCTCCAACGCCTCCTGAATCAGCTCCGAGGGAATCGCTCCTTCTCTCCCGATGCACCAATGCTCCCCGCGCAATTCCACGATCGTCGAAGGCATGAACTCCCCCGCCTCCCCCGCGTCCAGTATCAACGGAATCCGGTCGCCGAGTTGCTCCAGCACTTCTTTCGCGCTCGCGCACGTCACCGACCCCGAAAGATTCGCGCTCGTTCCCGTCAAGGGCACTCCCAGCTCTTCAATCAGATGGCTCACAATTTTGTTTTTCGGCCAGCGCAGCGCAATTCGCCGCGTATTCCCCGTCACTTTCAACGGCAGCCGGTTTGATGCCTCCACCACCATCGTCAGCGGACCCGGCCAGCACGCCGAAGCCAACCGGTAAAAATTCGCCGGTAGATCCTTCGCCAGCATCCTCGCCTGCGCCAATGAGTGAATCAGAATTGGCAGCGCCCGCGATTCCGGGCGGCCTTTCACCCGAAAAATTTCATCTACCGCCGCCAGGTTTACCGGATCGGCCGCCAGCGCGTACAGCGTATCCGTCGGCACCGCCACCACCGCGCCCCGCCGTAGCCACGACGCAGCATACTGGACCGTTTTTTCATCGGGATTTCGCGGGTCGACTTTCAACACTTCCGCTGACAAAGTGTTCACCCCATCCGGTTCCTGGAAAGTGCGGCTCTTGGCCCCAGACACCGCTCGCCAAGGACGCTACCATACCCCTACTCCTCGTGCAATGATGCCCACCCGTCTGCTTTTCCCCCACACTTGAAGCGGCCGCCGCTTGCCCTGCTGGCCCTGAGACGTGAAGGGGGCGAAGTCGAAGGGCCTGAGCCGGGCGCGCCTCCCAGCCCTCCGCCCTCCAGCCTTTCGCTCTCTCTCCAGAGACCGTTGCTTGTTAACTGCCGATTCTCAGCCCCTCTCGGTTTTCAATTTTCGCCTTTAACTGCACAGTTCTGCTACGCTTCCCCCGAATGCCTTCCCCCGCCAAATCCGCCTCCACAATCACCTCGCGCGACAATCGCTGGCTCAAACTCTTCCGCATGGCCCTCCGCGGCGGCCTGCCCACGGAATCCGGCTCCATCGGCGTCGAGGGCGCTCGCCTCGTCGAGGAAGCTCTCACCTCTGGCTGCAAAATCGAAGCGGTCCTCTTCAGCGAATCCGGCGAACGCCACCGCGCCCGTCTCGCTCCGCTCGTTTCCCGCCCCGAAATTGCTATTCCCGTTCTCACCACCACCGATCGTCTCTTCGAAGGAATCGCTGATACCGAGCATCCCCAGGGCGTCGCCGCGCTAGTCCTTCCCCGCCCCACGCAACTCGAAGATCTTTTCTCCGCCCCAGCCAGCGCCTGCTCTCCTCTCCTCGTCGTCCTCGCCGGGGTCCAGGACCCTGGCAACGTTGGCACCATTCTCCGCAGCGCCGCTGCGTTTGGTGCCACCGGAGCCGTCACTTCCGCCTCCGGCCAATCCGGTACCGCCAGCCCGTACTCTCCCAAGGCCCTCCGCGCCTCCGCCGGAGCCGCGTTACATCTCCCGATCGTTCACGGCGCCGCGCTCGGTATTCTCCTCACTCAACTCAAGCTCAACAACATCTCCACCATCGCCACCTGCGTCCACGAAGGCAACGCTCAGCACGCTCTCGCCGCTCCCTGGGAAATCGATTGGTGCCAGCCCATTGCGCTGCTCGTCGGCAACGAGGGCGCCGGCCTTCCCGAAGACGTCGTCCATTCCGCCGACGCCCGCATCCAGATTCCCATGGAGCGCCGCGTCGAATCCCTCAATGCCGCCGCTGCCGCCGCCGTCCTCTTCTACGAAGCCTTCCGCCAGCGCCATCGCGATTGAGTTGGGAAAGTGAGCTTCGGTCATCCCGACCGAAGGCCAGCACATATTGCTGGCCGTAACGAAGGGATCGTGGCACGGTCTCAGCCCGCCTTCGATTCGATTTCCATCACCAAAACCCATAAACTTGGACCGCGATGAGCCTCTTCCGCTCCCTGCCCGAACCTGAAACTTCCGCGGCCCTCCAGCCGCTCGCCGAACGCATGCGCCCGCGCAGCCTCGACGAATTCATCGGCCAGGAAAAGCTCCTTGGCCCCGGCAAACCGCTTCGCGTCCAGATCGAGTCCGACAATCTCTCCTCCATGCTCTTCTGGGGGCCTCCCGGCTGCGGCAAGACCACCCTCGCGCGTCTCATCGCCCGCCTCACCAAATCCGAGTTCATCCCTTTTAGCGCCGTCACCTCTGGCATCAAGGAAATCAAGGAAGTCATGGCCGATGCCGAACGCAAATCCCGCTCCGGCCAGCGCACCATCGTCTTCGTGGATGAAGTCCACCGCTTCAACAAAGCCCAGCAGGACGCCTTTCTCCCACACGTCGAAGCGGGCCACATCCTCTTCATCGGTGCCACCACCGAGAACCCCTCCTTCGAGGTCATTTCCCCGCTGCTCTCCCGCACCAAGGTTTACGTCCTCGAAGCCCACACCACCCCGCAACTCGTTGAACTCCTGAAGCGCGCGCTCGCTGACAAAGAACACGGCTTGGGAAACGAAACCATCTCCGCCTCAGAAGATATCCTCTTCCGCATCGCTTCCTTCGCCAACGGCGACGCCCGCACCGCCTACAACACGCTCGAACTCTGTGCCAAGAGCGCGAAACCCGATTCCAACGGCACGATTCTGATCACCCGAGAACTCCTCGAATCCGTTCTCCAGCGCAAACTTCTCCGCTACGACAAGGCCGGCGAAGAGCACTTCAACCTCATCTCCGCTCTTCACAAATCCGTTCGCAATTCCGACCCCGACGCCGCCCTCTACTGGCTCGCCCGCATGATCGAATCTGGCGAAGATCCCCTCTATCTCGCTCGCCGCATGGTCCGCATGGCCTCCGAAGATATCGGCCTCGCCGAACCCGGCGCTCTCGCCGTAACTCTAGCCGCCAAGGAAGCCTTCGATTTTCTCGGCGCTCCCGAAGGTCACCTTGCCCTGGCGCAAGCCGCCGTGTATCTCTCTCTTGCTCCCAAATCCAACGCCGTCTACGTCGCGTATGGCAACGTCCTCGAAGACGTCCGCAAAACCGAAGCCGATCCCGTTCCGCTCCATCTTCGCAACGCCGTCACCGGACTCATGAAAAACATCGGCTACGGCGAAGGCTACCAATATGCCCACGACTCCGAAGACAAAGTCACCAACATGACCTGCCTCCCGGACAACCTTTCCTCTCGTACCTACTACAAACCTACTGATCAGGGTTTTGAGGCTCGCTTGCGCTCGCACATGGACGAAATTCGCAAACTCAAATCGGCAAAACCTCGGTAGTGCCTGCTGCACGCAGCCCAGCTTCATCCCCCTGCGGCTCTTTTCCGGGCAGCGGTCATTTTTGTCCCCCGCGAAGCAGGGGCTGAGGCGGGCGCGGTTTTGGCCCCCAATAGTGGACGGTCGCTGCAAGAGCAATTTTGCAGCCCAGCTCGACATTTTTTCCGCTCTTGCAACCGCCTCCTCAATTGTTCTCTTGAACCCGCGCTTTTTGCGGGCCAGAGGACTGCCAAGGTGGGTGGCGCCAGACTCATGGGCGCGACAACGCTGGGGCTTTTTCCTGTCCCAATTTTTGCGATAACCTTTACGTACGGTCGGGAGAGAACATTGAATAGGTTTCTGCTCGCAGCCCTGATTCCCGCAATCGCCCTCCCTTGCCATGCGGCCCCTGCGCCGGAGCGCCCGGAGATCTTTGGCATCGCCTATGTCAAATTCAAAACCACCAATGTCGAGAAGGCCAGACAGTTCTATGGCACCATTGTCGGCCTGCAAACCCAGGGTGGGAGTTGCGCCGGTGTTCCCGGCCCCTGCTTCGCCGTCAACGATCAGCAGCACATCGAACTCGTCCCCACCAATCCCGGCACAACCGGACCCTACCTCGTCGAAATCGCCTTCTCCGTGAACAACCTCAACCAGATGGCCACCTTTCTAACCGCCAACCACATCCCGACCTCGAAAATCCTCCGTCGGCCTGACGGCGCTCCCTACCTCGAACTCCTGGACCCCGAGCACAACAAAATCGTCTTCGTCGAAAAGCGCGGCGAACCCAACTCCGGCTACTCCGAATCCGCCATCAGCCACAAAATCATCCATGCCGGGTTCATTACAAAAGACGCCGATCTTGAAAACAAATTCTACGAAGACCTGCTTGGCTTCCACCCTTACTGGAAAGGCGGCCGCACCGACGGTGACATCGACTGGTTCATGAACCAGGTCCCCAATGGCGATAACTGGATCGAATACATGCTCAACATCCCCGCCAACGCCGATCACCGCGAGCTCGGCATCCAAGATCATTTGTCCCTCGGCGTCCAGAACATCGACTCCGTTGCCGTTGTGCTCAAATCCCGCGGTGCCGATTTCCCGAAACCCATCACAGGCCGCGACGGCAAGCGCCAGCTCACTCTCTTCGATCCCGATCAAACCCGAATCGAAGTGATGGAATTCGCTCCCGTGGAAACTCCCTGCTGCAGCCCTTACAACGGCCCCCATCCCAAACCATGACCACCGCCGCTCACATCCCTCTATCTCGTACGAACCCTTCCCCGCCTCGCCAACCGCAGGCTGGAAGAACCGCGACCTCCGGGTCTGCCCTCCCCATGTGGCACAGGCATTCCTGCCTGTGCATCCGATCCGCATCCTCGAAATCCAACTTTTCACGAGCCTTCAAATCCAGCACTCAACTGCTTCCCCATTTTCCATTTTCTATTTTAGCTTTTCGCTTTTCTTCTCTCGCCACTTCTTGCCGCTTCCCGCTCGCTGTTCTCTGCTCGCTGCTCGCCTTCTGCCTGCTATCCGCTTTCACGCCCGCCATCGCTGCCCAAAACCTCGACAAGCCAGCCATCTCCATCGACGACGAAGTCACCGCCTTCGCCTACGCCCCCGACGGCCGCATCGTCTACTCCGTCCGCCGCATGTTCAAAACCAAAAAATACGATATGCAGCGCGACGACATCTGGATCATGGAGCCCGGCGGCAAACACAAGCGCATCTTCGAAGGCCAGAAGTTCACCAATGGCCAGAAGCTCTTCACCTATCAGGTGGACTCCTTCGCCTGGTCCCCCAATAACCACATCATCGCCGTCTCTCTCTTCACCACTTCCATGGATCCCGACTCCGGCTCCCGCGAAGACGCCCCTGCCATCCTCCTCCTCGAAGACAACGGCCACGAACTTCGCCCGAACGGCAAGGATCCGCTGGTCCTGGATGCGCAATTCCCCATCTGGCTTCGCGACAGCCAGACGTTCGTCTACCTCACCGCCAGGGACAATCCCCAGGGTCTCTACTCCCTCCAATATTTCAACGTGAACTCCGGCCCGGCCGGAAAGGTCTTCGAAGGCCGCACCTTCCAGGGAGCATCGCGCATCTCCGGCAGTAACGCCTGCATCGCCGTTGAAGAAAGCCCTCGTTTCGACGTCCCAGCCCGCCTCCAGCATCTCAACCTGCTCGAGCAGGACGACAAGGAAGTCGCCACGCTCGACAATTATGCTGGCGGCCTCTCGGTTTCCCCCGGCGGCAATTTTGTCGCCTACTTTATCGACAAGGAAGTCCTGGAAATCCGCGACCTCAGCGTCCCCGTCCGCGTCGCGCGCCTTCGCGTCGGCCTCGGCGTTCTGCACTGGACACCCGATGAATCTCGCATCTATCTCAAACGCACCATCGAGAAAAAATCCGCGGACCTGGTTTCCTTCCGTGTGCCGCAGCTCCGCGCCTACCCGCCACACTCCCAGATTCCCGTCGCCGAGCCCGAGCCTGAAATCCTCCTCCACGGCCTGACCGTCCGCGAATATTCCATCTCCCCCGATGGCCGCTCCCTCGCCATCGTCCTTCCCGGCAAGCGCAACCTCCAAATCTTCCCCTTCTAGCCGCGCTTCCGACAGGGTCGCCGCCCCCCAGGCGGGCTCCGTACCACCCCAGCCTCCGCTCCTTCCGCTTATCTCTGCTATCTCTGTGGTGAACTTTTTCTCTCTTTCCATCTTCTTTTGTCTCTCGTGTGTCACGTCCTTCTTCCCCAAAAACAAAAACGCCGCCCAACCGGCCGGCGCAACCTCTTCCCAATTTTCTATTTTCAATCTTCTATTTTCGCTTTCGTTCCGAGGCCAATCACCTTCTCCTCTTATGCTCCACCAGCATGCACGCGTTCTCGACCACGATCAGCCCCGCTGCGCGCGCCCGCTCGGCCGCTTCCGCATTCTCAATCCCCAACTGCATCCACAGCACCTTGGCTCCAATCTTCACCGCCGATTCCGCGACAGGCGGAACATCTTCGCTCTTCCGGAACACGTCTACGATGTCCACTGGCCCGGGCACATCCTCCAGAAGTGCGTACGCTTTCTCTCCGAGCACTTCTGTCTCGTTCGGATTCACCGGAATGATCCGGTATCCCGCGCCCTTCAGATACGCCGCCACCTCATTCGACGCTCTCGCCGGATTCGACGACAGTCCCACCACGGCAATCGTCTTCGTGTCGCGCAAGATCTGCGCCACCGCATCCCCGCTCTGCTCCCAATTCTCCGGCAAATGTATCCGCATACCACCCCAGGAGCACACGCTTCCGCCCGTTTCTCCGCTTTTCGATGATCCGCCCACCTCCATCGTCACACCCTTCGCCCGTCTCCGTTCCCTCAGCTGACCTCTGCTATCCCTGTGGTGAACTCTTCTCTCTTCTAAAACCACCATCTGCAGACTAACGACTCTATTCTCACACTGACCGGTTCGAATAGACATCCCCTTCCGCACGACCCGCCCGGGCCCGCTCCGGACGCGCCACGGCTTCCGCCATCGCTCCCAGCAGTTTCGTATTCTCCGCGGGACTCCCCACCGAAATCCGGATCGCCTCCGGAAATCCCATCCATGCCAGCGGACGCACGATCACGCCTTCCCGCAGCAACTCATCGCAGAGCCCCTTCGCGTGCGGCCCGATCGGCACAAACAGGAAATTCGTCTCGCTCGGCACCGGCGAAAGACCGATCTTCTTCAATCCCTGATACAGCCGCTCCCGCTCCATCCGGTTGATCTCCACGGACCGCTGCACGTGCTCGGCGTCGTCCAGCGCCGCCAGCGCCGCCGCCTGCCCTACACTCGTCACATTGAACGGCGTCCGCAGTTTGTTCATCTCCGCCACCAGCGTCGGATGCCCGATCCCGTACCCGATCCGCAAGCCAGCCAAACCGTACACCTTCGAAAATGTTCGCAACGTCAATATATTGTTGTACTCGCGGAACAGTTTCATCGCCTCAGGCATATCTTTCCTGTCCGCGTACTCCCTGTACGCCTCGTCAAGCACCACCAGCACGTCGCCCGGCACCTTCTTCAAAAATGCGCCGAACTCCTCCGCCCCAAACGCCGTGCCTGTCGGATTATTCGGATTCGCCACATAGATAATCCGCGTCTGCGGTGTCACCGCCCGTGCAATGGCCTCCAGATCGAAACAGAAATCCTTCTGCGGAGTCAGCACCAGCCTCCCGCCGCTCGCCCGTATGGCGATCGAAAACAGCGCAAACGATCCTTCACTCGTTATGCCTTCCCGCCCCGGCCCCAGCAGCACCCGCGACGCCAGGTCAATAATCTCGCTCGAGCCGAGCCCGACAAAAACTTCCTCCGCGCGGACGCCGAAGCGCTCCGCCAGTACTTCGCGCAGCCGCTTGCTTCCGCCGTCCGGATACCAGTTTGCGTCGCCAAGCGCCCGCCGCGCCGCCTCCATCGCTTTCGGGGAGGGCCCCAGCGGATTCTCGTTCGACGCCAGCTTCACCGCGTGAATCTTCAGTTCCTGCTCGACCTCTTCCACGGGTCTCCCCGCTACGTACGCTGGCAGTCCCTGGATGTAATCGGGTATCAACTCTTCGAGGGTGTGGGTCATAACTAAAGTTTATTCGCATTATCACCTTTTGCGAAGTCCACCCGTCCCTCCTTGTCACTCCCCATGCCTTTGCCCTCCGAAATTTCGTATTGCCCGCTCACCAGGCCCCAGTCCACCCGTCCCATGGCCCAGTCTGCTCCCTGTCCTTCCGTACCTTCCCCTCCCCCTCCCTCTGGCGTATTGTCTTTTGGGCAACAACCTTGCACTCTTCTGCTCGCATCATTACAATGTATCGTGCAGCGATATATTCCCGGAACCCAGCCTCCGATGGTATTCTTTCTACTCCGGTGGATTTCGCTATTCGAAAATTTTGTCTGTGTCTTAGGAGGACACGCATGATTCAGTCACGCCGCCCGTTCCATAGGTCCCTGCTCATATTCACTTCCGCCGCCCTGCTCTTTGTGGTTGGTTGTCACAAAAAGACGCCGCCGCCACCTCCACCGCCGCCTCCGCCGCCTCCAGCCGCTGCGAAGCCCACGGTCAGCCTCTCCGCCGAGCCCACTTCCATCAATAAGGGACAGTCGGCCAAGCTTTCCTGGACCACCACCGAGGCCAACAACGTTTCCATCGCTCCTGAAGTCGGCGCGGTGACTCCGCAGGGCTCCACGAGCGTCTCGCCCTCCGATACCACCACTTACACCATCACGGCTACCGGCCCCGGCGGCAGCGCCACGGCCAC
Organism: Candidatus Eiseniibacteriota bacterium; assembly: GCA_035518915.1. Lineage (GTDB taxonomy): Bacteria > Acidobacteriota > Terriglobia > Acidiferrales > UBA7541 > Acidiferrum. The sequence continues at coordinate 108,018 of DATIXE010000004.1, forward strand.
GGCTGAGGTCAACGTCACTACGCCTCCGCCTCCGCCGCCTCCGCAGCCTTCGTTTAACGAACTCTTCACCCGCGAGGTCACGGACGCCTACTTCGACTACGACAAGGCCGATATTCGTGCCGACGCGCAGCAAGCGCTCCAGAAGGATGCCGACTTCTTGAAGAACTACCCAAATCAGCGCATCACCATCGAGGGCCATTGCGACGAGCGTGGCTCCACCGAGTACAACCTCGCTCTCGGCGATCGCCGTGCCAACGCCGTCAAGCAATACCTCGTCAATCTCGGCATTCCTGCCGCCAACATCAACACCGTCAGCTACGGCAAGGAAAAGCCTTTCTGCACCGAGTCCAACGAGACCTGCTGGCAGCAGAACCGCCGCGGCCACCTCATCCCGGCGCAATAAAAATCACCGCTTCCGCAAACAAAAAGGGGCCGCGCGGAGCGCGGCCCCTTTTTGTTTTCAACTCTGCCCTCTTTGCCTTGTGTAGTCGCGGGTCTTTAGACCGGCGCTTTTCTTCTGGCCCCGTCCACCGACTCTGCGTCTGCCTATTTTCAATTTTCGATTTCTCTCCTGCGATTCCCGGCCAGCCACCCACCACTAGTCCCCTGTCACCGCTCACTTTCCCCCTCTATCCACTTGCTCCTCGTCCCGTCTCCCGTTACATTGGAATATTGGGGGGTTCCTCGCTCTCTTCCCCATTTAATTCCTGGCCGTGCTCATCTTCGGAGGTTTTACTTATGCGTGTCCGCAATCTGCTCTATTTATCCGGCGCTCTACTCGGCGGCGCCCTTATCGGTAATCTTATGGGGCCCGAGCCGGTCATGGCCGTGGCCCGCGAAATCATCGAGCTCCAGCGCGACGTCACTACGCTGCTTCAGGGTCAAAAGGACATGCAGACCCAAATGACGCAGGACCATACCGTCCTGAAAACTTTGGTCCAGCAGTCTACCGACAGCGTCGACAAGCTCAATACCACCATGTCCGGCCTGCAAAAATCCGTTCAGGACGTCCAGGCCAACTCCGGGACGCGCCTTGACACCATGTCCACGCAGGTCCAGGGCCTCTCCGACAATCTCGAGGAAATTAAGTCCCGGCTCGGCAAGCTCAATCAGCAGCTCGTGGATCTCCAGAACTCCGTGCAGAGCATTGACGCGCGCCTCGCTGGCGGCAATCCCACGGGAGCGCCTGCTGGTGCTCCCACCGGCGCCACGGGCTTACCTGCTCCCGGCGCCGCCGCTGCCTCTCCGGCAGGTCCGGCGCCATCCGCCGATACGCTCTATAACAACGGCATTCGCGACATCACCGGCGGCAAGTTCGAACTCGCGCGCGCCGAATTTCAGGACTACCTCAAGTATTACGGCGATACCGACCTCGCCTCCAACGCGCAGTTCTATCTCGGCGAAATCGCGTACTCCCAGCGTCAGTTCGATCAGGCCGTTTCCGAATATAACAAGGTCATCAACGACTATCCCAAAAGCTTCAAGCTCGCTCCCGCGCATCTCAAGAAGGGCATGGCCCTCCTCGAACTCAACCAGAAAACCGCCGGGGTCCGCGAACTTCGCGAAGTCGTCAAGAAATATCCCGGCACCGAAGAATCCCGCCGCGCCTCCGCCAAGCTCAAAGACCTAGGCGTCTCCGCCGCCGCCCACTAACCCACTCCGCCTCGCACTCCAGTGGCGGCCGGTTTCCGACTTGCACTTAGTCACGACGCGTGGCCCCGCACCCCCCGCCGCGTGTAGTTGCCATACTTTGGACCGGCAACCCTTCGTCTTTCGTCTCTTCCTCCGCGCCTCTCCGGGTTTCTGCGTTATCCCGATCCCCAAAAAGAAAAAAGGAGGCCACCAGGCCTCCTCCGCAATTCCGAAACCTAAAACTGAAAACTTACAACTTACAACGATTCCTCACCACGTTCCGATCCGCAGGACCGCACCCGTCGTCACCTTAATCCCATTCTGCGCGTGGATCATGTCCACGTCCGGAATCCATGTATGCGTATACTCCACATTCAGCACTCGCCAGGCAAACGCGCGCGTCAGGACCACGTCCACGCCGCTTCCCGCCGCCAGGCTGAACCCGAATGCCTGCCGCTCGACCGACCAGTCGAACCGCGTCGGGTAATGCGCCAACGTTCCCTCGCCGTCGGCCCATTCCTTCATCAACTCCGTGCGCAGCGCCGTGTTGTCAATCTCGTGCGTCACGCGGCGTCCACCGATCAGCAACTGCGCGTACGGCGAAATTTTTTCCGAAGCCCTCGGCGTCCAGCGCGGCCCCGCTCCAAAAAACATGGAATCGCCACTCTGGTTGCTCTGCGGCATGTGCATGATCAGGCAGCCACTCACTTCCGTCACCACCTGCCACTGCCCGTTCACGCGCGCTGCGCCTTGTCCGCCGCCTCCAACACAACTCCCTCCGCCCAGAAAGCTCTCGTAATACGGAAACGCTTCCAGTTCGATCGGCGCCGCCAGCGGGTACTGCTTCCGGAACTCTGTCCCGTAATCCACCGGCGTTCGCTTCACAAATTCGAAAGGCTTTTCCCCGCCTTCATCCTTGTACTCGCGCAGCAATTCTTTCCGGAGTTCGTACTGCTCCCCAAACAGATTCAGCCGCGTATCCCGCACCCAGGGAGGCCGGAATGCCATCAGGTTCGCCATCGTGCGTCCGGGATTCAGAAAACTCCGCGCCAGGATAATCGCCGCCCGGTTGCTCGTCCGGTTCTCGAGTCCCATGACGACGTACCGGTCCGCCGCATCTTCCGCCAGCATCGTAATCGCGCCCAGGGTCGGCGTATCCACCAACGTGATAAATCCCGGCGAAGCATGCAGCATCACGTTCCCGAGCGACGCCTCGCTCGCCGGGCCGATCTTCCATTGCGTGTGCCACAACGCCGAGAACGCCATTGAGCGCAGCAGGCTCACGTAATAGTCCCGCCCGTCGCCCAGTTGCACCGTCCGGTATTTCGGATCGTTCTGTCGCAGGATGTACCCGAACACCGACCCTTCGATCGGGTGTCCCACGTACGGCGCCATGAATGTGTCGCCGTCGCTCCAGCCGCGCAACTCGGATACCGAACTCGACCAGTGCTGCAGCCAGTGCCCATTCAGCGTGTCTCTCGTTCCCGGCTGCATCGAAAGGTTGAACGCGTGCATGATGCCCGTGTAGTACAGGGCTTCCATCGTTGCTGGGCCCCAGCGCACCCTGGTGCCCTGTTTCTCGCGTTTCAAAGGCTCGGCGCTGGAGCTTGATCCGGAACTCGCACTCGCACCCGAGCCGGAACCGGAACCGCTTTCATTCATTGCACCCGCGCCACGAGACCCCGGCGACGGCTCGTCCGGCGCGCCACCCTTTTCCCATAAGCTCGGATTGCTCAGCGGCAGCGCCAGCCCACGCTGTGCAGCTAGAGGGTCGCCCGGCCAGAGGACGTCATTCGGAAACGTCGCCTTTAACCAGTCGGACTGCGCATAGAGCGCGTCGCGTTTGTTCCCGCCCGGTGCCGCGGCTTCTTGTGCGATTGCACGGGCGGAGAATGCGGCAATAGCCGCTACTCCAATGAGTACGAGTCTTCCGTTCACCAATTTCTTCCAGTTATAGTCCCGGGGCGGGGCGGTCCTTGGGCTAGCTTCCTGTTTACAGGTGTAATTTTCCGAATTCGAGCGGAGGGAAAACTACTGTATCTTTTACTAGTCTCTCCTACTGTAAATTACAATCCGCCCCGAATCAATAACTTCTCCTTGCTCACGAGGTCGTGCCCCGGCCTCCCCACGCCGCCATATCCCCCGCCGCCCTTGATTCCCTTGGTTGCGCTTTCCCCTAAGTGGGATGCCCTGCTTCGAAAGCGCCATCCTCACCCCGTTTCCTCTGCCTCTAACGCTTTTCCCGAACTGCTTCCCTTTGGACGATA
>DATIXE010000005.1:0-67898 GCA_035518915.1 Candidatus Eiseniibacteriota bacterium
GTCCCGATGCGCGCGGGACGCCTGCGATTCTCGTTCCACCGTCTCGTTTATCCCAGAAAAAGGAATGAATCTAAGCTCGTCCCACCCGATGAGGCTCACCGCATCCCCGGTCAGGCGGGCAAAAACAATAGGGGATGCGAGTAGCGACCAAGATTATAGCGAATCCCCGCGTGCGGACCAAACGCACCCACATTCGAGAAACCTCGTCAATTGTGGAGACAGAATTCAGGCGCCCTGTTTGCGGACTTGTCTTTCGTAGGGAGCCCGCTCGAGCCAGGCAATGGCCAGGAGCATGGCAACCCCAACTCCAACCCCAACCATCGCCGCCATCCAATTCGAAAGGTAAGCAACCACGACTGCCGCCCCGCCGCCGAAGGCGCCGGTCAGATACATAGTCAGAACGGCGCCACGCTGGCCGAAACCAAGATTGGCCAGGCGATGCGCCGAATGGTCCTTGCCGGGTGTGGCAAAGGGAAGGAGTCCACGGCGGGAACGCGAGATGGTCACCAACGTCGTGTCAAAGATCGTTGCGCTGAGAATCAGGACCGGCACTAACCAACTTGCGACCATGGAAGCGTGTTCCAGTCGAAGTTTCAGGCCCAGAGTGGCCATGAGGAAGCCCAACAGCATTGCTCCACCGTCCCCCATGAAGATTTTTGCGGGCTTGAAGTTCCAGCGTAGAAAACCTGCCGCAGCGCCCAGGACGGAAGCGGCCAACGTTGTAACCAGCGTTTGCCCGTTGAGATACGCAAGAGCGGCGAAGAAGACGGAGGCCATGGCGGCCACGCCGGCGCACAGTCCGTCCATGTGGTCCAGAATGCTGAACGAAGCCGTGATGCCAACAACCCACGCAATGCTGAGCGCTGCGTCCAACCAATAGCCCGGGCGACCCGCGACGAACTGGCTGAACACCTGTGCATGAATCCCGCTACACAGAAGAATTGCTGCGGCCAGGGGCATGCCCAAAACGAGTTTGACCTGATGATGCAGCCAGCCGCGATCGTCCATGAATCCAACACCCGCGACCAGCGTCGCGCCCGTAGCAATGCCCAAGATCTGCTCGCGCGCCGAACCATGGAAATCAATCAGAATGGCCAGCATGACGCCGCCATAGATGGCCAAGCCGCCCAGGAGCGGGATGGGTTTCAGGTGGACCTTGCGAGGCCCGGGGAGATCGACCATGCCGACGCGGATGGCCAGTGCCCGGACAGGGACGGTCAAAAGGAGAGATGCCGATGCGGCGATCAAAAAAGCCAGCAAGCCCGCACTCATTTGTCCTCAATGCTCGTTCTGAGGAAACTGGCAGAGGGCGAGAGCGCCAGTCATTCACAGAGACGTTGCCGGTTTGGGATCCGGCTCCCAAGTCACGCCTGTAAAAGACGGTTTAGAGAGAACCGTCGATGCTGCCCCACGCAGCGTCCCCTACGTTAGCGCGAACGGAGTCGCTGCGCCATACAAAATTGCATCTTGGGGTTACTAGTAATCATTTAATAACTGAACGAGTAACCGGAATGGCAACAGGGTTCAATCGGCTGCCGCGGTTTCCACACAGCGCACCAATTTCTCGAGCTCCCGCCGCCGATCGTACTCCGGTGCCGCGACGCGCGCGGCATTCACCATAGCCTGTAGCTTCTCTGGGTTGCGACAGAGTTGCCTGACTGCGTGGGCAAACCCCACAGAATCTTCAGGGTCGACGCATACGGAAAAGCCCCGGGCTTCCCCGAGGGAGGCGACGTCGCATTCCCGAGGGGCTACAGCGACGATCGGCTTCCCGGCGGCAAGGATGCCGTACATCTTGCTGGGCACCACCACTCCTTCCAGGCCGTGTTTCACGGTGATGAGGTGAGCATCGGCAGCTGCAAGGACCGACAAAATCTTGCTGCTGGGGAAAAACGGAAGAAATCTTACATTCGGCAAGTTTACCGCCGCGGCCTCCAATCGAGCGCGTTGCGCCCCTTCGCCGACGAATACCAAGCCAATTCCGTCACCGGCCAGCGTTCCCGCGCCGGCCAGCAGCGTATCCCAGGCCCCGTAAAAGCCGAGGTTGCCGGCATGCAATAGAACAAAACGGAAGTTGCCGCGGATTTCGCGGATTACTTCTGGATCCCACAGTGGACCCGGAGAGCTGGACGAGGGCAGATCGGCGCCGTCACGCACTATGACCACGCTCGCGGGTTCCATCCCTTTGCCGAGAATGCGATTACGCATGTCTTCGCCAAGGACGATTACCCTGGTGGCCCTGCCGAGGGCCCACCGGTGCATCCGCTCCCAAATGCGGGCGAGCAGGCCGGGTTTGACGATGGAACCGCCGACGGCCATGTCCGGATACATGTCGCGGATGTTGTAAACGTAAGGCTTGCTTTTGAGGAGGGCCACAAACGCACCGACAATGCCCTCGAACGGCGGATCGGTCATCGCGAGCACGACATCGCAAGTGACAAACAGCGCTCGCGGCACGGCCAGAAATACGTAACTCAGATAGTTGAATACGCGCTTGTTCATTTGGGTCCGCGGAAAGGCAGACGAACCAACGCGGATGACTTTCACGCGGCCGACAGACTCCCCTTGGTACAGCCGCCAGGGAAGGCGCTCGATTGGATCGTACGAAGGCCGCCCGCACAAAACCGTGACTTCGTGCGTTGCCGAGAGAGCTTCGACAACCGCTCGCGCCATTTTCGCGGTGGCTGAGGTATCTGGCGGATAGTAGAGATTCAGAAGCAGAACGCGCACGAGACGATTGTACAAGGGAACGCCGTGGCTAATAGTGCTTGAAACATGCCCGACCGAACCGGGAGATTCCATGCCGGGAGCGGCGACGAAACGATTTTATTGCCGTGTGATCAGATAGTTGCCGAGGACGAGGGCGTCCATCTCTGTGCGCAGGTAGCAGTCAATTGCTTCCTCCGGCCGGCAAACGATCGGTTCGTTGTCGTTGAACGATGTGTTCAGAACCACTGGCACTCCGGTCTGGCGTTCGAATTCGCGAATCAACGCGTAATACCTGGGGTTGGCCATCTGCGCGACGGTCTGGAGGCGGCCCGTGCCGTCGACATGTGTGGGGGCGGGAATTTTGTCGCGTTTTTCGGGTCGCACGGAGTATGCGAGATTCATGAAGGGCGACGGATGCGATTTCTCGAACCATTCGCCGGTTCGTTCCGCCAGGATAGATGGCGCAAACGGCCGGAAAATCTCGCGATGCTTGATGCGCCGGTTAAGAATTTCTTTCATTTCCGGGCGGCGCGGGTCGGCGACAATGCTGCGATTGCCCAACGCGCGGGGTCCCCATTCGGCGCGCCCTTGATACCAGCCCAGAATCTTTCCTTCAGCGATGATCTCGGCAGTGCGGCGGAACAATTCTTCGTCTGGCAATTCCGCGATGGAGTAGCCGCCCTGAGACGCGGCACTCGATTGAATCGCGGCCCGCACCTCTGGGGCGGAAAATCCCGGGCCCCAATACGCCTGATCCATCACAAATGAGCGCGGCTGGCCGAGCAGTTGATGCCAGACATAGAATGCCGCGCCGACGGCAAGCCCCGCGTCGCCGGCGGCCGGATGCACATAAACCTGTTCGAACGGCGTCGCGTCAAATATTTTCCCGTTGGCTACACAATTGAATGCCACTCCACCTGCAAGACAAACGGCCTTGGCCCCCGTCTTTGCTGCAAGCTTGCTGAGCATGCCGAGATAGACTTCTTCGAGCCGTGCTTGCAAGGACGCCGCCATGTCGCGATGGCGTTGTTCCAACAGTTCTTCCGCTTGGCGCGCCGGCGCTTTCAGCAACTGCGGCATGCCTTCTGAAAACATTTTTCCAAGCACTGGGGTCTGGTCGGATTCCGCCCAGGACATCTCCGGCCCGGTTTTGTGGTGCGTGAAGTAGTCGAGGCCAAGTTTAAAGCCGAATTCGCCGCCGTCGGGACGAAACCGCAGGATGTCGCGGAAGGCGTCGAGATGCGCGGGCTGACCGTATGCCGCTAGGCCCATCACCTTGTATTCGTCGCCGAATTTCAGAAAACCCAGATATTGCGTAACCGCGCTGTAATACAGCCCTAGGGAATGTGGGAACGCAATCGCACCGTCAATTCGCATGCGATGGCCATTGCCCAGGCCCCACATCGAACTGGCGAAATCGCCCAAGCCGTCGGCGGAAAGCAGCGCCGCGTTTTCGTATGGAGACACGAAATACGCGCTGGCCAGATGTGCCTGATGGTGTTCGACGCGATGAAAGTTCGCGCTGATTTGCTTTGGATCGCTGTCAAACGCCCAGGCCAGCGCAGCGGGAATGCCCATGAACTTGGAAATGACGCGTGCACGCTCGCGGGCGAAAGAAGGCATGCGCAAGGCATAAAAAAGCTTTGTTCCCAATCGCGCGTAGGGATTGCGCGGGACGGCCACGTGATCGAGATCGCCCAGCGAGATGCCCGCTTCTTTCAGACAATACCGGATCGCGGCTGCGGGAAAACCCGCGGCGTACTTTACGCGATTGAAGCGTTCCTCTTCAACGGCGGCAACCAGCTTGCCGTCGCAGACTAAGGCGGCGGAAGCGTTGCCGTGGTACGCATTGATGCCGAGAATGTTCATTTTCGAACTAACCAGTGTACCGAAATCCGGGCAGTCGCGTTATTCGGCGCAATGTGCAATGGCTAAGAGAGATGACGGCGGCACCACTCATTGAGGACGTAGAGGGACCACGGGCGGGACCACGTCGTCTGGCTCCGCAGGAAATTGTTCCACACGGCATTCACACCGGCGGAATGAAGATGCGCCTCCAGGGCGGGTGCCAGATTGGAGAAGCTCCTTTCAAGCCGCGGCTTCAATGATGTCCTCATCCAGTCCTCCCAGGGCAAAGTGAACGTCCGTTTGCTTTGCTGAAAAATCTCAGCGGGCAACAGGCCATCAAGCGCCGCACGTAGCAGGGCCTTTGGCACATTGGGCTGCACGCGAGCCACGTCCGGCAAAGCGTACATGAACTCCACCAGCGGCGTGTCGAGCAACGGCACACGCACTTCCAGCGAGCACGCCATGCTGACCGAGTCGGTGTCGCGCAATAGAGTGCTGGCCATGTACGTCCGCATCTCGAGCCAGGAAACGCCGGCGACGGGTTCCAGTTCACGCGCCTGATCGGCCGTTCGCTCGAGCCATGCGAGCCACGTCGGATCGAGCGTGACGCCGTCTGCAGCAATCGCGCTGCTGCGGAACTGCGGCTCGGTCAGGCGCAGTAGTTCGGAAGGCGGAAACAGCAGCCGTGTGAAAAAGTAAGGGTGAGGCAGTGTGTTCGGCACCAGCCACGCGTCGCCGGCCTTGCGCGCCGCGTCCGCGGTAACGCGCCTCGCCAACAAGCCGCAGACCAGGGGATAACTGATGCGGCGAAAGGCGTCGGGCACCATCCGGGAGAAGAGTTCGAGGCGCATGAGCATTGGCGTGTCTGCGAATGTGCGGTACCCAGCGAAAAGCTCGTCGCCACCAAGGCCGGAAAGCGCAGCCTTCAGCCCCACCTGCCGAGCCGCCCAGGAAACGAAGTAGGTATTGATGCCGTCCATGGTCGGCTGGTCGAGCGCGGAAATCGCCTCATCCAGCCGCATCAGCATGTCCGTACCTCGCAGAGGAACCTCAGTGTGTCGCGTCCCGGTGGTCTCGGCGATGCGGCTCGCCAGCGGCCCTTCATCATAAGGTGTGTCCGGAAACGACAGCGTAAAGCTCTGAATATTTTTCTGCGCACGGCCGGCAAAAGCCGCAACTGCGCTGGAATCGAGTCCGCTGGAGAGAAACAAGCCTACTGGCACGTCTGCGATCAAGTGCGCGCGGACAGCATCTTGCAAGAGCGAGCGTACCTGCGGAACAGCTTCCGTAAAACTCATCGGCCGCTTTGGATCGCGGGCCGCTGTACTGCGCCGGGGATCCCACCAGGGCCGGGCTCGCGGCACGCGGCGGCGATCCGGCGCATAGAGCAGCAGGCGATGGCCCGGCGGCAATGAAAAGACGCGTTCCACCAGCGTCAGCGGCTCCGAAACGCTGCCGAAAAGCAGGTAACTCGTCATCGCGTCAGGCGACAGATCACGTGGCACACAATCGCATGCCAGCAGGGCGCGCAACTCGGAAGCGAAGGCAAAGCCTTCCTCAGTTTGTGCGTAGTAGAGCGGTTTGATGCCGAGCGGATCTCGCGCCAGAAAAACCATCGGCACGGTCGCAAAATGCTTCCGAAGATCGAGCAAGGCAAAGGCGAACATGCCGCGCAGTTCTTCGAGTACGTCCTCGCCCCATTCTTCCCAGCCGTGAACTAGAATTTCCGTGTCGGATCTTGTGAGAAAGCGGTGGCCGGCCATCTGCAACCGCTCTCGGAGTTCGCCATGGTTGTAGAGTTCGCCGTTGAAAATCACCGCGACGTCGCGGGTCTCGTTCCAGACCGGCTGATGCCCGCCAGCGAGGTCAATGATGCTGAGCCGGCGCATGCCCAGCGCGAGGCCTGGCACGCGGGCATCGTCGGAAAGATATCCTTCGTCATCCGGGCCGCGATGACGCATCGCCCCCGCCATCGCTCGAACGCGGCGTTCAGCGTCCGCCGTTTTGGAAGCGTAAGCGAATCCGCAGATTCCGCACACGCGCTATTTGATCTCCGGAGTGGAAAAGAAGGTTGCGGTGGCGCGGCCGAGGTTTGCCCGCAAGTGGAGACGCGGTACGCACAGGCGGTGGTCCGCAAGCCAAGCAAGGAACACGCGTATTAGGAGGAAAAAAAACAGTGAGCAGGCGGAGAAAAAGAAGTACGCAAAGGAGCGCCGCTCCAGCAGCAGGCTCCAATCCACACCCGCATCCCATCCCGGAAAGAGTCTGTCGAGCGTCCGCCGGATCTGGGCGCCATGAAACGGTACCGCGCTGGCGCGCACGTGGACCGTTTTCTCGTACGTGTAAGACGGAATGTATCCGGGAATCTGGCTGATGGCTTCCTGGAAAATCTGCGGATTTTGCAGCTCCTGACGGGTCAGGAGGTGCCCCTTGGCGTCCTTCAACATCACGCGGTAGGTGGGATCGACGATTACCCACCGCCCGTCGAGCTTGAGTTCCGCAACGACATGCTTGGCGCTTCGGTCGGGATTCAGCAAAAGCAGGCGGCGCACTTCGAGCCCGGAGCTCCGGCCCAGGTTGAGGAATGCGTTGGTAGCGCTGCCGCAAACCTCGAGAAGTTGGCGATAATTCAGTGTATCGGTGGGATCGTGGGATGAGAGGTCGGCCAGATTTGGAGCTTCCGGGCGCGGCGGACCTTGCTGCATCCAGGCGAGAATAGCTTCCGCTTTCTGGCGGGGAGTGTACGTGTCCGAAATGATGGCGTCGGAAAACCCGTCCAGGTAGTCGCGGACGGAATGCTCCCAAAGGCCGGTTGCGACCGTCGCGAGAATAGCAAGGACGAGAAGGCCGTTCGTAACCCACCAGAATGTGCGGAATACCCGATGACTGGCCACTGATTCAGCTCCCGCGCGCCTGATTCTCCTATGACTGGTGCGGTCTCGCAAGCTTGCGAAACAAGGAATCCATTTCCTGAACGGGCAGCTCCCAGTCTAGCCGCCGCATGGCGGTGGCGCAACCGTTCTTGAAGCGTGCATAGAGGTCGGAGTCCTGCATCAGCCGGACTATGGCCGTGGCGATCGCCTCCACATCATGAGCGACCACAAGCCCCGCCAAATCGCGAAGTTCCGGCGCGATCCCGCACCGTTCAGTCACGACGACCGGGGTGCCCGCGGCAACCGACTCTGCGGCAGTATTGCCGAAATTCTCGTTCTGCGAGGGGAGGACAAAAATGTCGGCATCACGATACGCAGCCCACTTCGCATCTCCGCTGAGTGGCGGCGAAAAACGAACCCGCTCCGCAAGGCCAAGTTCGGCGCTCCTGCGCTGCAGACTGGCCAGCATCCCGGACTCGTCCGGCCCTACGAAGGCCAGGACGGCTGATTGTTCAGTGCGAGCGATATTCGCAAAAGCCTGCAACAGGAGTTCCGGACTCTTTTTCTGGGAAAGTCGCCCCAAAAAGAGGATCAATTTGACGTCGGCCGGGATACCCAGCGATCTACGGAAATCTCCTGGGGCCGGAAGGCTCGCGGGAGGAGCGACGCCGTTTCTTCGCAGAATGATCTTCTCAATGGGGATTCCGCCCCCGATCAATTCCGCCTTCTCTTGTTCCGAAGTCACGATTACGGCCGTTGCGCCTTCCAGCAACCTGTGTCCCATGAGCCGGTGGTAGGTCTGCTTCAGAAATAAACTTCGAACAATGGGGACAAACATGCCGATCGGCTCGACCACATAGGGCATCTTTCGTTTTCGCGCGGCGGCCGCGGCCCGCCCGCCAAGCAAGTCGTACAGCCCGAAAATGTGCATGATATCGAAATTTTGCAATCGCGCCCGAAGATACCGGGGCAGCGCCGGGTTCCAGCTGGCGGCGCGGTAGTGCAGCCAGTTTGCCAGGTAGATCGCTTTCACACCACGTACCTCTCTCTTTTTCCCGAAAGGGCTGTTTTCCGCCGCCGGTCCATCAGGAAGAGCAGCTAGCCGCTGCTCGAGCCCCCAATCGGCGGTCAGCACAGTGACCTCATGGCCCAACTGAACCAGCCCTTCCGACAAGGCGCGAACTTTTTCTGGCGGGCCGCCATATTCAAAAAACGGGGCGTAGCTCTGGGAGACGTTCAGGATTCGCATAGTTCGCGCAGGATGCGTTTGAAGCTTTTTGCAAAAACGTTGAAACGGTATTCCCTTTCCACGCGTTCGCGCCCGGCTTCCCCCATCTTTCGCGCGTGGTCAGGGTTGCAAAGAAGGGCATCAATGGAAATGGCCAGCTGCACCGGATCACCGTGCTGCACCAGGTAACCTGTCGTGCCGTCCAGAATCACCTCGGGTGCTCCTCCGTGGGCGCCGCCGATCACCGGTTTTCCGTGTGCCATGGCTTCCAGATAGACGAAACCGAATCCCTCGCCGCGGCTGGGCAAGGCAAAAAGTTCCGCGGCTTCATAGCAAGCGGAAAGCTGCGCGTACGAAAGGTCGCTCAGAAAGTGCACGTGCCGCCGGACTCCCGAATCGCGGGCAATGTTTTCCAGCCACGCGCGGTCGTCGCCGGAGCCCACGATGGCGAGTTGCAGGTCCGGCCAGCGCAGCAGCAACCGCGGCATGGCCAGGATTAGCGTGTCCATCCCCTTATATCGCTCGGCCGCGAGCCAACGTCCCACGCTCAGAATCACGCGGCCCGATGGAAAGTCCTCGGGAAGGGAAGCCACTGTTCCGCCGCTGAATTTGGTTGGAAAATCGGGGTCGAGCGCCCACGGCAACACACGAACGCGCTCCGCCTCGACGCCCTGGACGGAGAGGAGATGGTCGGCGGTGGCGCTGCTCGGCGAGAGGACCAGCGTGGCCTTGCGCAGAGCGTTGCGGCGCCGCCCTGGCAGCGGTTCCCATGCCTCGATTCCGTGGGTGCACACAATCGTCTTCATCCGCGGAGCAAACAGGCGCATGGGGCGCAGAATTGGCGCGAGATTCGGGTGCGCAGCCAGCACCAGCTTCGGCCGTCGTCTTGCGGCGCGCAACGCGTTCGCTATGAACCGAGCTTTGCCGCGATCGGCTCCGGTAAAAACGAACTCCCGGTCTGAGATTCGTACGCGATGCAGCTCCTGCGAATCATTCAGGCTGAGAAACCGATACTCCATTTTGTGCGAAGCGGCGTATTCGCTCATCACCAGCGCAAGATGCCGGCCGGCCCGCTGGATTCCGCCGGGTGCGTCTAATTCGGGAAAGAGGCCAAGGAGCACGCGGTGAGTCTGCCAAACACCAGAGCCGGAACGCAAGGACGGACTGTGGCCGATAGGGACTACATGCCTGGCGCGAGCGCCACGATCTCCTGCAGGCTGTTCACATACATATCTGCGGGATGCTTGTCCCGGTCGTGTTGCCCAAACCCATAATTCACAGCGATGGCAAGAATCCCCGCGTTGCGGGCCGTCTGTATATCCACGTCTGAATCCCCAATCATTACGGCTTCTTCAGGCTGGGCAGCCAGATACTCGAGAATCGTTTGTGCTCCCATCGGGTCGGGCTTCTTTGTGGCAAAACTGTCGCCACCATAGACAACGCGGAAATACTTAGCGAGTCCGAGCTTTTCGAGGATTTCGCCGCTAGGCTTCGCGGGTTTATTGGTGAGCACCGCCATCGGAAACTCCTCGAGCAACTTCAAGCCCTCGATGACGCCGGGGTACGCGCGGGTATTGTCCAGAAAATGTCTTTCATAGTGGTCGAGAAAAATCTCGAGCGCCAACTGCCGGTCGGCTCCGGACGCACCTGGGCCAAGAACGTCCGCCATGAGCCTGGGCGCGCCGTGTCCGATGTAACCCGCCACGGTTTCCAGCGGCAACTCTCTTCGGTTCATTTCACGCAGCATAAAATTCACCGCATTCACCAGGTCAAGCTTTGAATCAATCAGGGTTCCGTCCAGATCGAACAAGAACGCGCGAAGTAAAGGGAGTTTTGTTTTTGGCATCCTTTTTCATTGTAATACACCGCTAACCCGCGATTCATGAGTCCGCCACGGCGGATTCTTGCTTTCCCGGACGGTGAATATTTCGCGTAAACTAAGAGTCTGCCCCATCCGCAAAATTCCCACGGGAGACCCCATGGCTCAGGTTTATCCGTTTCGCGCCTACCGCTACAACCCGGAAGTCGTTCCGTTCGATCGCGTTCTCACCCAGCCCTACGACAAGATTTCTCCCGCCCAGCAGGAGAAATATTATGCGGCCGATCCACATAATCTGGTTACCATCGAGAAAGGCCGCACCTTCACGGACGACACGCCGCAAAACAACGTATACACCCGCGCCGCGGAAGCGTTAAGAAACTCGATCGCCGCTCGCGCGGTTGTTCAGGACGCCGAGCCAGCCTTCTATGCATATTCGCAGGAATACCTGATCCCCGGCACAAGCACCCGCAGCACGAGGCAAGGCTTCATCGGCGCGGGGAAGCTGGAAGACTATGCGAACGAAGTCATCTTTCGGCACGAGCACACGCTTTCTGGACCCAAGGCCGACCGCCTGGAACTTCTGCGCCACACGCGCACCCACACCGGGCAGCTATTTATGTTGTATTCGGATCCAGAGCGCCACGTAGATGCCATTCTCGCCGAAGCGGAAGCGACGGGGAAGCCCGCCACTGAAATGCTTGACGAGTACGGAGTCATGCACCGCTTGTGGTTGATTCACGATCCCGCCAAACTCGCCGCGATTCACGCCGCCATGGCTCGGCAGAAGCTCGTAATCGCCGACGGCCACCACCGCTACGAGACCTCTCTGAATTTCCGGAATGAAATGCGGACGCGGGCGGGCAAGCTCATTCCTGACGCTTCCTACGAGCGCTCAATGATGACCTTCGTTAACACACGCGGCGAAGGCCTCACCATCTTGCCGACGCATCGCGTGGTCAGCAACCTGCGAGATTTTTCCTGGAGCACAGTGCGGCGTTATCTGGAACCCTGGTTCTCCACAGAGGTCTTTTCCTTTGCGAATGACGCTCAGCGTCAACAGTCCGTCGAAAAACTGCGGGCCCGCCTCACGGAGACCGGGAAGCAGAGGGCCATCGGAGCATACCCCGCGCCCGCAACCGGTTCGCGGGCGTTCTACTTGTTGACGCTGCGTCCCGAGGCGGATCTCGCCCAGATTCTTCCCGGACTTTCGCCGCTGCAGCGTCAGTTGGACGTGGTGTTGCTCCACCAGGGCATTTTGGAGCCCGCCCTTGGGGTTACGCCACAAGCCGTTGCCACGGAGGCCAATCTTGCTTACGAACGCGAATTCGGCGCCGCTCTGGACGCCGTCGACTGTGGTGCGCAAATTGCATTTCTGCTGAAACCCGTTGACGTGGAGATGGTCGTGAAGGTGGCAACCTCGGGCGAGGTCATGCCCCAGAAATCCACGGACTTTTATCCAAAACTTCTCAGCGGTATCACCATGTACCGCGTCGAAGATTAGCCAAACAGGAAAAGGGGGCAGGCCGAAGCCTGCCCCCTTTGTTGAACTTCATCCCCTACAACCCGGAAATTTATTTGGAGAAGCTGGCCACCGCATCCGCTTCGGTGTCGTAGACGTCGAAGATCGTCATCAGCTTTGTAATTTGCAGGACTTCGGTGAACTTCGTGCCCAGGTGGCACAGCCGCAGTGAAGCTCCCTGGGCTTTGGCGCTGTGATGCGCCGAAACCAGCGTCCCTAGCCCTGCGCTGTCAATGAACGTGACGTTGTCCATGTTCAACACCAGCTTCTTTTTGCCTTCGGCGATCATCCCTTTCACTTTTTCCCGCAGCGCGTTGGATTCTTCGCCGAGCACGATCCGGCCGTCCATCGCCACAACGGTGACGCCGTCGACTTCGCGATTTGTCATCTTCAATGCCACTGTGTATTCCTCCTCAACCGGCCACGAATCCGGCGGCAACCCGGTCCGGAACGGCAAAGCATATATGCTTTTGATGTATTTCGCAAAGCGGTCTTTTTGGGAATTCCAACCGCCGGGCGATTAATAGTAGTCCGCGCAGGACATGTAATACCCGCATATGTTGCAGACCAGTTTACAACGGCGCGATTCCAACTTCTGCGAACATATGGGGCAGTACCGCGAAACGTCTTCCTGCCGGTGGCCCGAGACTTCCTTACCCATTTGCGGCGCTCGGCAAGAGTCTTCGACCACCACACCCCTTGCTGCCCCAGGGGTTGATTCCTGCTTTCCGGCATATTTCACGGCCCTCCGGTTATAGCACATACTCTGCCGTTGGGAAAAGGCCGGCAGGAGACAGGCTGGTGACCCCAGAAACGTTGAAGCGGCCGCCTACATCTAATAGAATGAGGGCGCGGAAAGCTTCTGCCGGCGTGGCCAAGATGCGGCGAGTGTTTCTTATCCTTTCGTTGGTGACCAGTTTCCCCCTCGTGGGGTTGGCTCAGCATCGCGCAGGTGCCGCTATCCCCGTTGCGCCCGCCCCGCGTTTCGCCGCTGCGGGGGTGTCTAGAGCAGCGCGGCGCAATTCCTCCGTTCGTCCTCCAGTTTCTGGGCGACCGGTGATCCGTGCTGGAAGAATGAGCAACCGGATGGTTGCTAGCCCCGCCCCGAAAATGTTGCACCTCTCGGGCTGGAATCATTCGGCAAACCACCCCGCCAACCAACCGGATCCTGTCTTCCCTAATGGCAACGCTACTGTGGAGGGATATCCTGTCCCTGGATTGGGATTTGACTACACGCATTACTTCGCGACTCACCCCAATGCCGGCCCGTGCCACCATTGTTTCGGAAACGGTGTTGCCGGGAGCTTCGTAGGTGGCGGCTACTACCTTCCTCTACCGACCTACTACTATGGCGACGAATCGGGAGAACAGCAGCCAGCGGATCAGGCCGCGGCGCCGGAAGAGAATTTGCAGGCTGAACAGACCGTGGGGCAGGATTACACGAATTATCCGCCCTCGTGGAACGCCCCCCAACCCACACCCAAGCAGGAAGCCGAGTATGTTTTTGTCAAACGTGACGGTACACTGATTTTTGCGGTCGCTTATTCATGGATCAACGACCGCTTGCAGTATGTCAACGAAGAAGGCCTTCGCCGCAGCATTCCGGCGAGCAGTATCGATATCGACGCCACGCAACAGTTCAACGATCAGCGCGGCGTGCCGATCCGCCTTCCTGCCTGAAGCGTTTCCGCTCCAGCCTTTGCCTCAACTTTTTCGGATAGGTTCGGGCATTACGTAGCCCGACGAGGATGGCAGGCCCGCCCGCTCAAGCTGCACAGTGCTGTGTTCGATCTCAAATTCTTCCGCCAGTTTCTTCCGAATCGCCGCCAGGATTTTCTCGCACTCATCCATGTGCATATCGGGTATGCGCGCGTGGCAGCTCAGGGCGATGTGCGAGCCACCCAGCGACCAAATATGGATGTCGTGCACCTCATGCACGTGTTCTATGGAGAGGATGGCCCGCGCCACTTCCTCAACTCGAGCGGATTTTGGACGTCCTTCCAGCAGGATGTGTGCCGAATCACGCAGGATTCCAATAGAGGAATAAAGCACCAGGATTCCGATTGCCAGGCCTAGCAGGGGATCGATCCAGTGTTCCTGCGTGTACTGCATAATCAGCGCGCCGACGATGATCGCGATGTTCGAGAGGGCATCGCCGAAGTTGTGCACAAAGATGCTGCGCAAATTCAGGTCGGAGTGGCCGCGCACCAACGCCAGCGTAATGCCACCATTGACTGCGAGAGCTGCGAGGGAGGTCCAGATCATCCAGCTCTCAACCACTTCTACGGGGGAACGCAGTCGCTCGATTGCTTCATATCCGAGCCACAGTGATAAGACCACCAGGAGGACCGCGTTGGTGAACGCGGCAAGAGTCCCCGCGCGGTGATACCCAAAGGTCTTTTCCGTGTCTGCCGGGCGCTCCGCCCAGCGCATGGCCAGCCAGGAAATTCCCAGAGCTGGAACATCGCTCAGGTTGTGGACGGCGTCATTCAACAACGCCACAGAGTGCCCCAGCAAGCCCCCCAAGATCTCGGCAGCCACCAGCCCAAGCGTTGCGGCCATGGCCCAAGCCAGGATAGCAGGCCGCATGGGCGGCTGGCCGTGGCTATGCCCATGGTCGTGCCCGTGGTCATGGCTGTGGTTGTGCATCCCGTTCAGGTCCATTCTACGTACTTGGTCTTCCCGCCGCACCATGAACCCTCAACCGGTTATTGGAATTATGACAACACCCGGCTGCGAATTCGTTGACGCTCCTGGGCTTGACTGCCACTATCACGAAAGGAACGGAACGGCATACTGGCTTCTCTCTGTAGCGGGAGGAGCCTGCCTGCCAACCGGGACAAATGAGTAACCCAATCGCAAAGCTGAGCTTCTGGGGTGTCCGTGGCTCGACGCCGACCGTCGATCCGGCCACTTGGCGCTACGGTGGCAACACCCCTTGCCTCGAGCTCATCACCCCAGACGGCATCAAGCTTATTTTGGACTGTGGCACCGGCTTGCGAATGCTCGGCAGCCGCTGGGCTGCAGAGGCCCCCGCCCAGTCTCCCACGACGCATATCTTTGTTACCCACTACCATTGGGATCACATCCAAGGGCTTCCTTTCTTTTCGCCCCTCTATGACGAAAAAAATCAGTTCCAGTTCTACAGTTTCCGTTCCAAGTTCCTCGGGCCGGACTCTTTGCGGCAGGTTTTCGAAACCCAAATGGCCCTTCCGTACTTTCCCGTCGACTTCTCAGCCATGACCGCCCGGCGCAAATTTCGAGAAGTGGAAGGCGGCGAATCGTTCCAGATCGGCGAAAACAAAATCAGCACGCGCTGGCTCAACCATCCGCAGGGCTGCCTGGGCTTCCGAATCGAGACTTCCGCGGGTACCGTCGTTTACGCCACTGACAACGAACCGGGAGTTTCGGAACTGGACATCAATCTCCGCGAACTCGCTGCCGACGCCGACATCTTCATTAATGACGCTCAGTATTCCCCATCGCAGCTTGCCACCGATCGCAAGGGCTGGGGGCATTCCTCCTGGAGAGAAGGCGTCAAAATCGCCCGGGATACCAACGTGAAGACCCTGGTGTTGTTCCACCACGATCCTGACTCTACCGACCGGGTTGTGGACCAACTTCTGCGCCAGGCACGCGAGGAATTCGATTCCGTGTTCGCCGCCAGCGAAGGAATGGTCATCACGCTCGGCGCAGCTAGCGAGCCCGTACAGGCGCACATGCCCGGATCGCGCACCGCGCTGCGGCGCGATGCCCAATTTCAGGCGTGCGTCACCGGCATCATGCCGGACGGCCAGAAATTCGAAGAGGAAACCACCGTCAGGGACCTATCCATCCAGGGCGCCCTAATTTTTCTAAAGCACAGTCCCCGCATGCAGTCCGAGGTGCAGGTGGTGATGCAAGCCCCGTCGGCCGAAGGAGTGCAGAAAATGGTCCTGCGGGGTTACGTCGTGCGTATTGAAGAGGGTGCGGAGAAGGGAACCACGGCCGTCGGCGTGGTCTTCACCGACTAGGGCGGCTAGAAACCTAATCGAATTTAGCGAGTTGCTTGTCCAGGTGTTCCAGAGCGGCTTCCAGTGACTTGCGGTGATTCGGGTGTGTGGCCGTCTGCAGGTCGTTCACGATGCGGGTGCGTGAGAGTTGGAGGTCCAGCCGTTCTTGATCACGGCGAATTTCTTCCGGGGTCTTTGGGCCTTTCGCTGACGCTGCGCTCACGGTCGTCTTCGCTTCCACTTGAGACTCAACATCTTTGCTCTCCCAACCACGCGCCATTCCCCTATTTTACACTCCAAACAAAGAACATGCGACGCCGCAGCCGGCGGCAATCCGCATTCTCTCCTAGGCCCCTGTGGCCTTGTGTTTCGGCGCCGTCCGCATGGCCAATGGGTTAGCCGCAAGAATGGATTCCTCCGCGAGACGCGCAAAGCGCTCCGCAAACACGCCGGTATAGCTGAATTCCGCTTTGCTGTCTCCCCAGCGCACCTGCAGTTCCCAACCATTCGGCCTGGGTTCGACGCGCATGCGCGAAATTTCGGCAACCGGAATCACTACCGCCGGATGAGACTCGCCGTTGAGCGCCCAGACGTGCTCAGGTGAGATAAACAGCCGCACGGACTCGACGGCCGCATTCTCGGGCTGGTACTCGCCGCCGCTGACTACGGTCTGTGCGCCCAGTTCGCGCGCCTTGCGATCTGTGCTCGATTCCAACTCCGCCGGAGGCAAAAGGACCGCCAGAACAAACAGCCCGAGGCCGAAGATGGCCGTAAGCCATCCATTCCATAAGCCGAGAGGCAAGATCACTAGCGCCGCGCCAAAGATACCCATCGCCATGCGCAGCAGCGTCCACGAACCCTGATTTCGGTGCAGCTGTAACAGGCGAGGAAAGCGGCGCATCGCCAGAAACAGGGCGGCGCCGACAAATCCCCGGATGCGGGGGAGTATTTTTGCGTTTTCTCGGCTGATGACTGTAGGCGTCGTGCTCATGGCTGAGGTACGCACTATTTTACCTCAGGCTGCAGTCCTTGTATCTCCCTCATTCTCGCAAACGCCCGCCGGATATGGGGGATGGTGATGGAGCCGCCCACGACCAGACCGATATTGAGTGCGTCGATTACCTCGTCGCGTTTCCAACCCACCTCGCCGCACCTCACTAGGTGGTAGGTGATACAGTCATCGCAGCGCAGGACCATCGAAGCGACCAGCCCCAGCAGTTCTTTCGTCCGGGTGTCCAGCGCCCCCGGCTCGTAGGCTTGATGGTCGAGCGCAAAGAAGCGCTTCATCGGCAGATGGCCGCAGCCGAGGATTTCTTCGTTCAACTCCTCGCGAAACTTCTGGAAGTCCTTGATGTCATTAGACATGCTTCCTCCCCTCAGTTGGAAAGCTCCAGAATTTCGCCCTGACGCCCGATCTCGTAGCCCGGTCGCGCGCCGGTGGACTTCCCCTGGTCCCAGACCAGGACGCCATTGACGAAGACCTTTTCGATCCCCGTCGAAAGCGCGGCCGGATCGGCATAGGTCGAATGATCGATCACCGTATCCGGATCGAACAGCACCAGGTCTGCGAACGCGCCTTCCTTGAGGATTCCCCGGTCGTTCCAGTTCAGCCGCTTGGCGGGCAGAGAGGTCATCTTGCGGACGGCTCCCGGCAAAGTCAGCCAGTGTTTCTCCCGTACATACACGCCAAGGACCCGGGTGAACGTCCCTGCGCCGCGCGGGTGCTCCGAACCTATACCGCCGTCGCTCGCCACCATCACCCATGGCTGCTGGTAGAAAGCCTTGATGTCGCTTTCGATCATGGATTGCCCGATGATGATGGCTTCGGTGTGCGCTGCATCCCCTTCCCGGATCAGGCGAATATACATATCCACCTCCGATATCTTGTTGGTTTTGGCCAGATCCGCGATCGTGTGTCCCACATAGCTCGGATTCGGCGAAAATTCCGTGATGGTGATATGCGAACCTCCGCCATAGCTGGCCAGCGCCGTCGCCACGCTTTTGGGGTTTTCGTACTGCTTGTCGGGAACCACCACTTTCAGGTTGGAATGCCATGCGTCGTACGGGTAGCAATCGGCCATAAAATCCACGCCCCGCCTGCGCGCTGCTTCGATGATTCCGATGTATTCCGCCGCTTTCCCCTGCACCCCCACGGTGCCGAGTTTGATATGCGAATGCTCCACGGGGATGTGCGCCCGTTCGGAGATGCTAATCTCCTCGTTCAGCGCCGCGAACGATTTGTCAGCCTCATCGCGGATGTGGGTCATGTAAATCCCCCCCCGTTCGGCCGCCACCTTCGCAAGCTCCACCACTTCATCTGTGGTCGCGTAGCTGCCCACCTCATATTCCAGGCCACTCGATAATCCAAGCGCTCCCTGGTTCATTCCCTGGCCCATCAGCATTTGCATCATGCGAATTTCACCGGGAGTTGCGGCACGTTTGAAGTCGTCCCCCATCACTTGCTGCCTTATGGTGGCGTGGCCCGCAAATACTCCCACGTTCACCGCCGCCGGACTCGCCTGCATCATTCGCACCCAGGTAAGCAGCGGCCAGGGCGACTCTCCGTCCGCGCCGATTACCAGCGTCGTGATCCCCTGCGAAACCTGCGTCTCCGCGGCCAGGTCCTTCGGCAGCGTCTCCTCGGAGTGGTTGTGAATGTCAATAAAGCCGGGGGCCAGCACCAATCCCTTGGCATCAATTGTCGGCTCACCAGGTTCCGGCGTGAGTTCACCGATTCCCACAATGTGGCCCAGCGCGATGCGCACGTTTCCCATGTAGAGTGGCGCGCCCGTCCCGTCCGCAATCCGGGCGTTCACGATCAGCAGGGAAGCAGACTTTTTTTGTGAGAACGCGGACGTGAGGATAAGCCCAGCACCCGCGCATATTGCACAAACCATCACAACTGTGGACCTTTTCATGGATCGAAGCATTCCTTCCGCGCGCACTCTGCTAACGAGACGTGCCGGGATGATCTAACCCGTCCAACTTTACCTAATCTTTCGAATAGTGTGTGCGGCGGATTCGCCAGGGTTTCGATCACCGCCATCTCGAGACGTCGGGATCGCTCCGAGTCACTCAACTCGCAATACGGTGCCTCCTGGTTGCTTCGTCGCTTAATACAGCGCCAGCGTCAGCGCCTTGTGAGCAACATCTCCCGCGCCCGGTTTTCCAGCCAGCACCAGCTTCGCCCATTCCACACCGGCCTCAGAAATGCGCACCGCTTCGCTCGTCAACGATTCCGGCCCGCCGGAATCTGAATTGCCGAAGAAAATTCGATCCATTGGCCTCGAAGCGATGGTGCGATTTCTTGTGTATTGCTCCGGGACAGCCATGAACATCGGGTGCCCGCGGCGATACAAACGGACCTCGACCGGATCGACATTGAATTCCGGCAGCAGCCCCTGAAAATCCTTTAGCACCTTGCCCGCCAGTGTCTTGCAGCTCTCCTCGCTAAGCAACGTCGAGCGCTCATATTCGCGCAGCGGGGTGTAAAACGTCAGGATGTTGTATTTCGGCTTGTAGCCTGGATTGTTGCGGATCGTCCAGTCCGCAACGATGAAATCGGTGAACGTCTTGCCCGGGCACCAGTTGTCATAGCCCTTCCGGTAGACCGCCTTGTCAAAAATGATGTTGATCATCGGATAGGGAGCGTAGCGCATCTTCCTCATGGCGTGCTTCTGTTCGTTCGGCAGGTCCGCCACAATTCTCGAGGTGATGAATTTCGGCGTGCACATCAGCACGACTTTCGCCGCAATCGTCGTAATTTTATCGCCCTGCACGTAACTCACCCGCACATCGTCTTTATCCGGAACCACCGCGATGGCGGTCGCGTCGCTCAGCATCCGCTCGCCATAGCCTGGCTTCAACACCTCCACCAGCCTGTGCGTGATGCAGCCGAGTCCGCCCGGCAGAATCACTCGCTGGTCGTCCAAGCCCTGGATCAGGTATTGACTGTCAGCAATACCGATGAGCGCCGAGGTGTCGTCCGAAACCGCGCCCCAATTCGAGGGACCGTACGCGTCCCACAGTCGCTTGATTTCGGGAGCATATGGCTCCAAGTACTTCGTAAAGGGCTGTGTGTCGAGCTCCCCGGCGTTCTTCTTGAAATCTATTTTCATGATGTCGTCGCGGTATTTCTTGAAACTCGCGATCACTTCCTTCGAATAGGGGAGATCGTTGATTCCCGTGCGCCAGATGTCCGGCGTGTATCTCCCATTGTCAATGAGCGGGTCGGGCATGTTGACAAGTGGCAGATCGAGACCGATCGCTTTCGCAAGCTGATCGCCCGCGTCTCCGCGATACCCGTATGCCGCGCCGGTGCCGAAAATCTGTCCCTCGTATTCCTCCTCGTACGCATTCCCGCCAAAGTGCTCTTCCTTTTCGAGCAGCAGCCAATCCTTGCCCCTCAGGAAATACGCCGCCGAAAGGCCCGCGACACCGCCCCCAACTATCACAATGTCTACTTTCCGAGTAGCGTCGGGCTTGGGAAAGCTGTGGCCGTCGCGCACCTGATGGCAGACGGCGAAGTGCTCCCCTTCCACCACTGGCGCGGGCGCAGCGCCGGGATCGGCCAACAAAGCCCGATCGATCGGGCATCCTGCGGTGATCGAGCCTGCGACGACGTACTTTATGAAGTCCCGACGCGTATTGGACATATATAAATCCTCCTAAGGCCGTTCCAGCAATTCCTGCGCTTCGCGGCCCGTCGTGCGCGTCCGGATCTGATACCAGATCAGGATCAGAATCATGGAAACGCCGAAAATCAGCGTGGAAATCGCATTGATCTCCGGCGTGATGCCTCGCCGCAAGCGGGCCCAGATCTCCAACGGGAGCGTGGTGTCTCGCCCGATCAGAAAGAAAGTCACGGCGATTTCGTCCATCGAAAGTGTGAAGATCAGCAACCCCGCGGCAATCATCGAGAGTCTCAGTTGGGGTAAGGTCACCCTCCAGAAGGTTTGCCAGGGCGTTGCGCCCAAATCCAGCGACGCTTCTTCCTGCACGCGCTCCATTTTTTGCAGCCCCGCAAATAGTTCTGTGGTGGCCACCGAAATCAACGCCGTGCCGTGACCTAGAAAAACCGTCCACAGACTCAGCTGCAGACCCGCGAAAACGGCAAACATGAGAAGCGATAGCCCGGTGATGATGCCCGGCAGGATCAGTGGCAGCAGCACAAGTCGCCGAAAGACTGCCTTTCCCGGAAATGTTGCGCGATCGAGCGCCAGCGCTGCCAGAAGGCCAAGCACAAGCGAAAGTGCCACGGCTGCAGCCGCTACCACGAGGCTGTTCATCACCGCATCCCAGATCGCCCCGTCACCCCAGAGCATGCGATACCAGGCGAGCGTCCAATGCTTCGGCGGAAAGCCGCCCACGCCGTCGCGATTGAAGGAATAGACAACCAGAACCGCGATGGGCAGATACAGGAACTCGAACACCAGCGATGCATAGGCGCCTAGTAGCGGCGCGCGGCGGCCGCTTTGCGTCGAGCCGCTCATCGGAAGGCCCACCGTTTCTCGAGCCGCTCGGTCAGAAATAGCAGGGAGATCGTCAGCAGCAGGATGCACACGGAAATTGCCGCGCCCAGCGGCCAGTCGAAAGCCGTGCCGAAAAGGCTCTGCACGATGTTGGCAATCATGATGCTCGATGGTCCGCCGACCAGCAGTGGCGCGAGGAAGTCGCCAAGTGTCAGCACGAAGGCGAACGTTGCCCCGGCCAGCAACCCCGGCAGCGAAAGTGGCAGAATCACTTTCAGAAAAGTGGTCCTGGAACCCGCGCCGAGATCCTGCGATGCCTCTACAAGATTTCGCGGGATGTGCTCCAGCGAAGCATAAACGGGCAAAAAGACAAACGGGGTATAAATGTGCGTCAGCATCAGGATGACCGCGAACGGGCTATACAGAAAGAAGCTCACCGGCTCGCGCGTGAGGTGCAGGTACTGCAGAAAGCCGTTTAGCACGCCTTCCGAACCAAGAATCGTTTTCCAGGCGTAACCGCGAACCAGATAACTGACCCATAGCGGTATAATGACCAACTGGTACAGCAAGTCCTTCCGCACTCCAGCATGCAACGACATGTAATACGCCAGCGGATAGCCCAGCAGCAGCGAAAGAAGCGTCACGCCCGCCGCAATCCTCATCGTGCGAAATAACACTTCCACATAGACCCGGTTTTGCAACAGAGCCGCGTAATTCTTCAAGTTCCACTCGTGCATGATCATCCCGTTGCGCACCGCCCAGAAGCTGTGCGCGAACATCAGTGTGTAGGGAAGCAGCAGGAAAATGCCGACCCATAGGATCGGCGGTACGGAAACGATCGTTTTGTAAGCGCGGGAGTACATGATTTGTTCAATCGCGAACCGCAACGGCATCCTGGGGCACAAACCAAAACTCCGGCTCTTCCGCGAGCGCCTCTTGCGCCGGAACGCGCGCACGCATCGGCTCGCCTGCCAGTTCGAATTCCAGTTGCTCGCTGAAACCCGAAAAGATTCGCCGCTTCACCACGGCTCGAAAGCGTACCGCGTCAGGCGCCGCGGGGCTTCCCGAACTCAGGTGAATTGCCTCAGGCCGCAGCGAGAACACAACCGCTCCGCTCGGCTGACCCGTATTCCATTGCAGATTGGCAAACCGGGCGACACCGCCTCTCGCTTCCGCCCGTAACAGGTTCGTCTGCCCAATGAATTGCGCCGCATAACTTGTGGCCGGACGTGCATATATGTCCCGCGGTGAAGCCACCTGTTCGAGCGCGCCGCCCCTCAACAATGCGATGCGGTCAGAGACAGCCATCGCTTCTTCCTGATCGTGCGTCACAAACAGGAACGTGATGCCCAGTTCGCGCTGCAGCGATTTCAATTCGCTCTGCATCTGTCTCCGCAAATTGGCGTCCAGCGCGGAGAGTGGCTCATCCAGAAGGAGAAGCTTCGGCCGGTTCACCAGAGCACGGGCCAGCGCCACGCGCTGCTGCTGTCCGCCGCTCAACTTCGTGGTTCGCGCGGCGGCGTATTCCTCCATCTTCACCATCCGAAGCGCGTCGGCCACGCGGCAGGGGATTTCCGCCTTCGCCGTCCCGCTCACCTGCAAGCCGTAGCTCACGTTTTCCTGCACGGTCAGGTGTGGAAACAGCGCGTAGTTCTGAAATACCGTGTTCACGCGCCGTTTGTACGGAGGCAGGTTGTCCAGGCGTTCGCCGCTCATCCAGATTTCGCCATTGCTGGGCTGCTCGAAACCGGCAATTAGGCGCAGCAGCGTGGTCTTGCCGGAACCACTCTCCCCGAGCAGCGTCAGAATTTCGCCCGAAGCAATCTTAAGCGAAATCTGTTTCAGTACCTCGCGCGCGCCAAAGCATTTCGCCACGCTCCGGACTTCGAGCAAGGGATCCGCTGCTTCCACGGCGGCGTTGCCGCTTTCTGGATTGGTGCTCGCCGACGTCACGGAGCGGCCTTCACCTCGTTCCAGATTTCGATGTACTTGGCCCGGCGGGGCACGTCCTGCCAGAAATAGATCCGTTGCATATACCTGTCCGGGTCATCCAGGTGCAGGCTTTTCTTCTCCGCATCGGTCATGAATTGGGCGGCCGAAGGATTCGCGGGCGTGTAGTGTGTGACGTCCGTAACCTCTTTCTGCGTCTGCGCGTGAATCATGTATTCCAGAAACGCGTATGCGAGTTCCTTGTTCGGGCTGGCCCTGGTAATCATCAAGTGGTCGATCCATCCGGTTGTGTTTTCTTTCGGGATCGTCTCGCCTATGGGAAAGTTGGCCTGGCGGAGTTGATTGGTCATTAGCGGCCACCCCATGGCCGCCACGACTTCGTGGTTTTCAAACAGATTCGTCAGCTCGCCACCCGTCGACCAGATCTTCCGTATATTCGGTTTCAGCGTCAGGAGCTTCTGCTTCACCGCCGCGAGCTGTTCGTCCGAAAGATTGTAAAGTTGCGAAGGATCGGGCTTGTCGTAACCCAGCATCTGCGCGGCCATGTATAGCGTAGACAAATCGTCCCACACCGAAATTTTTTCCTTGTACTTCGGATCCCAGAATATTCCCCAGGTGTCGGGCGGCTGAGTGAACACCATAGTGTCGTACAGCAGCGGATTTGGCCCCCACATGAACGGGACGCCAAACGTTTGTCCGTTCAACTTGACCAGCGGCAAGTTCCGCAGCTTGGGCGAAAGTTGTTCATAGGTAGGTAGCCGGCTTAAGTCCAGTGGCTCGGCAAGCCCCGCCTGCGCGATCGAAGCGGCCACATCGCTCGACGGGGAAATCACGTCGTAATTGCCTGCGCTGCCGCCACGCAGCTTCGCCACCAGATCATCGCTCGAACCCATGTACAAGGCGGAGATCTTGCAATGATGGGCTTCCTCAAATGCGTGCACAAACGACGGATCCGCGTAGCCTTCCCAGACCAGCAGGCTCAGCGACGCTTCTTGCTTCTGGCAGGATGCAAGCCCAAAGAGCAACGCAAACAATGCGCCCGCGACGCCGAACTGCCGCAGTTTAGTTTGTGTCCGCCTCATAAACGATCTTGCCCCCCACAATGGTCATGACGACCTTTGTCTCACCGATGCTGTGCGGATCGATTTCAAAGATGTTGCGATCCACCACGATGACGTCCCCCAGCTTGCCCTCAGCGATCGACCCTTCCCATTTTTCACGGCGCCCTGCGTACGCCGCGTCCAGCGTATATCCTTCCACGGCTTCCGCAACGGTGAACCGCTGTAAAGGTACAAACCCCTCTTTCGGCGTCCCCTCCGCGGTTTGCCGCGTCACCGCGGTTTGCATCCCTTGCCACGGATTGATGGTCACAATCGGCCAGTCGCTGCCGAACGCATAACGACCGCCTGCTTCGTGAATGCTTTTCCACATCCAGGCACGCGAAGCACGATCCGGTCCCAGGTTGCGTGCCCAGATGTCCAGCGTGTCTTCATCCGGGTAGGAATGCAGCGGCTGCATGCTGGCAATCACGCCGAGCTTACCGAATCGCGGTATATCTTCGGGGGAGATCGTCTCGATGTGCTCGACCCTGTTCCAGTGGTCCCTGGTGTGATTTTTCTTTTCCGCAAACTCGTAAGCGTCCAGAGCTGTGCGCACGGCATAGTCACCGATCGCATGCGTGTAGATCTGCACGTTGCGTTTGTCAAGTTCCGCAACCGCGTTGGTGTATTGCTCGGGGTCCCAGAAAAGCGCGCCCTTTTGGGACGGCTCGTCTGCGTACGGTGCCAGAAGAGCCGCAGTGTGCGACTCCACCACGCCGTCAAGCATGAATTTAACGCTGTTGGCGTCGATCCACTCATCACGATACCTCTTCCGCGCCACCTCGATTTTCTCAAGATCGCTCGTGTCCAGCCGGTACTCACTCAACAGATAGGCCACGTGAAAACGCAGCGTCAACTGCTTCTCCTGACGCAATTCTTCGAGTACAGGAAGAATCTCGAAGTCTCCTCCGGCGCTGTGGACGCGCGTGAAGCCATTCTGATTGGCCCACTTGATTCCCGCACGCAGCGCCACCAGCGTTTCCACGTGAGTCGGCGCAGGAATCACTCTGCGAACCAGCGCTCCGGCCGGCGCTTCCTTCAGCGCCCCCGTCGCTTCTCCCGTTTGCGGGTCGCGAACGATCGCCCCGTTCGGAGGATTCGGCGTGCCTCTGGTAATTCCAGCCAGCGCGAGAGCCTTGGAATTCACCCAATAGGTGTGTCCATCGTATCCTTCAAGGAAGACCGGGCGATCCGGGAAGAGCTCATCGAGATATTTCCTGTTGGGCAGCGTGGTCGAGCCAAACATCGCGTAATTCCAGCCGCGTCCGAGAATCCAGTCGTCGCCGGGATGTTTCCCCGCATACTCCCGCAGGCGCTCTTGCAGATCGGCGACGTCTTTCGCGCCCTCGAGGTTGACGCGTCCAAGAGCCAGCGAGCCTTTGAGAAAATGGACGTGACAATCCGTAAATCCCGGCAACACCAGCTTTCCGCCAGCATCCACCCATTTCGTGCCGATGCCTCGATAGCGCTCGACCTCTTCGTCGCGCCCTACAGCTTCTATCTTTCCCCTCCGTATAGCCACCGCCTGCGCCCAGGGTTTTGCCGGATCCAGCGTGTAGACCTTTCCGTGCACAATCAGGATGTCCGCCGGAGCAACCCGCGCGGACTGCTGCGCGAACACGCAGTCGGTGACCCCGGACACTGCTGCGCACAGGACAATTGCTATAAGTATCGAGCGTGGTTTCAAAGCGCACTCCGGAAAAATATGGCGCTGCCGGAATAACCGCGAAACTCTCAAAAGGTGGGCGGCGTGTTCACCCATAGGACCCAGGCTTCCGATCGGCCCGGATTTTTCCAGCGGTGCGGCGTGGAACTCTCGAAATACAGGCTGTCTCCCGCTTTCAAGCGATAGTGTCCTTCGCCGTGCAGCCAGATTTCGAATTCGCCGCGCAGCACGTGGAGAAATTCCTCGCCCTCGTGCGCATAGGATTCTCCGCTGCCCCCGCCGGCCTTCACGCGAAACAGATGGGGCTCCATTGAGGTCTTGCCCCATGCGAGAAGTTCCATTCGCACGCTGGGACTCGTCTCCAGCACTTTGCGCTGCGAGGCGCGTACCAGGCGTTGCGCGTCGCCGTTGGTTTCAAACAGGGAGATGATGTTCGTCTTATAGAAGCGGGCGATGCGGCGGAGCGTTCCCACCGAGCACCGCATCTGCCCGCGTTCGAGCGAGCTCAAAAATCCGACGGAAACGCCGGTCGCGCGTGCGACCTGCGCGAGAGAAAGCTCCCGGCGCTGGCGCATTTGCCGAAATCGCTGCCCGGGAAGCTGCGGCGCGTCCGCAGGCACGGAGACAACGCCTTGTTTCTTCAGTACGTGTACGATGGCCGCCGGATTCAATCCGCGCGCCCGCCGGAGGAAGATAGCGCGCTGCAGCAGCCGCACGTCCGCCTCCGTATACATCCGGTAGTGGCTCTCCGTGCGTTGCGGTGAAACCAGGCCCAGCGCTTCCCAGGCCCGCAATGCCGAAGCGGAAATTCCCAGCCGGCCCGCCACCTCGGAAATGCGCAGCAGCGCCGGGACGTCCGGGCTTTTCGATGCGGTGGAGAAATTCTTTCTGCTTGACACGGGTCCTGGCTTTCTCTAAGTTTACGGGATTATAGTAAGGTTCAGAGCGGTGTAGCAACCACGAAGAATCTCTCTGCCGGGGCGGGAGCTCTTCGCTGATACAGGGGTGAATCCAAAATGAAAGACGTCATGCGCGGTAAGCCGTCGTTGTATGCGTGCAGCCACAGCCTGCTTTGGCTTGTGTCCCTTCTCTTCTCGCTCCTCTTGCTGCTTCCCCTTAATGCCAGCGCGCAAAGCACCGGCGGTCGGGTTCGCGGCACCGTCACCGACGCGAGCGGCGCTGCCGTTGTCGGCGCAACCGTCATTCTGGTCAACACGGCCACTAACGTTTCCCGCCAGATCACCACGGGTTCCACCGGTGAATACCTTTTCCTCGAGGTGCCTGTGGGCTCCTACGAGATCGATATCAATCAAGCCGGGTTCAAGAAATTCGTCCGCAAAGACATCGTCGTCAACCTCAACGAGGTCATCGACGTGGATATTCCTCTCCAGGTGGGCGGCTCCACGGAAACCGTCGAGGTCACAGGCGAACCTCCCGTCGTGGACACCACGTCCACCCAGCTCGGCGCCATCGTTAATTCGCGCGATGCCACGCAGCTCCCTCTCAATCAGCGCGACGTCTATCAATTGCTGCAGTTGCAGCCCGGTGTGCAGTCCCAGCTCGGCAATGACCTGTTCTACGGCTCCGACAAAGCCGGCGTCGTGACCGTCAACGGCGGCCGTGGCCGTTCCAACAACTATTCCGTGAACGGCGGCGACGGCAACGATCTATTTGCTAATCTCCCCGCGGTCCAGCCTTCGGCGGACAGTATCGAGGAATTCCGCGTCATCACCAACAATTTCGACGCCGAATATGGCCGCAACTCAGGTTCCGTAATCAACGTCGTCACCAAGTCCGGAACCAATGATTGGCACGGCAGCGCTTTCGAATTTTTCCGCAACAAGGTCTTGAACTCCAAGGGTTTCTACGACACGCAAAAGCCCGATTTCATTCAGAATCAGTTCGGCGCCACGTTTGGCGGGCCCATCAAAAAAGACAAAACCTTTTTCTTCGGCTCGTATGAGG
Source organism: Candidatus Eiseniibacteriota bacterium (assembly GCA_035518915.1). Lineage (GTDB taxonomy): Bacteria > Acidobacteriota > Terriglobia > Acidiferrales > UBA7541 > Acidiferrum. Next base: position 28,144 of record DATIXE010000005.1, read on the forward strand.
GACGCCGCATCAAGCGGGGTATTTCTTCCAACCCCGTGCTCCTCCCCACCAATGGGAACGTGAACGGCGATTTTTCAAACGGCGATCCCACCGCGCAGTTTGACGGCACGCTGAACACTTCCCAGGTCGCGGACGTCCTGAATGCTCGATCCACCTGTGCTGCCGACGTGGCCGGCGCGGGCGGTGGTCCGATCGCTGCGGGCGCAAGCTGGGCCTCGATCTTTCCGAACGCCAAGATTCCCACCTCCTGCATGGATCCCTTGGCCACCAGCATTTACAGCGCCTACGTCCATCCGACTTCCGATGGACTCTTTCAGTCCGCTCCCATTTCCACGGATAACGGCGATCAGTTTTCGATAAAGGTTGATCACGAACTCACCTCTAACCAGAAGCTGACGGGCTACTACTATTTCGACGACGACAACACCTTGGATCCCTTCGCGAAGTTCCAGGCAGCCGGCGGCAACCTGGGCAACTTTCCCGGTGAATTTGACACCCGTACCCAGCAGGTCAATATCACGCACACCTGGACCATCGGCGCCACTTCCGTAAACGAATTTCGCTTCTCCTACTTTCGCGAAGGGCAGGCCAAGTTCAACGCTCCCCAGCTCACCAGCGATATCAGCGCGTCTTGCGGCGCCGCTTCCACCGCCGAAACGAATATCTGCTTCACTGGCGCCACCGACACGAACATCCTTCCCGCTAATCCGGACTACGGGATCCATCCTGGACTGGGCGCCACCAAGGAGGGTCTGCCTTTCATCTCCGTGGATGGCGGTTTCTCCCTGGGGAACAACTTCGAAGGCCAGTTGCCGCAAACCGGCAACACCTACCAGTGGTCCGATAACTTCAGCAAGATTGTAGGAAACCACAGCTTCAAGTTCGGCGGCGACCTTCGCTACCAGCAATTTGACCAGCGCCTTTATTACAACGTCAACGGACTGATCACCTTTGGTCCCGGAGGAACCAACGACCTCGCCGGCGTGGACACCACGGACAGCCAGGGGAACGTCTCGAACGATGGGAACAGCTATCCCGACTTTTTCCTCGGCTTGCCCAATTCCTACAGCCAAGGCTCGGCCCAGGACGAGCTCGTCCGCAGCACATCCGTGTACCTGTTTGCTCAAGATAGTTGGAAGATTAAGCCCAACGTCACCCTCAATTACGGCCTGCGATGGGAACTGAATACGCCGCTCACTGACATTGGCCACAAAGTGCAGACGTTCCGGCCCGGGCAAAACTCCACGATTTATCCATGTCAGCTTTCTCCGGACAGCGTCGCGATGTTTCAGTCCGACTATGGCATAGAAAATCCGGATTGTACCAACACCGGCACCACACCCACCGGCCTCGTTTTCCCCGGTGACAAAGGCGTTCCAATGAGCCTGACGGACACTTACTATAAAGGCTTTGCCCCGCGCATCGGCCTTGCCTGGAGTCCCGGCTGGACCAGCGGTCCGCTGGCCGCCCTCACCGGCGGACCCAGCAAGACCAGCGTCAGCATGGGCTGGGGCCTGTTCTACAATCCAATTGAACAACTCGTTCTCGAACAGTTCAGCGCCGAGCCTCCATTCGGTGGCAGCAACTACATCGTCGACCCGACATTCCAAACGCCATTTGTGGATCAGGGTGGGACTGTTTACCCGAATCCATTCAACGGCATCCTGAACCCGCCACGCGGCAGCACCATTGACTGGTCCACTTTCCGATCAATCCTTCTTTACGGACAGTTCCCCAAGGAACTTCGGCCGCAATACTCCGCTCAATACAACCTGACAATAAAGCGGGAATTGCCCGGTAACATCCTTCTGCAAGTTGGATATGTTGGCTCTCAGGGGCACCGGTTGCTCGGTTCCTATGACATCAACCATGGCAATCCTCAGACCTGTTTGGATATCAATTCTGTCCTCGGGCCGGGCAACTGCGGACCGTATAGCGCGGATAACCCCTATTCGCTTACGGTTCCCGAAGGCCAGGTGTTCCATCTTCCCTACGTGACCGGCGGCCCGAACGGCTCGGACATCGCTTGCCCGTACTCGAATGCCCCGGCCGCATGCACCATCACCGGAGCCCCGGGCGGCACTCCCATCACTCTCGTCGGTCTTCGCGGCTACTCCTCGCCGAATTGCGACCCGCTCACCGGCACGGGCTGCCCTGTGGACGGAATTCCCGTCTTCTCCAACATCTTCAGCGAAGACACCATCGCGCATTCCAACTACAACTCGTTCCAGGCAATGCTCCAGAAGCGCTATTCCCACGGCTTGCAGTTCCAGGCTGCCTACACCTACAGCAAATCTCTGGACAACGCTTCCAGCTTCGAAAGTTCGCTGAATCCGGTGAACTTCAATTCCACCTACGGTCCGTCGCTTTACGATGCGCGCCATCGCTTCGTCTTGAGCTACGTTTGGGCTCTCCCAATCCCCAAGTACGATGGGTTCAAGGGCAAGATCCTTAGCGGCTGGGAGACCTCCGGAATCTACACCTATCAGACCGGCTTCCCTATCCGCATCACCTCGTCGGACGACAATGAGGCCTTCAGCAGCGTCTTCTTTGAAGCTCCAGGCGAACCCAACTTGGTTGGTCCATTCCACACCTGGGACGTTCGAGCGCACGACGGATATGTTTTCGACCCCTCGCAGTTCGACAACAACTTGTATGATCCGAGCACCGGGCCGAAGACCGACCCATATGCGGTCACCCTCGGAACGATCGGTGATGCTCCTCGCTCGATTTGCTGCAGCCCGGGAATCAGCAATTTCGATCTCGGGTTGTTCAAGGACACGCAGTTGACCGAAAGGCTGGGCATGGAGTTTCGCACGGAAGTCTTCAACGTCTTCAACCACGCCCAGTTTTACAGCGTGGACGGTAATATTTCAGACGGCACGGATTTCGGCCGAGCTTTGAAAGTTCGCGATCCGCGCCTTTTCCAGTTCGCCGTGAAGTTCAGGTTCTAACGCGAACTCGCCGGTGCAATCTGCATGCCGGAGCGCCCTGCCACTTCCGGGGCGCTCTCGCGCGAGAGAGTCTCCCGGCCCGCGGCTGCAGGAATGCCGCAACTGGCGTAAACTGGAAAGCGTAGTTCCCCGCAGGAACCGCGCTGTTTGCCTCACGGAGCGAGGCGGCCGCAGGCCGCCCTTATACTGACCGCAGGGAAGAGACCTGCCCCGGATGGTCCACAAGGAAGGCCCAGCTGGATGGAGTTGCACCATGCACGAAGCACTGCAAAAGGAAATCGCCCTCTACGAGAAGCGCACGCCGAAGTCCGCCGAAGCACACAAGAAAGCGGAAAAACGCATTCCGCTCGGCGTCGCCAGCAACTACCGCGCCTACGATCCTTATCCAATTTTCGTTTCGGAAGGCCGCGGCAGCAAAATCACCGACATTGACGGCAACGAATATATTGACCACAACCTGTGTTTCGGCACCTTGATGGCTGGGCACGGCCATCCCGCGGTGGTCAAGGCCGTGAAGGAAATAGCCGATCGCGGCACCACCTTCGGCATGCCTCACGGCATGGAGTACGAGCTCGCCGAGGAAATCTGCGCGCGTTACCCGGTCGAGATGGTTCGCTTCGGCAACAGCGGCACGGAAGCCACCATGCACGCCTGCCGCATTGCCCGTGCCGCCACCGGCCGCGACAAAATCCTGCGCTTTGAAGGCGCGTATCACGGCCTGCACGACACGGCTCTTGTCAGCGTCAAGCCAAAGCTCGAAGATACCGGCGACATCCATGCGCCGAACTCCGTCCCCGGAGGCCTCGGCGTCATCCAGGCAGTACTTGACAACGTCTGCGTCGCCACGTTCAACGACCTCGGCAGCGTCGAAAACCGCTTCAAGCAGTTTCCCGGCCAGATCGCAGCCATCATCCTTGAGCCCATCATGATGAACGTCGGCTTGTGTATGCCGCAACCCGGCTTTCTTCGGAGTCTGCGCGACATCTGTACGAAAAACGGCGCGCTGCTCATCTTCGACGAAGTCAAGACCGGCGCGAAACTCGGCTGGGGCGGCGCCAGCGAGCATTTCGGCGTGAAGCCAGACATGATCACGCTAGCCAAGTCCATTGGCGGCGGTGTTCCCCTGGCAGCTTTCGGCGCCGGCAGGGAAGTGATGGACCTGATCGTCCAGCACAAGGTTTTTCACGGTGGCACGTACAACACCAATCGCTACGCCATGGCCGCCGGCCTCGCCACGTTCCGCGAAGTGCTCACTCGCGAAAACTACGCGCACGTCGGGAAACTCAGCAAGAAACTCACCGAAGGTTACCGTGACATCATCAAGAAAAATGGCGTGGTGGGCTACGTCGTCAGCGCCGGCGTCAATGGCGCCCTCATGTTCTATCCCCACGAAATCCGCAACTATCGCGACTGGCTCAACATTGATGTCGACATCTGGCGCCAGTTCTGGTTCGGCATGGTCAACCGCGGCGTCCTCGCCATGCCCTATTGGTGGGATGAGCAGTGGACCATCTCCGTACAGCACACCGAAGCGGACATTGACAAGCATCTTGCCGTCCTGGAAGAAGTCGCCCCGGGTTTAGCCAGGGCGCAAAAGGAACGCGGCTTGAAATACGTTGGCGCCGCCGGACACTAAGGAGACTCGCGAGTGAGCCACGAGGCCGCGACCGCTGGAGCCGAAGTTTCCGCCGCCCCTTCCGGAACCGCGCACCTCAAGCGCGTGCTCGGAAAGCGCGACCTCGTGCTTCTCTTCGTCGTCGCCGTCTTCAATCTCAACGTTCTCCCCTCCATCGCCGCCAATGGTGGAGTCACCATCTGGCTCTGGTTGGTCTCTTTGTTCCTGTTTTTCTGGCCTCAGGGCATCGCGGTGATCGAACTGGCTCATCGCTACCCCGGGGAAGGCGGCGTCTACCTTTGGGCCAAGGAAGTTTTTGGCGACTTTCACGGCTTTCTTTCGGGTTGGTGCTATTGGACCAACAACATGATGTACGTGCCCACGGTGATGCTCTATTTCGTCGGCGTCTCCGTGTTTGTCCTGGGCTCCGGTCACGAGTCGCTGGCCGACAACAAGCCCTTCGCCCTCGGAATGTCCGTATTGCTGCTCGCGATTCTGGTTGTGCTCAACATCATGGGCCTTGGCGTGGGCAAATGGATCAACAATCTTGGCGGCATCGGCACCTTCATCGCAGCCTTCCTGCTGATGGGGCTCGGCGTCGTCGTCTGTCTGAAATTCGGCACCACCATTCACTGGAGCGATTTCAAACTCCCCGAAAATCCCCGTTCAGTCTTGAATTCGTTCGGCGTCATCTGCTTCGGCCTCGTGGGGCTCGAGCTCGCTTCCATCATGGGCGACGAGATCGAAGATCCAAACAAGACCTTGCCCGGCGCCGTGGCCTGGGGCGGCGTGCTTTCCGGCCTGCTCTACATCGGCGCAACCCTGACCTTGCTCATCGCCATCAGCAAAGACAGCATGAGTGTCCTGCAAGGCATCGTCCAGGCTGTCAGCCACATGGCCACGCAAGTCGGCGCTGGCTGGATTCTCTCGCCTTTCGCCTTTTTGCTGAGCCTGTCCATTGCGGGCATTGGCTCGGCATGGCTTGGTGGTTCGGCGCGCATTCCGTTTGTCGCTGGCCTCGATTCCTATCTGCCCGGTTGGCTGGGCAAGATTCATCCCAAATACGCCACGCCGTATCCCGCTCTGCTGGTTCATGCCGGTGTTTCGCTTATCCTGGTTATCTTGAACTTCACGCTTACGGGTTCTGGCGTGCAGGAATCCTTTCAGCGGCTGCTCTCACTCGCAGTCGTGCTCCAGCTCATTCCATTTCTCTATATTTTTGGCGCGTTGCTGAAAATCGTCTTCGCCCCGGGATTCACCCGGGGCCACTACGGCAAGGGCATGCTTCTTTTCGCCGGAGTTTGCGGCCTGCTCACCACGATTCTCGGCATCGCTCTGGCCTTTTTTCCCGCGCAGCAGATCACTTCACTTCGTTCGTACGAAATCTGGATGGTCGGCGGCACGCTTGCCTTCATTGGCCTCGCCGCCTTTTTCTTTTTTGTTTATGGCGGCCGCAAGGCGGGCCGCAAATTGGCCGAGGGATCTACGGCCGCTTAAGATGGGAGCGTGGAGGTAAGTTATGTCAAGTCCAGCAAAACCCGCCGTCAAAACCTACCAGAATTATGTCAACGGCCAATGGGCGCCGGCCGCTTCCGGAGAAACGTTTCCCGTGTTTGATCCTTCCACGGAGGAAGTGATTGCCAACGTCGCCTCTTCCAGCGCCGCCGATGTGGACAAAGCCGTCAAAGCCGCACGCGCCGCGTTTGATTCCGGCACCTGGCCGGCTGCCACCGCCCAGGATCGCGGACGCATCCTCTTCAAGCTCGCCGAAAAAGTTCGCCAGAATCTCCCGATGCTCGCCGAACTCGAATGCCGCAATACCGGCAAGCCCATCGTCGAAGCCGAATTTGATATCGGGGACGTCGCCACCTGCTTTGAGTACTACGGCGGTCTCGCCAACAAGGTCACCGGCAACGTCATGCCAGTTCCTGCCAACGCGCTCAGTTTCACGCTGCGCGAGCCAGTCGGCGTCGCGGCACAAATCATTCCATGGAACTATCCCCTGCTCATGGCTGCCTGGAAGCTCGCGCCGGCAATCGCCGCCGGCTGCACCTGTGTCTTGAAACCGGCCGAGCAAACGCCCCTTACGGCCTTGGAGTTCGCCAACTGGTTCGAAGAAGCTGGCCTCCCGCCAGGCGTCGTGAATATCATCAACGGCGTCGGCGAAATCTCCGGCGCCGCGCTCGTCTCTCATCCTGGAGTGGACAAGATCGCTTTCACCGGCAGCGCCGCAGTCGGAAAAATCATCGTGAAGACCGCTGCCGACACTCTGAAGCGCGTCACTCTCGAACTCGGCGGTAAATCACCCAACATCTTCTTTGCCGATGCCGATTGGGAAGCTGCCGTGGATGGCGCCCTCTTCGGCGTTTTTATCAATCAAGGGGAGGTCTGCTCCGCGGGCAGCCGCGTGCTTGTCGAAAAGAAGATCTATCCCAAATTCGTCGAGGCCATGACCGAAAAAGCCAAGCGCATTAAGCTAGGTCCGCCGCTCGAACGCGAAACCAAGATGGGCCCGCTCGTCAGCAAGGAACAATACGACCGCGTCAATTCCTATCTCGAAATCGGCAAAAAGGAAGCCAAAACCGCCATCGGCGGCAGCCCCTCCAATGCCTTTGGCAAGGGCTACTACGTCGAGCCCACGATCTTCTACGATGTGGATAACTCTGCTCGCATCGCCCGCGAGGAAATCTTCGGGCCTGTTGCCTCCGTGATCCCCTTTGAAAACGAAGCCGACGCCATTCGCATCGCCAATGACACGCCTTACGGCCTCGCCGGAGCCGTCTGGACCCGTGACATCTATAAAGCCTTCCGCATCGTGAAATCCATGCGCGCGGGCATCATCTGGGTGAATCACATGCAGCCCACCTACGTTGAAGCTCCGTGGGGAGGCTACAAGCAGTCCGGCTTCGGCCGCGAGCTCGGGCCTTGGGGTCTCGAGGAGTATCTGGAAACCAAGCAGGTTTATGTGAATCTCGACGAAGCGCCAATCGCCTGGTACTGAGTTTCGCAAAAGTTTTATCATCAGGAAGGGGAAGTAAACGCCATGAAGACCATACAACTCCGCACCGAAGTTCCCGGACCAAAATCCAAGGCCCTGTTAGCGCGCCGCGAAGCCGCCATCCCCCGCGGCCCGCAGCTCGTTACCCCCATTTTCACCGCGAAAGCCGAAGGGGCCTGGATCGAAGACGTCGACGGCAACCGCTATCTCGATTTTGCCGGCGGCATCGGCTGCCTCAATGTCGGCCACCGCGCGCCCCGCGTGGAATCCGCCGTCCGCGCGCAGCTCGACAAGTTCCTCCATACCTGCTTCGGTGTCACGCCCTACGAGTCGTATCTCGCGCTCGCGGAGAAGCTCAACGCGCTTGCGCCCATCAGCGGCACGAAGAAGACCTTTTTCGTCAACACCGGAGCGGAGTGCGTCGAAAACGCGGTGAAAATCGCGCGCGCCTACACCAAACGCCCCGCGGTCATCTGCTTCGAAGATGCCTTCCACGGCCGCACACTGCTCACCATGTCCCTCACTAGCAAAACGAATCCCTACAAAGTCGGCTTCGGCCCGTTTGCCCCGGAAATCTATCGCATCCCTTACGCCAATTGCTATCACTGCTCCTACGGCCTCACCTACCCCTCCTGCAACATGACCTGCGCGCGCCATCTTGAGGACACTTTCAAGCGCGTCGTCGCCGCGGACCAGGTTGCGGCCATCATCGCTGAACCTGTGCTCGGTGAAGGCGGCTTCGTCGTTCCGCCTCGTGAATTCTTCCCCGTGATCCGCGAAATTTGCGACAAATACGGCATCGTATTCATCGCCGACGAAGTGCAGAGTGGCATCGGCCGCACCGGTAAAATGTTTGCCATCGAGCATTACGGCGTCGAACCCGACATTCTAATCACCGCCAAATCGCTCGGCGGCGGCCTGCCGCTCGCCGCGGTCACCGGCCGCGCCGAGATCATGGACGGCCCGATTGCTGGCGGCCTGGGCAGTACCTTTGCCGGAAATCCCGCGTCATGTGCTGCAGCGCTCGCCACTTTGGAAACGATTGAACAGGACGGCCTCCTCGCCCGCTCCAGCGCCATAGGCAGACAATTTGAAGAACGTGCCACACGTTGGGCCCAGAAGTGGCCGATTGTAGGAAATGTCCGCGGCCTTGGCGGAATGTGCGCCATGGAACTCGTCAGTGACCGCGAAACCCGAGCGCCTGCTGGACCGCAAACAAAGGCACTTTCAAAATTTGCCTTGGAACACGGATTGATCACCATTACCGCCGGAACGTACGGCAACGTCGTGCGCATTCTGGTGCCGCTGGTGGTCACCGACGAGCAGCTTGACGAGGGCTTCGACATCCTCGAAGCTGGACTGGCGAACGTTTCCGAGGCAAAGCAGGCCGCCCTCTCACACGCGTAGCGGCCATCTTCTTAGCCCGAGGATGGCTGGGGGCAGGTGGCCCGGCGTGATGGTCTAAATTCGAGTCGGCCCTAAACCTATTCTCTAAAACTTTCCGTGCGATGAGGTTCGTCATGTCAACTGCCGCAAATTCCACGATTGCTTCTGTCACGCTGAAGGACATGCGATTGTTCCGTGAAGCCTGTTATATCGATGGCCAATGGGTCCAGGCCCCCACGGACTCCGTCTGCACGGTGGATAATCCCGCCTCCGGCGAAATCATCGGCCACGTTCCTAGGCTCGGCGCGGTGGAAACGCGCCAGGCGATTGGTGCCGCCAATCGCGCTTTCAAGCCCTGGAGCGCCAAGACCGCTAAGGAGCGCGCCGTCATTCTCCGCAAGTGGTTCGACCTGATGATGGAGAACCAGGAGGACCTTGCCCGCCTGATGACACTCGAGCAGGGCAAGCCGCTCACCGAATCCCGCGGCGAAGTCGCCTACGCCGCTGCGTTTCTCGAATGGTTTGGCGAAGAAGCCAAGCGCGTCTATGGCGACACAATTCCCGGCCACCAGGCCGACAGGCGCATCGTCGTTCTCAAACAGCCCATCGGCGTGGTTGCCTGCATCACGCCGTGGAACTTTCCCCTCGCGATGATTACCCGCAAAGCCGGACCAGCTCTCGCCGCCGGATGCACTGTGATCATCAAGCCAGCGACGCAGACTCCATTCTCCGCGCTCGCTCTCGCCGAACTCGCCGAGCGCGCCGGGGTTCCCAAGGGCGTCCTCAACGTCCTCACTGGCCCGGCAAAGGAAATCGGCGGGGAACTCACTTCCAATCCCATCGTCCGCAAGCTTTCCTTCACGGGTTCCACGGAAGTCGGCAAGGTCCTGATGGCGCAATGCGCGGGCACGATCAAAAAGCTTTCGCTCGAGCTCGGCGGCAATGCACCGTTCATAGTTTTTGACGATGCCGATCTCGACGCCGCCATCGAAGGCGCAATCGCCTCGAAGTACCGCAACACCGGCCAGACCTGCGTCTGTACCAACCGCATTCTCGTCCAGGATTCCGTTTATGATGCGTTCGCGAAAAAGCTCGTCAGCGCGGTGCAGAAGCTCAAGCCCGCGCCCGGCCTGGATCCCGGCGCCTCGCAGGGTCCTCTGATCGACAACGCCGCCGTCGAAAAAGTCGAAAGCCACATCAAGGACGCGGTGGAAAAAGGCGCCAAGGTCGTCGCCGGTGGCCATCGCCACGCGCTTGGCGGCCGCTTCTTTGAGCCCACCATTCTCGTGGACGCGACCCCGCAGATGGCTGTCGCGCGCGAAGAAACCTTTGGCCCGGTTGCCCCGCTGTTCCGCTTCAAGACGGAAACAGAAGCCGTCAGCCTTGCAAACGATACGGAGTTCGGACTCGCTGCCTATTTTTACGGTCGCGACCTCGCCCGCGTGTGGCGCGTCGCCGAAGCTCTCGAATATGGCATCGTCGGCATCAACACCGGCATCATCTCCACCGAAGTCGCGCCGTTCGGCGGTGTGAAGGAATCTGGCCTCGGCCGCGAAGGTTCCAAGTACGGCATCGAGGAGTTTCTCGAAATCAAGTATCTGTGCATCGGCGGAATCAAAGCCTGAATCCTCTGCAAATGAATTTTTCCCTTCTGGGTCAAACCGCCATCGTCACCGGCGCGGGCAGCACTTCCGGCATCGGGTTCGCCATCGCCAGGCTCCTTTTTGACCGAGGCGCGTTGGTTGCTCTAGGCGCAACTTCGGAACGCATCCAAGCCACCGCTAGGCAACTCGATCCCACGGGTGAACGAGCTTTCTCCTTCGTCGCTGATTTGACGCAGGAACGCGAAGCGCAACGCGTCGTCGCCGAAGTGACCAAGCGCACCGGCTGCATCGACATTCTCGTGAACAACGCAGGCATGGCGCAAAACGGCGTGCAGCCGGGAAACACTGTTGTCGAATCGCTCGACTACGCCGAATGGCGACGGCAGATCGCCATGACGCTTGACACTGCATTCCTCATGACCCGCGCCGTGCTGCCCGTCATGAAAAATCGAAAGTACGGCCGCATCGTCAACGTCACCTCCGTCACCGGCCCTCTTGTCAGCAACGCCGGCTCCGGCGCCTACGGCGCCGCGAAGGGTGGGATGGACGGCCTGATGCGCGCCGTCGCCATCGAACACGGCCTCGACGGCATCACCATCAACGGCGTCGCTCCCGGCTGGATTATCACCGGATCTTCCCGCCCGGGGGAATTGGAAGCCGCAAACTGCACTCCCCTCGGCCGCCCTGGCACGCCGGATGAAGTTGCCGCTGCGGTCGCCTTCCTCGCGTCGAGGGAAGCTTCCTACATCACCGGCCAGATTCTGGTTGTCGATGGTGGAAATATTCTTCAAGAAATGAAGCGAATGTAATTGCGGAGTATCTCCGTTCAGCGCCTGTCATGCGCCGCGGGCTGAATCTGCACAAATTGCCATCCGAAACGTCCCTTGATGCACAGGTGCCCGCTGGTCACGGAATGGTCAAGCGGAGACGTGACCTTCACGATCTTCCCGTCTTGCGCGTGCACCGTCAGATCGCAGCCGACTCCACAATACGGACAGATCGTATCCGTCTTCGTCTGCTGCGCCTCGTTCCACGTGCTCGTGCGCCGCATCTCAAACTCCGAGCGGAACATCAGCGCCCCGGTCGGGCACACCCCGATGCAATTCCCGCAATAAACGCACGCCGATTCCGGCAGTGGAATTTCAAATTCCGTGGAGATATGCGCGCCAAACCCGCGTCCGGCCACTCCAATCGCAAATGTGAACTGCGCCTCCACTCCGCACGCCTGCACGCATTTGTAGCAGAGCACGCACTTCCCGTAATCGCGCACATACAATTCGTTATCAATCGTTACCGGCTGCGCATGATTGCGCGCCTCTGTCCCGAACCGCGAGGCGTTCGCGCCGTAGCGATTGCTGTACTCTTCGAACGCAGGCCACGTCGAAAGGTCCACCGACGACGCGAGAAACTCCAACACCATCTTCCTGCTCAGCCGCACGCGCTCGGAATCTGTGCGGATCGCCATTCCGGCTTCTACCTTGCGCGAGCAGGCTGGCACCAGCACTCGCGATCCTTCGAGTTCCACCACGCACAACCGGCACACGTTCACCGGCGTCAGATTCTCCAGAAAGCACAGCGTCGGCGTTTCGATTCCCACCTGCCGCGCCGCTTCCAGGATCGTTGCCCCTTCGCTGGCAAACGCCCTCTGCCCGTCAATGGTGAGTTCCACCATCCGCACGTCCGGCGCAGCCGGAGCTTCCGGCACCGGCCCAGGCTGCACGGGGATCAGCGGAGAAGGCGCCAAGGCAGGATCGTTCATGAAAAAAGATTCCATCGGTCCATCGCCGAAAGCAGCACATTCGGCGCGGTTTGCCCCAGTCCGCAGATTGACGCGTCCCGCATGGCCTGCGCCACTTCTTTGAGCAGCACAATCTCATCGGCCATGGATCCATTCGTCTCTCTCGCGGTCAGCCGCTTCAGAATCTCCTCCTGCCGTATCGTGCCCACGCGGCAGGGCACGCATTGCCCGCACGATTCGTGGCGAAAAAACTTCGCGATTCGCTCCAGGATCGCCTTCAGATCCACCGAGTCATCGAACAGCATCGCCACCCCGGATCCCAAGCTCGCTCCAATCGCCCGCACTCCTTCAAACGTCAGTGGCGTATCCAGCTCCTTCGGCGAAACGAAGCTTCCTGCCGCGCCACCCAGCAGCACCGCCTGCAGCCTTCCGTTTCCTCCCACGCCCCCAGCCAGTTCGATCAATTGCCGCAGAGTGATGCCGAACACAACCTCGTAAGTTCCCGGACGCTTCACATGCCCGGAGAGGCAGAACAGCCGGTAGCCGGTCGATTGCGGCGTGCCGACCCGCGCATACGCCGCGCCGCCGTGCAAAATGATTTCCGGAATATTTACGAGCGTCTCAACATTATTCACCACCGTCGGCTTGCGAAACAGCCCAGATTGCGTAGGGAAGGGAGGCTTGTTCCGCGGCTCGCCGCGAAAACCCTCGATCGAATTAAACAGTGCGGTTTCTTCGCCGCAAATATAGGCCCTGGCACCTCGCCGGATTTCTACGTCAAAGGCGAAGTCGCTGCCAAGAATTTGTTCACCAAGGACGTGTTGTTCCCCTGCCGCCGCCACCGCCTGGGAAAGCACACGGAAGGCCTCCGGGTACTCCCCGCGTAGATAGATGTAGCCCGTCTTCGCCCCCACTGCGAATCCCGCGATCGTCAAGCCTTCCAGGAGCGCGAATGGATCGCCCGTCATCAGCACGCGATCCTTGAACGTCCCAGGCTCCGATTCATCCGCGTTGCAAACCACATAATGAATGGAATCGGGCCTTCTCTGCCGGAGCAGCGCCTCCCACTTTTTCCCGGTCGGGAAGGCCGCGCCGCCCCGCCCCAGCAGTCGCGATTCGATCACCTCCCGCACCACCGCGTCCGGCCCCATCTCCATCGCACGCCGCAACGCATGGTAGCCGCCGGCACTCTGATAGTCCCCGATGCTCGCGGGATCGACACTTCCGACGCGCCGCAACAGCCGCAATTGCGGCTCGCCATGCTGCGGCACATACTCCCCTAACCTTGGTCTTAATTCGTCTGCTGTCTCCGCACCTCCCAAAAAACTCTGCACGCGCGCAATCAGTGTTTGCGCCGTCAATTGCGCGACCACCTCTTCTCGCGGGAGGCTTCCCGCCGCCCGCAGTAGCGCAACCGGTCCTTGATCGCAAAGTCCGAGACACGGGCTCTGTTGCCACACTGCCTTGCCGCTTAAGCACCCAGCCCCTGGCTTCCCCAGCGATATCTCCAAACGTGCGCAAAGCGCATCCGCTCCGCGGAGTTTGCAAGCAATGTCGTCGCAAACCTGCACGCTCACTGGCGGACTCGGCTCTGTCCGGAACAAATCATAAAACGACGCCACCCCGTGAATCTCCGCCGGCGGAATGTCCAGCTGCAAGGCCGCATAGTTCAAGCCGCCCGGACTCAGCCATCCTACGCGCTGCTGCAATGCATGCAACACCGGCAGCAACAGATGCCGCCGATTGGCCGGTGCCAGCGCTGTGTTTTCTCCACTCAATCCGTTGTTCGATGTCGCCGCCAGGCGCGACTGTCGGCGCCCAACCACGCGGTCCACCGCCGAGCTTTCCTCCGGCGTCGCCCGTTCGCGGGTAAAATGAAGTTCCACTCAATTCTCCCGAAGCTTCTCAATTGCAATCGCCGTCGCCTTGAATTCCGACGTTCCCGACTTCGGATCCGGCGCCTCGATCGTCAGGTCGTTCGTGCGCACCTGCTCGGGGAAATGCAACGTCATGAATGCCAGCCCCGGCCTCAGCCGTTCGTCCAGATGCACCGGCGCCTCCACCGCGCCGCGCCGCGAACGAATCCGCACCCGTTCTCCCTCCTGCAGCGCATAACGCGAGCCGTCCTCCGGCGAAAGGTCCAGCGTTTCCGGACGCCGTAGCGGCGAACTATATCTCCCGCTTTGCATGCCGGTGTTGTAGGAATCGAGCCGCCGCCCTGTGGTCAACCGGATCGGAAATTCCGGCGTTAGCCGGTCCACCGGCGGCTCGAACTCCACGCACGAAAACGGCGCGCGCGGCCCGATCAACGGCTCTTGCCAAAGCCGGCTGTGCAGATACTGTTCTCCGGGGTGTGTTTCGTCATAGCACGGCCACTGAATCCCACCCAGTTCCTCAAGCCGCTTGTAGCTCATTCCCGCATGCATCGGACTCAAGCAGCGCAATTCATTCCAGATGGCTTCCGCCTTCGGCTCGCCCCAGTTATGTCCCATGCGCCGCGCCAGTGCAAACAGGATCGCCGTATCGTCCATCACGCCCGCGGGTGGCGGCACCGCCGCCCGTACCCGTTGCACGCGTCTCTCGCTATTCGTTACCGTGCCTTCGCTCTCGCACCATCCCGCCGCCCCCGGCAGGATCACGTCCGCCAGCTTTGCCGTGTCCGTATAGAAAAGGTCCTGTACCACCAAAAATCCCAGACTGCCAAGAAGTCTGCTCGCGCGGATCGCGTCCGCCTCCGACGCCACCGGGTTCTCGCCCAGCACGTACAGGCACGTCAGCTTCCCATGTTCCATCGCCTCGAACATTCCGGTTACGTGATATCCGCGTTTCGGATCGACTCTCACTCCCCAGGCGGCTTCAAATTTCGATCGGATTGCATCGTTTTCTAAGTGTTGGAATCCCGGGAAGCGGTCCGGAATGGCCCCCATGTCGCCGCCGCCCTGGACGTTATTCTGCCCGCGCAGCGGATTGATGCCACTTCCGTAACGCCCCACGTGCCCCGTTAACAGAGCCAGATTGATCAGCGCAACCACGTTGTCCACAGCGTTGTGATGCTCGGTGATTCCCAGCGTCCAGCAAAGCTGCGCGCGATCCGCCTTCGCAAACGCCTGCGCGGTTTCGCGGATCAACATCGCCTGCACGCCGGTCTCCCGCTCGGCTCGTTGCAGCGTGTACTTCTCAACGGCTTCCCGGTATGCCTCGAATCCACTCGTCGCGTGCCGGACAAATTTCTCGTTCACCAATCCCGCATGAATAATCTCGCGGGCCATGGCATTAGCCAGGCTGATGTCGGAGCCGACATCCAGTCCTAGCCATGCGTGCGCAAACTGCGCCGAACCGGTGCGCCGCGGATCGATCACCGCCATCCGCGCTCCACGCTTGATCGCTTTCAGCAGGTGATGAAACAATATCGGATGCGTTTCGCGCGCATTCGATCCCCAAAGCAAAATGAAGTCCGTATTCGCCATCTCTTCATACGAACTCGTTGCCCCGCCCGCTCCAAAAACCGCCGCCAGACCGGCGACGCTCGGCGCGTGTCAAGTCCGGTTGCAGCTGTCAATGTTGTTGCACCCGATCACCTCGCGCACGAACTTCTGTGCGATGTAGTTCAGCTCGTTCGTAGTCTTCGAACAGCTGAACATGCCGAACGCGCCGGGGCCGTGCTTCTCGATCTGCCGGCGAATCCCGTTCGCAACCAGATCCAGAGCTTCGTCCCAGCTTGCGGAACGATGTCCCTGCCGTTCGCGTATCAGTGGAGTGGTAAGTCTGCCTGCGGTATACGGTGACATCTGTAGCTCCCTCCTCTTCTACGGCAGAGAGCCTTGGCTCGCGGAATCCAGCCAAAGTTGGTCTGTTGCGCCGCTCCCTACCCAAGAAGCGCACGCGACACTTTGATGTTAGCGGGAAATGCGGCCTTCCGACAACCCAAACCGGCACAATTCAAGCAACTTGATCGGGCTGTTGAAGTCGAGTGCCATCACCGGAGCGCGTTGTCTACGATCCGCTGCGCTTCCTCGACGATCGCCTGCAGATGCGCCTCGCTCTGGAAGCTCTCCGCATATATCTTGTAAATATTTTCCGTGCCGGACGGCCGTGCCGCAAACCACCCGCTTTTTGTAACCACTTTCAGCCCGCCAATCGCCGCTCCGTTTCCTGGGGCCTTGGTCAGTTTGTTCACAATCGGCTCGCCCGCCAAGTCCGATTCCTTCACATTCTCTGGAGATAGCTTCTGCAGCTTCGCCTTTTGCGCCGGCGTTGCCGCGGCGTCAATCCGTGTGTAGTACGGCATCCCAAATTCCGCCGCCATCTCCTGAAAATGTTCCCCAGGATCCTTCCCGGTCACTGCTGTAATCTCGGCTGCCAGCAAATCCATGATCGGTCCGTCTTTGTCTGTGGTCCACACGGTTCCATCGAGCCGCAGAAAGCTGGCCCCCGCGCTCTCCTCGCCACCAAAGCACCATGACCCGTCGAACAATCCCGGCACAAACCACTTGAAACCGACCGGAACCTCCGAGAATCTGCGGCCGAGCCTTTCCACCACGCGGTCGATCAGGCCGCTGCTCACCAGGGTCTTCCCGACAATCAGGGTCTTCCCCCATTGCGGTCGGTGCGTCAGCAAATACCGGATCGCCACCGCCAGAAAGTGGTTCGGGTTCATCAATCCGCCGCCAGGAGTAACGATGCCATGCCGGTCCGAGTCCGGATCGTTAGCGAACGCCACGTGAAATTTGTCCTTCAGTTTCACCAACCCCGCCATTGCGTAAGGGCTCGAACAATCCATTCGGATCTCGCCGTCGTGGTCCACCATCATGAAGGAGAAGGTCGGATCGATCACCGGATTCACCACGGAGACGTTCAGCCCATAGCGCGAATTGATCGGTTCCCAATAAGGCTTCGCGGCGCCTCCCAGCGGATCAACTCCCAACTTCAAGGAAGCGTCGCGGATCGCCCCCATATTGACCACGTTCCCCAAATCTTCCACGTACGGTCGTACAAAATCCCGCTCGTGGGTCGTCGATGTTTTCATCGCCGTGGCCAGCGGCGTGCGCTTCACCTCGGCATTCCCGCTTCGCAGCAGATCGTTCGCCCGCCTCTGGATCCATCCCGTGGCATCCGTGTCCGCGGGCCCCCCATTCGGCGGGTTGTACTTGAATCCGCCATCCCTCGGCGGATTGTGCGAAGGGGTGACAACGATGCCGTCTGCAAGATGTTCTTTCCGTCCTCGGTTGTGCGTCAGAATCTGGTGAGAAATCACCGGCGTGGGTGTAACGCCATCTTCGCTTTGGATGACGGTCTCCACCTGGTTTGCGGCCAGAACCTCCAGTGCCGTGCGCTGCGCCGGCCCCGAAATCGCATGCGTATCTTTGCCCATGTACAAAGGGCCGTCGGTCCCTTGCGCATGCCGGTATTCGCAAATCGCCTGCGTAATCGCCAGGATGTGCGCCTCGGTGAATGTGCCTGAGAAAGGAGAGCCGCGATGGCCGCTCGTGCCGAAACTCACCAGTTGCGTCGGATCGCTCGCGTCGGGCCGCTTTTCGAAGTAATCCCGCTCCAGTTTCCCGACGTCAATGAGCAGTTCTTTGGGCGCGGGTTTCCCCGCGAGGGGAGAGATCCCCTTCACTTGCGTCGCAGTCTCGGACATATTCACACTCCGCTAGAGCACCGGACAAGGCGCCGATTTCCAGATATCGGCATTATATTCGCGGATGGTGCGGTCGCTGGAAAAACATCCCGAGTTGGCAATATTCAGAATCACTTTGCGCGTCCAGGCGTGCGGATTCTTCCAAAGTTCCGTAAGCCGCGCATCGGCCTCCAGATACGATTTCAGGTCCGCCAGATGCATGTAGAAATCACCGTGCTTCAGCAAGGTGTCGCGCAAAGGAGCAAAGATTCCCGGTTCGAACCGGCTGAAATAGTCGGAGAAAATCATGTCCAGCGCGGCGCGCGTCTCGGGCTCATGGTCGTAATGCCAGTGCGGGTTGTACCAGCCTCGGCTATCCTCTACCTGCTGCGCCGTCAGGCCAAACAGGAAAAAGTTCTCTTCGCCGGCGGCTTCGGCCATTTCGATCGTGGCTCCGTCGCGCGTGCCGATGGTCAGCGCGCCGTTCATCATGAACTTCATGTTACTCGTGCCGCTGGCCTCAAATCCTGCGGTCGAAATTTGGTTGGAGACGTCGCTCGCCGGAATCAGGTGTTCAGCCAGCGTCACGCGGTAATCCGGAAGGAACAGCGCCCGCAGCCGGCCCTTCACCGTGGGATCACCGTCGATCGTTCCCGCCACGTTGTTGATGAACTTGATGATCAGCTTTGCCAGTTGATACGCAGGCGCCGCCTTGCCCGCGAAAAAGAACGTGCGCGGTGGCATGTCCTGATCTGGGTTTTCCCGCAGGCGATTGTAAAGGACGATAATCCGCAGTACGTTCAGCAGTTGCCGTTTGTACTCATGGATGCGCTTCACCTGCGAGTCGAACATCGTTTCGGGGTCGACCGCAAAGCCGCAGGTAGCATTCAGCCACCCCGCAAACTGCCGCTTGCATTCTGTTTGCGCCTTCAAGATGGCCTCGCGGAATCCGGCATCGTCCGCCAGCGGCTTCAATCGGGAGAGTTCCTCGAGATCGGTGATCCATTTGTCGCCGATGGCCTCCGTGATGGCCTGCGCCAGCGGCGGATTGCACAGGTGCAGCCACCGCCTGGGCGTCACGCCATTCGTCTTGTTGTTGAAGCGCTCCGGAAAAATCGTCGCGAGATCCTTCACGGTTGTCGCTTTCAGCAGCATCGAGTGGATCGCCGCCACGCCATTTGTGCTGTGCGATCCCACAATCGCAAGGTTGGCCATCCGCACTTTGCGTTCTGGGTCTTCCTCGATCAAGCTCACCCGGGACACCAGCGCCTCGTCGCCAGGAAACCGGTTTCTCACGTATTCGAGAAATCTCCGGTTGATTTCGTAGATGATCTCCATCAGTCGCGGCGCCACCAGTTCGAACCAGTGCACCGGCCATTTTTCCAGCGCCTCCGGCAACAGCGTATGATTCGTGTAAGCCAGAGTGCGCTGCGTGATGTCCCATGCTTCATTCCAGCCCAGGTGCGCCTCATCGAGCAGAATTCGCATCAACTCCGCCACCGCCATCGAAGGATGCGTGTCGTTCAATTGAATCGCCACCTTGTCGGGCAACGCGCTCCACTCGCTATTCACATGATGAAACCGCCGGACCAGGTCGGCCAGCGAACACGCCACCAGGAAATATTCCTGTACGAATCGCAGTGCCTTGCCCATGCTTGTCGAATCGTCGGGATACAGCACGCGCGTAATCGATTCGGCTGCGAGTGTTTCGGCTAGCGCGCCAACAAAATCCCCGCTGCTGAACTCCTGAAAGTCAAAATAGTCCGGTGCGGCCGCGGCCCACAGACGCAGCGTATTAACGGTTTTTCCGCCGAAGGCCACCACCGGCCGGTCGTACGGTATGCCATACAGGCACGAATCGCGCTGTGCGATCGCCTTCAAGCGCCCATCCTGCAATACGAAGGAACAGTTCAGATTGACGGTGACCCGTGCGTACGGTCGCGCGATCTCCCAGGGATCTGGATGGCGCAGCCAGTTGTCCGGCACCTCGTGCTGCCAGCCGTCCTGAATCGTCTGCCGGAACATCCCGTATTCGTAGCGCAGCCCGTATCCCATCGCCGGCAACTGCATCGTGGCCATCGAATCCAGAAAGCACGCCGCCAGTCGGCCCAGTCCACCGTTGCCCAGCCCCGCGTCTGGCTCTTTTTCCAGAATCGCCGGCCAGCCCACGTCCTTCTGGCTGATGACCTCGCGCATTTGTGGATCGAGAAGGAAATTCGTTACATTGTTCGCCAGCGACCTCCCGATCAGGAATTCCATCGACAGGTAGTAAATCCGCTTCGGATTTGCGAGATGATACGTGCGATTGGTCAGCACCCAGCGTTGCGAAAGTATTTCGCGCACGGACCGCGCGAATGCTTGGTAGTGTTCCCTGACGTTGGTGACCGCTGGGTCCACGCCATTGTCAAACAGCAAGTGCCGCTCATAAAAACTGTGAAGCGTATTGACGATGTGGGCGGGATCGATTCCGTGCGTGGTGGCCGCTCGCGAGAGGATTTCCGTGTCGGAGGGTTTTGATACAACTGCCGCGGTATTCGTGCTCATGACAATTCCTCGATTCCAATGCAAATTTCGGCTACATACGTCGCAAACTCTCCAATCTTCGGGGAAACACTTCCGTCCTGCCAGAGGGGCGGCCCGGTGGCTCTACACCCCCTATTCTTCCACAGTCCGATTACGCAAAGGTTACAGAAAGTGTCGGTCGGGCAATATTTCCGTCACTTGCCGATGGCATGAATTCTTCCTCATCAGTACGAACCAGCCGGCTTTCCCCTGCCCATCGTTGTTCGAACTCTCCTCAGTAGACCCGTCGATTCGTTGTAAGATGAGGGGAAGCCAAGGGCTCGTAGCTCAGCGGTTAGAGCAGCGGACTCATAATCCGTTGGTCCCAGGTTCAAATCCTGGCGGGCCCACTATTCACTTGCCCCATTGGCGCATTTCGTGACCAATCCAAGGATTGCCTGGAGATTATGGGCGCACGATTGACTGGAAAAACGGCGTTAGTGACGGCGGCTGGCCAAGGCATCGGCAGAGCCATCGCTGAGGCTTTCGCCAGGGAAGGGGCCGTTGTCTGGGCGACCGACGTTAGCGAAAAAGCCTTGGGCCAACTGCAGGCTCAGATTGCTGGCCTCCACAGCGCGAGGCTCGATGTTCGCGACCCCAAGTCCGTCGAAGAAATGGCCGCAAAATTGGACGCCATCGACGTCCTCTGCAACTGCGCAGGTTTCGTCCATCACGGCACAATCTTGGACTGCACTGACGCCGACTGGGACTTTTCCTTCGACCTCAACGTCAAATCCGTATACCGCATGTGTCGCGAGTTCCTCCCGAGTATGTTGCGTCGCGAGAAGGGAACCATTATTAACATTTCCTCGGTCGCCTCTAGCATCAAAGCCGCGCCGAATCGCTTCGTTTACGCCGGCACAAAGGCCGCCATGATCGGACTTACCAAGTCCGTGGCAACGGACTTCATCAAACGCGGGATTCGCTGCAATGCGATTTGCCCCGGCACCGTGGAATCTCCTTCCCTCGAGCAGCGCATCGCCAGCCGGCCCGACCCGCAAGCGGCTCGCGCGGAGATGATTCTTCGCCAGCCCATGGGACGCTTCGGGCGCCCGGAAGAAATCGCCAACCTCGCCATCTATCTGGCATCGGACGAATCCGCTTTCGTGACGGGACAAACCTTTATCATCGATGGTGGATGGGCGCTGTGACCCGCAACTTCGAACGGACAACCCTATGAAGCTCCTGCGATATGGACCTCGCAATTCCGAAAAGCCGGGCCTTCTCGATCCAAATGGAAAAATTCGCGATTTGTCTGCCGTCATCCCGGATCTCTCCGGGGACTTCTTGCTCCCCGAATCTCTGGATAAGCTTGCCAGGCTAAATGCTCTTGCTCTGCCCGTTGTCGAGGGCCGTCCTCGCCTCGGCCCCTGCGTTGCCGATGTCGGCAAGTTTATCTGCATCGGCTTGAACTATTCCGATCACGCCGCCGAATCCGGCATGGAAGTTCCTCGCGAGCCCGTGGTTTTCATGAAGGCAACCTCGGCCATCTGCGGTCCCAACGACGATGTCGTGATTCCCCGCGGCTCGCAGAAAACGGATTGGGAAGTCGAACTGGGCGTGGTGATCGGCAAACCCGCTCGATACGTCGAAGTCGCCGATGCGCTCCAGCATGTGGCCGGATACTGTGTCGTCAATGATCTCTCTGAACGCGCCTTTCAATTGGAAGGTACGGGCCAATGGGTGAAAGGTAAAAGCGCGGACACCTTTGGCCCCATAGGGCCTTGGCTCGTGACTCGTGAGGAGGTGCCTGATCCCCAGGACCTGCATCTCTGGCTCGAGGTCGACGGCCGGCGATTCCAGGATGGCACCACCCGCAAAATGGTCTTCACCGTGCCCGTTCTCGTCAGTTATTTGAGCCGTTTCATGTCCTTGCATCCTGGGGACATTATTTCTACTGGCACTCCGCCCGGAGTCGGTCTTGGGCAGAAGCCACCCGTGTACCTGCGATCCGGAAACCAGATACGGCTCGGGGTGACCAGCCTCGGCGAACAACAGCAGCGAGTGGTTTCCGAACCTTCCTGAATTTCCTTGGCTTTCGTTGTCACCGAAGATTGTTGTTTCACGATTCTCCGTGGAGTATGATGCCCGGGCATTACCGCCCTTCTTGAAATCAGCTCCGCCGGTTCCGTGCAAGACGGGATTCCGTTATCCGGTTGGACGAGTTCAGCGTTTCCGTTCGCTTCTTGCCGCCGTTTAAGAAGCGAAGGGCATTGCCTTGATTTAAGAGACGTCGCTCGGGCTGCCCGAATCGTTCGGATTCGGTTGTTTCGTGCTGGCAGCCGCACTTCGCCAACAGAAACTTGCATCCTCTCTTGCTTTGACAACATCCAAAGTCCGTCGCATCGCAAATTCCTTGGGAGATAGCCTAAGCCGAAAAATGGAAGCTTCTCAACGCATCGTAAATCGTCGGCATCTCGCGGGCCGCTCGATTGGCGTTCTCCCCGCATTCCTTGGCACCCTCTTGTTTGCTCTCCCTTGCCTCGCGCAGGCGCCCCTACATCCGGTGCCCAACATCTTCAAGCCTCTTTCCACCCCCGCCGACGAAATTGACCACCTTTCCAAGTTCGTCTTGATGATCACCGGCATCATTTTCGTTGTCGTTTTTACCTTGCTGGTCTACGCGATTGTGAAATTTCGCGCCCGCGCGACCGACCCAGCCCAGGAACCTCCTCAGGTTTACGGCAGTTCGCAGATCGAGCTTGCTTGGACCGTGATTCCCGCACTCATCGTGGTCATTCTCTTCCTCGCCAGCGCCCGGGTCATTCACGCCATCCAGGACGCCAAAAGGCCGCCCGATGCCGTGGATGTCACCGCTATCGGCCATCAGTTCTGGTGGGAATTCCGATATCCAAACCTTGGTGTCGTCACTGCCAACGAACTCCATATCCCCCTCAGTGATCCTGCTCACCCCACGCCCACTTTTCTCAAGCTTCTTTCAGCGGATACGGATCACAGCTTCTGGGTTCCCCAACTGAACGGCAAGACCGAATTAATTCCGAACCGTGTCAATGAAATGTGGCTGGACCCGCACCAGGCCGGACTGTTCCTCGGCCAGTGCGCCGAATATTGCGGCACCCAGCACGCGAAAATGCTCTTACGCGTCTACGTGGACACGCCGGAAGCTTTTTCTCGATGGATCCTTTCGCAGCAGCATCCGGCGATTCAGGACGAAAGCGTCGTCGCTGGCCGCCGCGTCTTTGAGACCACGGCTTGCATGAATTGCCACGCCATTGTGGGGACTCCCGCGAACGGCCGTTTCGGCCCGGACCTCACGCACCTGATGGGCCGTGCCACCCTCGCCTCCGGCGCCGCTTTGAATACTCGCGAAAATCTTCGTTTGTGGATTCAGGATCCGGACGCCATCAAACCCGGCTCGTTGATGCCAGCGATGAAGCTTAGTGATGCGGATCTCGACGCGCTCGTGAATTATCTCGAGACACTGCACTGACGGGATTTCTTGGAGGCTTGATTATGGCATCCGATGCAATTGCCATTCGCGCTCCCGGGGTCGCCTCCCGCCCCTGGGTGGAGACGCTCCACGATTGGATCACCACCACGGATCACAAGCAGATCGGAATTCTGTATATCGTTTATGCCCTGTTTTTCCTGGTCCTCGGTGGCATTGAGGCCATCATCATCCGCATTCAACTGATCATTCCTCACAACGATTTTGTGTCTCCCCAGGTCTTCAACCGCATGTTCACCATGCATGGCACCACCATGATCTTCTTCGTTGCCATGCCCGTTCTCTTCGGATTTGCCAACTATCTGGTTCCGCTGATGATCGGCGCCCGCGACATGGCCTTTCCCCGCCTCAACGCCTTCAGCTTCTGGCTTGCCGCATTCTCCGGAGTTCTCCTCTACTTCAGTTTCCTCGGGGGCAGCGGCCTCTACGGGGCCGGCAACGCTCCCGACGTGGGCTGGTGGGCCTATTCTCCTCTGACGGCGCGCGCATTCTCTCCCGGCCATAGCTCCGACTACTGGACGATCGCGGTTCTCGCCGCGGGCTTTGGTTCTGTTGGCACGGCAGTCAATCTGATCGCCACGATTATTTCGATGCGGTGTCCTGGAATGAAGCTCAGCCGCATGCCGCTTCTCGCGTGGCTCAATCTGGTCATGTCCGGCATGGTCCTGATTACCATTACCCCGCTCTCCGCGGCGCAGATCATGTTGCTTATCGATCGCTATCTCGGGGGCCATTTCTTCGACACCCAGGCGGGCGGCTCGGCCGCCATCTGGATGCACTTCTTCTGGATCTTCGGCCATCCCGAAGTCTATATCCTTATCATTCCTTGCTTCGCGTTCATGTCCGAAATCGTGCCGGTCTTTTCCCGCAAACCGATTTTCGGCTACCCCATCATGGTCGGCGCCACGATTTGCATCGGTTTCGTCAGCATGAGCGTCTGGGCCCACCACATTTTCACGATTGGCATGAGTTCTCCCGCCAACGCCTTCTTTACCATCACTTCGATGATCGTCGGCATTCCCACGGGAATTAAAATCTTTAACTGGCTGGGCACCATGTGGGGCGGCAGGATTCTCTTCAAAACACCCATGCTCTTTTGCATCGGCTTTCTCTTTCAGTTTCTAATCGCCGGCCTTACCGGCATCATGCTGGCTTCCGCCCCTTTCGATTGGCAACTCAACAACTCCTACTTCGTCGTCGCCCACTTCCACTACGTCATCGTTGGAGGTATCCTCTTCGCCTTGTTTGGCGCTTTCTACTACTGGTTCCCAAAAATCACCGGCAAGATGCTCAACGAAACTCTCGGCAAATGGCATTTCTGGCTGTTCGTGATTGGTTTCCATCTCACCTTTGATCTCATGCACATTCCTGGACTTCTCGGCATGCCCCGGCGCATCTACACCTATGAGCCAGGCCGCGGTTGGGAAGTCTGGAATTTGCTGGTTTCTATTGGCTCTCTGATTCAGGCAATCGCCGTAATTCTCTTCGTCTGGAACATGATCTACTCTTACTTCAAGGGTCCGGACGCCGGCAACGATCCCTGGGACGCCTGGACTCTCGAATGGTCCGTCAGTTCGCCACCTCCCGCCTACAATTTTGCCGTTATCCCCACCGTCGAGAGCCGCCGCCCGCTCTGGGACTTGAAGCATCCCGAAGATCCGGACAGCCATTATGAATAGGAGAAGCTACCAGTGAGCGATCTCGCAACTGCTGTTCCGCAAGCGCCACAAAGCTGGACGCTTCCCTACCGCGGCAAGGGCGCCATGGCCTGCCTCATCATCGCGGAATCCTCTATCTTCACCATTTTCGTGGTCGCCTACCTCTATTACATCGGCAAGAGCCTCTCTGGTCCCACGCCGCGCGAAGTTCTTGAGCCGCCCATCTTCTTCACGATCTGCCTGTTGTCGAGCAGCCTCACAATTCACTTTGCCGAAAGATTTATCGAGCACGGCAAACGCGGCGCATTCCTCCTTGCCTGGTTCCTCACCATTATCCTTGGTGGACTCTTCCTTTTCGGCACCGGCCTCGAGTGGCACCATCTCATCTACGACAAGGGTCTCACCATCTCCACTAACCTTTTTGGCACCACCTACTATTCTCTCGTCGGCCTCCACGCGTTCCATGTCACCGTCGGCCTCATCATGCTCCTTCTCGTTCTGATCTTCGGTTTGGCAGGGCGCGTTGGATCCGAGCACGCGCCCCGCATCCAGGTCCTCTCCATGTACTGGCACTTCGTCGACGCCGTTTGGGTCGTCGTCTTTACCGTCGTTTATATCGTGGGGCGCTAGGGGATCATCATGACTTCGCTTTCGTCCACCAAGCCACTCGAAAAAGGTTCCCAAGCTCCCGCGCCGCTACATCTCCCGGCACCAACCGCGTGGCCGTTTGTCCTCGCCCTTGGATTTGTGCTCCTGTTTACGGGCCTTCTGACCAGCATTTCGGTCAGCGTCCTCGGCGCAATTCTCTCCGTTGCAGGTTGCATCGGCTGGTTTCGCGAAGTCTTTCCACACGAACAGGAAGTCGCAGTCCCCGTGGTCCGAGAAGACATTTCCATCACAACGGAGCGTCCCCGCGTTCAGCGCTTTCCCGTCGCGCCCGAAGCCGTTCGCGCTTGGCTGCCGTTGGAAACCTATCCCGTCTCCGCCGGTGTGAAGGGTGGCTGGGCTGGCAGCGTGGCCATGGCGGTCCTCGCCTGCACGTACGGACTCATTAAGGCCGGCAGCATCTGGTACCCGATTAACCTGCTCGGCGCCATTGTCTTCGAGGATAAGTTCCGGCTCGATCCCTCACAGCTCAGCGGATTCCACTGGGACGCGTTCATCGTCGCCCTGATTTTTCATGCCACTGGCTCCACTCTGGTCGGCCTGCTCTACGGCGCTATGCTTCCCATGTTTCCCCGGCGCCCCATCTTGCTTGGCGGGCTGATCGCCCCGCTTCTTTGGTCCGGTTTGCTCTCCTCGATCCTTGGCTTGCTCAACCCGCTGCTGCAAAGCTTGATCAATTGGTATTGGTTCACAGCCTCGCAGATCGCTTTCGGCGTCGTCGCCGGACTGGTCGTCATGCGTCACAATCGTGTCCCGACGCGTGAGAACATGCCGCTTGCTATGCGCGCGGGTGTCGAAGTCCCGGGAATCATGCCCAAAAAGGAAGGCGGGCAGCGCTAACCTTGAGAACCCTCGCACAAGTCTCGTTGCTGCTGTCTCTCGGCATGCTCTTCTTATCCGGTTGCGATTCCGCTCCCGGCCGTCCCGCGCAAGGCGCGGAAACGCTGGCCCCTGACCAGATCCTCCAGTTCGACACCCTCTACTCGGAAAATTGCGCGGGTTGCCACGGCAAGGAAGGCCACGGCGGCGCCGCGATTGCCCTTGGCGACCCCGTCTACCTCGCCGTCGTCAATGAAGACATTATGCGCAAGGTCGTCACCAACGGCATCAAAGGCACTTCCATGGCCGCATTTGGCCAGAGTGCCGGAGGCATGCTTACCGATAAGCAGATCGATGTGATCGTCACGCAGATTCGCTCGCGTTGGGCTAAGCCTGGAATTCTCGGAGGTACCAACCCGCCTTCCTATCTCGCAAGCACTCAGGGCGACGCTGCTCGCGGCGCAATCGCCTACAAAACCTTCTGCGAATCCTGCCATGGACCGGATGGCCGCGGCACTCCGAAGGGAAGTTCCATCACCGATGGATCGTTCCTCGCGCTACTCACGGATCAGGAGCTCCGCACGATGGTGATCGTTGGCAGGCCTGACCGTGGCGCTCCCGATTGGCGCAACGACGTTCCTGGCAAGCCCATGACCGACCAGGAAATCACGGATGTCATTGCTTGGCTCGCTTCCAAACGGGTCTCCACACCGGGCCAGCCCTATCCCACTGCCAGCAGCGTACAGCCCTAGGAGCAGTCTCATGCCGGATGAAAACACAATCTCTCGCCGCGGCCTTTTCATGAAACTCGGCATTCTGTTCAACGGCGTCGTGGCCGTCGGACTCGCGGTTCCCGTCGTTCGCTATGTGCTCTCTTCCCTCACGCGCAGCCGCGCCAATGCTTATCTGTCTTGGGTTCCTCTCGGCCACATCAACGAATTTCCCGAGGGAGAAACACGCCTGGCCACCTTTAAGAATCAGGTGGTTATGCCGTCCGACGGCGAAACCGTGAACACCGCCTGCTGGGTCCGCCGTATCGAAGGAGAGCAGTTCCAGGTCTTCGCCATCAACTGTGCGCATCTTGGTTGCCCGGTTCGCTGGTTTCCCCAATCCGGACTCTTCCTTTGCCCGTGCCATGGCGGCGCCTACTATCGCGACGGCTCCCGCGCCTCGGGTCCTCCCGAGCGCGGCCTCTTCGAGTATCCCCATAAGGTCGAGAACGGCCTGATCGCCATCCAAGCTGGAGAACTTCCCACTCCTGGTGCGCCCACGGCCGCACTTTCGAAGGAGCGGCCTCCATGCGCCTGATCTCGCAAGTCGGCGATTGGCTCGATCGCCGCCTTCAGCTTGCGGCCACCGTTCGCGAGACCGCCGGACATCGCGTCCCGCGTAATACGGCCAGTTGGTTTTACGTCTTCGGCAGCGCTGCGCTGACTGTATTCATTCTCCAGATCATCACCGGCATTTTGCTCGCAGTCGTCTACGTCCCTTCCGCCGCCGAGGCTTGGAATTCGCTGCAACTCCTGAATCACCAGATCACGCTCGGCTGGTACATTCGTGCCCTCCATGGTTGGGGCTCCGAGTTTATGATCGCCATCGTTCTCATCCACATGGTCCAGGTGTTTCTCTTCGGTGCGTACAAGTATCCGCGCGAACTCACCTGGATCGTCGGCGTCTTTCTCCTTCTGATGACGCTGGGCATGGCTTTCAGTGGTCAGGTGCTGCGCTTCGACCAGGACGCTTATTGGGGCCTCGGCATTGGCGCAAGTATTTCCAGCCGCGTTCCGATTCTGGGCCCCGCCACGGTCAAGCTCCTGTTAGGCGGGCCCATCATCGCCGGTGCCACGCTCTCCCGCTTTTTCGCCTTGCATGTTTTTGTAATCCCCGGCCTGCTCATCGCTTTCGTTGGTTTGCATCTTTTGATGGTGCTGAAGCTTGGCATCAACGACTGGCCCATGCCCGGCCGCGTCGTCAATCGCTCTACCTATACCGAAGAATACGAAGAGCTCGTGAAAAAAGACGGCGCGCCATTCGTGCCCTACGCCATCTGGAAGGATCTGTTTTTCACCGCTTTCGTTCTTCTCGCCGTCGCCGCTTGCGCCTTCTATTTCGGCCCGTTCGGTCCCAGCGGCCGGCCCGACCCCACGATCATCCAGACCGCTCCGCGTCCTGACTACTTCTTCCTATGGCTCTACGCGCTGCTTTCCTTGCTGCCCCCCTCGCTCGAAACTCCGGCCCTGCTCATCGGGCCGGTGGTCGTGATCGCTGGGCTCATCCTGCTTCCTTTTCTCTTTGGTGAAGGCGAAAAAAGCTGGCGCCGCCGTCCCGTCGCGGTGCTCAGCATAATGTTGATCGCGGTCACTCTTGGCACGTTTACGCATTTGGCTGGCTACGCGCCCTGGAGCCCGCAAATGAATGCCTGGAGTGGCGATCCTGTCCCCCAGCAGTTCCTCAAAAACACTACCGCGCTCGAGCGCCAGGGTGCGCTTGTTTTCCAGCTCAAGCAGTGCCGTAATTGTCATGCGCTTGGCAACGAAGGCGGCCAGCGTGGCCCTGCGCTCGACCAAGTCGCAGTGCGCCTCACGCAAGATCAACTGATCCGCCAGGTGATTCAGGGAGGCGGCAACATGCCCGCCTACGGAAAGAATCTGAGTCCTGCGGAAACCACCGCGCTCGTCTCTTTCCTGATGACGCTCCATCCCCCAGGCCACATGCCTGCCCGGGATGCCGCTTTACAGCACATTTCCACGGCGCCGGCCGCCGTTCCCCAGCAATAGACTCGCGATGCCCGCGACAGGCCATCCTCCGTTGGCCCATTGGCCATTCCCCATTTTTCTAACACTGCTTCTTGTGGGCGCAGCGATTCTCTACGCGCTAGGCCTGTTCCGTCTTCGATCGGCCGCGACGAATACAAACTCTGTATGGCGACACTTCTATTTCACTTCCGGACTTCTCCTCATTTGGACGGCCTTGGGGTCTCCATTGGCGGCCATGGACCATCAACTCCTCACCATTCACATGGTGAAGCACCTCCTGCTAATGACGGTCGCTCCTGCCCTCATCCTTCTCGCCGATCCGGTCCAAGCACTTGCCTACGGGCTCCCCCAGCAATTCTTGGGACAGGTCCTCCTTCCGATGCTCCGCTGGAGGCCGATCCGCCATCTTGGCAGATTTCTCGCAAACCCAATCGCCTGCTGGCTGGCAGCGACCGGTGTACTCATTGGCTGGCACGTCCCGGCGATCTTTGCTCTCGCCTTGCGCTCCCATACCGTGCACTCGATCGAGCATTTCAGTTTTGTCTTTGCCGGCTTCCTCTTTTGGTGGCCTGTCCTGCAGCCCTGGCCCGCAGTTCCTCTCAAATCTCGCTGGCCAATCCTGATCTACCTTTTTCTCGCCACCCTGCCCTGCGACATCCTCTCCGCCTACCTGACCTTTTGCGACCACGTCGTCTATACCCATTACCTCAACTTGCCTGGGGCAGCTCTCGCCGCTGTCCTCCGTGACCAGGAGTTCGCCGGCGCCCTCATGTGGACCTGCGTCACCATCATCTATCTAGTCCCTGCGGGCATACTCACCGTGCGCCTCCTTGAACCGGTAAGCCATCGCACTTAATCTCTCTCTCTGCAGATGACCACGCTCTAATCACGAAAGTACTGATAGTCCTGATACTCTAGCTCGCCTCCATATCTCTTGCCTCTTCATCCAGTTTCTAATCTCTCATTGACAGGCACTTGATCCCGGAGCAAAATTCGCCGTCCTCGTGTTATGAGTCGATTCTGTGAGTTTCGGATGCCGCAACTTTAGTTTGCGCAATTCTGCCAGCGGTGCTGGTCATTTGAGAAAAACTTTGCACACATCGCATCGGAGCGACTTTCTTGGTGGCCTAAGGGCAACGGTTACTTAGAGATGAACTGAGGAAAACTCTAGTGATATGGCTCTGAAATTGCACTGTAAAGACTGATGGCCCTGTCCCACTTGGCCAAAACGGGGGTTCTCGTGAAGCTCGCTCGATACTTTGTCATGGTAGGGATTCTGGCGGTCTCGTGCTCGATGGCATTGGCCGATAGCACGAACGATCCCATCTTTAAACTCGGCCCCGGCGGCCAGTCTCAGACTGTTGGCTTGGATGGCAGTTTTAGCTTTAGCTTTACTCAAACACAGAGCTGTTCAACAGACAGCACGTGCACAGCCGTTTTCGATTTCATAAACGACACAGGTAAGTTCCAGACTTCTTTGAATCTGTTCCTTTCCAGTGCGTCAGGCCTCTCTTTTTCGTGCGGTGACAACTCGAACGACCCCTACTTTACCAACTGCAGCTCGGTCTTTGACGAAGCCGCTGGAGGTTATGACATTAGCTTTTTTGGTTTGGACGTTACCCATTGGGGCATCCCTTTCGCCATCCTCACCAATTGTGGTAACGGCTGGGAGTGGGAAGATTACGACGCCGACAATCAGGGCAGCAACTGTCAGGTGCTGCCACATCTTGCTGATTTTTCTCTTACGGCGGACGTTTCTGACATGTCTGTAGACCAAAGCTTTAGTGGTCAGGGCCAACTCGGCGGCCCGGTTCCCGAGCCTTCTTCTCTGATTCTTCTCGCGGTGGGTGGCATGCTTGTTCTGTTGCTCGGCCGGCGCGGCGTGATTGCAGCGTAATCCATAAGATCTCTTTCAGCATCAGCCTGCCTGGTAAACCAGGCAGGTTTTTTTTGCCCTAGTTGGCCACAAGTCCGCGTGGGTCAATAGATCCACTCGCAACGAATCATCTAAGAGAAGGAATTCAGCGTCGTATACTCGCCGTGCATGCCATTCTGCTGGAGGGCTTGGGCTTCCGCCCTTGGGACACCGAACCCCCGAAGAACTACTACTTCTCAGTTCGCTTTACTGGAGATCTGTGACCACTACCGGCAACAGCGTAGGGGAGCACGAAGGACATCCTTGCCCTTGCACCTTACGATTCCTAATTCTTTTTGCTTTGATGCCGTTTCATAAGAGCTTGGTAGTCCGCTCGCAAGTGCAAAGGTGTGAATTCCGGGTCCTCAGCCACATCACCCGCTGGGTAGCCCTTCTGCAACGCCTGGCCAAGATCCTTCACGGCTTGCAAAGGTTGATTCCCCAGCGTATTGACTACCGCCGAAATGTAAATCAGGTTCGCATCGCTAGGATTTATTCCCATCGCGCGCTTTACAAACTCATCGGCTTGCTGGATATCTCCCTTTTTCGCGTAGTACAGCGCTAGTCTCCCTGCCACGTCTGCATCTCGGGGGTTCACTCGCAGTTCTTTGTACCCCAGCGCGATCGCCTTGTCGTACGTCTCCTGCGCTTTAGTAGTATTTCCAACCGTCCGGTATCCATCCGCCAAATTCCCCATCGTGTGTTCGTCTTCCGGGTTTAACTCCACGGCTTTTTCAAACATCGTCAGCGCTTCGTTGTATTTCCTCAGAATGAAATAGCCAGTGCCTAAATTCGTATAAATGTCCGCCGTTGGTTTGATCTGGAGCGACTTCTGGAACGCCGAAATCCCCTCGTCAAACTTGCCCATTGAGAAGTAGCTCGCGCCCAGATCGCTGTATCCAATCGGATTTTCCGGTTCCAGCTGCACAATCTGTTCGTAGGCCTTTACAGCCTTCTCCATCTCACCGAATTTGTAATACGCATTGCCCAGCCCTGAAAAGTTATACCAATAGTAAGGATTGAGCTCGACCGCCTTTTCCAAGGCGCGCAGTGCCTCTTCCTTTTGCCCGTTCGCCAAGTAAGCGTTTCCGAGCCGCCGATACGCCTCATCCGAGTTCGGCGCAAGCTCCAGAGCCTTCTTGTCCTCCGCGATCGCTTGAACAGTCTGTCCTGTCGCTGCGTATGCGCTCCCTAAGGAGAAATGCACTTCGGGGAGATTGTTGTTCAGTTGGGCTGCCTTCTTAGCCGCCTGAACTGCCTGTTCCGACCAATGCTTATCCTTGCTTTGCGCGTACATTGATAGGTTCGCATCCGCCAATCCGGAATAGGCCAGTGCAAAATTCGGGTCCTTCTGCAACGCGCCTTCAAAGAAATTCATAGCCGATTGAATCGTCTTCTGGTCCGGCGTGCCGCCCAACGCATTCCGGCCTTTCAGATACAGGTTATACGCTTCGATGTTTTCCGTTGGATGTGCCGCAATTGCCGCGGATTCGGCGTCCGTCAGCTTCGCTTCCAGCGCGTCCGCCAGTTTGTTAAAAATCTGGTCCTCAATCGTTAATAGATCGCCAGTTACTCCTGCGAAATCTTGGCTCCAAATACGCTTATTGTCGGCAACA
This sequence comes from Candidatus Eiseniibacteriota bacterium, assembly GCA_035518915.1. Taxonomy (GTDB): domain Bacteria; phylum Acidobacteriota; class Terriglobia; order Acidiferrales; family UBA7541; genus Acidiferrum. The sequence goes on from DATIXE010000005.1 coordinate 61,520, forward strand.
TTTTCCAGGTGAACCGTAATCTGCAAATGATCCCCGGAACCCTGAACCGTCCCCTGCACGATCAGATTGGCGCCAAGCGACTTCGCAATTTGGGGCAACGGAGTCTTCGGGTCGATTTTTGCAGCTTCAGCGGATGAAGTAAGTCGCACACTCTTCAAATCGAAGAGCTTGGTCGTAAGCGCCTCTCCCAAACCGTCTGCCACGTATCCCAGAGCCGACTGATCACCGATGACTCGAAACGGCAATACCGCGACGAATTTTCCTTGCGACAACGCAGGCAGGCTCGTATTCGGCGAGCCTGCGATCCCTGCCACCGCTCCTGCTCCGCCTCGGAAAATCGCGTGTCGTACCGCCGGCACTGCCATGCTCAACGCTGCCAACGCCGCCACCGCGCCTGGCACCGCCCACTTCCAGGGAATCCTCCGCGGCGGCTTCGGCGCCTGCATCATAATCGACGCCATCACCGGCCGCTTCCCCTGCCAGGCATCCAGATCCGCTACAATCTCCGCGGCATTCGGATAACGCCTCTCTAAATCGCGTTCCAGGCACCGGCTCACGATGTCGCTCAACCCCGCCGGCACCGTTGCATCAATGTCCGCCACCGGCACGGCCCGCTCCTGATTCCTCATCAACAAACTGGCCATGGCCGTTTCGGCCTTGAACGGCATCTTCCCGCTTAGTAACTCATAGAAGATCAGTCCCACCGCAAACAGGTCCGAGCGCTGGTCCAGCGTCTTGCCCATTGCCTGTTCCGGGGACATGTACTCGATCGTCCCCAGCAGCGCTCCGGTCTGCGTCATGCCTTCGGATTGCACCGAGCGCGCCAGGCCAAAGTCCATCACCAAAATGCGCCCAGTCTTATCCCGCATCACATTTTGCGGCTTCAAGTCGCGATGGATGATTCCCGCCGTGTGCGCCGCCTCCAGCGCCATGCAAACCTGGCGAATAATGTCCACGGCTTCGTCCGGTGAGAATTTTCCATGAGACCGCAAGAGTTGCCGAAGGTCTTCGCCTTCGACAAATTCCATGGTGATGAACTTCACGCCATCCGCTTCCGATAAATCATAGATTCGAATGACGTTCTTGTGCGTTACCTGGTGCGCCGTCAGCAACTCTTGCTTGAAACGCGCCAGAATCGAGGGGTTGCTCGCCATCTCCGGTCGGATTAGCTTCAGCGCAACGGTTCGCTCCACTTCCAGGTCCTTGGCCTTATAGACCGCGCCCATTCCGCCTTCGCCGAGCAGCGCCAGTATTTCGTAGCGCCCGCCCAGTTGGTCGCCTTCTTGCAACACTACGTTTTGGTAAGAAGTTACGTACGATCTCGGGCCGCTTGGCGTCCGGATGGAGGTCCCGCCCTCCGCCTGTGGATTGGGCTGGACCACTGTGGCGCCGGGGTCGACGGGCGGCTTTCGAGGAGGTTTCGAAGGAGGCTCGATGAAGGTAGCCCCATCATTATCTAGCGGGACTTCGCTGGACGAGCTTTCGCCCTTTGCGGGTGCGCGAAGCCCTCCCCCGGCATCCTGGCCCCTACCTTGCTTAGGCTTCAAGTCGTCCATTAGGAAATCTGAACCCAAACACACACATACATTCAGCTTCCCCTCAGCCGTATGGGTCCGTCCGCGCCAGTATATAACGGCCCGCGTTTCCCGGGCGGTTAAAGTGTAATGAACACTTTTCTGGGGTGCCTTCCGAGTACCGTTCGCTTATCTGTACAACCTCTGCGCTTCCAAGTACTTCCCACCGTTTTGTCCAATCCGTAAACCTATACCGTTTGGGTACACCTGTCCCACCAACTTGTGACAGCGGCGTCTCACTACAGGACACTTTTCTAGTAGCTGTACCTGTCTTGAACAGCCGTTTCACGGAGGTGTGTCTCATTTATGCGACTCATGGAAACCCGCTTCGTCCGAAATCAGGATGTGGTCGCCCGGCAAATTGAAGGTGAATTCATCATCGTTCCGGTTCGCCGCGGTGTCGGCGACATGAATTCACTCTACACGTTGAATCCCGTCGGCTCGGCTCTGTGGGAATTCATGGCCCAGGAACATTCCCTCCCGGAAATGGTCCAGCGCGTCTGTGATGAGTTCGACGTCACCGCTTCACAGGCGCAAAGCGACATCCAGTCCTTTCTGGACTCGATGTTAGACGAACAACTGGTTCGTCCCGTCGCCTGAGCTTCGGCGCGGCTCGCCTTTCCAAATTTTCGCCAAGCAGCATTTTGCAACACCGCAGGGGGAGCACATTGATCAAAACGGAGACATACGGCGATTTTTCCACTCAGGTGCACGCCAGGCACCAGGGACGTCGTGTGCCCTCGGAAGTCTCGATCGAAGTCACCCATCGCTGCCCTCTTGAGTGTCAGCACTGCTACAACAATCTGTCCATGAGCGATCCCGAAGCTCGTCGCAGTGAACTCTCTCTGGAGGAATACACCCGCCTCTTTGACGAACTCGTCGAAGCTGGCTGTTTGTGGCTCCTCTTCACCGGCGGCGAAATCTTCGCCCGCAAGGATTTTCTGGAAATCTACACCCTCGCAAAAAAGAAGGGTTTCCTCATTACTCTTTTCACGAACGGCACGATGATCACCCCTCGTATCGCCGACCATCTGGCTGAATATCGTCCCTTTGCGATCGAAATCACCCTCTACGGCGCCACCCGGGAAACCTACGAAACCCTCACACGTATTCCAGGTTCCTTCGACCGTTGTATGAACGGCATCCGCCTCCTGCTCGAGCGCGATCTTCCCCTCAAGTTGAAAACCGTCCCCACCACCATCAACTATCACGAAGTCTACGAAATGAAACGGTTCGCGGAAGAAGAATTGGGCGTCGAATTCAAGTTCGATCCTCTCGTCAATCCCCGGACCGACTGCTCGCAGAGTCCACTCAACGTCCGCTTAACGCCCGAGCAAGCGGTCGCTCTCGAATTTCGCGATCCTGCCCGTATGAACGAATACGTCCGCCTCCTGGACCACGAGCGCTCGCTCGCGCACATTCCCCTGCCACCCAAGCGCTACACCTGCGGCGGCGGCCACAACGGGTGTGCCGTCGATCCCCGCGGCCAAATGACCATCTGCGTCCTCTCCCATCAGAACGGATACAACCTGCGCGACGCCGGTTTCCAGCACGGCTGGGATGGTCCCTTGCAGGGCATTCGTGACATCCCTGCTACTCGCGAAACGATTTGTACCCATTGCCAGATTCGCTCCCTCTGCAGTATGTGCCCTGCAAACGGCGAACTCGAAAACGGCGATGCGGAAGCGCCCGTGGATTTCCTTTGCCAGGTCGCGCATCTCCGCGCCTTCAGCCTCGGTCTGATCGTGCCGGAGCATGGCGATTGCGCCTGCTGCCCCGGTGGCGAGCAACACGCTCAGCTCACGCAATCCGCCGAGCGCCTTAAGAACAAAGTCACGGAATTTCAAGCAACCGCCCACATCCCCAGTTCAAGTCCGCTTCTTCCCGTACTTGATTCGCGCGGTGGTTGCGGGGCCGGAGGATGTTCCTCCTGCGCAACGCAGTTGCGGTAACCGAAATGTTTAGGAAAGCAACCGAATGAAAGATACGCAACGCATCGAAAAAAATGGGGAGCCCCAGCGGGCCGCCTATCAGCCGCCCGAAGTTGTGCGAGTCAGCCTCCGTCCGGAAGAAGCCGTGCTCGGCCATTGCAAAACGTTCAGTTCCACCGGGCCGGCCTCCGCTTCCTGCCGGTCGGTGTTTTGCAAGAGTCTAGGCTCCTGACGTGGCTCGCGGCCAAGGAATGAATATGCACGAACGAAACGCTCAGCTCGCCATGGAAGTTCCTTCGCAGGCCACCCGCCTGGCGTTGAATATCGGCGGTTTCTCGCTCGGTCTCTGGTGTGAAAAGGGAATGCCCGCTATCCTCGATCGCGAGCATCTTCCGTTTGTCGCCTCCTCCGGCGCCAACGATTCCTGCGATCTGGAATTCGACGTCTCGTGGGCCCACGCTCTCTCGGTGCCCGATTCCTCCCCGGACTTCTCATCCGGCGGCCTCTGGTCTGCTCACCGCGATCACACCGGCACAAAATTTTTCTTTTCCAGCCCGGTTTTTGGCGCCGAGCCATACAAAGCCGCCTGGCTTGACCCCACCTTTTCCCGCGGCCATCTCCTATTGAATCGTTCCGTTTTCCCCTTGCCCGATGCGATTTTTCCACTCGAATACCCGATCGACGAACTCGTCCTCATGCACCGCCTCGCTCTCGGCGAAGGAGTCGAACTGCACGCTCTCGGTGTCGTGGATCAGGACTCCAGTGGCTATCTGTTCCTTGGCCACTCCGGCGACGGCAAAAGCACCACCGCTCGTCTCTGGATGCGCCAGCCCGGTGTTCGCCTGCTCAGCGACGATCGCATCATCATCCGTCTCCAGGACGGCGTCTATCGTATGTACGGCACGCCCTGGCACGGCGACGCGGGTGTATCCTCTCCCTCGAGCGCGCCACTTTCCGCGATTTTCCTGCTCGAACAGGCCCCCCGCCACGAGCTGGTCCCCATCGCACAGTCCCAGGCCGCCGCGGAGCTCTTCGCTCGCGCCTTCTTGCCGCACTATCTGAAATCCGGCATCGAGTTCACCCTCGATTTCCTCGATCGACTCACTCGCTCGATCCCTTGTTCGATCTTCCGTTTCGCTCCAACGGACGACGCTGTGGAGGCCATTCGCCATGCCCACGCGTGAAATTCGCGTTCGCAAGGATTCCCGGCTCTTTCTGGAGCTGTGCAACGACCTGCTTCGTCGCGGTCATCAGGTCCAATTTCGCGCCAGCGGCGCCAGCATGCAGCCCAACCTGCTCGATGGCGACGATGTCACGGTTGCGCCTGTTTCCGGCGCTGACCTTCGTGCCGGCGACGTCGCCTTCCTGCAATCCTCGGATGGCATCCGCCTTCATCGCGTGAAGCGCGCCGCGTCCCAGATCATCACAACGCAGGGCGACGCCGGACTCGAGCCCGATCCGCGGTCCGCGCAATTCTTCGGCCGCGCAACCTCGTTTTCGCGCCGCGGTACCGAGTATCCGCTGAATCTCCTGCGCAACCGATTCTTCGCTCCGCTCGCCATTCTTTCGCGTCGTCTGCGTCTCGCCACAACTCATCGTCTCCGGTCTTTGTTTGCTTTCTTGCTCGGCGCCGCCGCTGTCTTCCTCCTCGCGGCACCTTCCGCCCACGCCCAAACCGCGGACCTTCAACTTACGCAGACCGCCTCCTCCTCAGCCGTCGACACCAACGCTTCGACCCAATCCTTGGGCACGGCGTCCACCGTCACTTGGGCCGGTGGAGTTGCTTCCTTCACCTTTCCTGCTCCCCTCCCTTCGGGTGTCTTTCCCAACGCCCTCCTCACCACCACGGGTTTCTCTCCATCCTCGTACAATCTTTCCAACGCTCCCATCACCACGGTCAATTACGCGACTGGCGTCGTCACTGTCAATCTCGCCGCCCAAACCACCGGCACTGCCACCACGGCCACATGGACCAGCGGAGTCGCGTCTTTCACCTTTCCCACTCCCTTGCCTTCGAGCGCCGTCGTCGGCGCTCTCATGACCACCACCGGCTTTACCCCCGCCGCTTACAACGTCACCAACGCCCTGATCACTTCAGTTAACACTACAAGCGGCGTCATCACTATTGCGCTCCCCTCTCAGACTCTCGGCACCGCCACAGCGGCGAGCTGGGCAGGCGGCGTGACCTCTTATACTTTCGCGACTCCGCTGCCCTCTTTCGTGGTTGTCGGAGCCCAATTATCGACTTCGGGCTTTACACCAACCACCTACAACGTGTTGGGCGCTACCATCACTTCGGTAAACACCACAACGGGTGTAGTAACTATCGCTCAAGCCGCCCAAGCACTCACAGGCAATGCCACGGCAGCCTCCTGGGCTGGCGGTGTTCTCTCTTTTACCTTCGCGACACCGCTCCCCTCGTTGGCTGTTGTAGGTGCTGGGTTGACTACAACGAATTTTCTTCCAGGGGGATATAACGTTACCAACGCCACGATTACTTCCGTTAACACAACAACCGGAGTCATCACTGTGGCACTAGCGACCAACCCGGGGACGGTAACCAGACGTCGAAGCGGCACCGTCAATCCCGGAGCATCAACGGCCCGCGGTTCTGGTTCTGCAAATCCAGCTGCAGCCACCACATTTAGCACCGCGACCATTACTCCTCCAACTTCGACTACCAATGGCACCGCCACCGTTCCTACCGGCTACACCTACACCGAACTCGTCACCAACAATTCCTCCAGCGCAACGGTCACCTCCGGCACCATTACCGTCTATCTCCAATCGCCTGCCAATACCATTTTCGAGTCCTCGGCGGGCACCAACTGGACTTGCACCTCTCCTGCTGTCGGCGGCACCGGGCCCATCATC
>DATIXE010000006.1:0-7772 GCA_035518915.1 Candidatus Eiseniibacteriota bacterium
CGGTCGATTCCGATTCTGCGGAGGCTGCTATACGGTCCTTACCGTATTCGGGGGGATTACGGAGGGGGAATGGCGGCAAATCTGGTGGGAAGACCGATTTTCGAGAAATGAAGTAGAATGAGGCATTATGGGACTGAAAGATGGCGAAAACCTGAACGTGACCTGCCCGTGCTGCCAAGCGAAGCTGGTGATTGATCCGATCTTTGGAGCGGTGCTTTCGCACGCGGCGCCGGTGAAGCCGGGACCGGATGTGGATCTGACGCAGGCGTCCTCCATTCTTGAGGAACAGAAAAAGAAGCGCGAGGATAAGTTTGCCGATTCGTTCTTCCAGGAGACGCACAAGGAAGACATCCTGGCGAAGAAGTTTGAAGAGGCGATGAAGAAAGCCAAGGATGCGCCGGCTGGAAAGCCGCTGCGGGATATCGACCTCGATTAAGACAAAACACAAGATCACCACAGAGCACGCAGAGAAAAACGGGAAGAGAGCGGAGAGGCTTCCTGGTTAGCGGTGAGGACCGCCACGGTTCCGGCGTCACAGCAAGGAGAAGGCGGTCCCTACAAAGGCGTAAACCCAAGACCCAGGTTCAATCAACGGAACACTAGGGCGCCCTTCGAGAGAACATCAGGTGGAAAGGCCTTCACGTGCAAAGGCGGCCCGTGGGGCACCCGGGGCTGGAAACCCAAGACCCACCCTCACAAACCGAGGGTGGGGCACCCGTGGTGAGCTACACTTCTAAACGAATGTTCCGACGAAAACTTTTCAAAGTGAAGTTGCCAACGCGCGAGCTGGAGCTGGGGCGGCGCACGCTGGTGATGGGTGTGCTGAACGTGACGCCGGACAGTTTTTCAGATGGCGGGAAATTTGCGTGGCTGGAAGCAGCGGTAGCGGCGTCGCTGGAGATGGAGCGAGCGGGCGCGGACATTCTGGATATTGGGGCGGAGTCGACGCGGCCGGGATCGAAGGGAATTTCCGCGGCGGAAGAACTGACGAGATTGCTGCCGGTGCTGGAAGCGCTGCAGCGGCGATTGAAGATTCCGATGTCGGTGGATACGAGAAAAGCGGCGGTGGCGGAGATTGCGCTGGGCGCCGGCGCGGAGATGCTGAATGACGTTTCGGGACTGCGATTCGATGCGCGGCTGGCGGAGGTGGCCGCGAAGCATGGTGTTCCGCTGATCTTGATGCACATGCGAGGAACGCCGGAGACCATGCAGAAGTTGCCATTTGCGAAAGACGTGATGCGGGAGGTGGTGAGCGGTCTGCGAAAATCGCTAGGGATGGCGCGAAGAGCGGGAGTGGCGAGATCGCAAATTCTTCTGGATCCGGGGATCGGGTTCGGCAAGTCCTTCGCGCAGAACTATGAGTTGCTGGCGAAGTTGCCGGAAGTGGCGAAATTGGGTTACCCGGTGCTGGTGGGCACGTCGCGAAAAGGATTTATCGGAAAAACGCTGGAGTCGAAGGATGGGAAGCCAGTGGGGCCGGGGGAACGCCTGTGGGGAACGGCGGCAACCGTGGCCGCGTCGATCCTGAACGGCGCGCATATGGTGCGAGTGCACGATGTGGCGGAGATGGCGCAGGTGTGCCGCGTGGCGGACGCGATCGCAGACAGCAGAAGTCACAAGTAGGCCCGCAGATGCCGGGCTGAAGCCCGGCGCTACGAAGAAACCTCAGGCGGGCGGAAGTTGGAAGGTTACAAAACCGGGCGAAGACCTTCAGCGCGGATGCGGCGCTTGGAGAGTTCACGTTGCAGCATGACGATCCCGAAAATCAGCAGGCCAAGTCCGCAGCCAACCATCAGCGCCATGCGGCAGTGAGCCAAAACCTTGGTCATGTTATCCGCGATGCCGGCGCCGATGGCGACAACGCCGTCGGGTGGAGAAGTATCGGCCATTTTCTCGCAGGTGAGATCATACTGGCCGGAGGATGGCACGGTGAAATCGTAGAGCGGCTTGCCTTCGCGAGGCCCGGAAGAATAGCTGGCCTTTAAGTGGGATGGTTGGAGGTCGACGGGCTGGCTGCCGATGACCTTCACCAGAGTACAGGTCATGGATTCGAGGCGCGGCCAGTCGGGATAGATCTTGCCTTTGAGCTTGGAGCCTTTTTCCTGAAAGAGCGTGTAGGTCTGGCCGGGTTGCAGGTCAAGAAGAACGCCACCGGGAACAACGATCTGCGTGAGGCTGCCGGAGATTTGATGGACGGCGGTGTAATAGGAATAGGTGGCCAGGAAGATGCCGATGAGGAAGAAGGGCAAGCCAAGCAGGGCGTACCAAATGGCGGGCTCAATGGCTTCGGTTTCGACGGGAGGGGGGAGCGGAGCAGTGCTCATCATTTTGAGGATACCGCGAGAGGGACAAAAAAGGGAATCGGGCTAAGTTATAATTCGAGGGAAATTTTTCATTCTGCGTTCAAAGGAACCATGATGCGGATGCGTTCAGGATGGTGGATGTCAGTGTTGTTTTGTGCGGCGGCGTTGCCGATGGAAGCGCAGTTACCGCCGGTGCAGACGGGGCCGCTGGGCTCCGGGCGAGCGGTGCAAGGAGCGGCGGGTTGCTCGGCGACGGATGTATCGTCATGCGCGCAGGCGGCGGCGAAGATCATGCCGATGGTGATGGGAGACTCGCCGATGGAAGAGAATCTGCGGCGGCTGACGGATGTGGTGGGCGGGCGGATATCGGGCTCGCCGCAGATGGCAGAGGCGGTGGAGTGGGGGGTGGCGGCGTTCCGCGCGGCGGGCGTGGATGTACACACGGAGAAATACATGATGCCGCACGGGTGGAGCGAGGGCGATACGCGGCTGGAAGTGCTGGGGCCGGTGAGTTTTCCGGTGTCGCTGGTGTCGGTGGGACTCTCACCGGCCACGCCGCCGGGAGGCATAGAAGCGCCGCTGGTGTTTATCGGGGATGGATCGGAAGCGGCGTTCGCGCAGGCCGGAGGCACGCTGAAGGGAGCGATCCTGCTGGTGCACACGGAAGTGAGCGTGACGTGGGCGGACCTGGAACGCGAATACGAACTGCCGCCGCCGATTATCGAAGGCGCGAAGAAGGCGGGAGCAGCGGCGATTCTGTGGGTGGGCGAGCGCGAACGGAAGTTGCTTTACCGGCACACGAACTCGCCGGATGGACGATTGGAGGAGTTGCCGCAAGCCGTGCTTGCTCGCGAGGACGGACTGCGGCTGGAGCGCACGGCATTGGCAAATCCGGGGAAAGTGCGTTTGCGGCTGACCATGCCGAATAAAATCACGGGCCCAGTGGAACAGTTCAACGTGGTGGGGGAGATACGCGGGTACGAAAAGGCGGACGAGGTGGTGGTGCTGGGAGCGCATTTGGACTCGTGGGATTTGGGAACGGGAGCGCTGGATAACGGGTGCAACTCTGCGCTGGTGATTGAAGCGGCGCGTGCGATCAAGGCCACGGGATTGCTGCCGCGGCGAACGATTCGTTTCATTCTGTTTTCGGGCGAAGAAGAGGGATTGCTGGGATCGTGGCAGTATGTGCGCGCACATCGAGCGGAGATGGACAAGTACCGGGGGGTAGTGATTTTTGATGACGGAGTAGGACGCACGACGGGTTATTCGCTGGGAGGACGGCGCGACATCGAGGCAGCGGTGAACGGGATCCTGACGCCGTTTCGCGGGTGGGGCGTCAATCAACAGACGTTTGACGTGTCGACGGGAACGGACCACCTGGATTTTCTGCTGGAAGGGGTGCCAACGCTGGTGGCGAATCAGGAAGTAGCGAATTACATGCAGAATTACCACGCGGCATCGGACACATTCGACAAGGTGGACATCCGGGAGTTGAAACTGAACACAGTGCTGGCGGCCGTGACAGTGTGGGGAATCGCGGATAAGGCGGAACCTCTGGGAAAACGGCAATCGCGCGCAGAGTTAGAAATGATGATGAGGGAAAGCGGGCTCGACAAGCAGCTGCAGGGGTTGGGGCTGTGGCAGGCGTTTCAATCGGGCGAACGCGGGCGGCAGCCATAGGTGTGTGATTGTTTTTTGGTGAAGAGTGCGGGCTAAAGCCCGGCGCGACAAGCGAGAGTGGCGAGCCTTGCGAAGTGCCCGCGCGGGAATGCCGGCCGGAAGGCCAGCGCGACCAAGGAAGAATGCGGGCGCGGCGATTGGCGGAGCCGCGTGACGCTAGTCGAGGGCTCGAAGATTGCGGCGGAGCTTGTTCTTGGCGCGATAGAGAAGCGTTTTGATGGTGGGAATCTGACGGTTGAGTTTAGCGGCGATCTCGGAATAACTCATGCGCTGGTAGTAGCGCAGGATGAGCGGGATGCGATAGCAATCGGGCAAACGGTTGACTTGTTCGCGAACGCGACGCTGCTTTTCGTTGCGCAAGACCTGCGAGAGAGGCGAGGGCATGGAACGGTCGGGAACGACCTCCCACTCTTCGGTGATGAGTGAGGAACAGCGTTCGCGCTTGCGCTTGCGGAGCTTGTCGATGCAATGGCGTCCGGCGACCTGGGAGACCCAGGGCCGGAAAGGAAGAGACTGGTTGCGTTGATCGAGAACGTTGGGAAGCTTGAGGAAGACTTCAGCGGCGGCGTCTTCGGCATCCTCGTGATGACGGAAGAAGCGGCGGCAGACCTGGAATACGTGACGATAGTGGGCGGCGTAGAGCAGCGCGAGCGATTCATGAGAATTATGGATGGAATGGGGGAAAGGGGCGTAGCCGCCCAGGTTGTCGGTCAAAAATGCAGCCCTTGTTGCCATTACAGCTCCTCCAATGAGTTTGCGCACACGACCAACGTGCGGTCGGCGAAGCGAACTTCGCGTCGATCGGACAATCCGTGGTTATCTGGCGCTGCGGCCTCGCGGGACGGCGGCCTTCGTTCGAGGCGGTGAAGGCGCATTCCGTAGAGGCATCGAATAATCCTGTTTCTGACGAAGTGCCGGCTCGGCGGAATCCGCCGAGCAACGGCGGAGCACGAGCAAGGTCAGGTCGTCAGCCGGGGCCGAGGAACCGGCAAAGTCGAGTACGGTGCCGAGCATCGAAAAGAGAGCCATGTTGGCGTTCGCTCCGAAGGCCAGGCGGGCAGCGGCGGAGAGCCGGGCGATTTCGAATTCGTCGTCGGCGGCGTTCCGGCATTCGGTGACACCGTCCGAGTAGGCCACGAGCATATCGGCGGAGCCGAAATGGAGACATCCGAAATCGAACAGGCCTTTCTCGATGGCGCCCAGCATGGGGCCGCCGACTTCAAGGCGTTGAATGGAACGATCGGGAGACAACAGCAGAGGAGCGGGGAGCCCGGCGTTGCAATAGCGCAGTTCATGAGTGCGCGGATCGAGGATGGCGTAGAACAGAGCGGTGAGGGGCGGCTCGGTCTGTTCGGCGCAGAGCTCGCGATTGATTTCAGCGACGACGCGCGCGGGATCGACGAAACCGCGGGCGCAACGTTGCACGAGATTGAGCAGATGGGTAAGCCAGATGCCGGCGGTCAGTCCCTTTCCGGCGATGTCGCCGACGGCAATCCCGAGGAGGCCATCGAGTTCGATGACCTTGAAGAAGTCGCCGGAGAGATGACGGACGGGGAAGATTTCGCCAGCGACTTCGTAACCATGCCAGTCGAGCTCGCGGGGAGAGCAGAGGCGCCGCTGAATCTGTGCGGCTTCAAAAACGGCCTGCTGGAGCCTGTGGTGGTCGCCGCGCTCGCGATCGAGTTCCTCGCGGACAGAATGAACCGTGGGCTGGAGCGGCAGGTTGCGAGGAGGGATAGCGGGGATGGGAGCGATGATAGACATTTTGTTTTACCCCACGAACTTGTAGCCGACGCCATGCACGGTGAGGAAAAAGCGGGGCTGGTCGGGAACGGGTTCCAGTTTCTGACGGAGGCGGACGATGTGAGCATCGACGGTGCGAGTAGTGGGGAAGTTCTCGTAGCCCCAGACTTCGTCGAGGAGGCGGTCGCGGCTCAAGGTTTCGCCGGAGTGGCAAAGGAAGTGGCGGAGGAGTTCGAATTCCTTGTTGGAGAATTCGATGGGCTGGCCGTTGCGAATGACCTGGTAGCTGCGCAGGTTGACTTCGACGTCGCCGAAGGAGTAGCGATCCTGTTCCTTGGGAAGGGTCTGGGAGCGTCGGAGGACGGCTTTGACGCGGGCAAGGAGCTCGCGAATGGAAAAAGGTTTGGTGACATAGTCATCGGCGCCGAGTTCGAGGCCCACGACTTTGTCGACCTCCTGGCCGCGAGCGGTAAGCATGATGATGGGGATGGAGGGTCGCTTGGCTTTGAGCTGGCGGCAAACGTCCAGGCCGCTCATGCGGGGCATCATGACGTCGAGGATGACAAGATCGGGGGAGTCTTCGAGCGCCTTCTCGAGACCTTCAACGCCGTCCATGGCGGTGATGACGCGGAAGCCTTCGTATTCGAAATTGTCGCGCAAGCCGGCGACCATATTCGGTTCATCCTCAACAATCAACACCTTGGTCGTGGCCATGACGGCTCCTTCACCTTTGCGCTTAGCGGTTGCGACTGCCATAAGACAACTCCCTCATGCCAATGCCATGCCCGTCCTGCCGGAAGGATCGAGCGGCAAGGCAATCGTGAACTTACTGCCCTTTTCGAGCGAGCTTTCGACCTTGACGTCGCCGCCGTGGGCGCGGGCAATGTGGCGCACCAGCGAGAGGCCGAGGCCTGAACCTTTAATGTTGTGGACCAGGGGATCGCCGCAACGGTAGAACTTCTCGAAGATTTTCTCCTGCTCCTCGGGGGAGATGCCAATGCCGTGGTCCTGGACTTCGAGGTTCACCGAGCCGTTGGTGCGATAGAGGCTGACGCCGATAAACTTCTGGTCTTTGGAGTATTTCAGTGCGTTGTTGACGAGATTCAGGAGGGACCGGGCGATAGCCTCGCGGTCGATGGTGACAGGGGGAACATCGCTGGAGATGTTTTCTTCGAACGCGAAGCCATGTTGTTCGATCTGGAAGCGATAGGAATCGAGAGTGGTGCGGACGAGTTCGGCGAGGTTGGTTTCCTTGAACTCGTATTCCTTGCGCCCGGCCTCGATGCGCGAAAAATCGAGGATATTGTTGATGAGGGCGGTCAGGCGCTCGCTTTCCTCGCGGATGATGCGGAAATATTCCTGGTATTTGTCTTTCGAGGTCAAGCGGCCGAGTTCGAGGGTTTCGGCGTACAAGCGGATGAGAGCGAGCGGAGTGCGCAGTTCGTGGGAGACGTTAGCGACGAAATCGGATTTAAGCTTGGCGAGTTTCATCTCGCGGGAGATGTTGCGGTAAGTGAGCAGGATGCCGCCGAACATGAAGACGGACAGAGCGCCGAGAATGGTGTAGTTGAGGTGAAGAAACTTGTTGCCCATATCCGCGGTGGTGGTGCCGGGATATTTGATGGAGGCAACCAGTCCGGAGAAGGTGTCCACGAAGGGGCGCTCCACCTCAGGCTTGCCTCCGTCCCAGTTATCGGAAGCGAGCCAGGACATGTATTCATGCGAAGGACGGATAGAAATGGCGGGCGGATTGGAATCCGGCTTGGGGACGCCGTTCTTGGTGGTGAGCATGCTCTTGATGATCTGGGGGAAAAACTGGTCGTGGAGGTAGTCGGGGTCAAAGCCAAGAACGGCAATGGTGACGCGATCACTGGGGGTATTCGATGGAATGAAAAGAGCATGAGCGGTGTATACGCGGATGCCGTTTTTCTTGGACCAATCGCCGAAAAGAATAAGCCCGGGCTCATCTTTCTTCTCCATCATCCGCACGCGCTCGTAGAACGAGCCAGCCTCCAAAGGCAGCCACTTCGCGAAGGAGCTGATGGA
>DATIXE010000007.1:0-5192 GCA_035518915.1 Candidatus Eiseniibacteriota bacterium
ATACACGACGGAAGGGCAACTGCTGGGGCACATCGTAATGGAATTGGAAACCGTAACGAAGGCTATGGACGCAATCGGGGGGTTTCCGGAGAAACTAAAGACGGTCGTCAGCCATATATTAATCAGCCATCACGGCGAATATGAATTCGGCTCACCGAAGCTGCCGATGATCCGCGAAGCGCTGGCGTTTCATTATATGGACGACCTGGATTCGAAAATGGCGGCGGTGCGGGCGTCGATGGAGTTTGAGTCTGGGGAAGAGGAGTGGTCGGCGTTTAGCGGAGCGCTAGGGCGGAAATTCCTGCGGCTGGAGAGGTACTTGAAGGATTGCGGGCCGAACGGAAAAGAGCCCACCACAGAGGACACAGAGAAGGCGCAGGGCGCGCAGAGTCTATTTGACGGGAAAAACTGCGGGCAGAGCTGAAGCGATTGGGATCTTTGCGAACTTGGGGCGGAGCAGTGCTGCATCCCACTAAGGACATCGAGAGGTAGGATCATCAACTGCGAGAATGAGCAATTTAACGAGCGGGCGTGGGAGCTCCTGGGGAGGGGCGGCCGTCCGGTCGAGGACGTGGAGCACACGCGAATTCCGGCGGAATACCGGGTGCGGGATTTGTGTATCCGTCCGGCCACCGTGCTGGCGCCGATGGCGGGCGTCACGGACACATTGTTCCGGCGCGTGATTCGCGGGCTGGGCGGCTGCGGGCTGCTGATGACGGAATTCACGAGTTCGGAAGGAATCACGCGGAGCGCAAAGAAGGCGGAGAAGTACTTATATTTTCAGGAGGACGAACACCCGATCGCGGCGCAGTTGTTTGGCGCGAATCCGGGCGTGATGGCGGACGCGGCGCGGATGGTCGAGGACCTGGGCTATGACGCGGTGGACATTAACCTGGGCTGCCCGGCAAAGAAAGTGGTGAAGTGCGGCGGGTCGGGGTTGTTGAGGGAATTGCCGCTGCTCCAAGAGATTTTCAAGAGCGTACGGGCAGCGGTGAAAATTCCGTTGACGATCAAGCTGCGCGCCGGCTGGGACGAGAATTCGATTGTGGCGAAAGAAGTGGTGAAGATGGCCGAGGATATTGGCGTGGAAGCGGCGGCGATCCACCCGCGCACGCGGTTGCAGGGGTATTCGGGAAAGGCGGATTGGAACATCATCGCGGAGGTCAAGCAGGCGGTGAAGATTCCGATCATCGGGAACGGCGATATTCAGTGTCCTGAAGATGCGGCACGCATGGTGAAGGAAACAGGTTGCGAAGCGGTGATGATCGGGCGGGCGGCCGCCACGAATCCGTGGATCTTTGCGCAGATACAGGAGTTCCGGGAAGCCGGGCGCTACAGCGTGCCGACGGAGGCGGACCGGCACGGGTTACTTTCTGGATACTACAGGCAAATTCTTAACTCCAAGGCCCCGGATAGCATGGGAAAAATGAAACAGTTCGCCTGCTGGTTTACGCACGGTGTGGGGAATGGCGGCGAGCTGCGCAGGATCGTGCATTTGGCGCGCACGCCCGGGGAAGTGGTGGAAAACGTGGAACGCTTCTTTGAGCGGAAGGCGGCCGTTTGGGGGGCACCAGCCCATGAGCCAGACCGCAGAGAGAATTGCACAGAGGTCGGAACGTAGGATATCGGTACGCTTGCCGTTGCGCGTGCGGGGACGGGATGCACGCGGGTTTGCCTTCGAGGAAGATACAGCCAGCGAAAACCTATGCCGGGGCGGAGCCGCGTTTCGGACGAGGTTCGACGTAGCGATTGGGTCGAATCTGGAGATTCGCATCCCGCAACAGGGGCCGCTATCGCGGCGCAACGAACACGATTTTGAAACGAAGGGCCGGGTGGTGCATGTCTGCGACGTGCTGACGGATGGCGAGCGCGTGGTGGGCGTGCAGTTTGTGGGCCCGAGGTTTCAGCGGATGTTCCGGTCGGAATCGGCGCGGGATTTCTGAAGATTATTCGGTGGTGCGCGGGTTTTCGTCGAGGAGCTGGCGGTAAGCATCGCGCTTGGTGATGCCGCGCTCTCTAGCGGCGAGTTTGAGTGCGTCTTTGCGATCGAGTTTAGCCTGATGCATGAGCTCGTCGACACGGGCAGCGAGCGATTGAGCGGTTTCAGCCTGCGTGCCAGGAACGCCTTTTTCCGCGGGACCAATCACCAAAGTAATCTCTCCTTTGGCCGGGTGAGCTTCGAGGGACTGAAAGAGTTCCGTGAGCTTGCCGCGGCGAAACTCTTCGTGGATCTTGGTGACTTCGCGGGCGAGACAAGCCTGACGATCGCCGAGGATTGCGGCTGCGTCGGCGATGGTTTCGGCGATACGATGGGGGGCCTCGTAGAAGATCAGCGTGCGGTCTTCAATGCGGAGACGTTCCAGAGCGCGCTGGCGTTCGCCGCTGCGGGCCGGAAGGAAGCCGAGAAAGAGAAATTCGTCATTGGGAAGTCCGGAAGCCGCAAGAGCGGTGAGGAGAGCCGCGGGGCCAGGGATAGGAATGACTGGGATGCGATGGCGAATGGCGAGAGTGACGAGACGATGGCCGGGGTCGGACACGAGCGGCATGCCAGCATCGCTCACCAGGGCGATATTGGCGCCCTTTTCCATGGCGAGGACCAGTTCGGGCGCGCGCGTAAGTTCGTTGTGCTCGTGATAGCTGACGAGCGGTTTGTGAATGTCGAAGTGATTCAGAAGCTTAAGCGTGTGGCGGGTGTCTTCGCAGGCGATCTGGTCGACTTCCTTGAGAATGCGAAGGGCGCGAAGCGTGATGTCTTCGAGGTTGCCGATAGGAGTGGCGACGAGGTACAGCCGGCCGGTCGGGGCTGGCTCGGGCGGAAGGGAATTGGCGTGAGAATCCATGGGGCCAAGAGTGAGTCTAACATGCCGGGAAGAGTGGTTGAGGGCGCGTGCTACAATGGAGTTTTGAAGGCTGCTTAGGAGGAAGGACTGTGCCGCTGTACGAGTACGAATGCACGAAATGCCACAAGAGAACGGAGAAGATTGAGAGCGTTTCCGGGCCGCATCTGAAGAAGTGCCCGCATTGTGGCGGAAAAGTAGAGCGGCTGTTGGCAGCGCCGGCGATCCAATTCAAAGGCGCGGGCTGGTATGTGACGGACTACGCGGGGAAGAAAAGCGGAGGAAGCGACGGAAGCGAAAAGGCCGCGGCGACGGAAAAGAGCGAGACTCCGAAAGAGACGACGAAGGAAACGAAAGAGAAGAAGGGCGCGAAGAAGTAAAGGGTGGTTGACCTTGGGTTGGTGAAGACCCACGGATGAGTAAGATTGAGCAACTCTCGGCGGCCCACTCTCCAATTCAAAGTTTCAGGGATTTCAAGTAGGCGCGGAATTGTTCGCCGAATTCGGCGTTCTGCATGCCGAGTTCGACGGTCGCCTTCAGGAAGCCGAGTTTGTCTCCCGCGTCGTAAGACAGCCCCTCATAAATCAGAGCCCACAACCCTTGTTCCTTCGCGAGGATGCGCATCGCGTCGGTCAGCTGGATTTCTCCGCCGGCGCCGGGTTTGGTGCGCTCCAGGCAATCGAAAATCGCAGACGGCAGGACGTAGCGCCCGGTAATGGCAAGATTGGACGGGGCCTCGGCTGGCTTCGGCTTTTCGACAAGATCCTGAATGCGAAGCAGGCGCTCGCCGAACGGGGGAAGAGGGGCGGGCTCGCCGGCGACGATGCCGTAGAAATTGGTCTTGTCGCGGGGGACTTCTTCGACGGCGATGGCGCCTGTGCCGGTGGCGTTGTAGACGTCGATGAGCTGTTTGGTGGCAGGATTCTTGCCGGGGATTAGAACGTCGCCGAGAAGAACGGCGAAAGGTTCATCGCCGACGAGATCCTTGGCGACAAGAACGGCGTGGCCGAGGCCGAGTGGCTCTTTCTGGCGCGTGTAGCTGACTTGGACCATTTCACTGATGCTGCGGACTAAGTTGACCTGATCGAACTTTCCCTTTTCCTCGAGGAAACGTTCCAACGTGGGGTTGTAGTCGAAGTGATCTTCGATCGAGTTCTTACCTTTGCCGGTGACGATGATGATGTGCTCGATGCCGGAGGCCACGCACTCCTCGGCGACATATTGAATTTGGGGTTTGTCGACAACGACGAGCATTTCCTTGGGTTGAGCCTTGGTGGCCGGCAGAAAGCGAGTACCGAGGCCGGCGGCGGGCAGGACGGCTTTCCGAACTTTGCGATAAGGCGGGTGCGTCGCGGAAGGCGAAACGGGATTAGGAGTCATAGATCAAAGTGTGCGAATCACTTTCGTGGAGGATTGAACCATACGAAAACAGTAGCCGCCGCGCGGGACGGTTGTCAATCGAGGCGGGCGTGTACGCATCCGTATGCAATCTTAACGGTCGGAAAGCTAGGAAGAAGGGCATGAGTCTACACAAGAATTTTTTCGATTTGAGCGATTTCTTCTTGCATTGAAAAGCGGAGTGATATACGAATAGCGCACTTTACCCGGCACAGTCTTGGTCGGCTGGAAAGCCGGAGTTGAGGTTGCCCGTCGCAAGTTAAAACTAGAGGCCGCAAGGCCGGTGTCGTTCGCTCGCGAACTCGGGGTGTGTCCGCGAAGCGGCGCACACAGGGGACGGAGTGGAGACTACATCGACACGAGCAGTGCCAGCAGTTTCGGGACACTTCCGGGGCAAGCCAATACGCCACGAACGATGGAGTTCGGGTTGCGGTTCAATTTCTAACCCGTTCGGACACGCCAACAACCTAGCCTAACCCGATCGGCATAGAGGAAGGGCGAGAGGCCTTTCCTCTTGTCTTTTCTGAGCTTGCCCCCGCTCTGTTTGCGCCGTCCTAATTTCCGGCGTTTAAGGTGAAAATAACGAGAATTTGGTTGCAATGATTTACACATTCGGATAGGAAGTTACGCAATCCGGTAGCCCTTCACCCCAATGCCGGACATTCATGGTCGCCTTGGTCTGCAGGGACGAGTGCCTAGAAGACCATTGCTGTGTTGCCCATATAAGGTGCGCTTGGCCAGCGGTGCGTTCGGATAAGGGACACGTGCCTAAGGAGGACGATTATGAGGTTTTATCCCGCCAGAACGATTGTCTTTGTGCTGATACTCCTACTGGGATTTTCCGGAACAATAGTGAAAGGGCAGATGGCCGGGACGGGTGTGATTGTGGGGGTTGTCACCGACCCGTCAGGCGCCGCCGTGCCCGGGGCCACGGTCACCGCGACCGACATTGCCACG
>DATIXE010000008.1:0-72308 GCA_035518915.1 Candidatus Eiseniibacteriota bacterium
AGTTACACGCAAAGTCTTATGAACTCGGCAGAAGTTATAATGAAAGAAGTACAGCGCGATTTGATGCGCGTGATTCTCAAACTTCTTGCTAAACCCATTTGTCAGTCGGGTGAATCGACGCATCCCCATACGCATTGATAGGTTTTGCCGTTCAACGTAACTGGTGCTGACGTGTTCGGGGTCAGGATCACCGCTCACAATCTTCATGTCACATCCGATGCAGGTTGCGGGGGAATACCTGGATTCGTCCGGTGTGGCAGCGCCGTACAGCTTATGTAACATCGCATAATCAACGTTCGCACCAAAGGCATCTTCAATTGCGTTTGCGTAGTGGCGCAGCGCATCCGTAGTGATCTGTGGGCGCCCAATGATGCGTTCGGCACAATCGGCCATGAACTCATAAGCAGCACCCTTGCCGCGATCCCCGATGAAGTAAGTAACAATCAGTTTGGTATCAGCGTCAATAGCAGTCCACGTCCAAACATCTCCCCAGCCTTCAACTTCTTTTTCGGGAGTGACGTTCTTCTTTTTCGCGCCGATGAAGGCCCAAATCTCATCACATTGCAAACGACGAACGCGCAAACCCCGTACGTGACGGTAATGATAGGCCGCACAGGCACATCCCGCAGCTTCTAGCAAACGCAATACGGTATGTTTTCCAACTCTGAACATTCGGCACGTCG
Source organism: Candidatus Eiseniibacteriota bacterium (assembly GCA_035518915.1). GTDB lineage: Bacteria > Acidobacteriota > Terriglobia > Acidiferrales > UBA7541 > Acidiferrum. Next base: position 684 of record DATIXE010000008.1, read on the forward strand.
AATTAATCGAATTTCCCTCAACTAAGGCTGCTATTATCTGCGCTCTTTTCGCTGTGCTCAGTTGGTTCATTCCCATTCACAGTTGCCTAATAGTAGGCAAGATAACGGCAAATGTCAAGCAGTAATTGTACTTTATAATGTTGTTTTATGCCTTTCAATATGCTTGTGGTAGACTTTGCTGATAATCGGGGCGAGTTGAATGATTATCCAGATAGCACCAAGCGAAATCCAGCAAATTGACCCAATTTCTAAGGCTTTATCCTCGCTATTTATGTCAGCACTATCCTTGTTAATTAAGGGTCTTGATGAAAGCGTTAGGCAAGATTTAGAAGCACTCCGCAATAAATATTTTGCATATCTTGTCGCAGCTACCGTGGCCGTCGCACTCGGAGTGATTTTAGAGGAAGCAGAGGAGTGGTTACGATACGTAAATAGGTTGCTTCCGCTAAAAGAGATCACTGAATACCGTTTGGCAAGGAAACTCGTCAAATTGGGATGGATGCTTATCGTGATAGGTGTCATGGGCGAGGGTGTTTTCGAGGTACTGGTATCGAGAGCCGATGCCTTGGCCCATGCATTCGACGAAATTTTGCTGATGGAAGCTAGGAAACAGGCTGGCGATGCCGCTACATCTGCCAAGATAGCACGCGAAGAAGCGGATGCTTCCGAGGTGGCCGCTAAATCGGCCAAACAGGAAGCTGAGGATGTTTCAAAATTGGCTAATCAACTGCACGGATATCTGACTCCGCGCTCGCTTACACAGAAAGAAATGGATGACCTACGAGACTCATTGAAGCCGTTTGCTGACCCGAATATTCTCATAGTAGTGGAGGGGTCTTGGGGTGCGCCAACAGTACCAATACAAGTTTGGAACAGCATAAAGGCTGCCGGATTTGAAAGAGCAGATTTGCGATTGAGTTGGACATGGCTCCCGCAGGGAATGGGAGCGTCATCGCCCCCTAAATACGCATACCTCACAGGCAGAATTGCTGGGGCCATAATGAAGCTAGGAATTGTAATGGATGGAGTCCAAGGCGTAACTGCCGATACCGAGCCGATCACGATTGTCATCGGAGATATACGGGCCGCAGCACTTCCCGCAAAGACCAATAGCAATGCCAAGCATTGAGCTGTGAATTTCAAATGGCACCAGTACCCTAATCTGCCGGCGCGTGCTTCCGTGCGCCGACTAGGGTAGACTGCTTACTCTCTCTAACATCCGCCCCCGGAGATTGAGGACTCGCGCTTCCGTGACCACACCCAGCCATAGTCTCCTCGTCGTTGGCTTGCCCAATTCGGATCGGGAAAATCTGGCCCAGCTTTTCTCCAGCGCGGCCTACGCCGTCTCGCTTGCGGATACCAATGACGACGCCCTCCAGAAGCTGCTGGCCGCCACGCCCGATCTCCTGCTCTTCACCGCCTCCGGTTCTTGCAACGAAGTCATTGCCGTCGCGAAATCCAAAAGCCCTGCCACCCGGGTGGTCGTGCTTTCGCAGGGATCGGCCGACGAACGCACCCGCGCACTCGACGTCGGCGCCGACGACGTGCTTGCCTTCCCCTGGACCGAAGCCGAACTCCTCGCCCGCCTCCGCGTTCAATTCCGCCAGCAAGCGCAGTTGAAAGAGCTTGAGGAAAAAGCCCGCATGGCGGAAGAAAGCTTTGGCGTGGCGCAGACTGCGTTCCAGGCGCTCGCGGTCACCGAAAAAATGACCCGCGATGCATTCTCGCTCGAGCGCATCCTCAAAATCGGCGTCCTTTCTCTCATCGGCGTGGCCTTGGTCATTTCCGGAATCTTCTTCTTGTATTCGCACCGTGCCGAAAAGGAAACCCGCCGCGCCTACGGAGTCATTGCGCAGCTCGAAAACAGCGTGCAATCCGAAGCGGAGCTTCTCGCCTCCGCCCGCAAGCTTCGCGACGATCCCGCCAACAAGGACCTGCTGCAGCAGAAGGAGCAGCTGCAGCAGCAGACCGCCGAACTCAAGCAGCAGCTCGCCACGCAAAGTGGCCAGCAGTCCGACGAGTTGCGCCGCCAGTTGGCCGAAGCCGCCACCCGCCTCGCCAGGATTGAGGGTGAATCCCAGGCCGCCGAAGGCATCATTCGCTCGTATGCGCCCAGCGTCGGCCTGATTCATGTTTCCGTTGCTTTCAACGAAAAGAGCACCGGCCGCCGCTTGCGTTACGGTGGACTGAACAGCGACGGCTCTCCGCTGAAAGATAGCGACGGGAATCCGGTCTACACCACCGAAGGACGCGGGCCGGAAGTGCGCGCGGATTTCTTCGGCACCGGCTTCATCGTCGGCGACGGCAAAATGATCACCAATCACCACGTCGCGCAGCCCTGGTGGCAAAATGACGAACTTGCCGGCGCCGCCAAGCAGGGCCTTGATCCTGTAATCGCCGATATGACCGCGTATTTTCCCAATGACTCCAACGGGATCCCCCTGACGATCGCCCAGATTTCACAGGAAGCCGATCTTGCCCTGCTGCGCGGCGATCTTTCCCAGCTCCATCGCCCGTCGTTGAAGCTCGACGCTTCCAAGGAAGCCGCCATCAGCGGTGAAGCGCTAATCAGCGTGGGTTATGCCACTGGGCTCGACGCGATTCTCGCGCGCGCCGGAGACAAAACTGTCGAGGATATAGTGAAGATCAGCGCGGGCGATCCCAAACTCATCCTGGTCGAATTGGCCAAGCGCCAACTCATCCGGCCGCTGGTGACCCAGGGCCACGTCGGCGACGTCCTCACCGACAAAATCGTCTACGACGCGCAGACCACTTCGGGCGGCTCGGGCGGCCCGTTGCTGAATCGCCAGGGCGGCGTCATCGGCGTCACCTACGCCATCGTCAAGGGCTTCGGCGGCTCCAACTTCGGCGTGCCCATCCGTTTTGCCCTGCCCCTCCTCAAAAAGTAGCGACCTGTCTCTGCTTCTCCGTTCCCTCCGCTATCCTCTGCCAACTCTGTGGTGAACTCTTCCTCTTTACGGTGGCCTCCGTATTGAACTCCCCTCGAATATTTTCACTCCGGTCCATCCAAAATTTCCTCCTCCGTCCCCCCGTTCCCATGCCAAAATATAAAATTTCGCACTAGTTCATTTGCCGGGTAGATTGGTTGCCGTGAGAAAACATCGCCCCATCCGCAAACTCCTCGCTGCCAACCGCAGCGAAATCGCCATCCGCATTTTCCGCGCGGCCAACGAACTCGGCCTCCGCACCGTCGCCATCTATTCGCAGGAAGACCGGCTCGCCCTTCACCGCTTCAAAGCCGATGAAGCCTACCAGGTCGGCATCGGCAAGGGGCCGGTCGAAGCGTATCTCGATATACCCGGGATCATCGCCGCCGCCAAAGCGCACGAAGTGGACGCCATTCACCCCGGCTACGGCTTTCTCTCGGAGAATCCCGCCCTCGCCCGCGCCTGTGCGGAGGCCGGCATCACTTTTGTCGGGCCCGCTCCCAAGCTGCTCGAACTCCTCGGCGACAAAACCGCCGCGCGACGCCTCGCTGCCCGCGCGGGAGTGCCCGTGCTGCCTGGCACGGAAAATCCCGTCTCCTCGCCCGCCGAAGCGCTGAAAATCGCCGCAAAGATTGGTTATCCGGTGATTGTGAAAGCCGCCATGGGTGGCGGTGGGCGCGGCATGCGCGTAGTTCACGACGAGTCGCAACTCGCCGCGCGCCTCGAAGAAGCGCAAGGCGAAGCCAAGTCCGCCTTTGGCGACGCTTCCGTCTTCCTGGAAAAATTTCTTCCCCGAGCCAAACACATCGAAGTGCAAATCCTCGCCGACGAGCACGGCAACCTCCTCCATCTCTACGAGCGCGACTGCTCTGTCCAGCGCCGCCACCAGAAAGTCGTCGAAGTCGCGCCCGCTGTGAACCTCCCCGAGCGCATTCGCGTGGAAATCTGCGCCGCGGCGGTGCAAATCTGCCGTACCGCCGGCTATCACAACGCCGGCACCGTCGAATTCCTCTACGACGTGGATACGCAGAGCTGGTATTTCATCGAAGTGAATCCGCGTGTGCAAGTCGAGCACACGGTCACCGAAATGGTCACCGGCATTGACATCGTCCGCTCGCAGATTCTTGTCGCGCAAGGGCACAAACTCCACGAGCCACCGTTGGCGCTCCCTGCACAGGAAAAGGTCCCGCTTTACGGCGCGGCGCTGCAATGCCGCGTCACTACGGAAGACCCCACGAAAAATTTTGCTCCCGATTATGGCAAGCTCTCCACCTACCGCTCGCCCGCGGGTTTCGGCATTCGCCTCGACGGCGGCACGGCCTACGCCGGTGCGGTCCTCGCCGCTTACTACGATTCACTGCTCGTCAAGGTCACCGCGTGGGGGATCAATCTCAACGAAGCCTGCCAGCGCATGGATCGCGCGCTCCGCGAGTTCCGCATCCGCGGCGTGAAGACGAACATCCCGTTCGTCGAAAACGTCGTCAATCATCCGAAATTCCGCGCCGGCGAAGTCACCACGTCGTTCCTCGACGATTCGCCCGAACTGTTTCACTTCGCGGGCCGCGCCGATCGCGCCACCAAGCTGCTTTCCTACCTGGGCGACGTCATCCTCAACGGGAATCCCGAAGTGAAAGGCAAGAATGCCCCCGAGAATCTCGAGTTCCCGGTGTTGCCGACGGTTCCGGCAATCGCTCCGCCGCCCGGCACGCGCCAGATGCTCCAGAAATTGGGGCCGAAGAAATTCGCGGCCTGGGCGCGCAAGGAAAAGCGCTTGCTCCTCACGGATACAACTTTCCGTGACGCCCACCAGTCCTTGATGGCCACGCGCGTCCGCACCTTTGATCTGCTGGCCACCGCCGACGCCGTTGCGCAGCGCCTGCCAAACCTCTTCAGCCTGGAAATGTGGGGTGGCGCCACCTTCGACACTTCGATGCGCTTCCTCCACGAGGATCCCTGGCAGCGCCTCCGCGAACTCCGCGCGCGCATTCCCAACATTTGCTTTCAGATGCTCCTGCGCGGCGCCAACGCCGTCGGCTACACCTCGTATCCCGATAATGTGGTTCAGCGTTTCGTGCAGGAGGCATTTCGCCAGGGCATCGATATCTTCCGCATCTTCGACTCGCTGAATTCCATAGACAACATGCGCGTCTCGATCGATGCCGTGCTTGAAAGCGGAGCCATCTGCGAGCCCGCCATTTGTTACACCGGCGACATCCTCGACGATTCGCGCCCCAAATATTCGCTGAAATACTACCTCACCATGGCCAAGCAACTCGAAAAACTTGGCGCGCACTTCCTGGCCATCAAGGACATGGCCGGTCTCTGCAAGCCCTACGCCGCTTTCGCGCTGGTGAAGGCACTTCGCGAGGAAATCGGCATTCCCGTACATTTCCACACGCACGACACCAGCGGCCTCAATGCCGCCTCGCTGCTGAAAGCCGCCGACGCGGGAGTCGACGTCGCCGACGCCGCTGTCGCCTCCATGAGCGGCGGGACCAGCCAGCCGAATCTCAACGCTGTCGTTGCCTCCCTCAACAACACCCCGCGCGCCACGGGGCTCGATTCCGCCGCCCTCAGCGAATGCTCCGATTACTGGGAGACCATTCGCACCTACTACGCGCCCTTCGACTCCGGCCCGAAATCCGGCTCCGCGCGCCTCTATGAACACGAAATTCCGGGCGGCCAGTTCACTAACCTGCGCGAACAGGCCGCCGCCATGGGCCTCGGCCATCGCTGGCGCGAGGTGGAAAAAACGTACGCCGAAGTCAACCAGCTTTTTGGCGACATCGTGAAGGTCACGCCGTCCAGCAAGGTGGTTGGCGACATGACCTTGTTCCTTCTGGCCAAGGAAATGAAGCCCGCCGATGTCCTCGAACTCCCCGAAGATCACGACGTTTCTTTTCCCAACTCCGTCGTTGAAATGTTTTCTGGTGCGCTCGGCGTGCCTCCCGGCGGATGGCCCAAGAAATTGCAGCGCATCATTCTTCGTGGCCAGGCGCCGCTCAAGGGCCGCCCCAGCGCGAGCCTCCCGGAAGCCGATTTCGCCTCCGAGCAGTTGGAACTGCAAAAAAAAGTCGGACATCCCATTTCTCCGGATGCGTTGCTCAGCTACCTGCTCTATCCCGATGTTTTCCTGAAGTTCGACAAATTCCGCCAGGCCTACGCCGACGTCAGCGTCCTTCCCACTCCTCCATTCTTCTACGGACTGCAGCCCGGACAGGAAATCACCATTGAGATCGAATCCGGCAAAACCATGATCGTGAAATTTCTCACCGTCGGCGAGGCCCACCCCGACGGCACCCGCACCCTTTTCTTCGAGCTGAATGGCCAGCCGCGCGAGGTCACCGTTCGTGACAAATCGCTGCGCGTCGTGGAGCGTGCACATCCCAAGGCGAATCCCGAGGACCCCGGCCAGGTCGGCGCCCCCACCGCGGGACTCGTCAGCAGCATCGCCGTGCAGCTTAACCACGCCGTCGAGCGTGGTGCTAAACTTCTCACACTGGAAGCCATGAAGATGCAATCCAACATCTATGCGCCGGTCGCCGGACGCGTCACGAAGCTCCACGTCGCTCCCGGGCAGCACGTGGAAGCCAAGGATCTTCTGGTCGTCATCGCTCCGTGAGTGGCCCGCGCCTCATCCGTCATGAGCAATTTCGCTCGCGCTATCTCCGCAACAAGCGCGACCTGATCGTCTATCTCCCGCCAGGCTACGGTTCCGCGCGCGGCCGCACCTATCCCGTGCTCTACCTCCACGACGGGCAAAATCTTTTTGATGGCAACACCTCTTTCATCCCCGGACAGGATTGGCACGTTGGGCAAACCGCCGACGGATGCATCGAAGAAGGCCGCGTCGAGCCGCTCGTCATCGTCGGCATCTACAATGCCGGAAAGCAGCGCCTCGGCGAGTACACGCCCACGCGCGCCCCGAAGCTGGGCGGCGGACGCGCCAATCGTTACGCAAAATTCCTCATGGAGGAAGTCCGCCCCTTCGTCGGGGGCGAATACCGCATCGCTTCGGGCGTCGAACGCACCGGCATCGGCGGCTCCTCCCTGGGCGGGCTCGTATCCTTATATCTAGGGCTGAAAATGCCCGATATTTTTGGGCGCATTGCCGCGCTTTCGCCATCCATCTGGTGGAACGAGCGCGTGATTCTCCGCTTCGCGGCTGCCGCTCCCGTGCAGCCCCATCCCCGCATCTGGCTCGACGCCGGCACCCGCGAAGGCGGTCGCACGGTCGAGGATGCCGAGCGGTTCCGCGACGTCCTGCTTCACAAGGGCTGGCAGCTCGAGCGCGATCTGCATTACGAGCGCATCGAGGGCGCCGAACACAACGAAATCGCCTGGGCTCAGCGCGTCGGCCCTTTCCTGCAATTTTTGTTCCCCGCGCGGTAAACACGGGTATAATCCGCCCATCTTTTCAGCCCACATGGATGCAACGCGCCCCATCTCCATTCTTTGCGTCTCCTCCTACGAAAAGGGGCAGGACTTCCTCCGCGCCTGCAAGGCCATGGGCTGCACCGTCTTTCTTTTGACCACCGAGAAACTTCGCAAGGCGAACTGGCCGCGCGAATGCATCGACGAAATGTTTTTCATGCCCGAGGAGCTTCCCATCAAGGAACTCCTTCACGCCGTCAGCTACGCCGCGCGCGCCCGCCACATCGATCGCGTCGTGGCCCTGGACGAATTCGACCTCGAAAACGTGGCCGCCATTCGAGAGCACCTGCGGCTTCCAGGCATGGGCCTCACCACGGTTCATTACTTCCGCGACAAGCTGGCCATGCGCGCCAAGGCCCGCGAAGCCGGCGTGCTCGTGCCCGACTTCATCCACATCCTGAATTACGACGACCTTCGCGAGTTCATGAACCACGTCCCCGCCCCGTGGCTTTTGAAACCTCGCGCGCAGGCCTCCGGCATCGGAATGAAAAAAATCCACGCCAGCGATGAACTGTGGCCGTGGCTCGACCAGCTCGGCGACAACCAGTCTGAATACCTCCTGGAGCAGTTCATCCCCGGCAGCGTGTATCACGTCGATGGGGTCGTTTCCGAAAAACAGGTGCTCTTCGCCGAAGCGCACGGGTACGGCACGCCCCCCCTCGATGTCTCTCACCACGGAGGAGTCTTCACCACGCGCACCCTGCCTCGCGATTCCGCCGAAGCCGCCGCGCTCAAACAGATTCACGCAAAGCTTGTGGATGAGCTTGGCCTGGTCCGCGGCGTCACGCATACCGAATTTCTCCGCGCGCAGTCGGACAACCGTTTTTATTTCCTGGAAATCGCCGCGCGCATCGGCGGCGCGTACATTTCCAACGTTGTGCAGGCCGCCACCGGCGTGAATTTGTGGCGCGAATGGGCGCATCTGGAAGTCGGGGCAGGGAAGCAGCCTTACCAGTTGCAGCCGCCGCATCAGGACTACGCCGGCGTCGTGGTGACGCTCGCCCGCCAACAGGAACCGGACACCTCCGCTTACACGGATCCCGAAATCGTCTACCGCATTGCGAAGTTCCACCACGCAGGCTTCGTCTTGAAATCGTCATCGCCACACCGCATCGAGGAGCTGCTCGCAACCTACACCCGCCGCTTTGTCTCTGATTTCATGGCCACCCAGCCGGTCCCCGACAAACCCACCTCCTGACTCATCTCGGACTTTTCTCTGCGGCCTGTCGCCGCCAAATTCGGCTTCGCTCAGGATTCTCTTGGACCTCCGATACAGGCGGTACCCTGTTCTTCAGTCTAGTTACTTTCAAGCACCCCGATGCCATACTCTATTTGCTGCGCGCCCTCCCGCGGTCTATCTTTTGCTTACCCCGGGCCGGAAATCTGCGTGGGGTGTGCTATCCCTTTGGGAGGTCCGATGTGGGGTAACAAAAAACCGGATACGCCGCAAGCCGCGCAGCCGGAGTCGAAAGCTATTCCAGTCACTCAGCCGCCGAAGACTTCGCCGGCTACTTGGGAGGGAACAACTGCAATGAGTACAGATGCCATGCGTCCTTTGGGTGCTACCGCCGACCGCGCCACGGCGCGCCTCGGACCGAGCCTCCACATCAAGGGCGAAATTTCCGGCAATGAAGATCTGCTTCTGGAAGGTTCCGTCGAGGGCCTCGTGCAGCTCGACGAGCGCAAGCTCACCGTCGGCGCCACCGCCAAGCTCACCGCGGACATCATCGCCCGCGAAGTGGTGGTCTACGGCACGGTGAAAGGCAATCTCCGCGCAAAGGACCGCATCGAAATCAAGAAGGATGGCTCGGTCAACGGCGACCTCACCACCGCGCGCATCATGATCGAAGACGGCGCTTACTTCAAAGGCTCCATCGAAATCGACAAGTCTGGCGAAAAGGAATCCGGCGCCACCTCGTTCTCGCGCTCCGCTTCGGCTCCGGCCGCCGCGGGCGTCGGCCCCAAGACGATTTAACACTCCAGGGTCCTCCACAATTTCTTCCCAAGGATGGCGTCCGGCAGATCCGGACGCCGTTTTTTTTCTCGACGCTGGAGGCGCGAAATAACTTTCGCCCGGCGCGCCTGCCCTGAGCGGTACCGAATGTCCAGTGCTGGCTATTCACCACGAATCAGCCGCGAGTCCTGGAAGTGCAACACAATTTCCACCCTCTGCCCACGAAAGAATCTTCCATCCCTCTTCGGGTCTCGGAACACGGGTCACGCAAATCGCGACCCGCGGCCCTTCAATCAGTCCTTCGTGCCGAAATTCCCAGTCCATTAGCCTAACCTTTGCTGTATTTAATAACTTGACATATATCCGACTAATAGCTAATGTCTCTGCGGTTGTCCTCTTCCCAGAGGGGTGATTCTCCGGCCGGTCTCTCGGTGAGCCGGCCGGATTCACTCATTCTGCGGCTTGCGTTTCAGGAGTTTCGCCATGTGGGCGGGGGCGCGGGGTTGTGACTTTCTTCTTGGCGCTTTGCTGATCTTCGCGGAGGGTTGCGGGGGCGGTGGAGGAGGTGGGACTCAACCGCCTCCTCCGCAACCTGATTTTTCCATCGGCATCTCCGCGCCTTCGATCACCCTCACGCAAGGAAACTCCAGCGCGCCCTTGACATTGAACGTCTCCGGTATGAACGGTTTTTCTGGATCCGTGCAAGTCTCCGTTTCGGGAATCCCTTCGGGTGTCAGCAGCTCTCCATCCGGGGCATACTCCATCGTCGCGGGCCAATCGGTCTCCGTCATCTTCGGTGCCACGCCGAGCGCGCCCACGGGTCAGTTCACTCTTTCCGCGCAGGCCGTCAGTGGCTCGCTTTCCCACACCGCCTCTTTCGCGCTCTCGATCCAGCCCGGCGTGCCCAGCAATCTTTCCCGCTCGATTTTCTTGTCCAATGACTCGGTCCCGGCCCTGGACACACCTCCCGGCGAGCCGCCCCGCCGGGAGGTGGTGTTCGACTCCACCGGCGGACGTTTCTTCGTCGCCAACTCGGCCATGAACCGCGTTGAAGTTTACTCCGATTCATCTCCTGTGCTCTTCGCCTCGATGGACGCTCCTTGCGCTTCCAGCGTGGACCTCTCGCCGGACGGAGCCACACTTTGGATCGGCACGCGCACCGAAGAGCTCCTCGCCGCCAGCACCTCCACGCTGCAGCTAACCGGCCGCTACCCGATGTCTGGCATCACGCCGATTCCCGGCGTCGTCTTTAATCGCCCCACTGAGGCCCTCACGCTTGCAAACGGAAAAATCGCTCTGCGCCTCCGCCAGCCCTCCGCTCCTGAATCCCTGCTTGCCTTCTGGGATCCCGCTTCAAACACCGCCACCGACCTCACCTCGCGCGCACCCGCCGTATTTCAAAACGGTCTTGGCCCGATGGCGCGTTCCGCCGATCGCACGCGCTTGCTGGCCGCGGCGAGCGACTCCAGCGGCGAGGTCGTGCTTCTCGATGCCGCCGGAAACCTGGCCGCGGGTCCTCGCTCGCTCGGCAACGGCAGCATCCTGGCCGTTGCTGCCAACTCCAATGCCACGCAATTCGCCCTAATCTTTAGCGCTGGCGGAGCCCAGCAGCTCCTCACATTAAACGCGCAGCTCAGCGTGACCGCGAGCTATGCCGTCACAAACGCCGCCGGCCTGGTATTTTCGCCGGGGGACCAGACTCTCTACATCTCCGAGGCGTTGGGCAACGGCCGCGTCATCACCGCCCTCGCCGCTGCCAACCTCCAAAAGATTGGTCAGGTTTCCGATTTGGCCGTGCAGGGCATTCCCACCGCGATCGAAGCGTCCGATTCCTCGCAGTTCGTTTTCGGCCCCGGCAATCGCGGGATCGGCTTTCTCGACGTGTCCTCTCCCGGCACGATCTCTGCCCCCGCCCCAACCCTCGTCAATGCGCCCGCGGCCTCGCCGTCGGAAGGCCCCAGCGCCGGCGGCACGTCCATCACGCTTAGCGGCGCAAATTTTCCGTCCGGCGCGCAGATTCGTTTTGGAGCGCAAACGCCGATCGCGGCAAACGTCGTCGGTTCCGCGCAGCTCCAGTTCACGTCTCCGGCCAGCGGCATTAGCGGCCCAATCACTCTAACCGCCTATTTTTCGAATGGCTGGGTCGCCGTGGCGCCGGGCGCGTTCAGCTACGGCCCCACCGTGCAGAAAATTCTGCCCAACGTGGGTTCCTCTTCCGGTGGCGACACCGTTTATCTGGTCGGCAGCGGTTTCGGCAGCGACCCCGGCGGCATCTCCGTGAAAATCGGCGGCCAGTCCGCCACGGTGCAAAAAGTGGAATCGCTTTCCGCGTTTGCTCCCGCGCTCGGGCTCGATTCCACCTTTCCATTTTCTCTCGAGCGCGTCACCCTCACTTCGCCCGCAGGCACGCCCGGGAATGCCGACATCTCCTTGACCACGCCCGCGGGGTCTACCTTGCTGCCCAAATCCTTCCAATTCCTCGCCGCGCGCCAAATCTATTCCAATCCCGGCCTGCACAAGTTCCTTGTCTACGACCCGAGTCGCCAGCAACTCTATCTCTCCGCCACCGACCACGTCGACGTCTTCGACCTCAACGCCCAGGTTTTCCGCTCTCCGCTCGAGCCTCCGCCCAACGGCCCTCCTCCTACTGCGGGTCTCCGCGGTATGGCGCTCACCCCTGACAATTCGCAACTCGTAGTCGCCGATTTCGGTTCTCAGAGCGTCTATCTCATCAACCCTGACGGAGCGGCCTATAACGGCTCGCACGTTTCCGTCGGCGGCGTAGCCGGCTATCTCAGCTCCGGCCCATCTCGCGTTGCGGCCACCAGCGCGCAAACGGTTTTTGTCGGCCTCAGTGGCGAGGGAGGCGCCCCCAATTCCTGTGCCAACTGCCTCGGTCAAATGAACCTCACCGCCTTTCCGCCCACGTACGAACCCGCTCCGCAACCGGAAGTCACTTCCATTACCGGCGCCCCCTTGCTGCAGGCCGACCGCGCCGGCGATTCCGTCTATCTCGCCTTTAGTTCCTCGCCCGGCGGACCGCTTGCTTCCTGGACCTCCTCCGACCCGAACGCCTTCACGCTCTCCACCGCTCGCGACCTTTCTTCCGATCTCACTGCCGCCGCCGACGGCACCATGTTCGCCGTGCGCTCAAACAACGTTACCGAGCTGCGTGATGCCACGCTCACCTTCGCATCCTCGCCAACCTCCGCCGAACTCGAAAACATTCCCAATCGTGTCGTGGTCCCCGGCATCGCGCTGCATCCTTCCGGCGCGCTGGTCTATGAGCCGTGGCTCGACGGCCCCCCGCCCGCCGCTCCTCCCGCAACCGGTATCCATGGCGGCGTGGACATTCGCGATGCCCACAGCGGCCGCCTTCGCCTGCGTATCGCTCTCCCCGAACCGTTCGCCATGCTCAACACGGACACCGACGGCCTGCACGGCGCGTTTCTGGCCGTGGACGAAAACGGCCAGCGCCTCTTCGCGCTTACCACCTCCGGTCTCACTGTCATCAAGCTGTCCTGCGTGCCCTTGGCTATTGGCTTGCTCAGTCCCGCTTCCGGCCCGGCTGCGGGCGGCACGTCCGTAACCATCTATGGCAGCGGATTCCAATCCGGCGTCACTGCCGTCCTGGGTGGCAAGAGCGTTCCGGTCGCCTTCAAAGACATCAACACTTTGACCTTCACCGCCCCCGCGCTGCACTCCGGGCCACAACCGCTCGTGCTCACCAATCCCGACGGCGGCACGGTGTCTCTCGGCGCCGCTTTCCTCGCACAATAATTTGCTTAACCGAATTTCCTTGCTCGTCATCCAATCCTTGTAACCTGGATTCCTCCGCTTGAAACCCACCGGAGCAGGCAATTATTCGCAAGGATTCTTACTCGAATGAACACTCGTCAGCTTGGCAATTCCGATTTGCATATCACTCCTGTCGGTTTTGGCGCCTGGGCCATCGGCGGCAGCGGTTGGGAATTCGCATGGGGCCCGCAGGACGATGCGGATTCCGTCGCCGCCATTCACCGCGCCCTCGAACTCGGCGTCAACTGGATAGACACCGCCGCGGCCTACGGCATGGGGCACTCCGAAGAAGTAGTCGCCCGCGCGCTCAAGGAATGGCGCGGACCGCGTCCTTACGTCTTCACCAAGTGCGTGCTGCGTTGGGACGCCGCCGGCAAAATCTCCATGAATTTCCGCGCCGATTCCATCCGCCAGGAATGTGAAGGCAGCCTGCGGCGCCTGCAAACCGACCGGATCGACCTCTATCAGATTCACTGGCCGCCGCAGGACAATGGCGCCGGCCTGGAAGAGGCTTGGCAGGAGCTGGCCACACTGCAGAGGGAAGGAAAAGTACGCTGGATCGGCGTTTCCAATTTCAACGCCAGCCAGATGCATCGCGCGCAAAGCATCGCCCCAATCACCTCGCTGCAGCCGCCTTACTCCATCCTGCGCCGCGCCATCGAAGCGGATACGCTGCCCTACGCTGAACAGCAGGGAATCGGCGTCATCGTCTATTCGCCGATGTTTTCGGGAATGCTGACCGGTGGCATGACGCGCGAGCGGGCCGCGGCGCTTCCCGCGGACGATTTCCGCAGCCGCAATCCCGAATTCAGGGAGCCGAAACTCTCGAACAATCTGGAACTCGTCGAGAAATTGCGCGAAATCGGCCAGCGCCACGCTCGCGGCCCCGGCGAAGTCGCCATCGCCTGGACGCTGCGCAACCTTGTCGTCACGGGAGCAATCGTCGGTTCCCGCAACGCCAAGCAGGCCGAAGGCGTGATGCGCGCCGGAGAATTTCATCTTTCTACCGGCGAAATCGCGGAAATTGATTCCTTCGCCGGCTCGCTGGGCCTCGCCAAATCCGCGCGCTGATCAATAAGGAAATTTCGGTTTATCGCGGCGCCGCACGTTGGGGCCGTGAGGCGTCATCGGCACGCTCTGACCCGGGGAACTGCTAGGCCCGCAGGAAGTCCGCGCGCCAGCTCTTTACCATCTGCTTGATCGCCTTGCCCTGCTGAACATTCTCGCTCAGCACCTTCCGCGCCAGTTCCGGCAGTTCGGCGTCGCTTGCAAATCGCAGCCCAACCAGTTGCGCGCGCGAAAAGTCCCCGATGCGCGGCTGCAGATCGGCCGGCAATAATTTCTCCATTCGTACGCGTTCCTCCAACCGGATCACCCGGTCCTGCACCGTCAGTGCGAAGATGCGCGCCTGGAAAGCGAAAAGCAACAACGCTAGCGCCGTCAGAAGTCCCACTAACAATTCGAAAGAATAGCCCGCGTGGAAGAGTCGCGCCACCGCGTAGCCGAAATTCAACACTAGCACTGGCACGATGAAGAAGTGATACAACGGCACCCATCGAACATGATTTGCGTAATTTTGCTCCGGCATTTTTCTCTCCTCTGTCTTGAAAAACCATAAACATGCCTGACCCTGCGGCCAGTTATCAACTCGATGCCGCCAACTCTCTTCTGTGTTCACCGCTTCCCGAGAAGCGCAGAATCAAGAGACGGTCGCGCATCTCGCGCCGGGAGGTCGCTATGTCCAATCTCAGCTTCGCGCGCATCATGTACGGCGCCAGCCAGGACCATTCCAATTCCGCATGGATGCCCGTTTCCAACTTCCCGTCGCACCTCTCGCCGAGCACCGATGGCTCGTCGGCCCTGCCTTTGTCGTCTAGCGCCAAGCGCGAAAGCTTCCTGCACAAGGCCTGGCACGCCCTCACCAGGCACAGCTAGTTCCTCCTCTCAGCCTGCTCTGCGCCCTTGGGTTAGAATTCTCTTCCTCACTTCGCACTCGCCGAACATGGCGTTGCATGTAGTTCGTCCTTGAATACCGCTCCGCCCTTCATCACGAATTTCACTGTCTTCAACTCACTGATGTCCGCCAGCGGATCTCCGCTCACGGCGATAAGATCCGCGTACGCTCCTGCCGCAACCACACCCACTTCTCCCTGGCGGTCCAGCATCTCCGCCGGACGCGAAGTCGCGGCCTGGATCGCCTGCATCGGACTCATCCCGAATTTCACCATCCATCCGAATTCATCCGCAATCGGATCCTGCCACGGGATTCCGCCCATGTCCGTGCCGAACACAATCTTCAGATTGGCCTTCAGCGCCTTCCGGAAAGACGCTTCATGCACGCTCGCGCGCTCGCGGTCGCGTTGCCCTTCCGGTGTATCCGCCGGCGCCCAGTCGCCGTAGTACACGCCAATCGTCGGGCAATACCACGTCCCCTGCCGCGCCATCTGCGCAATTTGCGCGTCCGTAATCTCCAGTCCGTGCTCGATCGAATCGCACCCGCCATCCAGCGCGCGCTGCAACCCGATTCCGTTGTAAGCGTGGCAAGCCACCTTCTTCCCCCAGCCGTGCGTTTCGTCCACAATCGCGCGCAATTCTTCCACCGTCAGCGTCGGCTGCGAAACCAGATGGCCTTGCGTGTCTGTCCACGACCGGTGCGTCATGTACACCTTGATCCAATCCGCTCCGTGATCCAGTTGTTCCCGCGCCGCCTTGCGCGCTTCCACTGGACCGTCCACGATCTCCACGCCCTTCGGCATCACCAGTTCCGGCGCGTAGCCTTCCAGGTTGTAGCCGCCGGTCGTCGAGATTCCCCGCGTCGCGCCGAAAACGCGCGGCCCCGGAATGGTTCCTTCCTCGATGGCTTGCTTGATTTCGATGTCGCCGTAGCCGGCGCCTTCGGTTTCCAGGTCGCGCAGCGTCGTGAATCCCTGCTCCAGCGCCCGCCGCGCCGCATAAGTCGCCCGCGCTGCCCGCAAGGCGATTCCCGCCTTCAGGATATTCGCGTCGTAGCCGCCTTTCGCGGGATCCTCGCCCCACAAGAAAAGATGCGTGTGCGAATCAATGAGCCCTGGCAACACCGTCGCGTTCGAAAAATCAATAATCGTCGCCCCCGCCGGAATCGCCGCGGAGGCATCCACGACCTTCTCGATCCGCTCCCCGCGCACGAAAATCAGCTGGTTCTTCCGCGGCGTCTCGCTCTTGCCGTCGATCAGCGTCCCCGCGCGAATCACCGTCAGCGATTTCTCCGCCGGCTTCTGCGCATGGAGGAGCGCCGCCCCGCTGAACGCCAACACAATCAGCACCCCCGCCGCGTGTCTCATCGCTACCTCCTTCGGTCCTTATTCTTGTGGCTGAAAATTGACTGGCCTGTCGCAGGCTATCATGCGCCGCCGCGCTTCTTCATCGGGAAACGCAATACGAGCCTCGGTTCACGCCCGGCTCACGTTCCCAGCAGATTCCCCTGAATGCGCCGATACCCGTTCTCCTCCGCCCACAGGGTCAAGGGAACGGCCGCCAGGTCGTCCACCAGCGGCACGGCATTGCCGTCCTTCGTCAAATCAATCGTGCGCAGGAAATGCCTGCACGTTTCGCAGCACTCCATCCGGATATACGGGAATTGCTCCGCGCTATAAACAGGCAACTTCTGTTCGGTCTCTTCTCCGCATTTCGCGCAAAGGAGCCGCCGGAACTCCCATTCCAGCGAGCAGAACGAACACAGCAGAAACCGCTTTCCGCCGTCGCCCTCCTGCCGCAGCACGCCTAGCAGGGGCAGGGCATTGCAGCGCGGGCAACGGCAAACGGTCATCAACGGCGCCGGTGGCAGCATCGCGCCGGTCACGAATTCCACGTAGGGCTGCAGGATCGCCCGTGAGAAGAAATCGTTGACGATTCTGTCTTTCTGCCCGCTTTCACTGCCGGTATTGGATTCCACCATGCCGGTTTTCCAGAATTCCAGTAGGATCTCGCCCTGCCGCGCGCAGCCTTTGGAGCGCAGCCGCGCCGCCTCTTCGGCCAGCGCCGCCGGGGTTCGCTCTTCTGCCAGTGTAATCAACTCGCCGAAGGCTTCCAGAACTACTCCCAGGTTCAATTCCGAGCGCAAATCGCCGTTCGCCGGCGCCACGGCCTTCTTGCCCCACAATTTCGGGAGCCTTTCGTAATAGCCTTTTTGAAATTTGGCCAGCAGGCCGTAGAAGGAAAGGATCTCGCGCGCCGCAAACTCGTCCCGCCCCGCTAATTTCGCCGCGCGCTCGATCCGCGCGCGGTAGTTCACTTTCCCGGCAGCAAGAATCGTCATTTCGTGCTGTCGGATTCCCCGATAATCTCTTTATACCACCTCGGGTGATACCGCTTCGCAAACGAGAGCGAAACGTCTCCGCGAATCACGCTGCCGAACGCGCCGCGCTCCGCGAACACGCCCATGTAAATGTGGATCATGAAATTGCCGATCAGCAGCAGCGCCGTCCCCGCGTGCACGATCACCGCGGCATACCGCAGCCAGCGCAGGCTCCACGGAATCGATTCGGTGAACCACAACACCAGCCCCGATGCCAGCAGCAGAATTGCCCCGAAGAAAAAGCTCCAGAACAGCAGCTTCTGCCCCGCGTTGTAGCGCCCCGCCGGCGGCATCTTGTCGTCCTGATTCGTGATGTAGTAGTGCAGCGAATTCCACCACTCCTTGTCCACCGGTTCGAAATTCATCTGGCTGGCCCACAGCGTGAACATATAGCAGACCGACAGCGTGAACACCAATCCGATCCAGGGATGCAGCATCCGGGAAAGCTCCGCTCCGCCCAGCACCGTCGCGATCCAGAACAGCCATGGCGACCAGAACGCCAGCCCCGTCAGCAGCAGATATATAAACGACCCGGCCGCAATCCAGTGATTCAGTCTTTCCTTGAAGCTGTACCGCAGAATGTGATCGTGCGGGATCAACTGCTCCGGGTGGTATCCGATCTTCGCTCCCATCTTCATGAATCCCCCTTCGGAGCCAGGTCGGCTTCCTCACGTGCCTTGGGACCGTACTTCAGGAAGTGCACGAACAGCCCGATCAGTCCCCCGGCCATGGCCAGGTTCCCGATCCACTTCAGGGGGTGCTTCCAGAACTTCACCGCCAGTGGAATCGAAGGATTGCTCGGCAGTCCGCCATAGAGTTCCGGCTGCGTCGCGTCATGCAGCACGTAGATGACGCCGGTTCCGCCCACGCCCGGCGGATCGTACACGCCGGCTTTGTCGAACCCGTAATGATCGCGCAGTTGTTTGGCGCGAATCTCGGCCAACCCTCTCATGTCGTCCTTGCTGCCAAAGTGCAGGCACCCCGTCGGGCACGACTTGATGCACGCGGGTTCCAGTCCTTCGCTCACCCGGTCCGCGCAGAGCGAGCACTTGTACATTCGTTTGGTCACGTTATTAAACTTCGGAATGTTGAACGGGCATCCCGTGATGCAGTAGCCGCAGCCGATGCAATGATCCTGCTGGAAATCCACGATGCCGTTCGTGTATTGCACGATGGCGCCGTCGGCCGGGCACGCTTCCAGGCAGCCCGGTTCCGCGCAGTGCATGCACTGGTGCTTCCGCATCAGCCATTGCAGCGTCCCGTCTTCCCGCTCGTGCTCGTTAAACAGAATCAGGTTCCAGTAATCCCACCGCGTTTCCGGCATCGTCTGGTACGTGTTGTCGAATTGCGTGGGCGAAAACGGCATGTCGTTCCATTCCACGCAGGCCACTTCGCACGCCTTGCACCCGATGCACGTAGTCGTGTCCACCAGTTTGCAGACCGTGAATTCCCGCTGCGTGCCTTCTCCCGGCACCGTTCCCGAATGTCCCGAAATCTTCTGGATGCGTAGTGTCGCTTGGCTCATGGCAGCTCTCCTACGCTTTCTCGAGCTTCACCAGGAAGCCCTTGAATTCCGGTGTGAAGGCGTTCGGATCGATCACCGTCGGTGTAACCAGGTTCGCGGGCGTCTTCGCCGTCTTCCCCTCGTCCTCGGAGATTCCGCGATATCCCCAGTGAATAGGAATCCCGATCTGATAAGTCGTCTTCCCGTCAATCTGCATCGGCTTGATGCGCTTGGTCACCATGGCCTTGGCGATGTATTCGCCCCGCGCGCTGGAAACTTTCACGTGCTCCCCGCCGCTCAGGCCCATGCTTGCCGCCAGCTCTTCCGGAATTTCCACGAACGGTTCCGGCACCAGTTGCACGTTCATCGGATTGTTCTTTGTCCAGTAGTGATAATGCTCGGTCAGCCGGTAGGTGGTGCAGACGATCGTGAAGCCTTCCTTTACCGTTCCGTATTTGTCGTCCGGCGTCGTGTACTTCTTCACCACCGGATTGTGCGTCTGTTTCGGATACAGCAGATTGTCGACCGGACTCTCCACCGGTTCATAGAAAGTCGGGAATGGCCCGTCGGCGAACGCCGCCAGCGGACCAAAAATGCGCCCGATCCCTTCCGGGTTCATGATGAACGGCCCCATGTGATCCGAAGGCTTGGAGTCCGGCTTGAAGTCCGGCACATCCACGCCCACCCACTTCTGTGCCGATTCGTTCCACCAGATCTGCTTCCGCGCGGGATCCCACGGCTTGCCCTCGACGTTGCAGGAAGCACGGTTGTAGAGCACGCGGCGGTTCACCGGCCACGACCACGCCCAGTTTGGGTGCACGCCAAGTCCCGAGGGATCGGCCGCGTCGCGCCGCATCGTCAGGTTGCCTGCCTCGGTGTACGCGCCGGAATAAATCCAGTTGCCGCAGCTCGTCGTGCCGTCGTCCTTCAGCCACGCAAACGAAGGAACCTGCTGCCCGGCCTTGATTTGCTGCTTCGTCGCCGGATCTTCCAGGTCCGCCAGTGCCTTGCCATTGATTTCCTTCAGCACTTCCGCAAGCGAGGGATCTTTGGGATTGGTGTAACCCCACGTCAGTTTCAGGATTGGATCGGGAAACTTTCCGCCTTCCTTCTGGTAAAGTTCCCGCGTCTTCAGGAATATTTGCGAAACCGCGCCCTGGTCCGACCGGCAACCGGGCGGAATCGGCAATGCCGCGTTCTTCCACTGCAGCCAGCGCGCCGAATTTGTGAACGATCCGTCTTTCTCCGCGAATCCCGCGCATGGCAGCCGGTAGACTGTCGTCTGGATTTGCTTCATCTCGTCGGTGGTAATCCCAGGAGACTTCCAGAACTCGCTGGTCTCATCCGGATAAATCTCTCCCACCACCAGCCAGTCCGCCTTTTTTAGCGCGTCGATGTTTTTCTTCGTGTCCGGGCCGATCATCACGCCGTTCATGCCGAAGGCGAACAGTCCCTTGACCGTACCCTCGTACATCCCGTTCCATAAATTGACCCAGGAATAGTTGCGATCCACCTTTGGCAGGTAATCGTAGGCGAACCCGTTCTGCTTCGTCGCCGCGTCGCCATACATCGCCTTCTGGAAGCTTGCCGCGAACTTCGGTGTGTTGCTCCAATAATTCAATGAAGCCCAGTCGCCTGGCTTCGAGGGCGTCGGCGTGATGCGGCTCATCCATCCTTCAAACGAGCCATCCGTCGGAGTCGGCACCTTCAGATATCCCGGCAGAACGTCGAAAATGCCCGCCATATCCGTGGCGCCCTGGATGTTCGAGTGGCCGCGCAGCGCATTCACACCGCCGCCCGCGCGCCCCACATTGCCCAGCAGCAACTGCAGCATCGCCGCCGTGCGGATGATTTGCGTCCCAAAGCTATGGTGCGTCCAGCCCACCGCGTAGATGATCGTCGCGACTTGCCTTGTGTCACCGTCCTTGCGGATCGAGGTGAACATGTCGCACGCCTTCAGGTACTTTTCCTTCGGGATTCCGGTGATCTTTTCGACCATTTCCGGCGTGTAACGCGAGTAGTGGTCCTTCAGCAACTGGTACACGCATCGCGGATTCTTCAGCGAAGGATCGAAATCCACGCGTTCGGGCATACCCGGCAACGCCGGAGGAGCCGCGGCCTTCCCTCCGCTTCCCTGGTAGTTCCACGAGGCGCGGTTGTACACCATCTTCTGTTCGTCGAAGCCCGAAAAGACGCCATCGTCGTCCGGCAGCTTGAAATCCTTGTCCAGGATGAATCCTGCGTTCGTGAAATTAATCACGTATTCCTTGTTGTAGCGCTCGTTCTCGAGCGCGTAGCGGATCAATCCACCCAGGAATGCGATGTCCGTCCCCGCGCGGATCTGCAGGAAGTAATCGGAAACCGACGCCGTCCGCGTATACCGGGGATCGACAACTAGCAGTCTTGCGTTGCGATTGCGCTTCGCTTCAATCACCCACTTGAAGCCGCACGGGTGATTCTCCGCCGGGTTGCCGCCCATCACCAACATCATGTCGGCGTTCTTGATATCCACCCAGCCGTTCGTCATTGCACCCCGGCCAAACGTTGGTCCCAAACTTGAGACCGTGGGGCCGTGTCAAACCCTGGCCTGGTTTTCTAAATGCACCACCCCGAGGGCGCGCATTGTTTTCACTACCAGGTAATTGAACTCGTTTGTGTCGGTACAACCGCCGGTCCAGGCGATCGATTCGCAGCGGTTCACCCGGTGCCCGCCAGCGTCGGTTTCGATAAACGTGTCGTCGCGCGTCTTCTTCACCTTCTGGGCGATCTCCAGAATTGCCTGATCCCAGCTGATGTCCTCCCATTCGGTGCCGCCCGGCCGCCGCACTTGCGGCTTCACGATTCGCCGGTCGTTCAAAATGTCTTGCTCGAGTGAAGAGCCCTTCGGGCACAGCGTGCCGCGATTGATCGGATGGTCCGGGTCGCCCTCGACGTGCACCACTTGCCCAGTCACGTTCTTTGCCCCATCACCCAGCGAATAAATAATCACGCCGCAGCTGACCGAGCAGTACGGGCAGGTCGAGCGCGTTTCTTTTGCCCTTGCGATTTTCAATCGGCGCAATTGCGCGTACGCCGGCTTCAAGTCAAATCCGAACACGGCCGCGGCCGTTCCACCAACGGTTGCAATTTTCAGGAAATCACGGCGAGAAGCGTCCATTGGAACCCCCAGTTAGGACCAAGGAGCAGAGTGAGGCCCCCAAGTCATATTTCTTTCTCAGCCAACTGTCAAGCCAAAAACTATTTCTACTCGTTCTCCCGCGTGGTTTACGATGCACCAAAAGGAACCACCGTTCCAGATTTTTGCTGCTGCCACGCGCTGCGCCTTCCGCAGGGCTTTTCTTCCTCTTGGTCGGGACGCGGCGCGCGTTCCTGCTCGCAGCGTAACCGTAGCCGCACACCGCGCTAATATTCCACACCCTTTCACCGCCGACTGTTAAAAAATGGTTACAGCCGGTTTTGCACCGGTCCTGTGGATGTGTACGCGGGCACCCTTCGCTCCCCCCGTTTCGCCGGAGGACGCCTGAGTTCCGCCATTTTGCTTACGAACTATGACTGCCCGCCAAAATTCGCTTGCGGTCTGCCCGGTTTCCCGCCAGACCGGCCTTGCTCGGGTGATTCCCGGCATTTGTCTCATTTTGGCCGCCACCGCCGCCTGCCTCATCTCCGCCCTACTCCTCCCCAGAGGATTCGCCCTGGCCTTCATCGGCGACACCCTCCAATGCTCGCTCCTGGCTGTATTTACGTTTCTTTCCTTAGGCAATGCCCTGCGCTGCCACCCGCGGATGCGCGCCTTTTGGTTGATGATTTTCCTTGGAGCCGCAATGTGGCTCTCCAGCCAACTCGTTTGGGCCTTTTACGAACTCTGGATGCGCTTGCCCGCCCCCGATTCGCCGCTGGTGGACTTTCTCCTTCTCGCCAAATTAGTCCCTCTTGCCGCCGCCGCAGCTCTCGAGCCTAGTCAGCCCCAGGATTCCCGGTTCCGAACCTTTGGCTTGCTCGACCTGTGCATCCTGATTCTCTACTCGCTCTATCTTTTCGCTTTTTTCGTCTACGCGTATCGGCTCCTTCCCGGTTCCCTCGATCTTTACAACCGCAGTTTCAACATCGCCGATGCCGCGGGCAACCTGGTGTTTGTTCTGGTCGTCGGTAACGCCTTGCTCCGTGCGCGAGGGCTCTGGCGTACCGTCCTGGGTCTCTTTTTCTTCGGCTCCATCTCCTACGGTATCGGCTCGTCGCTCATTGACGTCAGCATTGACGAGGGCAAGTACTACACCGGCTGCCTTTACGACCTACCTCTGGTCGCCGGCTTGGCCGCGTTCGTCGCTGTTTGCTTGGCCGCCCGCCCATTGCTTCGCGCGAACGATGCGGAACTCGCGGGCAGCCCGGAAGGAAGTCGGCCCAGCCGCCAGGTCAAATTCCTGGCATCCCATTTGGCCATGGTCGTCACCGTCTCCATCCCGGCCATTGGCTTGTGGCTGCTCACCAACCACTCGATTTCTCACGCGCTGTTCGCCTTCCGCCTTGACATCACGCTCTTCACTTTGTTTTGTCTCGCGCTACTCCTCTCCATCAAGCAGGACCTGCTCAGCGCCAGCCTGCTTGGCTCCCTCAAGCACCTCTCGCACACCTATTCGAGCATCGACCGCTTCAAGGATCACCTCGTCCAAAGTGAGAAGCTCACCACCCTCGGCGAAACCGTGGCCCGCGTCGCCCATCAGATCGGCGACGCCATGACCCGCATTCAGGAGCAGTCTGCGCGCATCACCTCCCACGCCCCAAGCGATTCGCGCGCCAGCTCCCTGGCCGCCAAAATAGGCCAGTACGCGCGGAGAACGGACTCCCTCGCGGAAAACATGCAGCGCTTTGCCCAGGAAGCTCCACTGCAGCTCACCACCGTCGAGGTAAAGCCCTTGCTCGAAACGGCGTTGCACCTCAGTCGCATCGGCAAGCTGCCCGATCTTCGGTTTGATTTGACGGAAGAGCCCGGAACGCCCCCGGTCCTCGCCGATTCCAGCCAGCTTCTTCATGTCTTTCTACAGATCATTACCAACGCCATTGACGCCTTGCAGGAAGTCGGCGGCGGCGAGCTGCTCATTTCCATCCGCCCGTGCGAGCCCCAGGTTTGCATCCAGTTCTCTGATACCGGTCCGGGCCTCCGATATCCCCAGCGTGTGTTTGAACCGTTTTTCACCACCAAACCGGTCGGAAAGGGAACCGGCCTTGGCCTCAGCACCTGCTACGGTGTTATCCGCCAGCATAACGGCGACATTTCCTGCGGCAATCGCCTTGAAGGCGGCGCGTATTTCACTCTCTTTCTCCCCGCTTCGTCATTGCCGTCTGTCCCGGCCGCTAAGCAGGTCGCCGTCCCTGTGGAGGAAAACAGGTGAAGGTTCAGGGCCGCCACAAATCGTTGATCGCGGCCGCATGCACCATCTTTGCGGTACATCTCGTCGTCGCCGCCTCCCTTAAACCTTCTTTCGGGTTAACCATCTTCGGCGATGCCGTGCCCTGCGCGCTTCTTCTCGTCGCCATCCTTGCCGTCCGCGAAAATTTTCGTCTCCAGCGCGGCGTCCTGCCTTTCTTCTGGAAACTTATGGCCGCGGGCCTCATTCAGATGCTTCTCTCGGAGGTCTACTGGTTTTATTACGACTCGCTTCGCCGTTACTCTTCTCCGACTCCCGTGGTCGGGGACACGCTCTTCCTTCTTGCCCACGTTTTCTTTCTCTCCGCATTCCTAATCCGCCCGCATTCTGCTTCCGCCGGCCGCGACATGCGCCTCCGCAATCTCGATTTCGCGCTCCTCACCCTTTGGTGGCTGGCCCTCTACGGCTTCTTCGCCCTCCCTTGGCAAGCCGTCCTTCAGGACTTTGATAAATACGATCCGGCCTTCTATTTGCTCATCCTGATCCAGCATCTCGTGATCCTCGGCGGCCTCGCGGTGGCCTGGAAGCGCACTTCCGGTGTCTGGCGCGCCTTCTACCTGAGTTTCATCCTCACCTTTGTCTTGGTTGCCGTCGGAAATCTCATTCTCAGCGTCGCCATCGACAGAGGCCTCTATTACGCCAGCAGCTTCTACGACACTCCATTCTTCCTCTCTCTGGTGCTGTTCACCCTGACAGCTTCCTTCGGCCCCTCGCTTCAGCCGGTGGAAGACCGTGCCCCTGAGCGCGAAATCAAGCAAAGCCTCTGGATGGCGCGCGTTGCCATGGGAGCGATCCTCTCTCTACCGGTCATCGCCCTGCTCGGCACTCTGGAACACAACATTCCTGCCGAGGTTTCCACTTTCCGCCTGCGTCTCGTCTTCGGCGCGATGCTGCTCCTAAGCGTCCTCGTCTTTCGCAAGCTCACGCTGCTGACCCGTGAACTTACGAATCTCGTGCAGCTTTCCCAGACTTCGCTTGAAAACCTTCGCTCCGTCCAGGCTCAGGCCACCCACGCCGAAAAGCTCTCCGCTCTCGGGCGTCTCGCTTCCGGCGCTACCCACGAAATCAGCAATCCCCTCACTGCTATTCTCGGCTACTCGGAACTTCTCGCCGACCTCCCCTCGCTCTCACCCCCGGATCGCGAGAGCGCCCGGATCATCCAGCAGCAGGTTCACCGCGCGCAGGCCGCCGTGAATAGCCTTCGCAACACGCTACGAAATCCCGATACCCTACATCCAATCATTACCGGAAAGCCCGCGGACTCCTGACGAAGGTCTGGCCGCTCTATGCCTCAACTCATCCTCCTGGCACTGGAATTCGTGGTCGTGTTCATCGGCCTTCCCCTGCTGATCTATTTTCGGCGCCTCCCGAATCTCCCGATCCCGTATCTCCTCGCAGCCGCGCTCGCCGCTTTCCTCATCCTCCGCGCCAGCGGCACCTTTCCGATGCAGCAACTCACTTCCTGGGGAAACGACCGGCCCTGGCTCCAGTCCGTGTTGCTCCGGGATGCCTTATGCCTGGTCCTCCTTTCCTTCGCAGTGCGCCTTCTTGCCCCGGAACTCCTGTTTTCCCTGATCAAGCGCTCTCCCTATCTTTGGCTGGCCATCTTCATCCTTTATCCCCTCATTTCTGTGTATCCCCAGGAACTCTTCTATCGCGCCTTCTTTTTCCATCGCTATCAGCCGCTGTTCGGCTCCGGCTGGGGCATGCTTCTCGCCAGCGCGTTCGCCTTCGGGTTCGTCCATATCATCTTCCGAAATTGGCTGGCGGTGGGCCTCAGCGTGATCGGCGGCCTCTTGTTTTCCTACACATACCAGTCCTCAGGATCGCTCCCGCTGGTTTGCCTGGAGCACGCCATTTTTGGCGATTTCCTCTTCACCATCGGGCTCGGCCAGTTCTTCTATCACGGCTTCCGCGCCTGACCCAGCCGGGCATCCTTTTTCTTCCCCAAACCCGCCCCCACTCGGTAAAATGTTCCCGACGTGGTTCCGCTCCTCTCTCATCGAAACTTTTAGGTTTCCAGGTGCGTACCCAAAATTGAGTCCTTTTTAATCCAAGGAGATGCCGCCGCATGGCGACACCACCACATTCGGCCAGGCCTGACCTGGGTTCTTTGCGGATCAGCGACACCAAGCGTAATGCCACCAGGTCCAGCCGCCGCTGGCTTTGGCTCATTCTCGGAGTATTCGTCCTCGTGCTCGCCGCCGTGGGGGCCTCGGCGTTTCGCGATCGCCGCCCCGAGGTCGAAATCGCCACCGCGCAAAAGCCTTCCACCGGCCCGGTGGGAGTGCTCAATGCCAGCGGCTACGTCACCCCGCGCCGCCGCGCCACAATTGCCGCGAAAATCACCGGCCGCGTCACCAGCGTATTGTTCGACGAAGGCACCCGCGTCAAGGAAGGGCAGTTGCTCGCCACGCTCGATGATTCGGACGCCCGCCGCGCACTGGACGCCGCCAAAGCCGATCGCGACGCTTCCCAGGCGGCCATTGCCGACTTTCAGGTCCAGCTCCGCAACGCCGAACTCGAACTCCACCGCACCCAGCAACTCGTCAAGGATGGAGTCTCGACGCAACAAGCGCTCGATTCCGCGGTGATGAGTGCCGACAGTCTGCGGGCCAAAATCGAACTCGCCAAACAGCAAGTCGTCGCCGCCGATGCCCGCATTCGCGAGCAGCAGCAGGCTGTCGATAATTGCACCATTCGCGCGCCCTATGCCGGAATCGTCGTCTCCAAGGATGCCCAGGTCGGCGAAATGGTCTCTCCCGTTTCCGCGGGCGGCGGCTTCACCCGCACCGGCATCGCCACCATCGTGGACCTCCACTCCAACGAAATCGAAGTAGACGTCAGCGAATCCTACATCGCGCGCGTCCAGCCTGATCAACCGGTCACTGCGGTTCTCGACGCCTATCCCGACTGGCAGATTCCCGCCAAGGTCCGCACCGTCATTCCCACCGCGGACCGCCAGAAAGCCACCGTGAAGGTTCGCATCTCGTTCACCGGCCCGGGCCACAAAAAACTGATCGATCCGGCTACGGAACCCCGGATTCTTCCCGACATGGGAGTCAAGGTCACGTTCCTGGAAGAACAGAAGCCCAGCGCCAAAAAGGAAGAGTCCAAGGCCGTGGCCATCGTCCCACAAGGCGCCATCCGCCAGGACAATTCCTCCAAATTCATTTTCGTCGTAAAGAATGACACCCTTGAGCGCCGCGCCGTCTCACTCGGAGAAACTCGCGGCTCGGATGTCGAAATTCTCGCCGGTATTCAGCCGGATTCGGTCGTTGTCGTCAAGGGCCCGGGATCTTTGCGAGATGGTCAGCAGGTCCAGATCAAACAATAGGAGCGCTCCCCCATGGTGAAAGTTGACGGCAGTGGTGGCAACAATAGCCTCATTCGCGTGCGCGACCTCGACAAAACTTACCGCCGCGGCGGCGAGGAAATCCACGTCCTGCAGGGCTTGAATCTCGATGTGGACCAGGGCGAGTTCATCGCTTTCATGGGCCCCAGCGGTTCCGGAAAGACCACGCTGCTCAACCTGCTCGGTGGCCTCGACGTCCCCACCCGCGGCAGCATCTCCGTCGCCGGCGACGAAATCACCAGTATGTCCACCAGCCGCCTCACCGAATGGCGCGCTCGCCACGTCGGTTTCATCTTTCAGATGTACAACTTGATTCCCGTGCTCACCGCGTTTCAAAACGTCGAGCTTCCTTTGTTGCTCACCAAGCTCTCGAAAACCGAACGCAAGGAGCACGTCGAAACCGTGCTTGCCGTCGTCGGCCTCGCCGACCGCATGCATCACTTTCCCCGGCAGCTCTCCGGCGGTCAGGAGCAACGCGTCACCATTGCCCGCGCCATCGTCTCCGATCCCACATTCCTCCTGTGCGATGAGCCTACCGGCGACCTCGACCGCAAGAGCGCTGATGAAATCATGGCGTTAATCGAAGAACTCGTCGCCAAGTATTCCAAGACCGTGCTGATGGTCACGCACGACCCTGTCGTCGCCGGCCGCGCCCACACCACCCTGCACCTGGATAAAGGCCTGCTCGTCGAGGGGCGCAAATCCGCCGAAATGTCCTCGGTCGGAGGTGCCGCATGAAATTCGCCCGCATCATCTACGCCAATCTCCTCCGCAAAAAGGTTCGCCTTCTGCTCACGCTCGGCTCATTCGCCGTGGCCCTCTTCCTCTTCGTCTTCCTTGCCGTCGTCCGCGATGCTTTCGGGCGTGGCGCGGACGTCGCTGGCGCCGATCGCCTCGTCATCATCAACCGCACCTCTATCATCAACACCATTCCGCTTGCCTACCGCGACAAAATCCTTCGCATTCCCGGCGTCAAGTCCATCACCCACGACAACTGGTTCGGCGGCATCTACAAAGACGAGAAAAACTTCTTCCCGCAATTTGTCATCGATCCCGAAAGCCAGCGCCAGGTCTTTCCCGAGCTCATCGTTCCCGACGATCAATGGGCCGTCTTCCTCAAGGACCGCCAGGGCGCCATTGCCGGCGCCCGCACCGCCGCCCGCTTCGGCTGGAAGATTGGCGATCGCATTCCCATCAAGACCACCCTCTATGGCGGTGGTGCCTGGGAATTCAATCTTGACGGCATCTATCACGGCAAGCGTCCTCAGGACGACGAAACCCAGTTCTGGTTCCAGTGGGACTACTTCGAGGAAAAGATTCCCGAAGGCGTCAAGGGACAGGTCGGCTGGTACACCCTGCGTGTGGATAATCCCGATGACTCCCCGCGCATCGCCAAGACCATCGACGACGAGTTCGCCAACTCGCCTCACGAAACTAAAACGCAGACCGAATCCGCCTTCGCCGCCAGCTGGGTAAAGCAGTTCGGCAATATCCGCTTCCTCATCCTTTCCATCGGCACCGTT
The DNA here is from genome assembly GCA_035518915.1 of Candidatus Eiseniibacteriota bacterium. Classification (GTDB taxonomy): domain Bacteria; phylum Acidobacteriota; class Terriglobia; order Acidiferrales; family UBA7541; genus Acidiferrum. The sequence continues at coordinate 29,956 of DATIXE010000008.1, forward strand.
GTGTTCCTCACCTTGCTTCTGGTCACGGGGAACACCATGGCCATCTCCGTCCGCGAACGCACTTCCGAACTCGCCGTCTTCAAGGCCATCGGCTTTTCAGATCGGGCCGTGCTCTTCTTCGTCCTCGCCGAGTCCATCGCGATTGCCGTCATTGGCGGATTGCTGGGTATTCTCGGGGCCATGGTCATGGTTCCCGCGCTCGGCCAAGCCCTCACTGGCCTGCTTCCCAACATCATTCTCAAGCCGTCCATGTTGCTCTACGGCATGCTGCTGGCCGTGGTGGTCGGGCTTGCCAGCGGCCTGCTTCCGGGGCTCGGGGCCATGCGTCTTCGCGTCGTCAATGCGCTGAGGAGAGTCTGACTATGGTGCCCAAGCTGTTCTTTGGAACGATCATCACCTTTGCGGCGGTTTTTGTCTTCCTGCTCGCGCTCACCATCGTTGTCGGTCTGCTGGCGCCCTTTTTCAATACCGTGCCGGTCTCCTATAACTTCCGGAGCATTCGCGCCCGCTGGACCTCCACGATCGTCGCCGTCCTCGGGATCGCCGGCACCGTTGGCGTCTTTGTCGCCATGCTTTCGCTTGCCCGGGGTTTCCGCGCCACGCTGGTCGCTTCCGGTTCGCCCGGCAACGCCCTCGTCATGCGCGCCGGCTCTTCCTCCGAAATGATGGGCGGCATCACGCTCGATTCCGTACGCATCGTGCAGGACGCGCCCGGCGTGGCCCACGACGCCAACGGCCCCCTCGTAACCCAGGAAGTCGTCGGCGTTATGCCTTTCCCGCTCATCTCCACCGGCACCGACGCCAACGTGCAGGTTCGCGGCGTCTCGCCCAACGTGCTCGAAATCCGGAAATTCGTCAAAATCATCCAGGGCCGCATGTTTCAGCCCGGGCTCGACGAGCTCGTCGTCGGCAAGAACGCCTCCAAAAGCTATATGGGTCTCACCCTCGGCAACACCGTGAATTTCGGCGGCGGTCGCTGGAAAATCGTTGGCGTCTTCGACGCGGGTGGCTCCGCGTTCGATTCCGAAGTCTGGTGCGACGCCAAAATTTTGAATGAAGTCCTCCTGCGCCCGCCCAACATCTATCAGTCCGCGACCGTGCATCTCACCTCGCCGGCGGATTTTCAGAAATTCAAGGACGCCGTCACCACGGACCCGCGCCTCAATGTGGACACCATGCGCGAAATCGATTACTACGCAAAGCAGTCCACCACCATGACCCGCCTCATCACCGTGCTTGGCGGTATCGTCGCCGCCATCATGGCTATCGGGGCCATCTTCGGCGCGCTCAACACCATGTACTCCGCCGTTTCCGAACGCGGCCGCGAAATTGCCACCATGCGCGCGCTCGGCTTCTCCAACTGGAACGTCCTGCTCTCGTTCCTCTTCGAGGCCCTGGTTATTTCCATCGTCGGCGGCATCATCGGCTGCATCGCCGTGCTTCCGCTTAACGGTTTGACCACGCAAACGATGAACTTCCAGACCTTCTCCAACGTGGCCTTCGCCTTCAAAATTACCTTCAACCTGTTGCTGGCGGGCATCGCCTTCGCCCTGGTGATGGGCGCTCTCGGCGGTCTGCTTCCCGCGATTCGCGCCTCGATTCGCCCGGTCGCCGTGGCCCTCCGCGAACTCTAACCATCGTAGCGGCCAACTTCAGGTGGCCGCGCTTGCATGTGCTGAAATTTTCGGGGCGCCCGACCCAAGCGCAGCAGGCGCGTCAAACGATAGCCCAGGCCGTCAGGTTTGGGTCTCCGTCGGTCCACACACGAGCGCCGTTGGGGCGGCACAATCTTCTCCCCGTTCAAAAACTCGTGATCCGATGAAATCGGGAAGGCGGGTGCCGCACCTTTCGCCGTTTAGGTTGCGGTTCTTCTCTTCTTGCTTCTCCCTTTCCTCGGTGTTCTCTGTGTTAAATCCTTTTCCTCGAGCTGTCGGTTGTCGACTCCCTCAGAATTCCATCTCCTCAATCCGCCGCCTCCCCGGACTGTAATCGCAAAATCTCACCCACTTCGGCCGCACCACAAAATACGTAATTCCCGGCCAATTTTCCCGCGCCGGCCCGTCCGTAAATTTCCGGAAATACGATGGCTTGCACCTCGCCAATTCCTCGCCCTCAAGCTCCTCCGCCACGCCTTCATACTGCACCGTAACCTCCGTCGTGCATCCAATCACCCAGGCCACGCGTGGATTCTCTTTCAGGATCGGATACTTCCGCGAACTCCGCACCGTATCGAAAATGATCTCCAGTTCCGGTGTTGCCGCGAACCCCATCAGCGCCGCCTCCGGCCTCCCGGAATTCGTTGCCGTGCACAACACGCCCAGGCGCTCGCTCTCCAGGAACGCAAACACTTCCGGCACATTCATCGCTCCCTCCTCATGCGCTGTCCGTGCTCCCGCGTGCTACACTCGAATTCTTCAGGAGAATGCCACTTGATTCCATCGTATTGCGATATACCTTTGCATCGTAAAAAAGTCTTGCTCCTCCTGTTCATTGTTTCCCAGTTCGTGCTTGCACCCAAACTTTCCGCCCGGCCACCGGCGTCCGGCCCGTGGCAGAGCCTCACCTGGCGCCTCATCGGCCCTTTCCGCGGCGGCCGCGTGACCTCCGTGGCCGGGATTCACGACGATCCGAAGACGTATTACATGGGCACGCCAGGGGGTGGCGTTTGGAAAACCACCACCGGCGGCGTCACCTGGGTTCCCATTTTCGATGACGCGCACGTCGCCTCCATCGGCGATCTCGTCGTGGCTCCCTCCGATACCAAAACCATTTATGTCGCCACCGGCGAACAGACGCCCGGCAATGGCATTTGGAAATCCACCGACGCCGGCGCCACCTGGACCAATATTGGCATCCGCGATTCGCTCACCATCCCCTCGATCCTCGTGGACCCCAAGGATGCCAAGATCGTCTATGTTGCCGCTGTGGGCGACATCACACCCAGCGACACGCGCGGCATATTCAAAACCACCGACGGCGGCAGAACCTGGCGTAAAGTCTATTATCGTGATGACATCCACAGCCCCACGGAACTCTGCTTCGATCCCGACAATTCGCACATTCTCTACGCCGTCATCCGACGCATTCCCACTCCTCCCGGCGAAAAGCCTCCTCAGGAAATAGATTCCGTCATCATCCAGTCCACCGACGCTGGCGAGCATTGGTCCCCCGCGGGCGACTCCGGCCTCCCCCCCGAACATCGCGGCCGCATCGGCCTCGCCGTCGCCAAGGGACTTTCCGGCAAGCGCGTGTTTGCCCTCATGCGCGAGGGATTATTTCGCTCCGACGACGCTGGCTCAACGTGGCAGAAAATCACCACCGACCCGCGCGTGATCGGCGACGAATATTTCGGCCGTGTTTTTTCCGATCCCGGAAATCCCGATGTCGTTTACGTCATGCAGACTTCCACCTACCGTTCTTCTGATGGGGGCCGCACGTTCACCGCGTGGAAGGGCACGCCCAGCGGCGAAGATGACCACGTCCTCTGGATCGCTCCCGAGGATTCCGATCGCATTATCATGGGCACCGATCAGGGCGCCGTCATTACCCTCGACGGCGGAAAGACCTGGAACACCTGGTACAACCAGCCGACCGGCCAGTTTTATCGCGTTGGCACCGACCACTCTTTCCCCTACCGCCTCTATGCTTCCCAGCAAGACTCCGGTTCCGTCTCCGTTCCGTCTCGTACCGACTTCGGCCTCATCACCTATCGCGACTGGTTTCCCACCGGCTCCTTCGAAAGCGCTTTTATCGCTCCCGATCCGCTTGACGCCAACTCCATCTACTCGATCGGTTGGTACGGCGTCGTGCTGCGCATGAATCGCACCACGGGGCAGATCGCCACCATCTTCCAACCCCCCTCCACCTATCACATCACCTGGGAAACTCCCCTGGTCTTTTCTCCGCGCGATCCCCACGCGCTTTATTACGGCGCCCAATACGTCGTGAAAACCTCCGACGGCGGAATCAGCTGGAAACCGATCAGCCACGATCTAACCACGAACACTCCGGAGCCTCCCAGCGCCGTGAAGCGCAGCAGCAACGGCCATACGCTCACCAAGGACTCCAACGAATACACGCTTTGGGAAGACCGCGATGACGACCAGGACGCGGACGCCGATGCCGATGACGACGCGCAGGCCGCGCCCCACGGCGCCATCCAGACCATCGCGCCCTCACCGCTCGACGCCAATCTCATCTGGGCGGGTTCCACCACCGGGCTGATCCATATCACCTACGACGGCGCCACTTGGACCGATGTCACTCCCGCGAATCTTCCGGAGCACGCCTACGTCAACTGCATCGAAGCGTCGCCGCACGACCCGAACACCGCCTACGCCGCCGTTTTCGCGGCCCACGGCAGGTTTAATCTGCTCTACGCTCCACGCGATCTGCATCCGTATCTCTACCGCACCCATGACGGCGGCAAGTCCTGGCAGAAAATTGTCACCGGCCTTCCCGATGTCGGCATGGCCCGCACGATCCGCGAGGATCCCGGCCGCACAGGGCTCCTTTTCGCCGGCACCACGACGGGCCTCTATGTCTCTTTCGACGATGGCGATCACTGGCAATCGCTGCAGCTCAATCTTCCGACCGCCACGGTTACCGATCTCGCGGTTCACGATGCCGACCTCGTCGCCGCCACCTTCGGACGAGGCCTCTGGATCCTCGACGACATTTCCGCCCTTCGCGAGTGGTCGCCTGCGCTCGCCGGCTCCCCCGCGCAGCTTCTCGCACCGGAGCCGGCCGTTCGCGTGCGCTGGGACAACTATCCCGACACGCCGCTGCAGCCCGGCGCTCCGGTCGCGTCGAATCCTCCCGACGGCGCCATTCTGCAATATTTCCAGCAAGCGCCCGCCAGGGGGGATCTCGCGCTCGACATTTTTGACGCGCAGGGAAGGCTTGTCCGCCACTTTTCCAGGGTCCCCACGCAGGCATCCCTCGCCCCGCCCAACGTTCCGGAATTCTGGTTCGCGCCTCCGCCCGCGCTTCCCAATCGACCGGGCCTCAACCGCTTCGTTTGGGATCTGCGCTACCCGTATCCCACAACCCTGCCCTACGGCTATTTCGGCGCGCGCTTGAAATACACGGAATACACCCTGCCCGATCACGCGGTTCCGGGCGAGACACCGCGCTTTCAGCCGCCCGGACCGCTCGTCGCTCCGGGTGTCTACCAACTGGTTCTCACAAGGGAAGGGAAGTCCTACAAGACCCAACTTACCGTCGAACCCGATCCCCGCGTGCACATCGCCGCTTCAGACTACGCCGCGCAGCTCGCTCTCTCTCGAAGGATTTGCGCCCTAATGGAAGATACCGCACGCTCCTTCGACGCGGTCATCTCCCTGCACCTCGAGTTCGACGCCCGCGAAAAATCCATGCCCGCGAATTCTCCAAAGGAACTCGCCGAGGCTTTCGAGAATATGGAAAAACAGTTTCACGCACTCGAAGACGGTACCCCGGGCGCGCCCGGCTTTGGTGTCCTCAATCGCAACTTCGGCCATGAACTCGTTATGGTCCAAAGCGCGGACATCAAGCCCGGCGAATCAGCCTATGACGCCTTTACCGAAGGTTGCAAGGATTACGCCGGAAACGTCGCCGCTTGGAACAAACTCAATACCGAAACTCTCCCGGCCCTCAATAAACTTCTCTCGGATGCAAAAGCGGAGCCGCTGCCGCTTGCTGCTTCGCCGGCCGCCGCACCGGCGTGCTCTCCCTAAGGAAAAGGGCGCATGGCTATGCCGCCATGCGCCCTTTCGTTTGCCAGGTACTCTAAGCCTGTCGTTCGAGCCCTCGGGTCGCGCCCTCTGCTACTGGTTCTGAGGAACCTTGGTCCAGCTCTTGTCCGGATTGTATTCCTTCATCGCTGCCGCGATCTCGGCCGTTTTCTCTCCCAGGTTCTTCTGGAAGACCACGCCACTCTGGTTGATGATAAACGTCATCACTCCGCTCGTCCGATATTCCGCCGGATACGCCACCAGCGCGATTCCGCCGCTCAATTGTCCGTCCACCACGTAGCTCTTCGCTCCGCCCTTCGCCGCCGCCCCTTGCGCTTTCAAGGACCTGAAAAAATATCCGTGATACGGTTGCCGCCCGCTGTTTCCGGAATTGTCATATCCCTCTTCCCCCGCCTGCGCCAGCAGAGGTCCCGCGGGACTAGCGGGCTCATCTTGCCCCGTCTCCCAATAGAGTCCATCCTGCTTTCCGGCAGTGCTCCGGAACCTCTTTGCATAAAGTCCCGCGGGCAGCCCATCGTGCCCGCTCGCCGCGTAATCCTTTTGCGCCGCGATGTAGCCGCGGCAAGCGGCAATCGCTCCCAGTTCGTTGTGTCCAATACGCCGATACAATAATTCTTGCTTCCCCGCGGCTGTATCGAACCTCCATTTCCCGCCATCCTCGACGATCGGGATGGGCAATGGCCAGCTTTTGGCTCCCACTTCCAGGATCCGCGTTTTGGCATCCCGCTCCACAATCGCGTGCTTGGCCTTATACGATTTTACGAAGTGCTCCATCGAATTCTTGTCCTGAACCGGGTCGCCGGAGTACACCAACTCCTTTCCCTCATCGCCCAGCACCTCCAGCATTTCATTCTGATCGCCGTCTACCGCAGCCTTCACCAACGCGTGAACCGCTTCGGCCGGCGTAGCAAACGTCTTTTGTTCCGCTGCGACACCGCTCCGGGCCGTCGCCAGCAGAAAAGCGCTCATAACCACCAGCACGGATTTTCTCATCACGTTTCTCATTGGGAGTCCCCCCCGCATTTTCCGGCTCATGGCTACCTCTTCTTCTTCCCGCCGCCCGCTGCTGGTTTCGCTGCCGGTGCCCCCATGCTCGAACGCCCCCGATTGCTCGCCGCCCGGTCGGATTGAGGATTGTTTGCGCCGCCAAATGCGCCTCCCCCATTCGATGGTGGCCGGTTCGCCGGTTGCGTCGTCGGGCGTGTCGCCGGTTGCGTCGAAGGACGCGAAGATGGCGTGCTCGCCGCCGGCCGGGAGGCTTGTGCATTCCCAGTCGAAGGCCGCGAAGCTTGTGCGTTGCCGGTTGAGGGTCTCGCTTGCGTATTCCCGGTGCTCGGCCGCGTTCCGCCCGCCGTCGGGAATCCGCGATCTCCCGAAGGAGTTCTTGCTGGCTGGCTGCCACCTACTCGATTCATGTTGCCTGCGTTGGCGTTTCCAGGCATCGTGCTCGGGCGATTCTGGACATTCTTGTTCCCCTGATAGGTGCTCTGCCCCTTCCAGTTGTTCGCGTTATTTCCCTGAGCCGGTCGCTGCCCTGCGTTCGCTGTATTCCCGGTCGTCGGACGTTGCACTGCACCCGGATTCGCCCCTCCGGCTGGCCGCGTGGTCGCCGTGTTGCCAGGCCGGTAATTCACCCCGTTCTTGTTTGCCGGACGGTTACCCATATTATTTGCCAGCGTCCCGTTCGGATTGTTGTTGTAAGGTACCGGCCTCGGCTTGTAATTGGGATTCAGATTTCCATTGTTGTTGAACCGGTTGTAGTAGTTGTTGCTCCGGTTGATGTAAATGTTGGTCTGCTGATAATGGACCGGGCGGTGGTAGTAGTACCCGCCGCCCCACCCGGGGTGATAAATCGGTCGATATGGCGGCGGGTAATAAGGCCGCGGCCCGTACCACACTCCGCCATATCCCCATGCGGGATAGTAATAGTGGTTGCTGTTGATTGCCGACCCAACCGCGATGCCCGCGCCGAACGAGAGCAATCCGATCAGCACCGCAGTCCCCGTGTCCACTCCTGATTTCTCCTGGACCACCGTTGTGTTGTTGACCGTTGTGGTCGAGGTCGGCGGGGGAGTTCCCGTGGTTGTCGTCGTGGTCGTTGTGGTATTCCCGTTCTTCGACACGGTGGTCGTGGTGCTATAAACCACTGCGGGATCGTACTGCGGGATATACACGGTTTTCGAATCGCCGGGCTTCAACTCCACCACCTGCTGCCCCTGATCTTGCGTAATATCCACATTCATCTCTGGGGAACTCTTCAGCGCGCCGTTATCCACCGCTTGCGCGCGCAGCCTCTGCACGGAGGCTAGCACCGCCTTCGGATCCGCCTGGTATGCCGCTCCCAGTTGCTTCGTCCAGTCGAACTCCGTGCACATCATATCCACCACCGTGGGGTAGTGCAGCAGCGCTTGCATCACCGGAGTAAAACCCGCCGCGCTCGAGGCCTGGTCCAGCGCCGCTTCTTTCAAACTGCTATTCGTGTCGATCGCCAGCCAATTTCCGCCGTCCATCACTTGCTGCGGATCCACGGCGGACTGCAGCATTACCGCCAGCACCGGGTCCGGATACAACGCAATTGGCGCCAGCAATTCGTCCAGCCCATCCGACGTCAGATTCACCTCAGGGAGTTGCATCGCCTGCGGGTCCGATGGTGCTGTAGCCGATTGCGTGGCCTCCTGTGCCGCCGAGGTGGACGCTTTTTCGGACGCGTTGCATCCCTCGATTCCCAGGGAACCGGAGACCATGAGAAAACTTGTCGTCCAAGCCGACATAACTCTAAGAAATTTCATAGGAGCCTCATTCGCGAACACCAGTTACGGATAGCCGGGCTTTCGTTGTGATTCGTCTCGGAGAATTCCTTCGGGCGGTTTTATCTGGAGCGCTCTGAAGTGCGAGCATAGCACAATGGCCCCATCGTTTCCTGAAGAACTCGGACGGAAAAATGGACGATCTAAGGGTTCGCTGCTGCGGCCGATTTGCCGGCCGGCACATCGGTGTCCGTCACGCCCGTCGCCACCGCGCGGAATCGCACCACCAGGATCGTTAAATCGTCCGCTTGCCGCGCGCCGCGCGCGAAATTCTCCACCGATTCCAGCACCGTCTTCTGGATTTCGTCCAGCGGCAGCTCATTCTTCCCCTGCAGCACTGCGCGGAGTCGGCCCACGCCATAGAGGTCTTCTTCGGGATCCATCGCTTCGGTCACGCCGTCGCTGAATAGTACCAGCGTGTCGTCCGGCTCGAGCTGCAGCGTCGACGTCGTGAACTCCGCCTCCGGCACGAGTCCCACCGGGAACGACCCGTCCGTGAACGCCTCGTCCACGGTATCTTTCCGCAGCAGAATCGGCGAAGGATGGCCGGCGTTGATGTATTCCAGCTTGCCGCCCTCCTCCAGAATGCCGAAAAACATCGTCGCGTAGCGCCCCACTTCCACGTGGTCGCACAGGAATCGGTTGACGTGATTCAGTGTCCGCGCCGGATCGGTTCCCAACGACATTCCCGAAAGCGCGCCTTGCAGCATCGTCGTCACCAGCGCAGCTCCCAATCCTTTGCCGCTCACGTCCGCCAGCAGAAACGCTGTTCGCCGCTCATCCAGCGGAAAGACGTCGTAGTAATCTCCTCCCACCGACAGGCACGGGAAATTCACGCCGGAAACTGCCAGGTGCGGATATTCGCGCAGATTTTTCGGCAGCAGCGCTTGTTGGATGTCTCGCGCGATGCCGATCTCCTGCTCTAGGCGTTGCCGCTCCCGTTCGCGTTCCACCAGTCGCGCGTTGTCCAGGATGCTTGCCGCGTCGGCGGCCAGCGCGTCCAGAATCTGCCGGTCGAGCTTCGAGAATGCCGTCGGGCGCTTGGAATCCAGGTACAGCACACCCAGAAAATCGCCGCGCTTCACGTCCGTGGACGACGCATCCGTCACCGCCCGCGCGCTCGCATACAGTGGAATCACCACCACCGCTCGCAATCCCTGCGCCACGATGCTCGCCGCTGCCTGCAGATTCATTTCCGCCTGCGCCAGGTCCTCGGTGATCACTGCTGATTGTTGCTTCATCGCCAGCTGGATGGCTGTCTTGCTGGGCGTCATGCTCTCGGGAGGCAACCGCTGCCCGCCGCTGCGCCGGGCCAGCCGCACGCGCATGTTTTCGGGAATTCCTTCCACCGCTTCTTCCAGCAGGCCGCGGTCCGCGTCCGTGACCGCAATGGCGTGGTCGATCATTTTTGCGAGCACCGAATCCAGCGGAAGTTGCGAGTGCAGCAGCGAGGTCGCTTCCAGCAGCATATTCAGCTTCCGCAGTCCGCCGCCGGTGGTCTCGGAACTCGTCATGTGATCAATGCGGGTTAAAAGCTGCGGAATCGCTTCTTCCGAAGTGCCCGTCGCCGACCGAAAAATCAACTGGTAGGAATCTTCCAGCCCGAACGTCACGACGTCCCCGTCGTTCAGCATCCGGCTTTCCACCTTCTCGCCATTCACGAACATCCCGCGTCGCTGCCCGCGGTCTTCCAGGTAGTAACGGTTCGCCTCTGTCACAATTGCCGCGCAGTTCCGCGAGATGCGCCGGTCGGTCAGTTGCAGATGGTTTCCCGTTTCCGCGCCGCGCCCGATCAAAAACGGCACCTGGTTCACGCGCACGTATTTCCGCGCGCCATCCGGCGAAATCACCTCAAGGACGGCTTCATTTTGTACCAGGGTTTCGGTCATTCCTCCGCCTGCTCCCCCACTAAATCGCCGAATTGTAACACGCGATTCCCGGATTCGGCTTTCTTCTTGCTTCCCTCCCCGGACCCATCCACAATACCACCGCTCGGCCGCTCTCGGGCATTCCTGTTACTTCTAGTAGGACTAGCGCATGATCCTGGCAACCCCATCCTCCTTCGCGATGCTTCTTTTGGTAGCTGGCGAGTTATCGCACGCCGATCCGGTCGTGCCGATCCTGATCGCCTCGATCTTCATCACCCTCGGCGCTGCCCTCGGTGGCTCCTTGATGAAATCAATCAAGCAGCCCGCCGTACTTGGCGAACTCCTCGTGGGCCTCCTGGCTGGCAATCTGGGCTACTATTTTGGCAATGCCACGATTTCCGTCCTTCGCGAAGGCGACAATCTTTCCCGCATTGCGACCCTGGCCCTTAACGGCTCCTACAGCTTGGGCACGGCCGCGGCCCAGGTCCTCTCCCCCGGGCCCCACACCGACCTGATAGTTCGGCTGCTCAATGGCCCCGAAGGCCACACGTATATCTATATCTACACGTTCATTGACATCATCTCCCGCCTCGCGATTTTGGTGCTTCTCTTCCTGGTCGGCCTGGAAATCAGCCTCGTCGAAATGAAGCGCGTCGGAAAAACCGCCGGCATCGTCGCCATCCTGGGCATCGTCATTCCCATGTTCCTCGGCATGGCCACGATGAAGCTCCTACGGCCTGAGAGCTCTCTCGCGGTCGACCTCTTTATCGGTGGCATCCTCACCGCCACCAGTGTCGGCATCACCGCGCGCGTCCTGCGCGACCTCGGCCAGGACCGCACCAATGAAGCCCGCGTCATCCTGGGCGCCGCCGTCATAGACGACGTTCTGTGCCTGATCGTGCTGGCCGTGGTCAGCGGCCTGGCCCTCACCGGTCAGATCAGCTTCAGTTCCATCGCTGCCACCACTGGCAAAGCGGCGCTCTTCCTCGTGGCCTCGCTTGGCGTCGGCATCTGGCTCACCCCCAAGCTCGTCCGCCGCATCTCCAACTTGGGCATTCAGAATCTCAAGCTGCTCTTCGGCGTCAGTTTTGCCCTGCTTCTCTCGTGGCTGGCTAACCTCGCCGAACTCGCCACTATCGTGGGCGCGTTTGCCGCTGGTATGGTCCTCAACAGTTTTTTCGATCGCGAGGTCGAAGGCATCTCGCTCCACGATCTGCTCTCGCCCATTGAATCTCTGATTGTGCCGCTCTTTTTTGTCTGGATGGGAATTCAGGTCAAGCTCGAAGCGATGGCTTCCGGCGACGTGCTCATCGCCGGCGTCGCCCTCACCCTGGTCGCCATCGTGGGAAAGGTTGCTTCCGGTTGGGGTTGCCCCAAGAGTATGAACCGCTGGGCCGTCGGCTACGGCATGATGCCCCGAGGCGAAGTGGGTTTGATCTTCGCCGGCATCGGAAAGGGAATTGGTGTGGTGGACGACGGCCTGTTCTCCGCCACCGTCCTGCTCGTCATGGTCACCACGATCCTCGCGCCCATCCTTCTTCGCTTCTCCATGGGCGTAAATACTGCGCCGTCATCCTCTGCTCCCGCGGCCAATCACTAGAATTGCCTGCGGCTTCTCCGTTAACTCTGCGCCCCTCTCCTAACTCCGTCTGCCCCAGGCGGCTCTTGCGAAGGGTGGTGCATTTTTTCCTCTTCTCCGCAATTCTCGGCGTTCTCTGCGTCCCAGCGTTTAGTCTTCCGGGCCGTTTCACCGCTCCGCCGCCACCCTTCGTTCCACATAAGCCCGCACGAACGCATCGAACACCTTATCCAGTCTCTTTGTCACCGGTCCCATCTTCCCGTCCGCAATCGCGTGGCCCGCGATTTCCCGCACACCGATCACGTTCCGGTTCGTCGACGTAATAAACACCTCCTCCGCGGAGTACAAATCCTCCGCGTGCATCACTTGTTCCACGACGCTCGTCCCCGCCTCCCCGGCCACTTCCTGCAGCACGCCCCGCGTCACTCCTTCCAGGCATCCCGAACTCAGCGGTGGCGTCAACACTGTTTCGCCCCTCACCGCAAAGATGTTCGCCGCCGTGCATTCGCTTACTTCGCCGCGCTCGTTCAGCAGTACCACCTCATCGAAACCTTCGCGTTGTGCCTCCGCCACCGCCCAGACGCTGTTCAGCCAGGAGATCGTCTTCACTCCCGCCAGCGCCGAAGCTGCGTGCCGCCCGTGCTCGCGCACCGCCAGCCGGACCGTTTCCGGATAGTTCGGCACGTCCGCCGTCGTAATTACCAGATCCACGTCCGGCATTTTTTCATCGCTTCGCCAAAAACCTGTGGTGTTCCATACCAGGTAAATCCGCGCGCAACCTTCCTCCACGCGATTCGCACGAATCGCTTCGTGCAAGTGCAGTCGCACCTTCGCCCCTGAGTACGGCATCGGCAGCTTCGTAATGGCCGCATCCTTTTCTAATCGCCGCCAGTGCCGTTCGTACGCGAATGCCTCTCCCCTCACAATGCGTACCGTCGTGAATAACCCCCAGCCGCAGATCAGCCCTGCCTGGCCCGGCGACCAACGCACACTCCCGATATCTTTCAGTTCTTCATTATGAAAAACGTAGCGATGAATCACCCTTGCACCTGTCGGTACTTCGTCATTTCCGCTCCAGCCGCATTGTACCGGATTCCTCGTCCGCCTCAGAAGCGCCTGGCCTTCGGTATTTCACATGCTCTCCTCTTCCTGGCGCAATCTCGGCCGATTTCGCGAGCTTCGCTCGGAATCCTTCTGGAACTCCGAAAGCTCAACAAATCACGGAAGTTTTGTGACACTTAGCGAACTTCATCCAGGCACGACCCCCGGCGGGAATCCGTCGCAGTCTCCCACGCTGACTCACGCATTCAGCAAACTGTCTCCAAGTGGAACAGTTCCTCCTCCACCTTTTCTTCCTCTCTCAACTCGTTCGATTTTGCTTCGTCGCCTCTGCTTCGCTTTCGCTTGCATCCCCATTTATGTTCTGCTCGACCGTTCCACCGTCTATCTACAGATCTGGCCCGGCATCAGCGCCTGGTATCCCCCCGTCGGCATGATGGTGGCGCTCATGATTGGCCTCGGGTGGGAGATTCTTCCTGCCCTCACTCTCGCCGGCTACCTTTCGGGATATCTCAATTATCACCAGCCGCTCACGAGCCTCGCCTTTCTCCTTGTGAATCCTCTGATTCCTGCCATCTATGGGATCACCAGCCTCTGGATTCGTCGCAGGTTGGGCCCGTCTCCCCGCCTTCGTTCCACCGGTGACGTCATTTTCTTCCTGGTGGTATCCCTCCTGGAATCCTGGATGGTCGCTTTCTTGGGCGCTGCGATCCTCGTCTGGAGCGGTAATATTCCGCGCACGGACTATGCGCAGGCCGCCTTCAATTGGTGGATCGGCGACGCCGTCGCTCTCTTCAGCGTCACTCCTTTCCTGCTCGAATTTGTGATTCCCTGGTGTCGGCGTATTCTTTACTTCGAAGACCCGCACTCCGCCGCCGATAAGCGCCCACCTTGGACACGGCAGGCCATCCTCGAATCGGCTGGCCTGTTTGCTTCCCTCGCTTTCATCATTTATTTTGTCTTCGATAACAGCTTCGCCCGCAGCGCCCATCTTTTTTATCTCCTCTTTCTGCCGCTTATCTGGGCTGCCCTGCGCCGCGGGCTTCGCGGCGCGATTGTCGCCCTGATGCTCGTGGACACCTCGCTCGCCATCGTCATGCACTTTGTCCCTAAGGGCCTGCAGGAGCTCGCCGTCTTGCAATTCCTCATGCTCATCCTCGCCTTGGCCGCGCTCCTTCTCGGCGCCGTGATGGGCGAGCGGCGCCTCGCGGAGACCCGTCTCGCGGAAGAGAAAGAGCGCATCCGCCTGATCCTCGATTCCACGGCTGAGGGCATCTACGGGATTAATTGCAGCGGGATATGCACGTTCATTAATGCCGGCGCCCTGCGCATCCTCGGCTTTTCCTCGCCCGACGAGTTGCTCGGCAAGGAGTTTCACACCCTTTGTCACCATTCCAACCCCGACGGCTCCCCCCTCGGCGGCGAGCGCTGCCAGATCCTGCAAACTTTCCGCGAGGGCCGGAGTATTCACGTCGATGATGAATTTTTCTGGCGAAAAGATGGTTCCAGCGTTCCCGTCGAGTACCGCTCCCATCCTCTGCTTCGCTCGGGCCAGATTGTCGGCTGTGTCGTCACCTTCCTCGATGTCACCGAACGCCGCACTTTCGAACTTGCCATTCGCGAGAGCGAGCAGAAATTCCGCGCCGTTTTCGAGGGTGCGGAAATCGGCATCGCCATTACCGGTCTGAAAGACGGCATTTTGACCGTGAACCCCTCCTACGAGCGCATGCTCGGCTGCGCGCCTGGGCAACTCAAGGCTCTGGGAAAGTTTGACCAGCTGACGCACCCGGACGACCGAAGTGTCGATATTGACCGTTATCAAAAACTCGTTCGCGGCGACGCCGACCATCTCCACTTCGATAAGCGATATCTCCTCCCCGATTCCCGCCTCGTCTGGGCGAGTTTGGAACTCTCGGTCTTGCGCGATGCCGCAGGTAATCCCCAGTTCATTCTTGGCCTCGCGTCTGACGTCACCGAGCGCAAGCGCGCCGAGGAAGAGCTGCGCGCCCGCGAACTCCAGCTCCGCGCCTTCATCGCTGACGCCCCGGTCTGCGTCGCCATGTTCGACCGTGAAATCCGCTATCTCGCCGCCAGCCGCCGCTGGATCAACGATTACGGTTTTGGCCGCACCGATCTGATTGGCGTGCGCCTTTACGACCTCATTCCGGAACTACCCGAAAAATGGCGCGAATCTCATCGCCGCGGCCTGGCCGGAGAAAAGCAGCATTTAGGCGAGGACGCCTGGCTTCGCCCCGATGGGACCACGCTCTGGGTCAGTTCGGCTGTCTATCCCTGGCGCGATCCGCAAGGCAATATCGGCGGTATTATCGTCGCCGCCGAAGACATTTCCCAGCGCAAGCGTGCCGAAGCCGAGTTGCAAAACGCCAAGCGCGACGCCGAAGCCGCCAGCCACGCCAAAAGCCTCTTCCTCGCCACCATGAGCCACGAGATTCGCACTCCGCTCAACGGCATCCTCGGCATGACCGAACTTGTCCTCGACACCCAACTCACTGCCGAACAGCGCGAACATCTTAACCTCGCCCGCTTCTCCGCCGAATCCCTCCTCGCCATCATCAACGACATTCTCGATTTCTCGAAAATCGAGGCCGGCAAGCTCGAGATCGAACGCATTCCTTTCCGCCTCCGCCAAAGTCTCGACGAGACCCTCAAGACCTGCGCCATCCGCGCGCGACAGAAGGGGCTCGCATTCGAGTTCCTGATTCCTGATGACCTACCGGATGCCTTCTGCGGCGACCCTGGCCGTCTGCGCCAGATTCTTCTCAATCTCATCGGCAATTCCATCAAATTCACTGAAAAGGGCCACATCCGCGTACAAATCAGCGCCTCCCATCCCGTGCCCGGCCGCTCGCTGCTGCACTTCTCCGTCGAGGACACGGGTATCGGCATTTCACCGGAAGCGCAAGGCAAGATTTTCGCCGCCTTCTCCCAAGCCGATGGTTCCATGGCCCGCAAATTTGGGGGCACCGGACTCGGCCTGGCCATCTGCCTCCGCCTTGTCGACATGATGGGCGGCCGCCTTTGGGTGGAGAGCCAGTTGCATCGCGGCAGCACCTTTCATTTCACGCTGGATCTCCCGCTCCAACTTCCATCGCAGATTCACGGTGAGGTGCCGCTGCACTCGCCCGCCGCCCCAATCCCCACCCGATTTGTGGGCATTTCTCCGCCGCGCACTCCCCGCGTGCTACTAGTCGAAGACAACGCGGTCAATCGCACCCTGGCCAAACGCCTTCTCGAAAAACGGGGCTTCGAGGTCGCGCTCGCCGAGGACGGCAAGCAGGCCATCCTCGCCTGCCAGTCTTCTGAATTCGATTTGATTTTGATGGATATCCAGATGCCCGAAATGGACGGTTTTGAAGCCACTGCGGAAATTCGCAAACTCGAGCAGCCCTCGGGAAAGCACACGTCCATCATCGCGCTCACCGCCCACGCCTTAAGGGAAGACCGCGACCGGTGCCTCTCCGCCGGCATGGATGCTTACATCACCAAACCCATCCGCCCCGACGAGCTGTTCCGCACCATTCAGAATCTTCTCGCCACGGCCCTCTAAATCCCATCTTCAACTCTTGGCAAAAGGGCTGTGGCTTTCGCCCCGGCGTTGACGAGGTGAATCCGGGCATATGGCCCGGCCTGCGGTGAACTTTTTGGAACTTTGCGTTACGACCCGCCCGCCGCATCCGACGCCTTCGCCGGACGAGCCGACACGATAAATCCGCACCCCAGCAAATAGCGGAACAAATGATTCACCGGCTCCATGGGCTCCAGATCTTCCGCGTATACCAGCCCGTCCGTTACTTTGTACTTCCACTGGCTAGCCTTCATCTCGCCTAGCCTCCCTTCCAGCGCCTTCGCTTCCATCGGATACACTCCGAGTCGCACGTTCTGCGAAAATAGTCGCGCCACGCCTTCCAGCAGCGCGCCTTCCAGATTCGCGTAGCGATCCTGGAGCGCGTAAATCATCACCGACAGCCCCACGGCAAAATAAACCTGAGATTTGGTATACCGGCTCACGTACTCGCTCATCGTGTAGAGCTCACTCGCCCGGAAGAACAACGTCCCGAACCCCAGCTTCTGCAAGTCGTCCACGTGCCGCAGGACCTGCTCCGTCGTCGGTGGCGCCGAACCCTTCAACACTGGCTGGCTCGACAAGCAGAACATCCCCAGGCTTCCCTTGCTCTGCTCGAGCTCCGATTTCGGCACTTGCGCCAGCGTCGTCTCGATCAATTGCCCGTGCAGCTCGCTCACCCGCTCGAACATTCCCGGCGCCAGCACCAGCGCCTTCTTGTACAGCAGGTCGGTCGGCGCGGGCAGGGATCCGTCCGCTCCGAACGCCACCGCTTCCGCGTACCCGTTGTTCACCAGGGTCGCGTGCAGCTTGCGCCGGTTCCACCCGTCAAATGCCGGTCCCTCCAACTGCACGGAGTCGATCTCCATGCGCTCCAGGCTCAAGTCCTCGAAAACCCCTTCCAGAAATTCTTCGATGGATCCCAGATGATGGAACACCCCGTAGATCAGATTCACTCCCAGTATCCCCACGGCCATTTGCTGCTGCAGATTTGTCGGATCCTCCAGGTTGACGTGCAGTACCACGTCGCTCGCCGGGCCCCCCGCCGTTTGCTGGAACCGGATTCCCACCCAGCCGTGGCACTCGTTGGTCCCCTGAAAATTTCGCGCGGAAATCGTATCCACGAACGCAAAAAAGCTAGTGTTCGCTCCGCGGCTCTCCTTCAGCTCGCTCAGCAGTTGCTTCCACTCGTGTTCCATCATCGCTTGCAAGCGTTGCTGGGACACGTACCGCGTCCCCTTGCCGTATAAATCGTCGCTCACTTCCTTGTCGTACGCGGAGATGGTCTTCGCCACCGTTCCCGACGCTGCCCCCACGGTCAGGAACCAGCGCGCCACTTCCTGCCCGGCCCCGATTTCCGCGAATGATCCGAAGACCGAATCATCCAGATTGATCGAAAGCGCCTTCTGATGAGTTCCGATTTTTTCTTCACTGGCCATCTGTTCACCCGCTTACGCAAAACTCTACCCCGTTATCCAAATTGAGTGTTATTCCCGCGCCTCGGATACATGGTTTCTACCGGCAGGATTAAAGTGTGTTGCGAGAACTCGCACGGTCAGCACTTGAAACGCCTTCGGGCGGAGGCCACAATCGCGGTCCGCGGTCCGCTCTTCTCTGAAACTTAAAACTTAAGGCTTAAAACTTAAAACTTAAAACTTAAAACTCCTCTTCCTCAACGCCCCAAAAACTTCTCCAGCTTGGTAATCTCTCCGTCCGCCAGGTCGAAATACTTCTGCGCGCTCGTCACGTCCTTCGCCTTCAGCGCCGAATCCGCCTTTGCCAGGTACATCTGCATTCGCTGTTCCGCCGAGGAGATGTCTCCGCGCAAGCCGAACCCTTGCGCCTCCTGTTCGTGTCGCAGCGTGTCCACGCTCTGCGCGGCCGCTGATGCCCGGGCGTTCAATTGATCCAACTCGTCATCCATTTTCGCCAATTCCTCTGGAGAGGGTCCCGCCGGAACCTGCGGCGGAGCTGGCGCGGTCACTCCTTCGCGCATTGGTTTCGGATTGCCTTTCGGCGGCATCACTTTCGGCGCAGCCACATTCACGTCCGCCCCCGGCGCGGACACTTCCGCTTTCCCATCCGGACCCGCGTTCACGCTTACGCCCGATGCCTTTACCGATACGTTGCCCGACTCATCTACCTTCACCGAGCCGCCCGGTGTCGTTACCGAAACCGGCGCCTCCGTCCCCGATGTGCCCTTCGCGCCCGCATCCTTCGCCGCCGGAAATGTAGCGTGCTCCGGGTCCGCATGCGTCTTCAGTTTTCGCGGGATGTAAATCCCACCAGCAATCAGAACTCCGGCGCCCACCAACGATCCAATCGCCAGCCACAATCCGCGGCTGGAGCCTCGCGCCGGTGGCGGCACAAGCGCGGCTGGCGGCGCGACTACCGCCCCGGTCGCAATCGCCGCTGCCGGAGCCGGTGTATTCATCATCACCGTCGGCGCCACCGATGGCTTCGCCGGTGTGGGCGGCGCGCCCGGC
This sequence comes from Candidatus Eiseniibacteriota bacterium, assembly GCA_035518915.1. Taxonomy (GTDB): domain Bacteria; phylum Acidobacteriota; class Terriglobia; order Acidiferrales; family UBA7541; genus Acidiferrum. The sequence continues at coordinate 49,073 of DATIXE010000008.1, forward strand.
GTCGCTGGCACCGGCACGCGGACGGCCGCCTGCGTGGTCGCCGGCGGCGTCGGCATCCGTCCCGCTGCCCGCGCTCCAGGGGCCAACGTACCCATCAGCGTCTCGTCGCTCGAGGCACCCGGCTGCGTCTTGGGCGTCGGCGTGAACGTCGTCCCCGGGCTTGGCAGCTTCGACACCGGCACGCTCTTCAGCGCATTCCGGAAAGCGTCCGCGGTCTGGAAACGGTCCGCGGGATCCTTCGCCATCGCCATCAGAATGATCTGGTTGAGCTCCGGCGGCACGTCCGCCCGCAAATTAATGGGCGGCTGCGGCTCCTCGTTCAGGTGCGCCGTCATCAGCGAATATTGCGAATCCCCCTGGAATGGCAATTTCCCCGTCAGCAGTTCGTACAGCGAAACTCCAAACGAATAAACGTCGGAGCGCGCATCCGCCGATTCGCCCCGCACCTGCTCCGGCGGCATGTAGTTCAGCGAACCCAGGGTTGTCCCGGTGGACGTCAACGATCCATCCGTTCCCGACCGCGCGATTCCGAAATCCATCAGCTTCACCATGCCCTGCGGCGTCAGCATCATGTTCGCTGGCTTGATGTCCCGATGGATGATGTTGTGGCTGTGCGCGTAGCTCAGCGCCGAAAGGATTTGGTCCGCGTAATTCACCGCTTCGGCAGTCGAAATCGGCGCGCGCGCGATCCGGTTCGCCAGCGTCTCGCCTTCCACGAACTCCATCACCATCACCAACTGGTTTTCATAGGTCAGCGCCGTGCGCAGCGAAGCGATATTCGGATGGTTCAGCGATGCCAGCAGGCGAATCTCCCGCAGGAACCGGTCCGCAAGGCTCTGGTGCGAAGTCAGGTCCGGCAACAGCACCTTCATCGCTTCCGTGCGGTCCGAAATCACGTTGCGCACCTTGTACACCTTGCCCATCCCGCCCAATCCCAGGATGGACAGCACCTCGTAGTCGCCTACATGTTGACCAACGGTGAACTCGGCAGTCATCGACGCCTCCAGGCAGGACCCTCAAATTCCCTTGAGAATACACCAATCATCCGCCCGAAAATAGAACGAGTCCGGGGAACCTCCTCCCCGGACTCGCCGGTACTCTTCGCATCGGATATGCGTTCGTCAATTTGGACTTCGGGCTTTCTATTTTCGGTTTTTCGTGCTCGCCTACGGACTATTCTTCACCACGTCTCCCACCTTCGGTGCCGTGGCTCCGCTGAAGGTCGCCGTCGACGAATCATCGTCCACTTCCGTCACCGTCGCGTCGCCCAGCTTGTCGGTAATTTCTTTCAGCACTTTGCCGGTCTTCGGGTCTTTCACCACGCGCACCTGCCGGCTGATCTCCAACTTATCGCCCATATGCACGCCCGCCTTCTTGCCGACGTCCAGAATCAGCGTGTTTCCGGAAACGTCCGCCACCAGGCCGCTCACGGCAATCTTCACTGCCACCACTTTGCCGGAATCGGAGTCCAGTTGTTCCGCCGTGCTGTCCACCGCCTGCCGCACGGCTTCACCCAGGATCGTGCTAGCAAAGTTGCTGCTGCCCATGTCCAGGCCGCCTCCTCCCCCGCCTGTCCAGCCGCCTCCTCCCCCGATCAGTTTTGTGTCGCTCCGCGTGGATTCGCCTTTGCCCGTCACCGCGGCCATGATTTCCGCTGTCGACGTATTGATGATGCGCGCGCTGATCGCTACCACCGCTTTCGATTTGCTGGTGCCCACGCCGCCCAGCCCGAACCGCCCCAGTCCGTAGCCACCGCCGCCCACGTTCGTGTGCTGGTCGTCCCTGCCGAACTGCGTAATCGATCCGATGATGATGGCGTCAACGCCAAGCACCGCCCCGATCTTTGCCGCCGTCGAGGAATCCGCCCGGTCGCTGTTCGAAAAGTTTTGCTCCTTCAGGATTTTATCCAGTGCGTTTCTCTCGATCACCGAATACTGGCCGCCGTTCACCAGTTTTTCCACCAGCATGTCGGAAATCCCCTTGCCGACGTCCTGGTCCGATCCGAAAATCTGTTGCACCGTGGTTCGCACCGTTCCGTAATCGAAATCCATTACCGCAACTCTTTTCTTTGGACCCGTGGGCGCCGTTGCGGCGGTCTGTGCCACCGCGGGCACAGCGAACACCACCGCCGTCAACATTCCGAGGGCCATTCGACAACTGCGTGGAAGCAACATGGGCTGGCTCCTTGCAGCGAGGTACGCCATACACGGTTGGCCGTGTCATGCCCCGCCAATTTCTGCCCGTATGTTAATGAAGGAACTTCGTCCCCGCAACGGAGAAATATTTATTCGTTCGCCCGAGGTAACACCAGGAAAAGTTAACTCCAAAAAAATACGCGGGGCGCATCGCTTCGCCCCGCGTTCAAAACCATGTTGGATTTGGGACCTACGCTGCGCGCTTCCGTCGGATCACTCCCAGCCCCGCCAGCCCGATCGCCAGCAGCGACAGCGACGCCGGCTCCGGCGTTGGGGTCGTGGAAGAAATTACTTCGGCCGATACGAATTCCGGGCCGCTGCTTGCCTCGACGAACCCCCACTCTGAAGGAAGACCGGCTCCACTAAACGTGTAACAAACCGTATCGCCAGGAGTACCGGCCGGACATATTTCTTCGGTGATGAAATTCGACGGATCTGTAAAGGCAGGATCGTTTTGGCCGAGGCTATTGCTGTTATCTGGGTTAAGATTATAGTCACCCAAATCGGTGCAATTCGTTGTCAAAAGTGTGTCGGATGTATCGTAAATGCCGGGTTGGTTTACCAGGGCCCCATCGTTTCGATGCGCGCATGGGAGGACCGAAAATGTGGAATTCGCGTCGTCCACGGGGACCCCTCCTGAGAAGGTGAATCCGATTTCCGTGCCAGGTTCAATGTCCGTTAAGAAAATGACTTGGTAGGTCACCGGAGCGCTGGCATCGACAGCAAAGGTCAGAGAGCTGCCATTGCCATTCACGCACGGACCTACACTCAAGTCCACGCAAGTTCCGCCATCCCCGGACGGCCTAACATATCCGCGCACATAGGATGTTCCCTGGCTGACTTGCGCCCCCGCCAGGCAGAGGCTCACCACGCTTAGGATTGGGATCCATGCACGTTTCAATCGCATTTTGCACCTCACGGCTTCCAGGCGGAACTGCGCACAAAGGGGGACTTAGGGCCAGAAGTCTTTCAAAATACCAACAGCTCGTCAAGTTGTTTTTCAGTGAACCACTGAAAAATGGGGCTCCTCAGCTCTATAGAATCCACCCCGATCCACTGGGAAAAATGTTGCACACTTTTGCCCAAATCATCGGGTTGCTGTTGCAACTACCCAGGCTCGCCTCCCACCGCCCCAATCCTTGTAACCCCCGCTTTTTCCAGTCCCCTTGTGGCATAATCCCCCCACGAACCGGCGCCCCGCCAATGGACGATCCTCCGTTCAAGCCTCCCCAAGACGATCCCAGCGAGCAGACCCTCGACTCTCGCACCTCCGATGCAGGCCCCGAAACCAAGCCCACCGGTGTCCGCCCGGCTCACTCCGCCGCTTCACCGTCCGCTTTTGCTCCCGGGGACCGCATCGCCAAGCGCTTCCGCATCGAACGTTTCATCGCCCATGGCGGTATGGGGGAAGTTTATGAAGCCCTCGACATCGAACTGAAACACAAGGTCGCTCTGAAATCCGTTCGCTCCGTCCTGCTCGCCGACGTGCAGGCTCTCGAGCGATTCCGCCAGGAAATCGTCGTCGCCAAGCGTGTCACGCATCTCAACGTCTGCCGTACTTACGATCTTTTCCGTCACGAAGCCACCAAGCCTGGCGAATCCGACGTGCTTGTCGTCAGCATGGAATTTCTCCGCGGCCAGACGCTTGATCATTTCCTCACGCAAAAAGGCAAGCTTTCACCTGCCGAAGCCTCTCCGCTCGTCCGCCAGATGCTCGCCGGACTTTCTGCCGCCCACCAGGCCGGCGTCGTTCATCGCGACTTCAAGCCCAGCAATGTCTTGCTCGTCCCCAACCCTTCTGCTGCGCCACCTCTTCGCGCGGTCATCACCGATTTCGGCCTCGCGCATTCTCTTGATCCGGCGGAGTTTTCGGTCACCGGTTCCGGCGAAATGCTTGGCACTCCGGCGTTCATGGCTCCCGAGCAGGTCACCGGCAACGCCATCACTCCCGCCACCGACATTTATGCGCTCGGTATTGTTCTCTTCCTGATGGTTACCGGCAAGCTCCCGTTCTCCGCCGAGAATTGGCGCGCGCTGGCCTACAAGCGACTCCAGGAGGTTCCTCCTCCGCCCAAATCCCTGGTCCCCGATCTCGATGAAGGCTGGTCTCGCACCATCGTCAAATGTCTCGAACGCGATCCCGCCGCGCGCTTTCAAACCGTCGAAGAAGTCGAAGAAGCCCTCGACAGCGAGGTAAAAGCGCGACGTCTTGCCGAAGCCGCTTCTCGCCGGCGCCGCCGCATGCTTTTTTCTACCATCGGCCTCCTGCTTGTCGCCGCGATTGGCATCGTCATCGGAATTGCCTTCCCCAATCTCTTCTCTCCGCATCGCTTGCCGACCGTCGCCGTCCTCGGCTTCAAGAACATGTCCGGCGATCCGAACATCGATTCCTGGGGCAATGAATTCCGCACCAATCTCGGCACTACCCTGGACGTCACGCAAATCCGCTACCTTGGCCCCGACGCCGTCGAACCCGCCTGGAACTATCCCGATGCCCGCAAGATGCCGGAAGAGCCGGCGAAGACCGACCTTGCGAAACTCTACGATTTAGGCTGTCGCTACGCCGTTTTCGGCACTTTCACCGTCGAAGGCTCATCGCCCCACCGGAGAATCTTGTGGAACATTCGCCTGGTGGACACAAAAACGGATCGCAGCCTCGGCAGCATCACGAAACGTCTCGGCGAAGAAAATCGCGTGGACGTTGTCACCGTCGCGGGGGCGGATCTTCGCAAAAAGCTTGGAGTCTCGCTTTCCCCCGCGGACGAGCGCAGTGCCGAGCACGCATTGCCCGCAAACGAAGAAGCCTCGCGCGATTACGCGGAAGGCCTCACGCATCTGCAAAACTTCCAATACGAACAGGCTAAAGACGCCTTCCAGGCTGCCGTCCAGGCCGACCCGCAAAACGCCGAGATCCGCAGCGCTCTTGCCGAAGCCTGGTGGAAGCTCGGCTATGAATCCAACGCCCGTGCGGAAGCCAAGCGCGCGATGGATCTCGCTAACCTTCTCTCCGGCGAAAAGAATTCCCTCATCAGCGCGCGTTATTTCGGCTACGCGGGCCAGTGGGACCAGGCGGCGAGCCTCTATAACTCCCTCTGGACCAAGAGTCCGGAAAAATATCCGTACGCCTTGTTACTCGCCGAGAGCCAGCTTTCGGGAAAACATTACCCGGATGCTCTGCGTACCCTCCAGAAGCTGCAAGGCATGAATCCTCCCGGCCAAATTCTGAAAGCCGAAATCCTGTTGGCCATTGCGGAAGTGCAGGATCGCCTCGGCAACCCCTCCGCGCGTTTGCAGGCCGCCGCTTCCGCCGTGGAGATCGCCAAGTCGCTCGGCGCGGGCTTGTTGCAAGCGCGTGCCGAAATTGCGCAATGCCAGGCTCTCCTCGATCTCGGAAAAGTCTCGGAAGCCGCTCAGGTCTGCGCCGACGCGGTTGAACTCAATCGTAAAGTGGGAGACGACCTCGGCACCGCTCGCGCCCAGAACGAAGTTGCTAATGGTTACTACAATCACGGTGAGTACGACAAAGCCGAGCCCCTCTATTCCGAAGCCTTGGCCCTTGCTTCGCGCATTGGCGACATGCGCGATCAGGCCGGGGCCCTGCTGAATCTCGGCAACATCCTGAATTCCAGGGGAGATTTCGGCAACGCCAAAAAACTCTACGAACAAAGTATTCGGATCTCTCAGGAACGCACTGGCATTAACAACGATTTGCTTCAGGCAAAGCAAGGCCTTGCTGTCTCGGTCGGCGCACTCGGACAAGTTCCCGAGGAGATCCGGCTTCTTCGCGAAGTTGTTGAAGAGGCTCGCAGCGTGGGCGACAAATCCAATCTCTCCGGAGCGGCCCTCAATCTTTGCCAAACCTTGGTCGCCACCGGCGACGTCTCAGCCGCGAAACCAAATTGCGAAGAGTCTCTGCACCTCCTGACCGAGGCCGGCGATAAGACCGGCCAGGCCCGGGCGCATCAGGCCCTGGGCGACGTCCTCCTTGCCTCCGACGTTCTCCCCGGCGCGGAACGCGAGTATCAATTCGCACTTCAGGGGCAGCTCGATCTCGGCGCGAAATCCGACGTGGCTTACACACAAGCCTCGCTGGCCGATCTTTCGGTTCAGAAACGCGACTTCGCCGCCGCGGAAACCTACGCGCAGTCGGCTTTGCAAACCTTCCTTCCACAGAAAGACCCCAACGGCGAACTTCTCATTCGCTGTATTCTGGCGCAGGCATACCTCGGCCAGCATCAGCCCCAAAATTCCGTCGAACAAATTCGCCAGGCGGCGGCGCGCATGCCCGAAGTTCAGGACCCAAGTTTGCGCGCGATTTTCCAGATCCAGCAGGCCGTCGTGGAAAACGCGTCTAGACCTTCGCCGGCCGCGATCGCCCAATTACGAACTGTCGAAAGGTCCATGAGAAAGGCGAATCTCTTACAAATCGCCCTCGAAGCTGAACTCGCGCGAGGGGAGGCGCTCTCCGGCGCGGCTCGCGAGGCTGAACTCTACGCCGTCGCCAAGGAAGCGCAGCAGCACGGCTACCTCCTCATCGCTCGCAAAGCCTCGACGGCCGCGGCCGGTTCTTGAGCTACCGCCCGTCTTTCAACTTCACCACGCGAAACGCCGCCCACGTTCCCTCATGCTTCGTCGGCACCTCGCGCGCCTCCACTTCCACGTCGCGCCACACGTGCTTCAAAAATTCCGAGCTTACAATAATTTCGTTCGCGCCAGCCGCCGAGCAGAATCGCGACGCGCGGTTCACCGCGTCCCCAATCACCGTGTACTCCAGTCGGTCCTGCGTCCCAACGAATCCGTGCAGCACTTCTCCCGCATGCACCCCGATGCCGATCTCGCATACCGGCAAGCCGCGCGCTTTGCGTTCCGCGTTCAATTTTTGCGCGCCTTCCTGCATCGCCAGCGCCGCGTGCAGCGCGTGCCGGTGTTGCTCCGGATCGGCGTCCGGACTGCCGAACACCGCCAGGATCGCGTCGCCGATAAACTTGTCCACTGTCCCTTCGCACCGGAAAATCGCCTCCACCAGTGCCGCGAAATAATGGTTCAGCATCTCCACCACTTCGTCGGGTTCCATTCCCGCGCTCATTTTGGTGAACCCGCGAATATCCGAAAACAGAATGCTCACTTCGGACCGCTCGCCGCCCAGCTTCAGCCGCCCGCGCCCTGCGCGCTCCAGCAGTTGTTGCCGTACCTTTGGCGAGAAATGCGTCAGCAGGCGTTGCAGCAGCAGGTTTTGCGTTTGCAATTCGTGCGTCTGCCGCTGCGAATGGATCGCCAGCGCCACGTGATGCGCGATCGCAATGAACAGTCGCAGGTCCTCGGGACCAAACACGCACCCCGGCTTCCGCGTGTCCACGCACAGCACGCCCACCCGCTCGTTCTGCCACGTCAGCGGCGCGTACATCGCGCAGCTCGTCTGCATCCCGATCAGGCTGCGCGCTCCGATATCGCCCGAAACCGCCGCCGCGGGATTCCAGATCACCGCCGCGTTTTGCTCCAGCACATGCTCCGCCAGCTCCATGCTCGCCGAGGGTTGCCCGGTCGGCACATGCGCCTGCAGCAAAAGCTGGTTCGATCCCCGGTCGCGCAGCAGCATCACGCCATGGTCCGCCTCGGGGAAAAATTTCAGCAGGGAACTCACCGCGCAATCCAGCATCGCCTGATAGTTCGGCGCGGACCCCATCTGCAGCGGCAGATCGTAGAACAGCGTCTCCCGTGGCGATGTCTTCAGGTCTTTCAGCGCCGCATTCGCCGGCATCCGCGACGCGTCCAGCAGCAGCGTCACCCCCGAAACCGGCGGAGGCGCGGTCACCCCCATCATCTTGTGCAGCTCTCCGCTGAAGTGCTTCGGTATCGCCGCGTCATTGTCCACCACCGCCGGAAGCAGCGCCATCCACAAATCCTTCAAGCTCGCCAGCGCGTGCCCGCTTTGCACCGCCTTCTCTTCCGCCCCTTCAAACACCGTTCGCGCCGCGGCCGAGCGCTTCGCCACATGATTCGTCGGCAGCACCAACGAATTCTGCGGCTGGCTCGCGCGTACCTCCCGCCGCAAGCGCACCACATCCAGTCCGGCGATTTCCGCCGCACTATGCAATTCACCCCAGTCGTCCTTCACGCTTCCGATTCGGCTCATCGGCACCGCGTAGCGCTCCCACGCTTCTTCGCGGATTACGCGTTCTACCCCGCAGATTCCCAGCAGAACGTGAATCGGCGCGATCTGCGGCTGCCCGGCGAGCACGGCTTCCTCCGCCGCAAGCCGCCACGCCAGCTTGACCGCCTCCGAATAGGGTCTCAACTGCTCGGCCATGAATTTTTCTCCTGCCTTCTTGGCAGTGCTCGCCATCCGCGAAACAGGACAAGCGCGTTCGCGTCTCCGGTGCGCCGCCCTTTGCGGCCTGTCACCTGCGTTCTTTGCACACGTGTTGCCGGTGCACTTTTCAGCGGGTCACGGCCTTCTCCGAGTTTCCGAGTTCCAATCAGTGCGCGATGGACTGCCTGCGCGCGCTTCGTTCCTGCTTGAGCGAGTCGCGCAACCACCCTCAGTATAGGTTGCGTTTCCATACGTCCTGGGATTTCTCCGCCCGCCTGTGCACAATTTGCTCATGCAACATCCACAACCTCCGGCACTTACCGAAGTCTTCCGGGCCCCCGCCCATGTGTTTCGTTGACAATTCCCCCCGCACCCCCTAAACTTGGGTTTTGTCTTTACAGGGAAAGGTGTGACTGTTTCGATGAGGACGTATGTAGCCAAGGGAGAAGAAGCTGAGGCCCTCAAATTGGGCGCTCAGTGGTATGTCGTGGACGCGAAAGATCAGGTACTCGGCCGTCTCGCCACCAAAGTGGCTCGCCTGCTGATCGGCAAGGATAAGCCCAGCTTTACGCCGTATCTCGATTCCGGTGATCACGTCGTGGTCATCAACGCCAATCTGATCAAGATGACCGGCAACAAGGTCGAGCAGAAGATGTATTACTCGCACAGCGGGTATCCCGGTGGCCTCAAGGAAGTTCCGGCCAAGCGGGTTCGCGAATCGCGCCCCGAATGGGTCGTTCGCGAAGCCATCGTCGGCATGTTGCCCAAGAATAAGCTTCGCGCGCGCCGCGCCAAGAAATTGCGCGTCTATCGCGATGCCGCTGGTCTTGCGCGGCACGCCGGCCAGAAGCCGCAAGCCGTCGCCGTCTAGAGTTTGGTTTCCGCGGCCTGTCCCGGTTTGTAGGGGCGGGACTTGCCCGGCCCGGCAGACCATTGCCCGCCCGGCGCGCACACGATCTTCTGCACGTTGCAGTTCCTTCTAAGTGGTGCCTTAGCAGGGATTCAACCGGGCATGGATTTCGACGAGAGTGGCAGGACCCGTCTCGTCAAAATGATTTCGAGGAGGAGCTTTGAGTACTATTGAAACACCCGCAGTGGGCAGCAAGGTCTGGTTCCATGGAACGGGACGCCGCAAGGAATCCATCGCACGCGTCTTCGTCCGGCCCGGCACCGGCAAATTCACCGTCAACGGCCGCACGGTCGAATCGTATTTCCCGAATCACGCGTGGCTGCACGACGCCATCGAGCCGCTCAAGTTCACTAGCCTGACCGACCAGATTGACGTGGTCGCCACCGCCAACGGCGGCGGCGTTGGCGGACAGTCCGGTGCGGTGCGCATGGGCTTGTCCCGCGCGATCATCCGCTTTAACCCCGAACTTCGCCCGGCTCTGCGCAAGAACGGATTTCTGACGCGCGACTCCCGTATGAAGGAACGCAAGAAGTACGGGCAGAAGGGCGCGCGCAAGCGCTTCCAGTTCACCAAGCGTTAAGTATCCGGTGGACTTTGTAGCGGCCGCCTTCTGAGGCGGGCGCTTTATGACCTCTGGCGGTGCGGCGCAAGCCACTCCGCCAAGATCACGGCCGGCAAGACGCCGGCAAGAGGCTGCTGCGGCTGCTCTCCCGTGGCACAGCCATTCTTGGCTGTGCTCTTTCGGTGAGAACAAACGATAAGCAGCTGTCTACTTAGGAGGAAATGTGGCTGTTGAAATCACCATGAAGGAGCTGCTGGAGGCCGGCGTTCACTTCGGTCACCAGACGCGCCGTTGGAATCCCAAGATGAAGGAATACATCTTCGGGGAGCGCAATGGCATTCACATCATCGACCTGCAGAAGACTCTCAAAATGTTCCGCGAAGCTTCCCGCTTCGTCGGCGACATTTCCGCGCAGGGTCGCACCGTTCTTTTCGTCGGTACCAAGCGGCAAGCCCAGGAAGCCATCGCCGAAGAGGCCAAGCGCTGCAGCGCGTTCTTCGTCAATCACCGCTGGCTGGGTGGCACCCTTACCAATTGGGCCACGCTCCAGAAATCCATCAAGCGCCTCAAGCTCCTCAAGGCCATGACCGAAGACGGCCGCATGGCGCAGCTCTCCAAGAAAGAGCGCGCTCGCCTCGATCGCGAGATGAAGCACCTGCACCAGAACCTCGAAGGCATCGAGAACATGAGCCAGCTCCCCGACATCATGTTTGTAATTGACTCGAATGCAGAGGAGATCGCCGTCAAGGAAGCCCGCCGCATGGGCATCCCCGTCGTCTCCGTCGTGGACACCAACTGTGATCCCGACATGGTGGACTGGATCATCCCCGGCAACGATGACGCGCTTCGCGCCATCCGCCTGTTCACCACCAAAATCGCCGACTCCGTCGCCGAAGGCCGCGCGCTCTACGAGCAGTCCCAGGTCGCCGACCAGAAGGCAGCCGCCGATCAGGCCGCCATCGAAGCCGGACCGGAATACGTGGACACCAGCGCCTACGAGCAGTACGAAAAGCAGGAAGGCGATTTCGTCGAAGGTACCGAAGGTACGGAAGCCTTTATCGAGGCGGCGCAAACCACCGTTCCTCCCGACGAGGAAGTCCGCTAGGTTTTTGTACCGGCCGCGCTTGCCCGGTTCGCCTCGATTGTAGGTGAGCGGCCGCAGTGGTTGGGCGATGGACCGGTGCTTTTCCCCGGTTTTCGTCGTCTTGCCCGATTTTCCGCCGGTTCCCCGGAGCCAAGGGCGTACTCGTGATTCGTAGGCCCGGTGCTGAGAATTTTCCCAGACCGGGCCCTTTTTGTACGAAACGCCCGGGCCCAATTGGGCGCAACGAATTTTGAATTTACCTTCTTCTCTCCGGGGCGAAGTCCAAGGGTCCCCGGCGGGCCGCCGAACGAAAGGTCCTTGTAGTGGCCGGTCTTTAAACCGGCGCTTTTTCCAGGGTTTTGTTGCGGCCGCTGCTTGCTCTGAGTTTGGAAGGGTGCCCGGCCGAAGGGTTTGAAACGGGCGCTCTTGCAGAAAGGAAGTTCCAAGTTACCGTTTTAGGGTTTTAGCTCTGACTTTAAACTTTCAACTTCGAACTAAAAAAGGATGAGTACCTCAAAACCAGTCATGGAAATCCCAGCCAAGCTCGTCAAGGAACTCCGCGAACTCACCAACGCCGGCTTCAGCGATTGCCGCGCCGCGCTCGTCGAGGCCAATGGCGACATCCAGAAGGCCGTTGATGTCCTCCGCAAGAAAGGCCAGGCCGCCGCGGCCAAGAAGGCCACGCGCGAGGCCACCGAAGGCCTCATCGGCCACTATATCCACGCGGGGGGAAAAATCGGCGTGATCGTTGAAATCAATTGCGAAAGCGATTTCGTCGCTCGCACCGATGCCTTCCAGCAGCTTTGCCACGACGTCGCCATGCACATCGCCGCCGTGGATCCCCGCTACATCCGCCGCGAGGACGTCACCCCCGAAATGCTCGAAAACGAGCGCGAAATCTACACCGCCCAGGCCCGGGCCACGGGCAAGCCCGAGCAGGTCATCCAGAAGATCGTTCAGGGCAAAATGGAGAAGTTCTACGAGGATACCTGCCTCTACGAACAGCACTTCATCAAGGACGAAACCGTCACCATCGGCGAGAAGATCACCCAGGCCATTGCCAAGCTAGGCGAGAATATCGCCATCCGCCGCTTCGCCCGCTTCAAGGTCGGCGAAGTCCCCAATCAGCTCGCCGGTGGCCCCGCGCCGCTCCCGCCGCAGTCCTGAGATCGCTCGCGGTTGGCCAAACAAAATGCACCGCGCCCTCCTCGTAGGGCGCGGTTCTTTTTTGGCGCCGGGCGGTGGCCCCGCCAGGCTGCGCCTTTCCTCGGCACGGCTATGTTTCGCGAGTGCCGCCGGAAGGCAAATTCCACATCCTTCCCGAAACCTCGGGAACGCCGGCGGGAGATCTGTCTAAGCAGTGCCGTGCCCCTTCAGATCGGATCTCCGGGACGCAAGAGCCTCAAACTCTCAATCTTCGTGGGGCGGGCAATCTTGGCCTTTTTTACCGTACCTTGCGGTTTCTGGTTCAGCTTCTTTCCCTCTTGCTTCAACGATTTCTTTTGAATTGCCATGTCATTTCTCCTTCGCTTGAAAAGGATGCCTCACAGCAAACTCTTGGAGAGCATGTATTACTCCAAACCGTGTTGAGCCACAAGGCCCCTGACGCCAATGCATGAAAAGGAGTTATCGCTAGGGAAGGCCGTTTCCCGGATCCGAGGTTCCTGCAAATCCGCAAGCGGTAAAAATTCAACCTGGCATCGGTTAAAATTTAACCTGGAATCTCCTTCGCCAGACCTGGGAACGCCTTCTTGTGCCTGAAGGCCCTTCCTCGCTTTTGCGGACGCCAAATGCAGTCCACGGGTCACCCTCTTTTGCTACAATTCCTCAGCTTCCATTCTCTCGATCGGAGCCCCATGGCCACGAAAGCGCTGAAAAAGTCCTCCAAAAAACGCCCGGCCTACCGTCGCATTCTCCTCAAACTCTCCGGCGAATCCTTCCAGGGCCAGCATGGCTTCGGCATCGACGGCCAGACCATCTACGCCATCGCCCAGGAACTCCGCGAGGTCCACAAGCTCGGCGTCCAGATCGCGATCATGGTCGGTGGCGGCAATATTTTCCGCGGCGCCCGCCAGCGTGGCTTTGAAATCGATCGCGCCACCGGCGATTACATGGGCATGCTTGCCACCGTCCTAAACGCCCTCGCCCTCCAGGACGCCCTCGAAAAGCTCGGCGTTCACACCCGCGTGCAAAGCGCCATCGAAATGCACCAGGTCTGCGAACCCTTCATCCGCCGCCGCGCCACCCGCCATCTCGAAAAAGGCCGCGTTGTCATCTTCGCCGCCGGCACCGGTAATCCCTATTTCTCCACGGACACCGCCGCCGCTCTCCGCGCTATGGAGATCAAAGCCGACGTCATCCTCAAGGCCACCCGCGTCGATGGCATCTACGACGCCGACCCCGAAAAAGTCAGCGGCGCCAAATTTTTCGCCGAAATCACCTATCGCGAAGTCCTCCACCAGAACCTCAAAGTCATGGACTCCACCGCCATCTCGCTCTGCATGGACAACGGCATGCCGATCGTCGTCTTCAACATGAACAACGTCGGCAACATTCACCGCGTCGTCCTCGGCGAACGCGTCGGCTCCACCGTCACCCCCGCCTGACCCCGCTCGCAGCAGGCGACTTTTCCGTGTCCCTAATGTAGTGGCCGGTTTTGTGGACCGGCCCACCCCCATTTGGAGTGTGGGAGCCTGCTCCCGTCTTTACGATCTCCTCCGTGCCTCCAAACTGTTTCGATCATCTCCCGTCCATCACCGCCCACAGGTCTCCAGGCCCTCCGCGGCTCTCTGTGGCCTCTGTGGTAAATTTCTGCTTCTTCCCGCGTCCCGTTGTAATTCCCTCCCCATTTGCCGCAATATGTTCCTTGCGCTCAGGGGCACTGCGCAAAACGCCAGCCATCGTTCCGGCTGACCCGGGATCATCGAACAGGAAGCGCTCCTCTCTGATATCTGATTTCCGATATCTCCTATCCGATATCCGCTCATTGCAACGGACTATTCTCAATCAAGGACTCTCACTCATGACCACAATCGCCACCACCAAGGACGCCTTCGCCGCCGCGAAAACTCGCATGGAAAAGGCCGTCGAGGATTTCCGCAAGGAGCTCTCCACCATCCGCACCGGCCGCGCCAACGCTGCGATTCTCGAGCACGTACGCGTGGACTATCACGGCACACCCATGCCCGTGAACCAGCTCGGCAACATCACCATTCCCGACGCCAGCACCCTGCTCATCGCTCCCTGGGACCCCAGCGCCGTCCCGCTGATTGACAAGGCCATTCGCTCTTCCGACCTCGGGCTCAATCCCAACACCGACGGCAAAGTCGTGCGCGTCCCGATTCCTTCCCCCACCGGCGAACGCCGCAAGGAACTCGTTAAGCAGATTCACAAGGCCCTCGAAAATCATCGCACCGCCGTCCGCAACATCCGCCGCGATATCAAGGAAGCCATCGACAAGCTCGAGAAAGACAAAAAGATCAGCCAGGACGAGCAGAAGCGCTCCCTCGACGAACTCGACAAGCTCTCCCACTCCGAAACCAAAAAAATTGAAGACCTCTCCGCCTCCAAGGAAAAGGAAGTCCTCGAACTCTGATTCCGGCAATCGGTGATCAGCAAACAGTCATCGGCAGGAAATGTGGCACAGCCATTCCTGGCCGTGCTCTTCGATTTCAACTGTGAACGCGGCCGCTCTGTTCGTGCGGTCTGGGGCCGCTTTACGCCGCCTTCTTACTCTCCAGCCTCATGAGCAATCAGCGATCGGTAATCAGCAAGAAACGTTGCACAGGTGCTCTTGTCTGTGAATTCCGCGTCCAAATACCTGGGTATCCAGACCTCCGCCATTGAGGCGGCAGGTTTTGCTGTGCGTGGACTCTGCCTTCGACGGGCTGGTGTTTTTTTCTGTCATCCCGACCGGAGCAGCGGCGCTTTTTGCCGTCGCGCGGCGGAGGGGCCTTGGCTACCCCTTGGCTTCAACTCCGCTCACCGGAACGGAGCACCGGTTTCATTTCTTCTCGGTCTTCTCCGCTGCAAACAACACCATCCCCTGCGCCTGATCCAGTTGCACGGCCCTCACAAACGCCCCGTAATCCGCCGCGCGTTCTCCCGGAATCTCCCGCATCATAAACTGAATGTGTCGTGTCGCGGTCACCCGGTTCAAATGACCTTCATACTTCGACGCATACGTCGCATAGTCCCGCTCCACCCTCGTACCCGGCGGCGACTGCACCTGCGTCCCCTCCGGCAATTGCAGCGTCATCTGCGTGTCCACGTCCAGTGGCGTTCCCAGATCGATGTTCGCCCCCGCCTTCGCCGGGCCGTCCGGCAGCGCGATTTGCGGCAGTAGCGCCGGAATGCGCACGGGCTTTTTCCGCCAGTCCACGAACTTTGGCTGCGTAATTTCGTATTCCACCTCAAACGGCTTTTCCGTTTCCATCGGATCCGAAGTCTTCACGCTCTCGATGTGCCCGCGAAATCCATCCGAAAGCGCCAGCAACCCCGCCACTTCGTTCCACTGCTCCTTCGGCGCCTGATGAAACGCCTCCCGCAATAACAACTCATTGTCCCCGCGCATTGCATACTTCACCTTCGCCTTCAACGTCCCGTCTTGTGCGATCGAGGCGTTCACCTCGACCCGTTGTGATGAGTCGAATGGCAGCTCGGTCGGAATTCGAAGGAAGCGCTCACCTCCGCTTCCAGTGGCTCCCTCGAGCACCAACGCCTTCCGTCCGCGAATTTTTGCGGGGAGCGCTCCGAAGGGCGCAACCTCAAGCCCAGGATCCAAAAAATATTCCTTCGATCCCAGTTTCACTTTCAGCAGCACTCCCCTGAGCCGGCTCGGGCTGGGCAATTCGGACTCCAGGTCTAGCTCATCGCTGTACATCACGAGCGCGCTCTTTTCTTTCGTTTGCGCCATCAAGAAATCAAGCAGCCGGACCTTATCCAGGGCCGTGCCGCACTTGGCCGCCAGAATTTGTGCCGGGTCTCGCACGGGATTGAGCCCCAGTTCGAAAGGCAAATCCACTGTTCGCACATTCACGGAAACGTCACGGTACAAGGATTCTGGCGTCGCGGGTGCTTTCTTGGGGTTCAGAGTTACGGCATCCTCAAAGCTCTTCGCATTGAATCCCGTGAGCAAGACTCTGCTCAACTGCTTCGCAAGTTGATCCCATGAAACAAAACTCGTCAGCGTGATATCGCTTCCACCTTCGGCGCCTTTCGATGCCTTCAATTCCCCCGCTTTCACATCCCAGTGATACGTTTCCTCGCCTTTGGTTCTTTCTAGGGTCGCCGGAGCCTCTTGATTCACCCGCACTTGTGCCTTTCCGGCGGGTACCGAAACCACGTAAACCTCGTGCAACACAATCCCTGCGCGGTCAAACGTATGCTCCAGCCAAAAGTCCGGCGCCAGTGGCGGCTTCGTCGTCGTTGTGATCACGCGGTACTCCAGCGTGTCGCCCCCCTGCAATCCCAGAATCCGCACCGTCTTTACCCGCACGTCTTGGTACGCGGAAAATTTCTCCACCGCCGGATTCGGCACATCCACAATCGCGCTCGGCAAGATCTCGCTCGTTCCGCCATTCGCGTGCGTAACCTTCACCAGCGGAATCTCCACCGCCTGAAACGCCCGGTTGTAATCGAATCCCAGCCGTGCAAACTGCCGCGCTCCGCCCAAATCATTGATCGCGACGATCGTGTGTACGTCCTTGCGCGAATCACCGTTCGCCTCAAACCGCACGTGCGTCTCCAGCAGTTGGATCACGAACGGCGGCGCCGTCTTCTCTTCCGCTTTCGCTGCTTTTGGTTTTTCGGTTTTCGCTTCTTGTGGAACCGCGTTCGCAGGCTTATCCGGACTCTTTGGCGGCTCTTTCACCGGCTCTTGCGCCACCGTCAACACGCCTATCCAGGCCGACAGACACCCAATCGCCATCCATTTCCGTCCGTGGAATCTCACGCTGTCAGTGTAAGTACCCACCACTTCACCGTAAACCTCGCCGTCTCTTCGCGTTTCACTCCGGGTACCCCCATGAAAATGCCGGTGCGCCTTTATGCCGCCTTCTTGCGGTTATTGGCCGAGCTTGCCCGGCCTGCCGCGAGCCGCAGCGACCGCCTGTCGTGGCCAGTCTTCCGGCCGGCGCAGTTCTTCTCTGTGCCCTCTGCATTAATCCTCGTCCTGCTTCTTTCTTCTTCTGCCGACGGCTCCCCCCAGCTCCCAATCCGCGTCTAATACCATGTTAAAGTGCTGGTTTGCCTCATCACCGCAATTCCCGGGAGACGCACCGCATGACTCTTCGCCAACTCGTCTTGGCCTCCATCCTTTTTGTCGCCAACTCCGTCCTCGCGGCTCCGGCCCCGCCTCCCAACGACGCCACGCAATCCGCCCTTGTCCAGATCGCCGGCAACGCCGCCATGAACACTCGCGCCTTCCAGTTCCTCACGGAACTCAGCGACGACATCGGCCCGCGCCTCACCGGCTCTCCTCAAGACCACAAAGCCGAAGAATGGGGCATCGCCCAAATGAAATCCATCGGCCTCCAAAACGTTCACACCGAAAACTATCCCGTCTGGAAAGGCTGGACGCGCGGCGTCGCCGAAGCTTCCATCCTCGCTCCCACTCCTCGCAAGCTCAACCCGGCCGCCATGGGCTGGACCGGCTCCACGCCTCCCGGCGGCGTCGACGGCGAACTTCTCCCCGCCAACGTTTTCGACCTGGAAGAGGCCATCAAGAACGCCAAGACCTACCGCGGCAAAATTGTTTTCCTCTGGGCGCAAGGCAGACCGAAATCCAACCTCAATATCGGGATCATCTTCGGCCAGATTGGCGAATTCCTACGCGCTGCCCAGAAATCGGGAGCCCTCGCCGTCCTTACCGGCGACTATGGCTTCAAGCCCGAAGGGCTCGGTCTCGTCCACACCGGCATTCTCGGTTTCAGCGCGGACTTCGCCATCCCCTTCGCCGAACTCCCCCGCGAAGATCAGGGCCAGCTCGAACGCTACCTCCTTGCGGGAGACACGGTTCGCGTTCATCTCAACGTGCAGAACCAGTTCACCAGCGGCCCCGTCGAAAGCGCCAATGTTCTCGGAGAAATTCCCGGCCGCGAACATCCCGAACAAATTGTTGTCCTCGGTGCGCACCTCGATTCCTGGGATCTCAGCGAAGGCACCACCGACAACGGGTTCGGTGTCGCGGCCGTGCTCGCCGCCGCTGATGCCATCGTCAAAAGTGGAGTTCGCCCGCGCCGCACCATTCGCTTCGTCCTCTTCACCGGAGAAGAGCAGGGACTGCTCGGTTCGCTCGCTTATGTGAAACAGCACGCCGCCGAAATGCAAAACCATCTCGCGGCCATCATTCTCGACAACGGCCAGGGGCCCATCAAGGAGTTTCAACTTGGCGGTCGCTCCGACCTCGTCGAATCTTTTCAGCCGTTCGCGGACTCCCTCGAAAATATTCGCGACATTAAAGTCTCCGACAAAATCGAAATCGAAACCGACACCGCCTCGTTCATCCTCGCGGGACTCCCCGGCATCAATCTCGATCAGGATTCTCCCGAATACAAATACACGCATCACAGCGCGGCCGACGCGCTCGAAGCCGCGAAGCCCGACATCCTCGTCCAGGATGCCGCCGTCATGGGGCTTACCGCATACTGGATCGCCGATCGTCAGGATCGCCTCGCCAAGCCGTGGCCTCCCGAAGAAACAGCGCGCGCCCTCCGCGAAAATGGCTTCTACGACATGCTCCAGGCGCTGGGCCTGTGGACCTTCGGCAACCTGGGCGAAGCCGCTCCACCCAACGATAAGTAGCCTATTTCATAATAGTTTAGAGCTGATAGCAATCCCCCCGCGATGGGCCCAATGCCCCGTTTTCTGTCCGCTGCTATCTGATATCCGGCAGCCGAAAGGGCTCCGTTTGATTAACTTATTCTATTGCAATAGCTTACAGGAGGAACCCCGGAATCCGTTGCACCCGCCTTGCCATCTGCTACTTTTCCACATACTTTTCCACTGCCTTGTTGCGAATCCGATTTGACAGAGTTGTTTTGCTTCTTTATACTTACGGTTTGTTCAGGGGTATTTTCCCCGAGCTGTAACAACCACCCTTCAGGGAAGTTGTTGCGGTGGTTGGATGGTTGGGAATTCTTCGGTCCCGGAACAAGTTCGATGGAATGGGACAGAAGAGCGGCCGGAATGGGGCGCCAGCCCCGAAAAGCCGAGTGAGCCTCTCCGATTCGAAACCAGGAGCGTTGTTCTCCCTCTTGGAGTGCGTGCGGAGTTTCTTGCTGGTCTCTCCGGATTCGCAGTACACCTTTGAGCCTGTTTGTGTGCTCTCGCGTTTTTCGCAGCGCGCCAAGCGAGAGTTCTCGCACTCTGTGTGCGCGTGAGTCTGTGGAGTGGCCGGGCTTTAGACCGGCGAGTTTGTTGATTGCTGATATCTGATTTCTGTTTTTGAAACGAGGATCGACTGTGCCGACGTTTTCGCAACTTGTCCGGATGGGTAGAGAAGGGATCGTCTCGAAGACCAAGTCTCCCGCGCTGATGGGCTGTCCCGAAAAGCGCGGCGTGTGCATTCGCGTGTACACCCAGACGCCCAAGAAACCGAACTCCGCTCTGCGCAAGGTGGCTCGTGTCCGCCTGACCAACGCCGTCGAAGTCACCACCTACATTCCCGGCATCGGCCACAACCTGCAGGAGCACTCCATCGTGCTCGTGCGCGGCGGCCGTGTGAAGGATCTCCCCGGTGTGCGGTATCACATTGTTCGCGGCACGCTCGACGCCGCTGGCGTGGAAAACCGCAAGCAGGGCCGTTCGAAGTATGGCGCCAAGCGCCCCAAGGCCGGCGCCGCCGCGAAGTAAGTTTCTGTAGCGGCCGCCTTCCGAGGCGGGCGCACTTGAGTAAGGCCAAAGTTTTCGAAGGAGCATGATACGCAATGCCTCGTAAAGGAATAATCAGCCGGCGCGCGCAAGCCACCGACCCGGTCTACGGCGAACCCATCGTCGAGAAGTTTATCTGCTCGATGATGTGGGAAGGCAAGAAGAGCACCGCGCAGCGCGTCTTCTACGGCGCCATGGATCAGATCGCCAAGAAGACCAACGACGATGCCCTCAAGATTTTCAAGAAGGCCATCGAAAACCTCAAGCCGCTCGTCGAGGTCAAGACGCGTCGCGTTGGCGGCGCCAACTACCAGGTGCCCGTGGAGGTGAATCCCTTCCGCAGGCAGTCGCTGGCTATTCGTTGGCTCCTGCAGTATTCGCGCGAGCGTGCGGGCAGGACCATGGTGGACAAGTTGGCCGATGAGCTGATTGACGCTGCGAATTCCCGCGGCGGCGCCATCAAGAAAAAGGAAGACGTCCACCGCATGGCCGAAGCCAACAAGGCCTTCGCCCATTACCGCTGGTAAGTAGCACAGGCTTCAGCCTGTGAAGATTTTGTTTTGGCCGGTCGTTAGACCGGCGGGTTTGCAGCGGTGGCTTTAGGCCGCACGCTATCGAAAGAATTTGGGGATCGCCGTGAGTGAAGTCGCAACAACCAAGGCAGGGGAGAAAAAAGCTGTCCAGGGGACTATGAGCCGGGCATTCAAACTCGAAGACACCCGCAACATCGGGATCATGGCGCACATCGACGCCGGCAAGACCACGTCGACAGAGCGCATCCTGTTCTACACGGGTGTGACCTACAAGATCGGTTCGGTGGACGAAGGCACCGCCACCATGGACTGGATGGAGCAGGAGCGCGAGCGCGGCATCACCATCACCAGCGCCGCCACCACCGCCAGCTGGACCCGCAACGACAAAAAGTATCGGGTCAATATCATTGACACACCGGGCCACGTGGATTTCACTGTCGAAGTCGAGCGCTCTCTCCGCGTCCTCGACGGCGCCGTCGCCATCTTCGACTCCGTCGCCGGCGTGCAGCCGCAGTCGGAAACCGTGTGGCGCCAGGCCGACAAGTATCGCGTCCCACGCCTCGCTTTCGTCAACAAGATGGACAAGATGGGCGCGGACTTCGACCACGTCATCCGCACCATGCGCCAGCGCCTAGGCGCGCATCCCGTCCCGTTGCAGTTCCCGCTCGGCCGCGAAGACAATTTCATCGGTTGCATCGATTTTCTCGAGGAAAAAGTTATTGTCTGGTTGGAAGAGACCCTCGGCGCGAAGTTCGAAATCTTTGAAGTCGCCAAGCTCTGGGACTCCTCGTTTGTCGCCGGCCGCCCCGATATCGCCGCCGCCCTCAAGGGCTCCGCGATCGACAAAAAGTTCTACGATGATCACCGCTCCAAGATCGTCGAATACATCGCCGAGCACGACGATGAAGTCCTCGACAAATATCTCACCGAAGGCACGCTGAGCCTCGAGGAGATGCGCAAGTCCATCCGCAAATCCACGCTGGCGATGAAAATCGTTCCCGTGCTGGCCGGTTCCGCTTTCAAGAACAAGGGCATTCAGCCGCTGCTCGACGCGGTCATTGACTTTCTGCCTTCGCCTCTCGATGTTCCCCCGGTCGAGGGTCAAGACCCCGATACCGAGGAAACTGTCCTCCGCCGTGCCGCCGATGATCAGCCGTTCTCCGCGTTGGCGTTCAAAATCATGTCCGACCCGTTCGTCGGCCATGTCACCTATATCCGCGTCTACTCCGGCGTATTGAACGCCGGCAGCTACGTCTATAACTCCACCAAGGGTTCCCGCGAGCGCGTTGGCCGCCTCCTTCAGATGCACGCCAACAAGCGCGTGGAAATCGAAGCCGTCTACGCCGGCGACATTTGTGCCTGTGTCGGCTTGAAGAGCGTCACCACCGGCGACACGCTGTGTGACGAAAACAAGCAGGTCATTCTCGAAGCCATGGATTTCCCGGCTCCGGTTATTTCCGTCGCCGTCGAGCCCAAGACCAAAGCCGACCAGGACAAAATGGGCCAGGCTCTTGGCCGTCTCGCGCAGGAAGATCCCACTTTCCGCGTTCATACCGACACGGAAACCAGCCAGACCATCATCTCCGGCATGGGCGAACTTCACCTGGAAATCATTGTCGACCGCATGAAGCGCGAATTCGGCGTGGATGCCAACGTTGGTCGCCCCCAGGTCGCCTATCGCGAAACCATCCGCCGCCAGGCCGAGGCCGAAGGCCGCCACGTCAAGCAGTCCGGCGGCAAAGGCCAGTACGGTGTTTGCTCGCTCGTCGTGCATCCGCTTCCCAGCGCCGATCACGAAAACATGCATGAAATGTCCACCGACGAGCTCGATGCGCTCTCCAAGTCCATTGCCGGATCCGGCGGCAAGTGGCGCTACGATAAAGAGCATCGCTTCCTTTTCATCGACAAAATCGTTGGCGGCTCGATTCCCAGGGAATTTATTCCGCCCATCGAAGCGGGCATCCGCGAAGCCATGGATAGCGGCGGTCTCGCCGGCTTCATGATGGTGGACGTTGCCGTGGTTCTCGTTGACGGCAGCTACCACGATGTGGACAGCTCCGAAATGGCCTTCAAAATCGCCGGCTCCATCGGTTTCAAGGAAGCCTGCCAGAAGGCCAAGCCGGTTCTTCTCGAACCCATCATGCGCGTCGAAGTCACCACGCCGGAAGAGTATATGGCCGGCGTTTTCGGCGACCTCAACTCGCGCCGCGCCCAGATTCAGGGCTCGGAAACGCGCGCCGGCAGCCACGTTATCCGCGTCCAGGTGCCGCTCTCTGAAATGTTCGGCTACGCCACCGATTTGCGCAGCCGCTCGCAGGGCCGCGCGAATTTCACCATGCACTTCTCGCATTACGCGGAAGTGCCGGGCAATCTTGCCGAGGAAATCGTCAAGAAGGCCCGCGGCGAAAAGTGATCACCCGATGAGGGTCGTCATCCTGGGTAGCGCAGCGGCGGAGGATCTCCCTGGAAGCGCAAGGTTCAGCAGCACCGGCGGTTGTTCCGGGATTTTCGTAACGGCCGGCTTCCTCCGGCCAAGGGTTTCTGATTACTGATATCTGATTTCTGATATCTCCGTAATCGAAGGCAGCAAGAATTCGATATCTGGTTATTCCGTAAGGAGCAGAAGCAGCAATGGCAAAAGAGAAATTTGAGCGCACCAAGCCGCACGTAAACATCGGGACGATCGGGCACATCGACCATGGCAAGACGACGTTGACGGCGGCGATTACCAAGGTGCTGTCGAAGCACAATCCGAAAGTGGCGTTCCGCGC
>DATIXE010000009.1:0-15448 GCA_035518915.1 Candidatus Eiseniibacteriota bacterium
TGAATGCGCAACTATTGAATCCATCGGTAAAGCAAAAACAATGGATGTCTTCTTAAATTTTCCCCTCATGGATATCAACCGGAATGCAGCGTTGAAAATCCTGGAGGCTTCCAACCCGAAGGAAGGAGTCCGACTCACCAAGATTTGGGGCGACGAATCATGGAAGCGCCTTGTGTATGTTGAGCAAGGTGATATGTTTTCGTCATCGGTTTTAATTAAACGAGATGAGGGAAATGAAATCTTGAAACGTGGCTTCCAAGAGCGCTTAAAGCAAGTCGCAGGTTTTTCTTTTGTGCCAGAACCCATTTTAATGAAGAATAAGATGGGTGGGCATTTGTACTTTCTTTTCTTTGCATCTCATAAGCCAGTAGCACAAGGAATAGCCGAAGGCATTCTTCGGAAATGGAGAGCCCAATGAAATTGGGCATAAGAGGCTCGAATTTCATCCGCCAGTTTGGCGGGCCGGGGGAAGAGTCGCAGATTGTGTGCTTCCGGTTCTGGCAGCTGGTGGTAGCTGGTGGCTGTCCGTACCGATGCTCGTACTGTTTTCTGCAGACCGTACCGTGGTTTCGATTTCGGCCGGAAGAACTTTATGGCCTCGTTTATACCAACGTGGACGAAATGGTGGAAGAAATCAAGAAATGGCTCGCCGATCCCCTACCCAAGATGATGATTGCCGGCGAACTGCAGGACGGCCTCGTTTTTGATTCCGCCTATAAGAAAGCGATTGGAAAGCCTCTGACCCATCACATCATTCCGCTGTTTGCGGCACAGGAACAGCATCGGCTCATTTTCTTGACCAAATCCACGCAAATCCAGCACGCGCTGGAGTTGCAGCCGACGCCGCAAGTGGTTTTCTCCTGGTCGGTAAATGCGGAAGAAGTCGCCGCCAGGTGGGAGCATGGCGCGCCACTGCCTTCGGCTCGCTTTGCTGCCGCAAAACAGATGAAAAAAGCCGGCTGGCCGATTCGCTTCCGCCTCGATCCGATGATTCCCTACCCTGCATGGAAAAAGGGCTACGGCGAAGCCATCCGGAAGATCAACAACCTATCACCAGAAATGGTTACGCTTGGCGCGTTGCGCGCGACTTCCTACAACGGATTGAAAAATGCATCCAGGGCCAATGGGCGCGACGAAAGCATTTTCGAGTATTTGACAGAAGAAAAAGATCCCTCTGGGTTCAAATATCGCATTCCTTTTGTAAAGCAGGTGGAGATGTTCCGTTTCGCCGTTGGAAATTTAAAGGGAAATATCAAGCCGGCTCTCTGCAAGGAAGATAAAGCTCTTTGGAAAGCGCTGGGAATGAAGTTTGACGGGTGCCACTGCCTGTTGGGGCGCCAGGATGCCATCGTGAAAGAAAGATACGCCGAGATGAAGCAGCCACAGCCGGCAAAATCTTTGCTTGGATTAGGCAAACCTTTGCCGATTGTCGCCTGATTCTGCGTTTTTGCTCCCCTCCCCTCTACCACGAATTAAATTTCATTCTCCGATCGACTCCCGGCCGGTCGCTGCCATAGGTCGCCGCATGTTCGTGCATTTGCATTGTCACAGCCATTACTCGTTCTTGCGGGGAGTGAATCCTCCCGAAGAAATCATCGCCGCGGCGGTGGAGCAGAAAATGCCTGCCGTTGCGCTCACCGACACCAACGGAATGTACGCGGCCATTCCCTTTTACCAGGCGGCAACACAGGTAAACGTGAAGCCAATTGTCGGCGTGGTTTTGGATGTGGAGTTGCCGCAACCGGCCGATCCGGCCACGTCCCCTCGGCTGCAAATCGGCAAAAGTGGCCGGCCTTCCGCCCGGGAAAACAGCTCCGTGAATGTAGCGATGGTGCTGCTGGCTGCCGATGCACAGGGCTACAGCAATCTCTGCCAACTGACCACACTGCGGCATTTGGGCGTGTTGCGGCCCGGGCAGGAGACGTTTGCGGAGGATGCGGCACGCCCAGTCACGTTCGAGGAACTCGCCGCCCACAATCAGGGCGTGATTGCCTTGTGGCCGGCGGCGGAACTTTTGCGCGGGGATGTAGCGGGGGAACAAAATGGGCGAAAGGCGCCCGCCTCAGACCCTTCGACTTCGCTCAGGGCAAGCGGCGGCCGCCACACGGGCATTTGCACCAGCTACTTGCAGCAACTCAAGAGCATTTTCGCCGACCGCCTTTACATCGAAGTCCAGCATCTCTCCCCAGGCGATGGCCACATCCTGCGCGAAGCGCAGACACTTGGCCGCGAATTCGCGATCCCCCTCGTCGCCACCAACAACGTCCATTTCCTCAAACCGGAAGAGCATCTCCATCATCGTGCCGTGAACGCCATCCGCACCGGCGGGTTGCTCACCACCGTGGCGCCGCCCGAAATCACCGTGCCGGAGGCCTGGTTCAAGCCCGCCGCGGAAATGCAGCGCCTGTTTCCGGATCATCCGGAACTCCTGCGCGCAACGCTCGAGATCGCCGAGCGCTGCAACCTGGAACTTGAGCTCGGCAAGACCATCTTTCCCGGATTTCCGGTGCCCGAGGGTGAGTCCGCGTTTTCCTATTTGTGGAAGCTGAGCTTCGAAGGCGCGCGTAAACGCTACCGCCCGCTGCGCTCGGAAGTCCTCTCGAGATTGACTCATGAACTGGACGTAATCGAAAAGCTGCACCTCGCGCCGTATTTCCTGCTGGTTTGGGACATCGTCGAAGAAGCGCGGCGACGCGGCATCCCGGCCGTGGCGCGCGGGTCAGCGGCCAGTTCGATGGTCACCTATTGCCTGGGCATTTCTTGTGTCTGCCCGCTGCGCTGGGGGCTCTATTTCGAGCGGTTTTTGAACGTGCAGCGTGGCGACTGCCCGGACATCGACATTGATATTTGCGGCGCGCGGCGCGACGAACTCCTCGATTATGTCTACGAACGCTGGGGTGCGGAACATGTAGCCATGATCGGTAGTTTCATCACTATGCACGCCCGCCTGGCCGTGCGCGAAATCGCCAAGGTCTTCGGCGTGCCGCCGGGCGAAGTAAACCACTTCACAAAGCGGCTGCCGCACCGCCCGGTCCGCGAAATCCTGGAAGCGATCAAGCACCTGCCCGAAGGCCGCACGCTGCCCGTGGACGACGAACCTTGGAAAACGATCCTGCAGGTAGCGCTGCGGCTGGATGATGCGCCGCGTCACCTGGGCATCCATCCCTGCGGCACGGTGATTTCCGCGCGCCCGCTCACGCACCTGGTGCCGCTCGAACGCGCTACCAAAGGCATCGTGGTAACGCAGTACGATATGAACGCGATCGAAGCGCTCGGCCTCATCAAAATGGATCTGCTCGGCCAGCGCGGCCTGACGACGATGGCGCTGGCGCTCGACAATATCGAAAATGAGGTTGAGAAGGCAAGTGAAGTAAAAGAACTCGACAAGGGCAACGAAACCTCCTCTTCGCTCGCCACTCGCGACTCGTCACTCGCCACTGCTTCTATAGCCGCCGATGGCGTCACGCCTTGCCCCAAAGCGCGCACGATCGACTTCGAGGCCATCCCCGAAAACGATCCGGCAACGTGCGCGGTGATTGCTGAAGGGCGCACGATGGGCCTTTTCCAGATCGAGTCGCCGGGAATGCGCGGACTGCTGCGCACCATGAAAGCGCGCACGCTGGAGGAAGTAGCCGCAGCGTTGGCTTTGATCCGGCCGGGCGCCGCGGAATACGGCTCGAAAGAACTTTTTCTGAAGCGCCTGCGCGGAAAAGAACCCGTGGTTTTTCCGCACGAATCGCTGAAAAGCATCCTGGGCGACACGCTGGGCGTGTGCATCTACCAGGAGCAGGTGATGCAGATCGCGCAGGCGGTGGGCAGCATGCCGCTGGCGGAGGCGGACCTCATTCGGCGATCATCGTCGAAATTTTCCGGCCAGCGCGAGCGCGAACGCCTGCGGGGCAAATTCCTGAAAGCGGCGGAGCGCATGGGGCTCCAAGACGCTGAGCGCGAGGAAACCTGGATGATGGTGGAGAAATTCGCCGGATTCGGATTCTGCAAAGCGCACGCGGCAACCTATGCGGACATCTCCTACCGCATGACCTATCTGAAAACGCATCATACCGCGGAATTTCTGGCCGCGATGTGCAGCGCGGGCGCCGGCTTTTACCATGTCCCGGCGTATGTGGAGGAAGCGAAACGCTGGGGAATCGAGGTGCGGTTGCCGTCGGTGAATCGCTCGCGGATGGAATACACGGCGGAACGTATCTCGGACAGCCAAAAAGCCCTGCGCGTGGGATTAATGCAGGTGAAGGGATTGCGCATCGAGACGATTGTGGCCATCGTGCGCGAACGCGACACGCGCGGCGCGTTTACTTCGCTGGAGGATTTCCTCGCGCGCGTGCCCGTGGAACGCGATGAAATCGAGGCGCTGATCAAATGCGGCGCGTTCGATGATGTTTGCGGCGCCACGCGCCCGGCAATGTTGTGGCAGTGGAATCTGCTGCAAGCCAAAGGACTCCGCGCACATGCGAATCCGCGGGCGCTTTGTGCCGGCGCGGCAGCCGACACCTCTTCCGTACTTTTCTCCGATATGGCCCGCGAGGATGCTATCGGCACGGCCCTGCGGGAAATCCCGGCGCCCGATTACTCGCCCGCGCAGAAACTTCGCTATGAACGTGAGATTCTGGAAGTATGCGTAAGCGGGCACCCGCTCGATTTCCTGCCACGAAACGGCGAGACGTGGAGCGACGAACTCCCCGGCTTGCACGGAAAGCGCGTGACCCTGTGCGGTTGGGTGGTCACCTATCGCCACGTTGGCACGAAAAATTACCGCAACATGATGTTCGTCACCCTGGAAGATCAGCGCGGCCTGTTCGAAGCAATTCTCTTCCCCGATGTTTACGACAAATACGGCGGCTTGGTTTACGAAACGCGCTCCATGCGCGTCACCGGCATGGTCATGGATGGCGAACACATCAATGGCGAGCAGCTGGAGAAGTTGAAGTAGGAAAAAACGGAGCGGGAAGCAGGAATCACAAATCCCATGTCCATCCCAACACAACGGAGCAGCCCATTTACTTCATGATCCGACAACCGCCAAACTCGCAACGGCCATCCGAGCCCGAAACAGGTCGCCCCGCCGAAAGCGCGGAGGGATGGCTCGGGCGCAACCGCAGCGGCAAACGCCAACTCTGGGAGCGCCTGAATCCCCGGCACCGCAAGGAACTACGCCTTCTGGCCGAGGCCCTGGCGCTGCAGCAAAATCACGCTCGCTTACCGGAACCAGCGCGCAGCAGGCTCGCAGCCGCCCTCGCGGAACTCGACCGGGTAATCCACCGCATAGCCGCCCTCTTGGCGGAGGTAGCACGCCGGACACCACCGCCCGGCTGACGCTTGCGGGTGCAAAATGACCGGCCCATACTGGCCTCATGATTAGAGTCAGGCCACTCCGTACTGTCCTGGGCCTTGCCGCGCTGCTGCTTGCGGCGACCTGCGCCACCGTCAGCCTCGCCGACGAAATTCGTCTGAAAGACGGCAAGAAGCTCCATGGCGTCATCGTCGCCTACGAAGACAACATGTTCAAGGTGAAAACCGATTTCGGGTATGTCCTCGTCGAAAAGGACAAAATTGCGTCCATTATTCCGGACACCCCGACGGGATCCACGGAGGCAAAAGCGGCGACAAAACCAGCCGCGAAGCCCGAATCACCCGCGAAGAAAAACACGGAAGAAGAATCCCTCACTCCGGCCGTTGAGACCAGCAAAGACGCACGAACTGCACACGGCCTCAATTACACTACCGCGCGGCCGGAAATTCCGTCGACGGCCAAGAAGGCCGAGGCGGTTCCGCCAGCAATCAAAACCGTAAGCGCTACCCCAAAGACTTCCCTCGCCGAAGCCGCGCCTCCTCCGCCTCCGAAGCCAGAGCCGCCTCCCATCAAGGAAGAGGTGCAAGGTAACGAATACATCAATCACGAATACGCGTTCCGGATGTACAAGGCACCCAGTTGGGAAGTTATCGGCGACGCCGGCCAGGCTCTGCCGAATGCCATCGTCGCAATGGGGACGGACAACGAATCCACGCTATTGGTAATCGGCTACGAAAAATCCAAGTCCGCCCTGGACCCCGCGGCGGAGGCCGTAGAGAAAAAATTAAGCGAGGTCTACGACAACTATCGCCTGATCTCGCAGCGCAAGACGACGCTCGGCGGGTTGCCGGGCGTGGAATACCACTATCGCGGAATGGCGGATAACCACGATTGGTCCGGCACACTCGCCGTCGTCGTTCGCAACGGCGAGGTTTTCACCATCCTGGGAATGACCTATGCGGACACGGACCTGATCCAGATCCAGGAAAACGTCATCTCCCGCGCAATCGACAGCCTGAGATTCAATTAGAGGTTTCCGCCGCACCTTCCGGTTGAATGGGGAGCCGCGCGGAGTGTGGATGTTGAGGACTGCGTTAAACGTTTTCCCTATGCGTGCGCTTCCGCGGGCTTCCGGCTTTCGCGAATCATGTTGATCAGCGACTGCACGGCGCGCGGCAAGCTGCGGTCGCGCCGGTAAACCAGCCCGAGTTCGCGCCACAGATCCACGCCTTCCACGTTCAACAACTTCACTTCGCCGCTCTTTACCTGGTCGCGGGCAAAGCTCTCGCTGATGATGGAAATGCCCACGTCGGCGGCCACGAACGTCTTGATCATGCCGATACTCGGCAACTCCATGGCGACCTGCAGCCGGGAACGGTACGGCCGGAACAGTTTGTCAAGCACCTGGCGTGTGTAACCGGTCTTCGGAAAGATCAGGGGCGCCGAAGCGATTTCTTCCAGTGTCACGTGGGTGCGCTGCGCCAGCGCATTCTTGCTGCTCACCATGAAGCGCAGGCGGTCCCGATTCATCACGTGCATCTTCAGATTCGGCGATTTCAGTGGCAGGGTTACGATGCCCAGGTCCAGCGAACCCTCTTCCAGCCGTTGCAGAATCTTATGACTGAAATTCCGGTAAATGCTGATGTGCACCAGGGGGTAGCGCCGCTTGAACTCCGCCAGAATATCGGGCAAAAGGTAGAGGCAGGTCGCTTCGTTTGCGCCGAAGGTCACCGGGCCTTGCACCACGCTCCCGCGGTCGGCGACGATTTGCATGGATTCGTCCCGCAGCCGTAGCAAACGTTCGGCATATTCAAACAGCACTTCGCCCGCGGGCGTCAGTTCCACGGATTTCGCCGAACGGTCCAGCAGTTTGGCTTTATAGGCCTGCTCGAGCTGCCGGATCTGCGCGCTGACCGCTGACTGCGAGCGGAACACCTTCTGCCCCGCCTTCGAGAAACTCTTGAGTTTTGCTACCTGTACAAAAGTAGTTAGCTGATCGAAATCCATAACCCCCACTCTCTTCAGGTGAGTATAGCGGATTCTACATTAGAAAGCGGTTAGGGCGAACGGCTCAGGCATAGTGCGCTGCGGATGCGGTTGGTACGGACAGCAGGCCCGGGGCGGGTATTGCGACGGGATCGGCATCTCCCGCGGCAAACGCGCGCCAAACTCCTTCCAGCGACTCCTGAAGGTGAATTGGCTGGATACGGACAAAATTGTTCAAATTTCTCTGCCCCAGGATGCGGGCCGCGCGTGGGCTTCCGGTTCGCTGCTGATGCGCCTGAATTAACGCGCGAAGATTTGCTTCCTCTTGATCTTCCAGTTCGTGCCCCTGCACGAACTCGCGGTTCAACACGTTCTCCATTTCGCTTCGCAACAGATAGGCTAGCCCCCCGGTCATACCGGAGCCAAAATTCAATCCCACGGGGCCAAGGATCGCGGCGATCCCGCCGGTCATATACTCGCAGCCATGTTGTCCAACCCCCTCCACAACGGCGATCGCTCCGCTGTTGCGCACGGCAAAGCGTTCGCCGGCTTGCCCAGCGATAAACAAGTGGCCGGATGTCGCTCCATAGAGAACCGTATTCCCCGCCAGCACATCGCCACGTTTGGAGGCGACTTGTCCCGCACAAATCACCACCGTGCCTCCGGAAAGTCCCTTCCCTACGTAATCGTTCGCCTCTCCGTAGAGATGCAGTGCCAGCCCCGAAGAAAGAAATGCGCCGAAACTTTGCCCCGCCGCTCCGCGGAACTCGTGCTTCGCGGGCGGCGCCTCCGCCTTCTGCAACCGCTGCCGCATGCGCTCGCCGCTGAGATGGCTGCCGATGCTGCGGTGAAAGTTATTGATGAGGGTCGGGCCAGCGTCCTGCGCCGGTTTCGGTTGGAACAATTCCTCCACTTCCACGCCGCTCGATTCCGGCACCGGTGTCTGCTGCGGCACAACCCGCGCGGAATTCGACACCGGGATCACCAGCAGCGCGTCCAGTCCGCTCTTGGTTTCCAACCGGTCGTACCAGCCGCGAAGTTCGGTCAGTGATCGCACGCCGAGTGCCGCCAAGCCACGCCGAATCTCTTCGGCCAGCGAGCGGAAATAGGTCACCACCATCTCCGGTTTGCCGTTGAAGCGCGTCCGCAGCGTTTCGTCTTGCGTGGCAATGCCGACCGGGCACGTATTCAGGTGGCACTGCCGCGCCATCACGCAGCCGATGGCTACCAGGGCCGCGGTGCCGAATCCAAATTCATCCGCGCCAAGGATCGCGCCAATCAGAATGTCGCGTGCGAAACGCATGCCGCCGTCCACGCGTAGTGCAACACGCGACCGCAGCCCCGCGCGCAGCAGCGTCTCATGCGTATCGCGCAATCCGATTTCCCACGGCAGGCCCGTATTCTTGATGGACGTCAGCGGTGACGAGCCCGTCCCACCGTTATGCCCGCTGACGGTGATCACGTTCGCCCCGGCTTTTGCCACTCCAGCTGCGATCACGCCGATTCCCGTACCGGACACCAGCTTCACGCCGATGCGCGCTTGCGGATTCACGGCGCGCAAGTCGTGAATCAACTGCGCCAGGTCCTCGATACTGTAAATATCGTGGTGCGGCGGCGGAGAAATCAGCGGAGTCCCCGGCGTCGCATGGCGAATGCGAGCGATGTACTCCGTGACCTTCCGGGCAGGCAACTGGCCGCCCTCGCCGGGCTTCGACCCCTGCGCCATCTTGATCTCGAGTTCTTCCGCGCGAACCAAGTAATCGGCGGTCACCCCAAAGCGCCCGGAAGCAACCTGCTTCACTTTGCTCGCAGCGCCCGGCGTCAGGTACAAGTCCGGATCCTCGCCACCCTCTCCGGTATTGCTGCGCCCGCCGAGAGTATTCATCGCCAGCGTTAGCGTCTTGTGCGCCTCCGGGCTCAGGGAGCCAAGTGACATCGCTTGCGTGCTGAAGCGCTTCAGGATCGATTCGGCCGGCTCAACTTCGTCTACCGCAACGCTCTGCTCCGGAAGCATTTCCAACAGGTCCCGCAAAAAGATCGTGCCGGAGGCATTGCTCAATTGCTCTACCGCCACGTAGCTCTCCGCCTGCGGCTTCCGCACGTGGGCATGCAACCTTCGGACAAATTCCGGCGAAGTCGCATGGAGCTCTGCGCCTTTCCGGAAACGATATAGCCCAAAATCTGGCAACTCTTCCGCCCCCGCGGTATACGCCCGCTGGTGCATCTTCAAATAATCCTCTAACACCAGGTTCAATGACTTTGTGCCGGGATACCGCCCTGCATCCTCGAAATATTCATGGCACAGGTCTTCGTCGAGCCCCAGCACTTCAAAGAGCTGGCTGTTGCGATAGCTCGCCAACGTCGAAATGCCCATCCGCGCAAGCACTTTGCGCAGCCCGCCGTACATCGCTGCGCGCACTTTCTTGGAGCCGTTTGGCTCCTCGCTCTCCGCGAATTGCTCGGCCAGATAGGGAACCACCGCGCTCGCCCCGGCTGCCAGTAGCATCGCCACGTGATGCGTCTCGAACACCTGCGCGCTCTCTACAATTAACGGAACGTCCGCGAATCCCTGTTTCACGGCGCTCTTCCACAACTTCGCGACTGCCAGCAAGACAGGTAGGCTCGCTTGTGTCGGGCCAACATTTCGGTCCGTTAGGAGGAGGAGCCCCGGGCGCGCACCACTACTCAGAGGGGTAGCGTTGCACTGAGTCAAGCAGCGGCGTGCCCCCGAGACTCCATTGTTGGCAGGAAAGCTTGTGTCTACAACCTGCAGCGCAGGGATCGCTGCACGCAGCGCCGTAAGCTCGGCGGCGCTAAGAACGGGGCTGGGCAGGCAATACGACTTGCCGAGCGAAACCTCCAGTGACATCACGTGCGCTTCCCGCAAGGGATCAATCGGCGGGTTGGTCACTTGCGCAAAGCGCTGCTTGCAATAGTCCCAAAGCGGCCGGGGCAGTGAGGACAAAAACGCGGGTGGCGCGTCGTCACCCATGCTCCAGTCGGCTTCCTTTCCCGTAAGCATGGGACGAAATAGGATCTTGTATTGGTCGTCGGTCCATCCGGATGCGCCGGCAACGCGGCGTGGCTCCGCCACGGGCGTCCGCGGCCCCTCCACCGAAAGCTGCAGCATCTCGGGTACCGAATGCCCTCGGTGTTGCACCTGCGTCGTCACGCTCCGGAGCAGGTCACGCCACCGCAAAAATACACCCTGCCCAGGAGTAGCCAGAATCATCTCTCCCGGGCCAAGCCGATTGCGTTCGGCAATCCGCTCCTCTTCCAGATCCACCAGGCCGGTTTCGCTTCCGGCAATCACCAGGCCATCGTGTGTCACCAGATACCGCATCGGCCGAAGCCCGTTCCGATCCAGCTTCACGCCGACCGACAAGCCGTCGCTGAATACCATCGCCGCCGGCCCGTCCCACGGCTCCCCTTCCCGCGAAAGCACTTCCAGCGACCGGCGCACATCCGAAGAAAGGAATGGATCTTCAGCAAAGGCGGGTGGAACAAGCGACAGCATTGCCGTCTCCACGGTTTTGCCTTCGAGCAACTTCAGCTCCAGCCCGTTGTCGAAGCTCGCCGAATCGCTCACGTAGTCTTCCAGCAAACGAAACCATTCGCCCACGCCTATGCGCTTGCGAACTTCGCGCTGCCTCGCCCGCAACCAGCGCCGATTGCTCACGATCGTGTTGATTTCGCCGTTGTGCGCCACATAACGGAACGGCTGCGCCAACTGCCACGATGGCTCCGTGTTGGTGGAATATCGCTGGTGAAATATCGCAAAGTGCGCGGTAAAGTCCGGGCTGCGCAGGTCTTCGTAATAATGGGGAAACTGCCAGGGCGTCAATAGCCCCTTGTAAACGATCGTGCGCGACGACAGCGAAGCAACATAGCAGCGTTCTGGCAGCAGCGCCTCGGCGCGTTTCCGCAGGAGCGCGATGCTCCGTTCAAACTTCGCTTCCGCCCCCGAGCCACTCAATCTCGCCGCCGGTTCGATGAAGAACTGCCAGATTTCCGGCATGGTCTCAAACGCGCGCTGCCCCAGCGCGTTTGGATTCACGGGAACCTTGCGCCACCCGGCCAGGCGCAGTTTGCTGCGGCCGATGGCATCTTCAATGGCGTGTTGCGCGTCCGCCACGCGCGTGTGCGGCATGAACAACATCCCCACGCCAAATTGCTCTCCAAGCATGATTTGTAGTTCCGCGGCTCGTGCGCGCAGGAACACCGTCGGCAGGCTGGTCAGGATACCGGCGCCGTCACCGCTCGCCCCGTCCGCATCCACTCCGCCGCGGTGCGACAGCCGTTCGAGCGCTTGCAGCGCAATTTGCAGGATTTCGTGGGTCGGCGGTCCGCCCAGGCGCGCGACAAACCCCGTCCCACACGCGTCATGGTCCGGGTGTCCCCAGTTCGGCTGGCGCCGCTGACTACACATACCAGAGTAATAGTGGCCGCCGTCCGTGAAGTACAATGCAGAATTTTTGTTGCATGTATCAGGTTTTGCGGGGTACGCCGGTGGGCAAATACCTTAAAACTTCGTGACTTCGCTAAAGTGAAATTCCCTGATTTTCATTGGCGGAACCACCATTTCAAAAGACTCTTCCGCGGTCGCCCGGTGGGAGGGGCCCAGGCATTCCACATTTCTAAGCATCTCTAAAATTGATTGATTGAATCGAAAATTCCGCACCGGCTGCGCTATTTGCCCCTTCTCCACCAGGTACAACCCGTCCCTGGTCATCCCGGTCATCACCTTTTCGTAAGGGTCCACTTCGCGGATGTACCAGAGCCGGGTCACCAACAGGCCTCGGTCCGTCCCGTCGATCATCTCCTGAATAGAACACTTTCCACCGCCGATTACCAGATTCATTGGCGCTTCCCCGTATTCGTTCGGGAGCGCAAACCCGTGCCCCGTCGCGCGTTTCCCAGCCTTTTTGGCCGACCTCCGGGAATAAACCAGATTCCGTGGAATGCCTTTGTCAACTAGCACCACGCGCTCCCTCGGCATGCCTTCGCCATCGAAAGGGGCACCCAGTTGCTCTGCGTGGTAGACGTCATCGGCGATGGTGATGCTCTTGCCGAGCAGTTCCTTCCCCAATCGGCCGGAAAAGCTGGAGCGCTGATCGCGAACGGCCGTGGCCGCAAAGTCGTAGAACAGGAATCCGACAAGATCGAGAACCGCCGCGGGCTCCAGAATCACCGTGTAGCGCCCGGGAGCAAGCTCAATCGGATTTTCCGCGCGCGCCGCCTTTTCGCTCGCAATCTTCGCCAGTTCCTGCGGATCAAACGCCCGGAAGTCGGCTGCGTTTGCCTTGGCCCAGCTGGTAGCCGATCCCCGCTGCATCGTCACGGAAAACTCCGCTTGCGTTTGCCGATATGCGGCGAGCAAACCTCGAGAATTGGCGAGTACGGACTGGCTCTGCCCGCTGGAGAAAATTCCAGCGGCAATCTGCCCTTTGCCCTCAGCCAGATCGCAAGCTTTCTTCACGGCGCGGGCGCGCGCTTCCGCCGAAAGCCCCGCGGTCTGCGGGATAAATCGGCGAACCGCGCGATATTTCTGCTTGCCTGGCAACTGCAACAGGCCCGGATCCTTCGGCTGGCTCGATGCAAGCGACGCCGCCGATTCCAGTGCGGCGCGGAGCGCGTCTTCGTCCGTGCGGTTGGTGGTGACCCGCGCCGTGCGGCCGTCCACAAGAACGCGCAGCGACACCGTTACTCCATGTTCTGCAACGTGCTGGTGAATGGCGTTGTTCGCAAAGCGCGTCAGCGCGTCCATCACCTCATCCACGTGAACTTCCACTTCCTTCAAACCAATAAGTTTTGCAATCCGGAAGATACGACCGGTGATGGCGTGGAGTTCACTTTCCGGGCGCAGCCGCTCTCCCACATCGGCTCGTCCGGTCCCGGCTCCTCGAGTTTTCTTGGCGGCGCTCATTCTTTCGAAAATGCCGTTCCGATTCGCACGTTTCGAAACCGCGCAGGAGCGGCGCCGTGACCCGTGCCCATCGTCTGCATCGGCTGCCCCTTGCCGCAATTCGGCGTGCCCCACAGCACCCAGTGGTCCGCGTTGCAGATGGCGTCGCAAGAATTCCAAAACTCGGTGGTGATGCCGCTGTAGCTGGGATTTTTCAGCATCCTCGCCTTTTTCCCGCCTTTGATCTCCCAGGCGATCTCCGTGGAGAACTGAAACTGGTAGCGCCGATCGTCAATCGACCACGAACGGTTCGTTTCCATCAGGATGCCTTCATCCGTATCCGCAATCAGATTTTCTGGAGTCCAGGTGCCAGGCAGCAGGCTAACGTTCGTCATGCGAATCATCGGCAACCGATTCCAGTTTTCCGTCCGCATCGTACCGCCGGAGCGTTGCAACCCGATCAGATGCGCCGTTTCCCGGCTTGAAAGATAGCCCCGGAATTTGCCGTCCTTGATCACATCAATGCATTGCGCCGGGACTCCTTCGTCGTCATATGCGAACGTCCCGAGGCCTGCCCCGTGCTCGATCCTCGCATCCGCAACCACGTTCACTATCGGCGACGCATACTGCAAACGATTCAATTGATCCAGCGTTAGAAAGCTCGTGCCCGCAAAGTTCGCTTCCTGCCCCAGGACACGATCCAGTTCGATGGGATGCCCGACCGACTCGTGAATCTGCAACCCAAGCTGGCTGCCGCCCAGAATCAGCGTTCCGCGCGTTTCCGGGCATTGCGCCGCGGAATGCAGCGCCACCGCTTCTTCCGCGACTTGCGGCGCGTGCTTCAACAAGTCCATCTCTTCGATCAGTTCGTAGCCGCCGAGCACATGCTGCCCCCCGAAGCTGTTCGGGTAGGAGCGCTTCTGTATCGCATCACCTTTGAAGGAAGTCGCCACGATCCCGCAGCCCGCATGCACCCGGCGCTGATGAATCTTCGATCCGGCGCTGGAAGCAAACCAGGAATCGATCTTCCGAAACTGCATGTCCGTCTCCGAAAGAGTCACGCCTTTCACTGCGCGCATGGCGGCATCCGCTTTCAGCAAAACGTCGATTTGCGCCTCCAGCGGAATCTCAAACGGGTCCTTTCGGCAGGGTGCTTGCCAGCTGTCTACACAGGTGCCTTCCGCGGCTAGCTGCACCTCTTCCTTCTTCGCCAGCGCGGAAGCCCTTGCAATCGCCACCGCCTGCGCGGCGCACGCGGCCACCCCTTCGCGCGTCAGTTGGTCCGTGGACGCGAAGCCCCAGGCTCCATGCACCACCACGCGTATCCCCAACCCGATCGATTCGCTCTGCCCGAGCGTTCCCACTTCCCCGCCCTTGGTGGTCAGGTCGCGCTGCCGCAAATGCATAATCCGCACGTCGGCATAGCTCGCGCCGCGCAACCGCGCCACATCCAGCGAATGTCCGCAATAATCCCACATGGCAATCACCAAAAATTTGGGGCGCTCCGACTCCGTCGAAACGCCCCTTGTTAAATCCTATCAGACATGGGAAGAAAACTTCCGCCCTGCAAGCAGCCTCGACCGTTACGTCCCTTCCTGCCAGGAAGCCAGGTACTGCTCCTGCTCCGCCGTAAGCTTGTCCAATCGGTGGCCCATGGACTCCAGCTTCAGCCGCGCAATTTCACGGTCCAGATGCTCGGGCACCACATACACCTCTGGTTTCAGCTCCTTGTGATGCTTCACAAGGTATTCCGCCGAGAGCGACTGGTTGGCGAAGCTCATGTCCATCACCGAAGCGGGATGGCCCTCCGCCGTAGCGAGATTCACCAGGCGCCCTTCGGCAATCAGATAAACCTTCCGACCGTCCTTCAACTGAAACTCATCCACCAGTGGCCGCACTTCCTTCCTGCCGCTTGAGAGCGCCTCCAATGCGGGAATTTCAATCTCCACGTTGAAGTGCCCGGAGTTGCAAACGATCGCGCCGCTTTTCATCACCTCGAAGTGCTCACGGCGAATCACGTTCTTGTTGCCGGTGACCGTAATGAAGACGTCACCTTCCTTGGCCGCGTCCGCCATCGGCATCACGCGGAAACCATCCATCACCGCCTCGATGCCCTTCACCGGATCGATTTCGGTCACGATCACGTCGGCCCCAAGCCCCTTCGCGCGCATTGCCGCGCCGCGTCCGCACCACCCGTAGCCGGCAATCACCACCTTCAGCCCGGCGATCAGCACGTTGGTCGCGCGAAT
>DATIXE010000010.1:0-49719 GCA_035518915.1 Candidatus Eiseniibacteriota bacterium
TGTTCGCGCGTGGCTTCGTCTGTTCACACCCCCACCCGCAACCCGCCTCTCGAACAGAATCCCCTAACTCCAATTATTCCAGCACTTGCAGGGGCAATAATATACTTGGCTAACCAAGGCCAGCGGGGTAGACTGTGAGGAGCTATTCCGCTTGTGAGCACTTGGCAAAAACTATCTTGCTTAGCAGATGGCGGGGAAGTGTGTGGGCATTCATGGCTAGTCCTGAACTCAGTGCAGCATACTTTGATGAGAGTCGTATTGATAAGAACAATCCATTTCCCGTCGTCGCTGGATTTTGGAATCCAGTGGATGTTTGGATAGCTTTTGAAAGAAAGTTGAAAGCGGAGATCGCCGACAAACCAAAAGGTCTGTCGTTGAAAAAATATCTTCGCTCCGAACCAGTGAGATTCGCAAAATTTATTAGTACGTATACCCTTCTCCCTATCCACGCGACCATTGAACGTAAGTATTTCAAACCACTCTTTGGCAAGATAGCGAGCAACCAGATTCTTTATGACAATGTTTATTCAACTTGCGCCTATATGTGCTGTGATGCGCTTGACGAAAAAGCAATGAGCCAAAAATGGCATAAGCCTATTAAAGTGGTTTTCGATGATGGCAACGAATACAAATGGGCTTTGGATAGGGGCTATCGGAAATACTACGCTGAAGCCATTGATACACGTCTGGCCAAGGTTCCCTTGTTTGAGGATAATGAAACCACCATCCCGCTCCTCGCTGGTGATTTTTATGCTTGGTTGCTATCTAGGAACTTGAATGTTAACGATGACGATGATCTAGATGTCCAGATGGCTCTGCAAATAATTCACGATAGTTCTCCGCCAATAGCCGTTAAATTGGATGGACCTAAAATTAAGGAACTACTGCTACAATCGAGACATGAGGCCGAACAAAACAACAAAAACAGAGAAGTCGAAGGACCGAGATGACTATGCGACGTTTGAGGATTCGCTTAAGAAAGTTCTGACGGTATCGCACGAAGAGATGCAGAAGAGAATCAAGAAGTCCGCTTCGGACCGCGCTTCAAACGCAAAGCACTAGTTTCTCGTTTCTCCCATCTTACCAGTCACCTCTTTAAAAGTGAGCCGCTTTCCCGCTACCTGCGATAAGGCTAACTCGAATCTGTCTGCGTCATCCACGAACTTGTCTTTAGTGGCGCGATTGTTGAAACGGAATACCTGCTCATCCAAATAACGGAACATGTGGAATGGCTCTGCGCTGATGTAGGTGCCTTTCAATTGCCGTTTGAGCAGACTCCAGAAGTTCTCTAGCCCATTGGTGTGCACGCGGCCATCCACGTACTTTTCCGCGTGGTCTATGACTTGGTGGGTGAAGTCCTGATAGTGCAATCCCTGATAAGACAGCAGCGCATCGGAATAGATCGCGCTGTGTGCTTTTACGTGCTTGCGAATTTCCCCCTGTATGTGGTGCTTGCGGCGACTGGGTAGAACGCTGGCGCGAAGTTCTCCACCGCGTTCCAGAATGCCCATGATGGCCTGTTTGTCTTTCACGCCACGCTCGGTAATCATGCGCTTGCGACGGTCCGCGTGCATGAAGCGAGCAGCACCGCCGATGAAAGTTTCATCCGCTTCTATCTCGCTGCCCTTGCCACCGATTTTGTTGACGCTGTTATTCTGGAGAGCCAAGCGAAGCCGATGCAGCACGAACCACGCGGACTTCTGAGTGATGCCTAGGTCGCGGCCCACTTCGTAAGAGCTAATCCCATTCTTGCAGTTCACCAGCATCCACAGCGCGGTAAGCCACTTGTCTAAGCCGATGGGGGAATCCTCGAATATGGTGCCAACCTTGACAGAGAACTGTTTCGAGCACTTCTTGCACTTCCAGCGCTTTTGAGTGGCGAGATAATAGTGCTCAGAGTGGCCACACTTGGGGCATACTGGGCCATCGGGCCACCGGAGAGCGGCGACGGTATCAATGCAGACCTGCTCATCGGCAAAGTGCTTGATGGCTTGCTGTAGGGTTTTGGGCTTCATGTTCATCACCTAAGCAAACTCTACCAAAAGCCCTTTGGTTAGTCAAGTATATTATTGCCCTTGCAGGCGGCCCGCCCGTAAGTCAAATCATTCCAGCACTTACGCAAAAACAGGAGGGTGTACCTCCCTGCAAATCTTACAGGAGATGTCAGCGCGCCGACATTCTGCTCTCCTTCTCGCTTTTCGAGCTGCCAACTGTCGGCTAACAGCGGTCGACTCCTTCGTAGGTCCTTTCACTGCCTCTCGCTCGCTCCGAGCTTTGAGGGGTACGCGAACCCCCGGGGTACCCATGCCGCAGGTTCGGCCAATTCGTCTCCCGAGAACCCTAAGCTCTACAGACCGCTTCCCATCTCCCAGGTCCGTCGCACCTCTTCGGTTCACGGAACACGGGTCACC
The DNA here is from genome assembly GCA_035518915.1 of Candidatus Eiseniibacteriota bacterium. Classification (GTDB taxonomy): domain Bacteria; phylum Acidobacteriota; class Terriglobia; order Acidiferrales; family UBA7541; genus Acidiferrum. The sequence goes on from DATIXE010000010.1 coordinate 2,412, forward strand.
GAAACACGGACTTCTACTTTAGTCCTACACATCGCACAACGTAATCGCCTCTTCCAGCGACTTCATCGGATCCCGTGTCGGAATGAATTCATGCGCCACAAACCCTTTATACGGCGAATCGGCGATCGCCCGCATGACTCCCGCCCATTCCACTTCTTGCGTATCGTCCAATTCATGCCGTCCCGGCACGCCGCCGGTGTGAAAATGTCCCAGCCACTGCAAATGCGTGCGGATCGTCTGGATCAAATCGCCTTCCATGATCTGCATGTGATAAATGTCGTAAAGCAGCTTTACGTTTGGCGAATTCACCGCCTCCATCACCTGCACTCCCCATGCCGTGTGGTCGCACATGTAGTCGGGGTGGTTTACCTTGCTGTTCAGCAGTTCCATGCAGATCGTCACGCCGTTATCCTCGGCGATCTTCTTCACGCGGTTCAGCCCGGCGATGCAATTCTTCGCGCCCTCCGCGTCGCTCATCCCATCCCGGTTCCCCGAAAACGTAATAACATTCGGGACGCCCAGCTTTGCCGCCTTGGGAATGCTCTTCCGGAACGCCTCCTCAATCTTCGCGTGATTCTCCACCCGGTTCAGCGCACTCTTGATCTCTCCCCCACCTCCGTAGCCCATGCTGCAGATCAGGTCATACCGCCGCGGCACTTCCCATTCGTCTTCGTCCAGCAGGTCGATCGCCTTCAATCCCATCGCCGCGCCTTTTTCGCACAGTTCGTCCAGGGCAATCTCCTTGTAGCACCACCGCGACACCGATTGCTTTATCCTGCCCTTGCGCTGTGTCGTCGCCATTTCCGTACCCACAGAAACTCCCGCGGAAGCCGCCAGCGATCCTACGGCCACTCCAGAGACTGCGTTCTTGATCATCCATCTGCGCGTCAGTTTGCCCATGATACGCAGCAGTCTATCCGAAAGCTTTTCCTTGCGCGAGCGAACTCCGGCCGCTCCTCCCACCTTTCCCTCGCCTATCCTCCCGCGCTCAGCCCCGCTAGAATAGACAAGTCAGCCCAGCGAAGTTTCCTGGTTGCCCTATGGTCCTGGACCCCATTTCTCCCAAAAAATCGCCCTGGCGAAATCCTTTCCTTTATTCCTCGGCAATACTCGTCTGCGTGGCCCTTTATGTAGTCTACGTTCTCTACGCGCGTTACGATTCCAATCGCCGCTACGAAGAACAAACCCACCAGCGCGAACTCCAGCAGCGCCACGACGAGGACCGCCGCGCCGTCGAACAACTGGGCGGCTCCGACCTCGCCATCCGTGGCCTCTACGTTTCTCCCACCGCCATCCGTACCGGCGAATCGGCCCAACTCTGCTACGACGTGGCCAACGCCAAAACCGTCACGCTCGATCCGCCCGTGGCCGAGGTGTGGCCCTCCCACTCGCGTTGCATCAATGTCTCCCCGAAAAAGACCACTGTCTACAAGCTTTCCATCACCGGCGCTTCCGGCGAAATTGTGTCGCAAACCCTCGAATTGCGGGTCCAGTAGCTACGCTAAATGTCCCGTAACATGTTGAAAGAATATGGCTTAGTTTGTTGATGTCCAGGCTATGCACTGATTTCCCCTTGTCCCCGCGTTTCCCTACCTTCTATAATGAAACTAGCGGAGTCCGGCACTGTCGGACTCCGTATCATTTTTCATTAGCGCGGAAAATTATGTCCGATCCTCTCGCCAAAATTAAGAAGAAGCTCCAGCAGGAAATCGACGCTCTCGAGCACGAACTCAACGTCGAACTTCCCAAGGAGATTGCCGTCGCGCGCGCCCACGGCGACCTTTCCGAAAACGCCGAGTACAAGTACGCTAAGGAGCGTCAGGGATACGTCAACGCCAAGATCGGCCAGCTGAAAAAGCGCATGGGCGATCTCGGTATGTTGAACCTTACCAATATCCCGAAGGACCGATCCGGCTACGGCTCACGGCTGGTTGTCGTTGACGTCCAGAAAAGCGTGGAAATAAAATACAAACTTGTCAGCAGCGAGGAAGCTGACGTCGAGCAGGGGTTAATTTCCACCACCTCGCCCATCGGGCGAGCGCTGTTGAATCGCAAAGTCGGTGATGAGGTACAGGTTCAGACTCCAGCCGGTCAAAAGGAGTTTGAGATTGTTCGACTCGTCACCATTCACGACGACGCAGAGTAACTTTTCCTTCGGCCCAGCCCGCCGCGAGGTGCTATGTTTTATTGGGGAGCCGGTTCCACCCTCGGTCTCTTAACGTGTCTTGGGTATTTCGTCTTCTTCCTCGGGTGTCTGTATCTCTGGCGCCATCGCGAAGATCTGTCGCTTTGGGTGGAGGATGAATTCTCAGCCTTCCGCCGCAACCTTTCGCGCTTCGAATCCGTTGGGCCCTTCTATCTGCCGCGCACCGAATCCCGCCTGCGGGTCATTCCCGCTGGCTTTCTCAGTTCTGTTAGCCGGTTTCCCCATCGCCGCTTGAGCCTGGGCGCGTTTCTGCTGTTTCTCGGTCTGATTCTCTTCGCCCTGGACTTCTTCATCTGATACTTTTCACGCCCTCGCACACTCCTTTATCCGTTCTCGATTGCCGCGCGGGGTTCTCTGCTATTCTCTAAATCGATGCGACCCTCCCTGATCGTCCATGGCGGTGCCTGGGACATTCCCGATGATGCCGTAGATGCCTGCAAAACCGGCTGCCTGCGTGCGCTGCAAGCCGGATGGAGCATTCTCAATTCCGGCGGCCACGCCCTTGACGCTATCGAATCGGCCATCATCATCCTCGAAGACGATCCCGTCTTCGACGCGGGTTACGGCTCGCATCTCACCCTCGAGGGTCAAGTCGAATGCGACGCCATCGTCATGGAAGCGGCCACGCTCCGCGCCGGCTCCGTCGCTGGTCTCCGCCGCGTCAAGAATCCCATCCGCGCCGCGCGGGCCGTTCTCGAGAAATGTCCGCACATGATGCTCATCTCGGAGGGCGCGGAACGTTTTGCCGCCGGGCATGGAGTTCCACTCTGCAATCCCGAGGAGCTTGTCTCTCCCGCCGAGCGCGAAGCATGGCTCCGCTGCAGGAAGGACACCCATGCCGCCGAACACCATCGCGGACACGAGCAAGGCACGGTCGGCGCTGTCGCGTTCGACCAGCAAGGCCGCCTCTTCGCCGCTACCTCCACCGGCGGCACTTGCTGCAAGCTCCCGGGCCGCGTCGGCGATTCTCCCCTGATTGGCTCGGGTTGCTTCGCGGATTCTGAAACCGGCGGCGTTTCTTCCACCGGCTACGGTGAGGCCATCATGCGCGTCGTCATGGCCAAGACCGCCACCGATTTCTTGCGGCCCGCCGGCTCCAATCCCATGCGTGCCGCCCAGGCCGCCGTGCAACTCCTCGCAAAACGTGGCAAAGGCACCGGAGGACTTATCCTGCTCGACAAGAACGGCGCTCCTGGATTCGCGTTCAATACTCCGCGCATGGCCTACGGCATCGTCAATGACTCTTTCTCCTTTGTTACCGCCGTTTAGAACAGCCGCGTCCGCTTCCGATCTGCGAATCCCTCGCCATTTGCCCAGTTGACCCGCACTCCGACTCTCTCTACCATTTCCTTATGCCTTTGAGATGCTTGGTCTCTCGCCGCGTCTGGCCGGCTTCCGCGTTCGTCTTCGCGACAGCATTCTTCGTTTTGGCTCCCACTCTTCCGGCGCAAACCGCGGACGGCATCATTGATGCTTATATCAACGCTCGGGGCGGCTCGGCCAAGATCAAATCCGTGCAGACCGAGCGGGTCACCGCCACTATCACCTTGCAGCCGGGCGTGGAGGGCACACTCATCTACGAGCGCAAACGCCCTTTGAAGATGCACATGGAGATCATTACCGGCGGCCGCAGCTTCCTGCGCATCTACGACGGCAAATCCTCGGGCTGGATCTATAACCCCTTCGTGGCCAACCCCGTCGTGGAACCGATGAGTCCCGCGGATATTCCTGGTATAGCCCAGGAGAGCGATCTGGACGGCCCTTTCGTGGACTATAAAGCCAAGGGCAACCAGATTGAGTTCGTGGGGATGGAAGACTTCGAAGGCATGAAAGCTCCGAGGTTGAAACTCACCAGCAAATTGGGCGAGGTCAGTTTTTTCCTGTTCAATCCTTCCACCGGCTTGATTCTCAAATGGGAAGGGATGCGCAAGGTCAAGGATCGAACCACCGGGAAAGATGTGGATGTTCCCTGGCAGAACCTCTTTAGCGACTTTCGCGAGGTGGACGGGCTCAAGTATCCGTTCCTCGTGGAATCCGGAGCCGCGGACGGCAGCCAGTCGCAGAAAATCGCCACCAGTAAGATCGAGATCAACATCCCCCTCAACGATTCGGAGTTCTCCGAACCTAAGCCGCCCGCGCCCCCTCCGGGTCCTCCTCCTTCCAAGTGATGCGCGTCGCTCGTGCGTGATGCCATGATGGAAAACAAGCCAGGGTCTCCGAAGGATTCCGCGTTTGGACTTTGCGGTCGCTGTATCCACGCTCGTGTAATCGAATCCTCCAAGGGCTCCCAATTTCTCCTCTGCCAGCTCTCCCAGAGCGATCCGTCTTTCCCCAAGTATCCGCGTCTTCCCGCCCTCGCCTGCGCGGGCTACTCAACTGCATCTTTCCGAGGCCAGGCGCTTTCGACCTAGCTCCCTGTTCTCTCGAGCTTTCAAGCATTCGCTCGTCGCCGTTCTCTGCAGGACTCGATTTGCGGGGCTGCTTTCAATCTTCTCCAATTGTTCTCTGACAATATTTATGTTTAGTATACTTGTAGACCAGAGCCCCGTGATGCCCCACTCTCACTGCCGGCCAGGTGCGTTCATCGTCCTATTTCTGTCTCTGGCGGCCCTCACTCCCGCGAAAACCCTCAAGATCACCTCAACGCCGCCCGGCGCCACCGTCGAACTCGACAACAAAGTCGTCGGTACTACTCCCTACGAACACGACTTTCCGTCCGGCTACTTTCAGCGTCCTATGACCGTTTTTCAAAAGCGCCTCGAACACCCGATCCATTTGCGCCTCACCCTTTCCGGATACGTCACGCAGGACATTCTGCTGACGGTAGGCCCGAAGGACTGGCTCGATCTCCATCGCCGCAGCCACGGTTCCTATTGGCTCTTCAAGTCCGACGAGTTTTACGTCGACCTCCCGCCGTTGCCGCCCGCTTCCCAAAGCGCCGCCACCGCCGTCGCCGATGCGGCTTTCCCCGCGTGCCTTCCATTGCCGCCACTCCTCCCCTGTGCTAGCATCCTCCCGTTAAGAAGAGCGGACCAGGGATTCATCCGTTTCTCCTTCGCCCCGCTTACCGGGACCCAGGTAGGGCCGCGCTCTCCTTCAAACCAAGACTCTCACCAGGCGCTGGCCCGCGCCTGTGCTTTTCTCTGGCGGACCATCGCCGGGTGACCATAATTGGTCACACCTTCGCGGAGGTCTATCATGAAAATCTATCCCACCAAGGACATCAGAAACGTTGGCATTGTCGGCCACGGCGGCACCGGTAAAACGCAACTCGTGTCGTCGTTGCTCTATGCTGCCGGAGTTACGCCTCGCTTCGGCAAGGTTGCGGAAGGCACCACAGTCACCGACTGGGACGAAGAGGAAATCGCCCGCAAGATCTCCATCCAAACCGGCCTCGCTTCCGCCGAATGGACTTGCACCCTCTGCGCCGGCAACAACGTAAAAATCAATTTCCTCGATCTTCCCGGCTATTCCACGTTCATCACAGAAACGAAGGCCTCTCTCATCGCAGCCGACGCGGCTCTGATCACCGTGGACGCGCACACCGGTGCCCAGGTCACCACCGAAAAGGTCTGGGACTACTGCGCGGAGTATGATATTCCCCGCGCTTTTATTCTCACCTGGATGGATCGCGAGCTCTCCAGCTTCGAGCGTTCCCTGGATTCGCTCGTCGAGGTCTTCGGCCGGACCGTCATTCCCCTTCAGATGCCCATCGGTTCGGAAAAGGGCTTCCGCGGGGTCATCGATCTGGTCTCCATGAAGGCTCACATGTACACGCCCGACGGCGATGGCAAGGCCGCCATCGAAAATATTCCAGATGCGCTCAAGGACGACGCGGAAGCTGCCCACGAAAAGCTCGTTGAGATGATCGCCGAAGGCGACGACGAAATGATGGAAGAATTTTTCCGCGAGGGCACGATCCCCATCCACGACTTGATTCCCGCCGTTCGCAAGGCCATCGTCGCCGAAAAGATTGTTCCCGTCCTGATGATTTCTTCCACGCGCAATGTCGGCAATGCCAGCTTACTCACCTTCCTGGCCGATGTTTTTCCACATCCGGACGAGCACGCGCAAGTTGGCTATGAAGAACCCGGTGGCAAAGGCGACCGAATCGATCGAAAATATGACAATAGCCAGCCGCTTTCCGTCTTCGTCTTCAAAACGCTCGCCGATCCCTTTGCCGGCCGCATCAACTATTTCAAGGTGAAAAGCGGCGTCCTCAAGAACGATGCCACGTTGCAGAACTTCAATCGCAATCTTCCCGAACGCTTCCAGCACACCATGCTCGTGCAGGGCAGGCAGCTGACAGAAATTCAGGAACTCCACGCCGGAGACATCGGTGCCATCACCAAGCTAAAGGAAACGATCACGGGCGACACGCTCGGCGACAAAAGCGCCCCGATCTTCTACGCTCCCGCCAAGCTGCCCGAACCCTCGATTACATTTGCTGTCGAACCAAAAACCCGCGCCGACGAAGACAAAATCGGCATCGCCATCCATAAGATCATGGAAGAAGATCCCGCCTTGCGTTTCTCACGCGATCCGCAGACCAAGGAGTTTCTCCTTGCCGGCAACGGCCAGCAGCACATCGAAGTTGTCGTCGCCAAACTCCAGAAGCGCTACAACGTCAACCTCACGCTGAAACCGCCCAAGGTGCCCTACCGCGAGACGATTCGCGGCAAAGCCGACGCCGAGGGCAAACACAAAAAACAGTCCGGCGGGCACGGCCAATTCGGTGTATGCCGCGTGAAATTCGAGCCGATCGAGCGCGGCAAGGGCATCGAATTTGTGGACGACGTTTTCGGAGGCGCCATCCCCAGGAACTGGATCCCCTCCGTCGAAAAAGGCATCCGAGATGCCGCCGCTCGCGGCCATTTGGCGGGTTTCCCGGTGACCGACTTCCGCGCCACGCTCTACGACGGCAAATACCACGACGTTGATTCGTCCGATATCGCTTTCAAGATCGCGGGCTCCCTCGCCTTCAAGGAAGCGATGAAGGCCGCGCGTCCCTCGCTTCTCGAACCGGTCATGCATGTAGAGGTCTACGCGCCCGATCAGTACTCGGGCGATTTGATGGGTGATCTCAGCTCGCGCCGCGGCCGCATTGAAGGCAGCGAATCGCGCGGCCACAACGTCATCGTCAAAGCTATGGTTCCGCTTGCCGAAATGCTTTCCTACGCGACCGACCTGACTTCCATGACCCAGGGGCGCGCCACATATTCGATGGATTTTTCCCACTACGATTATGTGCCAAACGAATTGGCGGACAAGGTCGTGGCGGCGCACAAGCCCGCGCACGGCGAGGCCCTGGTCGAAGAAGAAGCCTGAGTTTTCCTTTCCAAGTTCGCTAATAGGGGCGGAGATTTTTCCGCCCCACCTTGTTTGTGGGTAGTGGCCTTCCCAAACGTCTTACGTCATTTTGGGCAGAAACATTCCCGTATGGCGCAGATGTTCCTCGAAGCCTTCGCCGAACTCCTGCCGCAAGAAGCGTTCCTCGCGGCGCGCCTTGAAATAGAAACTCAGCAGCAGCACGCCGAATCCCAGCCAGCCACGCAGATGCCCCTTGATCAAGGCCGTGCCGATAAATCCCAGCAAAATGCCGGTGTAAATGGGATGCCGGATCCAACGGTACAGGCCTTTGCGGATCAGTTCGTGGCCCTGCTTCAGCGTCACCATGCCGCTCCAGTTCGCGCCCAGGCTCAGCCGCGCCCAGATGCTGATGCCAACGCCTAGCGCAGTCAGCACAAGTCCCAGCCAGAGCACCGATTGAGAGTTCCCAGATACACGGGTGTTGAGAGCTTTCCAGGTGCCCTCGAAGAGCAGCCAGAAGGCCAACAACACCGGAATTACGTGCTGCAGCCGTTCCAAAGGAGATTCCTGTTGCTTGGTGCGTTTTCGTCCGAACCAAAGAATTACCCATACGATCAGCAGCGCGTTCCACAACCAACCAGCGATCGTCGTGGCGTGTTCGATGGTCATCGCTTCCCAGTTCATCTTTGGTCTCCTTCTTTAGGATGCGACTTGGAATTCATTGCACGCAACCCGGACTTTTCTTACGTGCCGCTTTCTTTTGCAACTCGCCGACCCACTTGCGTTCCGCGGCCACTTGTTTTCGGAGGAAGGCGACGACCTCGCCGCCCCATTCACCGAGTTCCATCCGGTAGGAAAGGTTGTCCAGGCGCGTGATCCGCGTGGCGAGCCAATTGTGCCGTAGCTCCAGGATGCGGGAACGCGCTTCGGGCCGCAGGACGGCGAAGAGTCCGGCGCGAAGCTGGAAGGCCTCGGAGCTTGCGGCGTCTTTCTCCGTGAACTCCTCGAGCCGGAGAACGAGTTCTTCTTTGCCTTTGGAGGTGAGCGCATAACGCTCGCGGGTCTGGCCGCGCTCGCCGGGAACCGTCTTTTGGCTGACCCAACCTGCGTCCACGAAGCGCTTGAGGAGCGGGTAGACGAGGTTGTTGTGCATGTCGCTGTGGCCGGTGATGTGGCCAACCCGCTTCTTGAGGGCGTAGCCGTGGGCGGGGCCATCTAGCAGCGTCGCGAGCAGCAATAGGTCATTCATGACTATGTCAGTATTGTACTAATATGATGCCTTGTCAAGCGGAAAGACACCATGAGCAGGGCGGGAAAAGCGGCCGGAAAATCTGAATGGATTCAGGAGTGGCGGCGAGGAGTACTGACTGGGCGGCGGGTGTCCACGGGAACGGGAATCGGGGCGGGGAAGAGGCGAGCGGCGGCATCGCATACGGCTTCGCGAACGGCGTCGGCCTTGTCTTTCAGCGCCCGCGCCGCCGCATCCAAGATGTCCGCTGTTCGCTGCGAAAAAGATTCCATCGGTTCAACTGGGCAGGCTTCTTATCCCACCGGGACTTCGGCGGGCGCCGGCCACTCCTTTTCCTCCGGCAGGAGCGACTTCACGATATCTTCCAGTTCGTGAGAGCTCTTTACGTGATCCGGATAGTTGTGGGCGGAAAGATCGAAGGTAAGGCCGTACTTGGTACGCACATCCTGGAGGCCTTCCTGCAGGCGCAAGGCGACGCGCTTGGCGTTCAGGGTGTCGGTTTCGGGCAGCACGATGCCGAAGAGATTGTCCGACAGGTGGTAGATCGAATCGGTGGGACGCAGGCGGCGCGCCATGGCTTTGGCGGCATCGCTGACGGCGGCCTGCTGGTCCTTGGGGGCAACGTGGGAATTCGGATTGGCTTTAGCCAGGACGAGAGACATGGTTTTCTCCAGAGTGAGGGCGCGGCGGAACTCCATGCTAAGGCGGTCCCAGAAGTGATTCTGATCCGGCATGGTGCGGAGCAGGTCCGTGCTCGCCTGGACCTGCAGGGTGACGTTGCGCTCGAGCTCCGCGAGCAGGGATTGCTTGAGGCGGGTGAAGGTGCGCTGCCGGTCGAACAGGTAGCCGATAAAGAGGAGCGTAAGGGCGCAGAAGCCAAAGAAGGCAACACGCATCGTCCACTTGTTGCCCTCGGGGTGGACAAACACCAGCGGATACATGAAGCTGGCGAGGCCGCCGGCAAGAACCAGGACAAAGACCGCGGAAAGAATGGTGAGGTGAAGGTTCCGGCGTTCGAGCCGGTCGAGTTCCTGACGATCGATCGTTGGCATGGGCGGCACCTGGCCCCGGCAGCTTGCCCGCGAAGCGGACCCCTGAAGCGGCCGGAACGTAGGGGTAGATTGAGGCTTGCGGGCGCGGGCGGCAATAGGCGCGGGGTACCATGTGATGAGAAAGGAAGAAGTAACAAGTCGATAACGTACTGGAGTGATGACGCAGAGGAGCGGCGAATTGAGTACCGCGAGCCGAAAAGGGAAGACGGAGGATCCGTGGGGTATACCCAGGGGAGTTCGCGTAAGAGACGCAGAGAAAGGACTTAGCCGAAGAATTGGGCGCAAAGGGCGGCAAGAGCTGCAGGGAAATGAGTTGCGGGATGTAACGCGAAAAGAACGCGAAGACTGACGTTCCGAAACGGGAAAAAGGGCGAGGGGAAGGAGGGAGTCGCGAGAACTCGCCGAGGAGGCGGGGGAGAAACCGAATTGTCGCCCGAATGTCACGCGCTATGGTAGCATGATATAGTTACTAAGTCACTATCTATTTACGGCGACACTATTCGAACAGACGCCGCCGGTAGCAGCTGAACGCCACACAGTGCAGATGGCCTCAGTTATGGATGCGCCTAAGCCCAGCGGGCAGGGATCGACTTGGCAAAACCGCGTACGCCACAGAACACGGAAAAATCACCCCAAGACCCAGGTTCTGAAAATCGGAACGCTGGGGCACCCTACGCGCTTTTTCGATCTTGCCAAGAACCCAAAGCGCAGGCCTTACATCGATTCCCGGGCCACCCGCCGAGGCATGGCTTCCGGCTCGTCGCTGCGAAAGATTGCCGATTGTCTTCGTCGGGCTGCGTCGACGGTGAGCCGGGAGGTCGCGCGCCACGGTGGCCGACCTGGCTATCGCGCCTATGATGCGGACCAGCAAGCATGGAACGCAGCGCTGCGACCGAAACGCTGTTTGCTTGCCGTGAACAGCGAGTTGCGCGACGTGGTTTCGAGTAAACTGATGCTGGACTCGTCGCCCGAACAGATTGCCGGGTGGTTGAAGGCGCAGTATCCCCACAACGAGAGCATGCGCGTGTCCCACGAAACCATCTACCGCAGCCCCTCTCCGCAATGCGGGCAGGCCTTGGGCGGATAAGTCCAACGCATCTTCTTCGGGAAGGAACTGCCACATTTCGGACATCCCCGATCAATCTGTCTTCCAACGCGTATCCAGCGCCAGATGAGGAGTGCTGAAGGTATGCCCGCAGCCAAACTGGACAAGAGATAGTTTCCCGTCAAAAAGAAACATGCGAGAAAGACACCGACCAGGACGAGCGCAGTTACCACAGGGAGTCCGTGGTAGGCCAAGACTAGCCTACGATATTCGTCTAAACCGACCTGATGCTGTTCCATCGCAAGCGCCTCCCCTAGTTATGGCAGAACGGAATGAACTGGCTCGTGCCACCCTGTGGAGAAATGCCGGCTTCCGCACCGGCTCCGACACCGAATGTAAACGTCGCGGCGCCGCTGGTCGTGATGCTGGCGCCAGCCCCAAGGACCAAACCGCCGCCAGCGCTGATGGAGCCGCTTGGCCCTGCGATTGTGCTGATCGGATTCGGCGAAACCAAGAAACTGGGTCCGGCGGCAGCGCCTGCACCCCACCGTCCTGTGCCACTCATCTTGACGGCTGAGAAACCTCCGGAAACGGAATTCAGAAAACCAGCGTTACCGGACGCGTCGGCTACGATGAGAGTCGAGCCCGATCCGCCACCCCCGAAATTCCATTTGCTACGTTTAGGGCCGACTCCAGCTCCCGCATCTAACCCTGCCCCAAAGCCGAACGTCCACCCGGTCAGGTTAGCGTAGAATTGCGCCGCCGTAAGCTGCGCTCTCTGAGACCAATTTAGTGAGCTAGTTGAGATACACGGAGGCTTCCCGTTGTTTGCGGGTTTGTTTCCACCGCCACCACCTCCGTCATCACCCGTTCCGTAAAGCAGGGCAAGGAGGCCAATATTCCCGTAGACTGGAAATGTTGGTGAAATCAAACCACAATCCCAGTACTCAAGGCAACTCGTCCTCATGAAGTCTGGATTAGGAACTTCCCCCGTTGGTGTAAAGGCCATTTGCAGTATGTCGAATTCATTCCAGGTGGATCCGAATATGAAGCCACCGCTGATCCTTACAACGCAGGGATCATCCGGGCTCATGGAATTACAATGTATAGAGTCCATCCCCGATGGGTCAGTTGCGTTGATAGGATTGTCTTCGGTGTAGGAATATCGATTGAGAGACTGGGGGTCAATTGCCGTTCCGGATAGAGGGTCTGGGGACAGAAAGCGACCGAGGAGCCAGCGGTAGAATCGGGCTTGCGCATAGTCGTTATCGGATTCAGAGTTGCGCTCATAGGTAGTAAAGTAAAGCTTGTCATTCGAGGTGTTGTACCAGGGATCGCCGTATGGGAAGTGACCCATCTGTCCGACGACCGCCCCGCTGGAGTTGGTAACAAGGCGATTCGACAAGTGGTCTTGATGGTAGTAGTTTGTGCCGGTGGAATCGATCTTGGCGAGCAGCGCCCCGCCGTAAATGTATTCCCGCGAAGGAGCCGTGAGTGCCGCCCCGTTATCATATTCGTCGATCACTTTAGAGCCCGAGAAAATATACACCGTCGTGGTGCTTCCGGATATCCTCTTCACGCGAAGTCCGTTTCCGTCGTAAGTGTACGCCCAAATCTGGAAGTGTGGCGGACCCCATTTTCTGCTTCCGCAGATTTTAGCATCGCTTGACTCTGAGCAGCCTGCGTGTTTCCTGTTTGCTCGCCAAATCTAAAGCGAGATCCCCTTGCTTTGGCCTGACATCGATTCCCGGGCCACCCTCTGCCGTCCAACCACGATGCAAGGTCGGCCGAATTCAACACTCAGTCAGAAGCAATTGTTTTTAGAAGCTTCTTGAGTACTTCTAAAAAGTGCGCAACCGCTCCCTTGGGTGCGCCGAGGCCGACGAGTAGCACGCCAAACACTAAAAAGAGCTTTCTACGGGCAACAACTCCTCTGGTTGCTATTGCGTATACGGGGCGTTGCAAAGCAGGCCAGAAAATTAGGTGAGCTAGGAGCAGAGCAAATAGGCAAAAGAAGACTGAGGCTACCAGGGCATCCAAAACATTTGAACCCGCGATGCTGAGCAGAAATGAGCTTGCTGGCGAACTATTAAACATTGCTTTGTTTTCAATCACGCCGATCAACGCTTTTTCCTTGATAATTGTATGGAACCCTTCTCTCCCAAGACCCAGGTAAGCGGGAAGTATCAGCAAGATGATGGCTAGAAAAACGCTTCCCATCGCGCCAGCCAGTATGCGAAATGGCGTTTGGAATATGGAACTCCATCGAATCATCCATCGGGTTGCAGCGATGAACAGAGTGTCACAGGCAATTGCCAGTGTGAGAAAAGCAAAGTCTAGTGTGCCCTCCCTAAAAGGTACGGGACTATCAAATGGCCTTTCAAACCATCCCACTCGGCTCATCCCTGCAAAGGCAAGTGCGCAAAATGAAAGGACCGTGCCAGCCCACAGGAACTTGGGAAGCTTGTTCCTGAGTAACAAAGGGGCAATAGCGAGTAGCAAGAACATCAGAACAACTGGCATATGGAGTGTCTGAAATCGCTCGTCGAACCCTAGTTCGTATATTCCTGGTGAGCAAACAATCCCTAGCGAGGCCATAGATAAGGATGCGGATACTCCCGCAGATCTAACTGAGAGCAGGGCCGGGCCAAAAATATTGTCAAAAAATCTGTTAGTCATTCCGGCGACGACTCGGAGGAGTCTCGCCTGTCTGGACATTGCAAGCGATTCGGCATCAGAGAGCTTGATCCATAGCAAATCCAGTTTGTTCTGGATGATGTGGTCCTCGGTTTCGTAAAGCAGAGACGAAGCGAGGGCGAGAACAAGTCCGGAGATGACGGTTAGCAAACGAACAATTTCAAGCAATTGGTTCTTCCCGAGCTTTCTTAAATCATTAACTTTAAAAGATGAAATCGATAGCCCAAGCCAAAATACCATGGGCACCTTGCCATAGAAATACCAGGCCGATGACCCGAAGGTCCGTTGATCCACTGCACGGTCGCTCTTGCTCGTTGACCAATAGAGCAGGGATGAAAACGACCGAGCGGTGTGCCGAGAAATTATCTGGGAGTATCGACTCCTTGCAGAAGCCTAGGTCAAGCTGACTGTAGGGAGATCTCGATAGGAACTGGATTTCGGCTCTTATCCAACCGGCGCCTCCGAGAAGTGAAGCTAGTGGAGCCTGATGGAGTCAGTTGGCGCGCCTCTGGCCCTTCGCATGTGCACCCGGCGATTTACCCAACTTGTTCAACGGTCAAGGGCCGCTTAGCCATAATGCGCCTGGTCGTCACCGCGCAAAAATCGTGCGATGGGCATGCATGCCTGGAGCCGGCGGGACAAGCTCCGCCCCTTGAAATCTATGCAGGTAGAAAAGGCCACAGGAGCCGCTGCGGGAGGTTTATTGGTGGAGCGATCATTGTCGGAGCTAAAGCTCCGACCCCCAAAGTGTATGTGGCGGAATGGCGGTGCCGGGAGAGGCGCACGGGTGTAGAATGCGCGTAGAAGGCCACAACGCGTGGCGATGTCCCTCGGAGACGGAAGCGGAAATGGAAGGGAGGGACTCCCGATGAAACGAAGCACACTGTATCGAATCGCACTGACATTTACGGCATTGGTGACGATGGCGTGGGTGCCGCAGACGGCACTGGCGCAGCGGGGCGGAGGCCATGGGGGAGGCGGAGGCTTTCACGGGGGAGGGGGATTCGGCGGAGGTTTCCACGGTGGCGGAGGTTTCCACGGTGGCGGTGGATTCCATGGAGGCGGAGGGAGCTTCCATGGCGGAGAATTTTACGGCGGTGGCGCGCATGCCGGTGGCGGGCACTCCGCGTATGGCGGCGGCCGCGGCTATAGTGGATATCATGGCGGCGGAGCGTATCACGGTGGCTACTACGGACGGGGCGGATACTACGGCCACGGCGGGTATGGATGGCACGGCCATGGCTGGTACGGCGGGCGGTATTATTGGGGCTATCCCTATTATGGCTGGGGTTGGGGCGTTGGATGGGGCTGGCCGTATTGGAGTTGGGGCTGGGGCTATCCTTACAGCTACTACGGGTATTGGCCGTATGCGCCCTATTCGTATAGTTATACTCATCCGAACTCCGACCCAAGCAACAACTACCCCAATGGAGATTCCACAGACTCCGGGAATTCCGATCAAGGCACCGACCCCTATGCATACCCGTATCAATGCCCGCCGGGGGATCAGTGCATCCAGGACGGTAGGGGGAATTCGAAGGAGAACGCAGCTCCTAACGACCCGCCGGCGAATGACCCGCCTGCGCCGCGCGCGAACCCGAATTCGTACGCAAATCCGAAGCCGTGGAGAACACCTCCACCGGCGAACGGGGGCGGAATCGCGAATCTTCCCGACACGACGGAATCGTACAACGTAACGCGGCCGCGGGTGCTTTCCGTGGACCGGATCACGGCGGCAGATGTGCAAAGGGTGACGCCGGCGACGTACCGGTCGAGCTACCCGGCGACCCGCATGGTGCAGCCGACGAATGGGACGATCCGGCCAGAAGTGCGGCGGGCGATGCAGATGCTGCAGGAGATGCCTCCGTTTGCGCGCGAGCGGGAGATTACGACGGGGCGGTACAGCAATTTCACGCCGGAAGAAAAAGCGCTGCTGCGCAGCGTGCAATGATCCTCGCTTGAAAAAGATCAAGCTTGTTATAGATCGCCGCTGCCTACGCGGGCAGCGAAGGAGGAGGTGCGCGTGCAGGACACGTATGTGACGGTAAATGGAGTACGGCTGCATTGCGTGACGGCTGGCCCCGCAACGCAGAGCGATACCGACGCTCCGCTGATGATGTTCCTGCATGGCTTTCCGGAATTCTGGTACGAGTGGAAAGCACAGCTGTGCGAATTTGCGAAAGACCACCTGGTGGTGGCTCCGGACATGCGCGGGTACAACTTGTCGGACAAGCCAGCGGAGGTGGATGCGTACCGCGTGCCGGCGTTGATTGAAGACATCCGGGGGTTGGCGGACCATTTCCGGACAGGGAAAAAGTTTGTGCTGGTGGCGCACGACTGGGGAGGCGCGCTGGCGTGGGTATTTGCTATGGCCTATCCAGAGGCGCTGGAGAAGCTGATCATCATTAACGCGCCGCACCCGAAGATTTTCCGCGAACTGCTGGCGAGCGATCCGGGGCAGCAGCAGGCCAGCCAGTACATGCTGTTGTTTCGGAGTCCGATGGCGGAGGCGCAACTGACAGCGAACAATTACGGGGCGTTGACGGAAGTGGTGCTGGGAGAATTGCTGCGGAGCGGGAAGCTGACGGAGACGGACAAGGCCGAGTATGTGAAGGCGTGGTCGCAACCAGGCGCGTTGACCGGCGGGCTGAATTATTACCGGGCGAGCGCGGTGGGTCCACCGGCTCCCACGGAGATAGAAAAGGAAATTGGGAAGTCAGCGGCGGATTTTGGGCCGGGCGGACCGGAGATGACGGTGCGCGTGCCGACGCTTGTGATCTGGGGCGAAAAGGACGTGGCACTGACCGTGAAGAACCTGGATGGGTTGGAGCGGTATGTGCCGGAGCTGACGGTGAAGCGCGTGGCGGACGGTTCGCATTGGGTGGTGCACGAAAAGCCGGCGGAAGTGAACGCATACATTCGGGAGTTTGTCCGGTAGAAATCGCAGCGGGATTCGATTGACTCGAGTGCGCCGAAGTGCGACATTCGGCTGGTTTGTGCCCAGGATTGTTTCTGAAAATATAAGCCGGAGCATCCACGATCATGCGACTTTTTGGACGAATGTACGTGAGTATATTGTGCTCATTGCTGTGGCTTGTTTGCGGCAGCGGAGCAGCGGGCCAGTGGCTACCGGAAAATCCGGTGAAAATCGTGGAGACGCAGCCGGATGGAGCGCTGTTTGTGCTGGAGAACGGATATCTGCGCTTTCGAGTGTGCAAGGACTCGATCGTGCACGTGGTGTACTCGCTGGAGAAGGATGTTCCGGAGCATCCGGACTTTCTGGTGGTAAAGCAGAGTTGGCCACAGGCGGAGTTTTCGCTGAAGCAGGACGACGCGAAGACGGTGACGCTGACGACGCCGAAACTGAAGATCGAAGTGGACCGCGCGAACAGTGTGGTGCGGTTTTACGACGCGGCAGGGCGCCTGCTGACGCAGGAGAATTCGCGGAGGCTGACGCCGACGGTGGTGAACGGCGAGAAGACGTACCATTCCGAGCGCTTCACGAACATGTGGGACACACAAGAAGGGTTTTACGGGCTGGGGCAACACCAGGCTGGAGTGATGAATTATCGCGGCGAGTCCGTGGACATTTCGCAGGACAACACGAATATTTCGATTCCCGTGCTGCTCTCGAGCAACGGCTACGGCATTTTCTGGAACAACGGTTCGCGCAGCCGATTCAACAATCGATTCGTGCACGCGCTTTACATCAGCTCCGAAGTGGCGGATGCGGTGGACTACTACTTTTTGTACGGGCCGGATTTCGACAAGATCGTGGCGAGTTACCGGGAGCTGACGGGCGAGGCGCCGCTGTTTGGGAAATGGGCGTACGGCTACTGGCAGTGCAAGAACAAATATGCAACGCAAGAAGAATTGCTGAGCGTGGCGCACAAATACCGCGAGCTGCACATCCCGCTCGATAATATCGTGCAGGACTGGTTCTGGTGGGTGACGATGGGCGACCCGGTGTTCGATGCGAAGCGCTATCCGGACCCGAAGGGAATGGTGGAGGACCTGCATGAAAACCACGTGCACCTGATGATTTCAGTCTGGCCGTTTTTCCGGCCGCACGCGGACAATTCGACGGCGCTCGATCCGGTGTATCAGTACATGGACGAACACGGATTTTTTATCGCGAAGACGGTGTCGCCGAGCTTTCATCCGGTGGGACAAGGACTGTATGACGCGTTCAATCCGGAAGCCCGGAAGTATTACTGGAAGCTGATGGACGACGCTTTGTTCAAGATTGGGCTGGATGCGTGGTGGCTGGACACGACCGAGCCCGAGACGGAAGGGATGGAGACGAATTTATTGGTGACGCACCAGACGGCGCTGGGAAACGGCGCGCGTTACGCAAACGAGTTTCCGTTGATGACGACGACCGGGGTGTATCAGGGGCAACGCGTGGCGTCCGACCAGAAGCGCGTGTTTATTTTGAGCCGGTCGGGATATGCGGGGATTCAGCGGAACGGTGCAGCGGTGTGGTCGGGGGATGTCGATCCGAACTGGGAGACATTTCGACGGCAGATTCCGGCTGGCTTGAATTATTCATTGTCCGGCGCGCCCTATTGGACGACGGATATCGGGGGATTTGTGGCGGCCAATCCGGATGATCCGGCGTATCGGGAACTTTACATCCGGTGGTTCCAGTTCGGAGCATTCTGCCCGATTTTCCGCGCGCATGGGACGCGAACTACAAATCAAAACGAAATCTGGTCGTACGGTGCGGACACGCAGAAGATTCTGACGGCATACGATCAACTGCGGTACCGGTTGATGCCATATATCTATTCGCTGGCGTGGAAGACCACCAGCGAAGGGTACACGATTATGCGACCGCTGGTGATGGACTTCCGGACGGACAAGCGTGCGCAGAACATAGGCGGCCAATTTTTGTTTGGCCCGGCGATTCTGGTGAATCCGGTGACGGAGGCGGGCGCGACAACGCGGCGGGTATATCTGCCCGAAGCGACCTGGTATGACTTTTGGACTGGCGCAGTGTTGCAGGGGCCGCAGGAGATCGAATCGCCTGCTCCCATCGATCGCCTGCCGCTGTATGTGCGTGCCGGATCAATTGTTCCGTTGGGCCCAGACGTGGAATACGCGACGGAGAAACCGGCCGACCCGTTAGAAATTCGCGTTTATCGCGGTGCAAACGGGAGTTTCACGCTGTATGAAGACGAGAATGACAACTACAACTACGAACGCGGCGCGCACGCCACGATTCGATTTGCGTGGGACGAAGCTTCGGGCAGGCTGACGATCGGGGATCGCGCGGGGAGTTTCCCGGGGATGCCGGAGTCGCGCACATTCCATATCGTGTTCGTCCACGCGAATCATGGCGCCGGCGGCGGACTGACGGAAGCGCCGGACAAAACCATCACCTATTCTGGAAAAACCCTCACCGTAACGCCATAGCGACCGCTCTCGTAGGGCGATTGAACCGAAGTGGGGGCACTTCGCGATGGCAGGCTAGAATTCCGGCTTATGGCGAAGAGCGCGTACGACGCACTCACCGGCTGACCATCAGGCCGACCAACGACAAACATTCCGCCGATGGTAAACAAGCAGTGAAGTGTCATGCGCCGTTCACAGGAAATGCGGCGTGAATTCACACGGGGAGAATCACGGAGCAATCGAATGCGGTCAGTGTAGGCCTCCCAGTCCGGCTTAAATTCATGTGGAGGATGACCGTATGAAACTAAGAAAGCTTGCGTCCCAGGCGGCGCAGGGCGCCCGAGCGGGACTTGCAACGCTGGTGATGCTGCAAATGAGCGTGGTGGGACCCTTCCTTGGCAGTGCACAAGCAAAAAATAATCGCGACAATCGCACAGCGACACCGATCAAACACGTGATCATTATCGTCGGCGAAAACCGCACGTTTGATCACATTTTCGCTACCTATCAGCCGAAGGCGGGGGAAAGCGTGGACAACCTGCTCTCGCGCGGAATCGTGAAGGCCAACGGCAAGCCGGGGAAGAACTTCGCGGATGCCGAGCAGTATGCGGCTGACGTGACAGAGAAGTCCACGTATCAGATTGCCCCGAAGAAAAAGACGTTGTATGCGCCGCTGCCGGCTCCGTTGAACGGTGGGCCGACCGCACTTTGTGTAAACGGAGAAGGAATGTGCACGCTGGCGGACGCAATGTCGTCCGAAAACGGCCTGGCCGAGGAATACTACCCGTTCCTGCTGACGGGCGGAACGGGATTGGCCGGCAAAGTGCCGGATTCGCGGATTACCGGCGTACACAACGCGGCGCCCTATTTCACACTACAGCCGGGACCGTTCCAGCTGACCAACTCGCTGACGACGGACACCTTCCCGTACGATTCGTACGCCGCGAGCCCCGTGCACCGCTATTACCAGATGTATCAACAGATGGACTGCGACGCTTCCTACGTTTCGAAGAAGTATCCCGACGGGTGCCTGAAGGATCTGTTCGCGTGGACGGAAGTGACCGCGGGTTCGAACAGCAACGGCGCAACACCGCCAACGGCGAAGGGATACGACGACGACTATTTTCCGGGAGCGCACACTTCGGGTGAAGGATCTACGTCAATGGGTTTCTACAACATGGCCCAGGGAGATGCTCCGTACACGAAATTCCTGGCGGACCACTACGCCATGAGTGACAACTATCACCAGCCGGCAATGGGCGGCACGGGGCTGGACAGTATCATGCTGTTCTTCGGCGACGCGATTTGGTTCTACGATCCCAACAGCGCAACTCCCCTTGTGCCTCCACACAACGTGCAAGTGTGGGAAGATCAACCCGCGGACACGGGCGTCGTGGACGAAATTGAGAACCCCAACCCACTGCCGGGGACGAACAACTACTGGACCCAAGACGGATACGGGGGAGGCGGTTATGGTTCCGCGGTCTACGGCGGCGGTTCTTACTCGAACTGCTCCGACCCCTCACAGCCCGGCGTCAAGCCGGTTCTGAAGTACCTGGCGTCTTTGCCACGGCCGATCGAACCAAACTGCGATCCGGGCCATTACTACCTGCTGAATAACTACAACCCGGGATATTTCGGGGATGGCAGCAATGCGTATATCGACCATTATGTATACAACACCCCGTTCACGATTCCGCCGACGAGCCAGCGGAGCATCGGCGACGTACTGCTGGAAAACAAAATCTCGTGGAAGGGATATAACGATCAGTGGAACGCATACCTGACCGACAAGTACGAATTGAACTATGGTACGGTTGGGCCAAACAGCGACCAATACTGCAACATCTGCAATGGATTCCAATACCAGACGCAGATCATGGGCAACGACGAAGTCCGCAATGATCACCTGAAGGATACCGAGGAGCTTTACAACGACATTGCCAGCGGCAACTTGCCGGCGGTATCGTTCGTGAAGCCCAGCGGATGGGTGGACGGGCACCCCGCGTCTTCGAAGTGGAATCTATATGAGGGCTTTGTGAAGAAGATCGTGGATGCGGTGCGGTCGAACAAACAATTGTGGGACAGCACGGCCATTTTCATCACAACCGACGAGGGCGGGGGCTACTACGACGCGGGATACGTCCAGTCGCTCGACTTTTTCGGAGATGGCACGCGCATCCCATTGATCGTGGTGTCGAAATGGACGAAGCCCGGACACATCTCTCACTCCTACACGGATCACGTCTCGCTCTTGAAGTTCATCGAGCACAACTGGAACTTGCCGACCATCAGTGCCCGGAGCCGCGACAATCTTCCCAACCCGAAAGCGGAGAAGGGCAATCCCTATGTGCCTGCGAATTCGCCGGCTATCGGGGACCTCTTTGACGTTTTTGATTTCGATCACTGCCAGGGAAATTAAACGGAGTTACAGACCAATACAACATGTGGGAAGTCTCGGCGCGATTATTTCGCGCCGAGGCTTTTTTACGCTTGAGCGGGACGCGTCAGTGGACGTAAAAAGCCGTACGGGAAAGTATCGTGTAATCGTGGCCTTTCTTGCCGAACGAGGGAACGAGCCGGACATCGAGTTTGTGGGGCTTGCCGAGCGCGGCGGTGGCGTTGGTGTAGTAACCGAGTGTATAGCGCGTTTTGATGCGGTGAATCAGGGCGGTGAAAACCTCGTCGAGGTGGGCGACGTCGGGGACATCGAATATTTCGCCGCCGGTCTGTTCGACGACTTTGCGGATGTTCACCAGGCCGGGAACCATGGCCGCGGCGAGACGCGTTTCGGGCGGATTGTAGCCGGGAATTTTGAGGTTGTAGACGACGGCGTCGGAAGCGATGGCTTCGGTAACGATGTCGCGCGTGCCCTGACCACCGGCGCTGGTGCCGACGTCGTCGCTGATCACAATGATGACGCGACGATCTTTTTGCGGCGCATTGAGAAGATATTGTGCAGGCACGAAAATGCCGTCGTTGATATTGGTGGCGCCGCCGACGCGGAAGCCGCTGATCTGGTTGGCAAGCTCGGCCTTGTCCCTAGTAAAGGGGACACGCAACTGGGCTTCGGTGGAGAAGGTAAAGAGGGCGACCTGATCTTCAGGCTTGAGGGCCGAAAGCGCCGTGTTGGCGGCCTGGCGCAGGGGAACGAGAAAAGGCCCGATGGAATCGCTGAGGTCCAGGACGAGGGCAACGTCGAGGGGCAACTCGTCGCGGCTGAAGACATCTATTTTTTGCGGCACTCCGTCTTCACGGAGCTCGAAGTCCTCTTGCTTCAGGTTGGACATGATCTGGGCAGACTTATTTTTGACCGTGGAATCTACCAAGACCAGGTTCACGTTGACGCGGATGGCAGTTTGCGGTTCTTCCTGAGCCGACGCAGGGACGATGGACAGCGTCATCAGGGCCAGCGAGAGAGTAAGTCGCCGGAACGTTGCGGGAACATGGCGCATGGAGAGTCGGTTCACCGGGAAATACAGTGTGAAGGATGGCGTTTGAGCCGACAAGGTTGTCCATCGCCACTGCGATATTAGCAGGGTACTTGACAAGTCGGTTAGTGTGCTCATAGGCTCAGAGGGCGATGGAGCTGGACACTTCCCTCTCTTGGCTGGCGATGACGATGACGCCGGGCGTAGCGGCGCGGCTCTCTGCGCGTTTGCTGCGGGAGTTCGGGTCGCCGGAGGGCGTATTCCGGGCGAGCCTAACGGCCATTGAATCCTGCAACGTGCCAGCGCAGGTGGCCCAGTCACTCTATAAAAAGCAGAATTTCTGGCGGGCGGAGAAAGAAGTGGCCGCACTGCGCGCGGTGGGAGGGCGCTTGGTCAATTGGACCGAGCCGGAGTATCCGCAAGCCTTGCTGCAGATTTATGATCCGCCCGTCCTGCTATACGTGCGGGGAGATGCTCAAGTGCTGAACCAGCCAGCGTTGAGCATTGTGGGAACGCGGCGGCCGACGGCATACGGTACACAGATGACGGAACGGCTATCGCGCGACCTTGCAAAACGGGGATTGGCGATCGTGAGCGGCCTTGCCCGCGGGGTGGATGCAATCGCCCATCAGGGGACCACGGCCGCGGAGGGGCGGGCTATCGGCGTGATCGGGACGGGGATTGATGTCTTCTACCCGAAGGAAAACAAGAAGCTCTATGAAAAGGTCCTGGAGCGCGGTGTGATCGTCAGCGAGTTTCCTTTGGGCGCGTATCCGGCGCCAGAGAACTTTCCAGTGCGCAACCGCATTATCGCGGGGATTCCGCTGGGGGTAGTGATCGTGGAGGGAAAGCAATACAGCGGATCGTTAATTACGGCGCGGTTGGCGATGGAGTTTGGCCGGGAAGTTTTCGGGGTGCCGGGAAATGTGACACAGGAAACCAGCTTCGCACCCAACCAGTTAATCAAGCAGGGGGCCAAGTTGGTGACGAGCGCGGAGGATGTGATCGAGGAGCTCCCAACCCCGGTGCGGGCTGCTCTAATGCAGGCTAAGGCGATCGGGTCCGAGCAGCGAAATCTGCTGGCCGAAAGCGAGCTAACTGGTTCACAACGAAAGATTTACGACCTGCTCAGCTTTGACGAGGCGAAGCCGATCGACGATCTGGTCGAAAGGAGTGGGTTGAATTCCAGCGAAGTTCTGGCTACCCTTTTTGACTTGGAGATGAAGGGGATGGTGCGGCAACTCCCCGGAAAGCAGTTCAGCAAGGTGCTGTTGTAAATGCAGAAGTTACCCGACCGCAGCTGAGGAAATGCACCCAAGGGGGGACTTCGAGCATCTGGAAGCAATTGGGCACCAGCGCCCAATTCTATATAAAGGTAGCGAGAAGGGCACAGACCGCCCCGGTAAGCCTTCCAAACGCAGCCTCACAGGTTACAAAGGAACACATGGCACGTTCATTGGTCATCGTCGAGTCGCCGGCTAAGGCGAAGACGATCAATAAATATCTCGGGAAGAATTATACGGTGAAGGCCTCAATCGGCCACGTGATGGATCTGCCGAAGAAGACGATCGGGATCCGCTTGCCGGTTAACGAGGATGAGGTCAACGCCAGCAAGAAAAAGAAGAAGAGCAAGCGGGGAGGAAAGGCCGCGGCACCCAAGCCGCCCCTGAAGCCCATCTCACTGGACGATCCGAAGATTTTCGAGCCGACTCTGCAGGTGATCCCCGGCAAGGGAAAAGTCATCAACGACCTGCGAAAGAGCGCAAGCAAGGCGGACGCCGTCTACCTGGCGGGCGACCCGGATCGCGAAGGTGAGGCGATTTCCGCGCACCTGCAGATGGTGCTCTCCAAGCCGGCGAAGTTCCTGATTCCCGACGAGGAAGAGGATCCCAAAAACGGGAAGCAGAATGGCGACAAGGACGTCAAGGAAGCCGAGCCCACAACCAACACGAAAAAAGCCGGAAAGGGCAAATTCGCAAAGAAGGCGCCCGAGAAGGACAAGATCGAAATCGAGCCAATCGATCCGAAGAAGATTTTTCGAGTGACGTTTAACGAAATTACGCCCAAGGCCATCCGGGCAGCGTTTGAGAAGCCGCGGCAGGTAGACACGCAATTGGTGGATGCGCAGCAGGCGCGCCGCGTGCTGGACCGCATCGTGGGTTACAAGATTTCACCGCTGCTGTGGGACAAAGTGCGGCGCGGATTGAGCGCCGGGCGCGTACAGACCGTGGCGCTGCGGCTGATCGTGGAGCGCGAACAGCAGATTCGAGCGTTTGTAGCGCAGGAGTATTGGACCATCCACGCGATGCTGGACTCCGACGAACCCCCGATTTTCGAAGCCCGCCTGACCAAGAAAAAGGGCGAGGACATTGAGGTCTCGAACCAGGAAGCGGCCGACGCAATTGTGGCCGCAGTGAGCAAGGCCAAATGGCAGGTGGCGAGTGTGACGTTGAAGGAAAAGCGCCGCAATCCGCCGCCCCCGTTCACGACTTCGAAGCTGCAGCAGGCGGCGTATAACCGGCTGCGATACACGGCCAAGCGCACGATGGCTCTGGCACAGCGGCTTTATGAAGGCGTGGAGCTGGGTGCAGAAGGTTCGGTGGCGCTGATCACCTATATGCGCACGGATTCGGTGCAGGTTTCGAACGACGCCCTGGAGCAGGTGCGCGGGTTGATTCCAGAGCGGTTTGGCAGCGCGTATTTACCGGAGAAGCCGAACTTTTACAAATCGAAAAAGGACGCCCAGGGCGCACACGAAGCGATTCGTCCGACCGAGGTGTCGCGGACTCCGGAAGATGTGCGGAAGTATCTGGAAGACGACGTTTTCAAGCTGTACCAGTTGATCTGGCAGCGGTTCGTGGCGTCGCAGATGTTGCCGGCAGTGTCCGACCAGACGACGATTGATATCAACGCTGGCGATTACACCTTCCGGAGCACCGGTTCGATATTGAAATTTGACGGTTACCTGAAGGTGTACCAGATTCCGGTGGCCGGCGCGGATCGAGAGGATGACGAAAAGGATGATGAAGGCGAGGGCAAGGCGCTGCCGCGAGTGACCGAAGGGCAGATACTGAAGCTCGATTCAATCAGGCCAGAGCAGCATTTCACGGAGCCGCCGCCGCGGTACACGGAAGCGACTCTGGTGAAGGAACTCGAAGAAGACGGCATCGGGCGGCCTTCTACCTACGCTTCGATCATTTCGACGATTGTCGAGCGCGAGTACGTGAAGAAGGATCAGGGGCGGTTTACACCGACGATGCTGGGCGAACGCGTTTGTGTGCTGCTGATCAAGAGCTTTGAGGACGTATTCGACGTGAGATTCACGGCGCGGCTGGAAGAAGAGCTGGACGAAATCGAAGAGGGCAAACTGCCGTGGCGTGAATCAGTCAAGGAGTTCTGGGAAAAATTCGTTGTGGACCTGGAAAAGGCCAGCGACGAGATGATCTCCTATAAGGCCGGAATTCCGACGGGGAAGAAGTGCGAAAAGTGCGGCCAGGGCGAACTGCTGGAGCGCATCAGCCGGCATGGATTCTTCCTGGGCTGCTCGCGATATCCGGAGTGCGATTTCATTCAGGACCTTTCGGAAGAGATTCCGGAGGATGCCGAAAACAAGGTTGAATACTGCGAGAACTGCGGCAAGGAAATGGCGTTGAAACGCGGGCGCTTTGGCGCGTTCCTGGCCTGCACGGGTTACCCGGATTGCAAGACCACGCGGCGCCTGGTGGCCGGGACGCGCATCGCTCACCAGCCGGACGAGCCGCTGGACGAGAAGTGTCCTCTGGACGGGCAGGGCCTGGTGAAAAAGCACGGGCGTTTTGGAGAATTCATCGGCTGCTCCGGATACCCGAAGTGCAAATACACGCGGCCGATCACGCTGGGCATCAAGTGCCCGAAGTGCCAGGAAGGGGAGTTCGTCAAGCGCGGGAGTATGGGGCGGGGCGGCAGGTTCCGCACGTTCTACGGATGCTCGCGGTATCCGGATTGCGATTTCACTACACCGTTCGCGCCAATCGCGGAGCCGTGCCCGAAATGCGGTGCGCCGTTCGTGGTGGAAAAGAAGACGAAGATTGGCACCGTGCGAGCCTGCATCAAGGATGGTTGCGACTGGGAAAAGCTGGCGCCCGAACAGAAACCCCCGGAGAAACCCCCGGAGAAACCAGCCGTCCAATCAGTCGAAGAAGCGACCCCGGTAGGCGTGAAGGTTTGACGGACAAGGGCGGAAACTCTCTTACGAAACAAACGGCAACTGGAAAACCTCATTCGCGCGGTCGTGTATCTATAATTTAGAGTGAAAGTGCGGCGCGGAATGAAGACTGCCATCCAAAAATACCTGGAATACATGCACTCGGTGCGCAATGCATCGCCGCACACGCTGATCAATTACGGAAATGACCTGGACCAGTTTGTGGCCTACCTGACGCCGCCTGGTGCGGAGACGGCGGCGCTGGACAGAGTGACTCATCACATGATCCGCGAATATGTGGCGCATCTCCACGAATGCAGAATGGAGAAAAGCTCGATCGCGCGGAAGCTGGCTGCGCTGCGGTCGTTTTTCAAATATTGCGTGCGGGAAGGGAAGATCAATGAGAATCCCGCGCGGCTGGTGCCCACGCCGAAGCTGCCGAAGCGCATTCCAGCGGTGCTTTCGGCGGAGGAGATGAATGGATTCCTGAACCAGTTGGCGACAGGTGAGGAAGGAACGCCGCGTGACAGGAAAAAGCCAAGAAAAGCAAGGATGGCCACGGCGCCGCGCGGCGGTTTGCGAATCGAGGAGGATCGCCTGCTGCTGGCGCGGGATCGCGCGATTCTGGAACTTCTGTACGCTGCCGGGCTCCGAGTCAGCGAGCTGACTGGCCTGAATCTGATTGACATGGACCAGAAGGACCAGATGCTGCGTGTACGTGGGAAGGGGAACAAAGAGCGAATCGTGCCCTATGGGCAGAAAGCCGTGCAGGCGCTGAAAAAGTATTGGATCGTGCGCGAATCGCTGCTGCGCGAGTGCGAAAAAGGCGGGCGCAAGGCGAGCGCGGACGCGGTGTTCTTGAATTACCGGGGCCGACGGCTGACGCAGCGCAGCGTGGGGCGCCTCGTGAAGAAATACGTGAGGCTGGTTAACGTCAACTGGGACCTGCACCCGCATTCCCTGCGGCACGCATTCGCCACGCATCTGCTGGCCGATGGAGCGGATTTGCGCGCAATTCAGGAATTGCTCGGTCACCAGTCGCTTTCCACGACACAGAAATACACGCACGCTTCCATACGCCAACTCATGGATATCTACGACAAGGCGCATCCGCACGCCTGAACATTCCTGATGCAACTGTTTTGTATCTGGAAGCAGACCACCGGCTCCGCACTCCGGCGCGTGAGAAGCCAGCGAAAATTTCCTGTTTGGTCGGAGGTCACTGCAGACGCAATTTGCGTATGATAACCAAAGCGGCGAGGAGTGAGTTTTGGTATCCGTCATCAGGGCGACCCGTCCGGGAGTTGGAGAGTCTGTGGCCACCAAGGAAAGCACCAAGCCTGCGCGCAAATCTAAGAATGGCTTCGCGAATTCGGCTGCCCTGAGGAAACTGTACAAAGGTGGCATCGTCGTCCGAGCGCGCCGCGTACCTTCGCGGGCACTCGTGGTAACTGCTCTATTCATCCTGGCCGGGCCGTTTCTGGTTTTCGCGCAGACAATCCGGCAGCGATCCCATGACGTGAAGAACGGTGAGCGGCTGTACAAATCCGGATGCGTCACCTGCCATGGCGACCGAGGTGCGGGCGCACCAACGACCCTGACAGAGTTCAAGCGGCCGGACACGTTCCCGGATTTTACGCGCTGCGATCAGACGACGCCAGAACCCAATTCCGCCTGGAAAGACGTAATCACCAGTGGCGGCCCGGCGCGAGGTTTCTCCCAGATCATGCCTTCCTTCGGAGAGCTTCTTAGCTCTGAGGAAATCGATGACTTAATCGCCTATCTAAGGACTTTTTGCCGCAACTCACATTGGGCACGCGGCGAACTGAACCTGCCGCTGGCCCAAGTGACGGAAAAGGCCTTTCCAGAGAATGAACTGGTCGTGACCACCGCCGTGAATGCGCAAGGCGCGCCCGGGGTAAGCAGCCACGTGATTCACGAGCAGAGATTCGGAGTACACAACCAGATCGAAGTGGACGTGCCGTTCGAATTTCAAGACCTGAATCATACCTGGTATGGAGGAGTCGGGGACGCGACGCTGGGGCTCAAGCGGGAAATGTGGTCCAGTTTGAGAACAGGTTCGATTTTCAGCCTGTTCGGCGGCGTGATCGTTCCGACCGGAAACAAAGATCGTGGCTTTGGGTCGGGCACTACTACCTTCGAGACGTTCGCGGCCTTTGGCCAGCTTTTCCCGACGAATACTTTTATTCAATTCCAGGCCGGCGCGGAGTTACCGAGCCATACAGACATCGCGCCACAAGTCGTGTTCTGGCGTACCGCGTTCGGCCAAACCTTTGCGGAAAATCACGGGCTGGGCCGCATGTGGTCCCCAATGGTGGAGTTTGTGGCCGAGCGCGAACTGGTGGACGGAAGCAGAACAAGTTGGGATGTGGTTCCGGAGATCCAGGTAACCATCAGCCGCAGGCAGCACATTCGCGCAAACATCGGTTATAGCAAGCCGTTCACAAACGTGGCCGGCCGGCAAGGCCAGGTAGTCTTCTACATCCTCTGGGATTGGGCAGACGGAAAGTTGACAAAGGGTTGGTAATGCACGGGACTCGGAGCATCTGGACTGCAATTCTGATTACGTCTATGGCTGCCCCACTGCTGCTCCGTGGAGGCGACGAGAAGTCCCCGCCCAAACCGGACTTCCACACTTCTGACCGCTGTGTAGCCTGCCACAACGGGATGAGAACGAAAAGCGGCGCGGATTATTCCATAGGCCTGGAATGGCGCGCGAGCATGATGGCGAATTCGGCTCGCGACCCCTACTGGCAAGCGGGAGTGCGGCGAGAGATCACGGATCATCCGGAATCGAGCGCGATCATCGAGGACGGCTGCGCCGATTGCCACATGCCGATGTCGCGGTATCAGGCGAAGGTCCAAGGGAAATTGGGTCAGGTGTTCGCACATCTTCCGTTCGAGGACAATCCCGAAAAGAATGCAGCCGCCGAGGACGGCGTCACTTGTTCCGTTTGCCATCAGATCACGGCCGAAAAATTCGGTACCCGGGAAAGCTACAACGGGGGATTTGTGGTGAACGCTCCCACTTCACAGAAGGATCGGCCGGAATACGGGCCTTACGTGATTGATGCGCCGCACGCACGGCTGATGCAGTCTTCAACAGGAGGATTCACCCCGACGCACGGGAAACAGATCCATGAATCGGAGCTCTGCGCGACCTGCCATACCCTGTACACGCCGACGTTGGGTCCCGGCGGAAAAAAGATAGCCGACTTTCCCGAGCAGATGCCTTACCTGGAGTGGAAACACAGTGCATTTGCCGGCACGCGGAGTTGCCAGTCCTGTCACATGGCAGAGGTAGCGGGCGATACCCAGGTCACCTCCCTGTTTGGCGAACCTCGTCAGGGAGCAAAACATCACTCTTTTTCCGGCGGCAACTTTTTTATCCAGCGCTTGCTAAGTAACTATCGGCAGGATCTAAGCGTGACGGCGCTTCCTTCGGAGCTCAATGCTGCCGCGCAGGAATCGGTGAATTTCCTGCAATCCCAGAGCGCGCACGTGAGCATTCGAAATGTGGAAATCAGCGGAGAGAAGCTGCGCGCCGAAGTGCTGGTTGAAAATCTGACCGGGCACAAACTGCCCACTGCTTATCCGTCGCGGCGCGCCTGGCTGCATTTCGCCATCCGCGATCGCAACGGCCACACCGCATTCGAATCCGGCGCGCTGAATTCCGATGGGTCAATCCACGGAAACATCAACGATGCGGACCCGACCCGCTTTGAGCCGCATTTCCGCGAAATTACAAGCGCCGATCAAGTGGAGATTTACGAAGCGATATTGAAGGACTCCGAAGGCCGAGTAACCACTGGCCTGATCAACGCGATTGGCTATCTGAAGGACAATCGTCTACTTCCCTCGGGCTTTGACAAAAATTCCACGCCGAAGGATATTCAAGTGGTGGGAGAGGCGGAACAAGATCCGGACTTCACGGATAAAGGCAGTGTGGTGGGATACTCAGTAGCGGTTGATCCCGCGTTGGCCCCTTTCCATATTGAAGTAGAACTTTGGTATGAGCCTATCGCTTACCGATGGGCACACAATCTAGCCCCCTATCCGGCCTCGGAACCCCAGCGGATGTTGAAGTACTATGAGACCATGTCGTCGGGTGCGGCGGTAATCTTGGCAACTGTAGAAGCAACCAAATAAACGGAGTGGTTTCCAAGGTATGACCATTTGGGCCTGTCCTGCGTCTAAAAGCCACAAGGAGCCTGCGCTCAGGCCCACGTGTGGCCAGGACTGTGTTCCGCGCATCGGGTAGCTGCACGCGATCAGTTTGACAGATTTCTGGGCACAGCAGCGGGTATCGGTTCCACCTCGAATCTCGGGAGAATTACGAAATGAAAGCCAAAATCCTGGCTTTAAGCGCAACTTTTTTGTGCATTGCCGCCGCTGGAACCGGGCTTTCTTTTTGCCGCGAGCAATCGAATGCGCAGTGGAATACCCTGGTGGATGAATACCTGGACAAGGTGTATTTCCCGCAGAATCCCACGGCGGCCACGGTTGCGGGCATTCACCGTTTCGACGGGCAGTTGGAAGCTTATTCAAAGCAGGAAATCGCGCAGCAAATCCAAACTCTGCATCAATATGAAATCCAGGTAGAGAAATTTCCGGCGGCCGGGCTAAATGCGGTGGATACTGCAGACCGTGAAATTCTGCTGGGGCAGATTCGCAGCACTTTGCTTACGCTGGTGACGCTTCGCCCGAGGGAGAACAATCCGGACGTGTATTCGTCAGGCGCAGCGAACAGCGTGTACGTGCTGATGATCCGGAACTTCGCCCCGGTTGAGGAGCGGCTCGGCAGCGTGATTGCCAGGGAAAAACTGGTTCCGGCCATGATCGCTTCCGCGAAGGACAACCTGAAAAATCCGCCGAGGATATTCACGGAGATCGCCATCCAGCAACTGCCGGGAACGATCGGTTTTTTTGAAAGGGATATGCCTGCCGCTTTTGCGGGTGCCAAAGACGAAATGCTGCGCGCTGAATTTGCGAAGTCGAATGCGGCGGTCGTCGCAGCCTTGAAACAATATGCGGCGTGGCTACAGAAAGATGTGCTGCCGCGATCGAATGGCGATTTCCGGCTGGGCGCAACGAATTACTCGAAGAAACTGCTGTACGACGACATGGTCAGCACGCCGCCGGACCGTTTGTTGGAGATCGGGGAGGCCGACCTGCACAAAAACCAGGCGGAATTGCGCCGCATCGCAGAGGAAATCAACCCGCAAGAGACCCCGCAGCAGGTGGTAGCCGAACTGGAGACCATGCATCCGGCGCCGGACAAGCTGATGGATACGTTCCGCGGAACATTCGACAGCCTGATTGCTTTCATCCAGGCGAAGCACATCATTTCGATTCCCCCGGGGCCGAAGCCGATGCTGATGGAAACGCCCCCGTTTGAGCGCGCCACCACCACGGCATCGATGGATACGCCGGGACCGTTTGAAACGCACGCGACCGAATCCTACTTCCATGTGACGCTGCCGGCGCCGGGCGATTCGCCAGCGGACGTCGCCAGCCTGATGGCGGGCTTCAACGTGGGCACGATTATCACTACCTCGCTGCACGAGACCTATCCGGGGCATTACATGCAGTATTTGTGGACCAGCCGCGCGCCCAGCAAGCTGCGCAAAGTGTTCTATGCCAATACGAACGTGGAAGGCTGGGCGCACTATTGCGAGCAGATGATGCTCGACGAGGGTTACGGGCAGCCGGGCACGGGCGCGAAGGACGCGCGCGAGGCAAAATTCATCCGGCTAGGGCAGTTGCAAGACGCGCTGCTGCGCGACGCGCGGTACGTCATCGGCATCCGGATGCACACCGGAAAGATGACCGTTGCGGAAGCGAAGACATTCTTCGTGCAGGAAGGCTTTCAGTCCGAAAGGATTGCGGACATCGAAGCGAAACGCGGCACTTCCGATCCCACGTACTTGTACTACACGCTCGGCAAACTGCAGATACTGAAGCTGCGGGAAGACTACAAACGGAAAATGGGCGATGCCTATTCGCTGGGAAAATTCCACGACGAATTCATGAGCCAGGGTTTCCCGCCGATCGCGGTAGTGCGCAAGGCGATGCTAGGGGACGATGCCCCGACGCTGTGAGCGGTCTTGGATGCAGGGAGCCCCTCCCGGGCAAGTAACAGAAAATAAGCTAGATGCCAAAAGCGCGTAAAATCGCGCGTTGACGAGCCAGCAAGTCAACCCGTATAATCGGAGTTTGTCTTGAGCCTTTGGAGGAAAGATGTACGCCGTCATACAGACCGGGGGAAAGCAGTATCGTGTCGCGCCCGGCGACACCATCCGCATCGAGCGGGTGAAGGGTGATGTGGGCGAGCAGGTGAAATTCGGGACCGTGCTAGCCGTGCATACCGACGAAAAGAAAGTGTTGGCTGGAACGGAAGCGACCAAGGCCAGCGTTACGGGCAAGATCGTGGAGCAGGGCCGAGCCAAAAAGGTCACCGTTTTGAAGTACAAGAAGACCAACCAGTACAAAATTCAGCGGGGCCACCGGCAGAATTACACGGCCGTGCAGGTCAGCGAAATCAAGCTGTAATTTATCGAGAGGATTTGCGTCATGGCACATAAAAAGGGCGGCGGCTCGTCTACAAACGGCCGCGATTCACACGGACAGAGGCTCGGCGTCAAGCGTTTCGGCGGGCAACTGGTAAACGCGGGAACGATCCTGGTGCGGCAGCGCGGCACAAAGCACCAGGCCGGCGACAACGTGGCGAAGGGCAAGGACGACACGCTGTTCGCGCTGGTGACCGGCTTCGTGAAATTCGAGGACAAGGGCAACCGGGGGCGCTTCATCAGCGTGACACCGGCGGTGCAGGCGAAGGCCGCGAACTAGGTCCTACGGCATTGGAGCGGCCCCGGCGCGAGTCGGGGCCGTTTTTTGTTTTCGGCGAGAGAAAGAATTGACGCAGAGGCCGCACGGGAAACGCGCAGAGATCGCAGAGAAGAGTGCAGAATGTTTGTTGATGAAGCGAAAATTTCGGTGAAGGCTGGCGACGGTGGCAACGGCTGCGTGGCGTTCCGCCGGGAGAAATACGTGCCGCGTGGCGGGCCGTCCGGCGGCGACGGCGGGCGTGGCGGCAGCGTTTACCTAGAAGCAAATCCCAACGACAACACTTTGCTGCGCTATCG
This sequence comes from Candidatus Eiseniibacteriota bacterium, assembly GCA_035518915.1. GTDB lineage: Bacteria > Acidobacteriota > Terriglobia > Acidiferrales > UBA7541 > Acidiferrum. The sequence continues at coordinate 36,148 of DATIXE010000010.1, forward strand.
CTATAACCGGGAGTTCAAGGCGGACCGCGGACGGCACGGCGAAGGTTCAAATTGCACAGGGATTTCGGGCGACGACATGATCTTGAAGGTGCCCGTCGGAACGCTCGTATTTGACGCCGGCGAGGATCAGTTACTGGCCGATTTGAAGCAGCCGGGCCAGCGCGTATTGGTGGCACAAGGTGGCCGCGGCGGCCGGGGCAACCAGCATTTTGCGAAGCCGTGGCACCAAGCCCCACGCGAGAAGGAAGATGGCGAAGCCGGAGAGGAACGAAACCTCCGGCTGGAGCTGAAACTCCTTGCAGACGTGGGACTGGTGGGCTTTCCGAACGCCGGCAAGTCGACACTAATTTCGGTGATCAGCGCTGCGCGGCCAAAGATTGCGAATTATCCCTTCACGACGTTGGAGCCAAACTTGGGCGTGGCGAACGCCGACGGCGGAACCGGCGGACACGGGACAGAACTTGGCCGGACATTTGTTGTAGCCGATTTGCCGGGGCTCATCGAAGGCGCAAGCCTCGGCGCCGGTCTGGGAATCCGTTTCCTGCGCCACGTGGAGCGCACACGGCTGCTGGTGCACCTGATAGATACCAGCGACATAGCGGAAATGGATCCCGTGAAGGCGTTCGAAGTTATAGAGGGCGAGTTGGGAGCGTTCAGCAGGAAACTCCTCGAAAAGCCGATGATTCTCGTGGCCACAAAGCTTGACGCCACGACCGATAAATCCAAGCTGGACGACTTGCGGGCGTTCTGCAAGAAACGGGGACTGGAATTTCACGCCATATCCGCCGCAGCCGGCGAGGGCGTGAAAGAGTTGGTCCGCGGCGTCGCCGACGCTCTGGACCGCATTCCCAAGGAAGCATTGGAGGACGAGGTGAGCGAGTTCGACCGGGAAAGAGTCGAAGGAACCAACGCCGAAGAGGTGCGAGAATTCCTGAACGACGAAGATTACGAAGCCGACGACGAAGGCCCGGAGGCCGAAGATTAGGAAGCATCCCGTAGCGGGAATTCGTGAGAGAATCGAATTTGGGAACCTCCTGGAGGCGGATTGACCACTGCGCAGGCTTCAGCTCACCGTACGGCGGCAAAACACCATCCAAGACGCATTGCATTGTTTGGCGGTTCGTTTGACCCGATTCATTCCGGGCATTTGGCGGTCGCGCGTGCGGCGGACCGGCGGTTCAATTTCGACGAACTGCACTTCATCCCGGCAAGCCGCCCACCGCACAAGCTGAAGCAGCATCTGGCCCCGTTTCCGCACCGGTTTGCCATGGTGGCACTGACTTCGGCGGATCATCCGCATTTTGTGCCGTCATTGGCCGAAGCCGGAGAGGATTTCAGCGGCACGCAGTTGCACTATTCCGTGGACACGGTGCGCTACTTCCGCCACACGTATCACGGCCACGGCGACCGCATTTTTTTCATCATCGGCGCCGACGCGTTTCTGGACATACCTATGTGGAAGGAGTACGAAACACTGCTTGGCCTCTGCGATTTTGTGATTGCCAACCGGCCGGGGATACGGCTGGAGGCGTTGCGCCTGGTGATTCCTCCGGACTTGCACGCGCGGCCCAACGTAAAGCGCGACAAGGATGACGAAAGCATTGCGCATGGATCACCGATCGTGGCGCTGCTGGACAAGACCACGGTCTATTTGCTGGAAAATGTCTCCAGCGAGGTGAGCGCGACCGATATCCGGCGCAAGGCGGGCCGCGGCCAATCGATCCATGGCCTTGTCTCCGCGCGCGTGGAGGAATACATTTTGAAACAGGGACTTTACCGGTGAATCTAGAAGCGTTACCCAAAGGTGTGCGGTTGGCCGTGGAAGCGGCGCAAGAGAAAAAAGCGGGAGCGATTACCGTGCTGGATTTGAGCGGGCTCGGCGCGTTCACGGAGTATTTCGTGATCTGCACCGGCTACAGCACGCCACAATTGCAGGCCATCTGTTCCGAAATCGAAGCCGTGCTCTACCGGGAGATGAAGCGCACTCCGGAGCACCGCGAAGGCCACCGCTCGGCGGAATGGGCGCTACTGGATTTTGGCGGAGTCATCGTGCACGTCTTTGGCGAACAGGCACGGCGTTTTTACGATCTCGAGCGGCTCTGGCGCCAGGCACCCGCGCTGGTTCTACCGGATGACTCAGGCGCCGCCGCACGGGGTCAACTTTCCGAAAAGGTCGGATAACCATGGCCCCAGCGTATTCCGGCCGGATTCTGACTCCTTTTGTAGATTAACTTCTCAGACGCGTTTGATGAGCACGGCGGTCAGGTCGTCCTGCTGGTGGGTGCCTTTGGAAAACGCAATTACCGCATCGTAAAGCGCCTTGATAATCTGCGCGGGGAGCAGGGCACGCGAGGCCCGAACGGCCTCTTCCAGCCGCTTTTTCCCGAACTCTTCCTGAGCGGGATTTTCGAATTCCACGAAGCCATCGGTGATCAGCAGGAAAATGTCGCCCCGCTCCAAGGGAATCTTTGTTGGAGGACCGGAAACCAGTTCGGGAAGGATGCCCAACGGCACGCCTTGCGAATCGATTTCGCGGAACGAATCGCTGGCGGCGGAATAGAGAATAATCGGGCCGTGCCCCGCGGACAGGACCTCCAGTTCGCCCGTTCCGGGAGCGCAGGAGACGCTGGCAAACGTTACGAAGCGCGTCGGGTCCAGATCGCGCGCGATGGACCCGTTGATTTGCGTGACCGCGGACAATAAGTCGCTGTGAACGGCAAAACCAGAGCGGGCATACGCGCGGCACGCGGCCGCTAGAAGGGCAGGGCCGATGCCGTGGCCGGTGACGTCGCCAAGCACCACAATCAGCCGGCCGTCCGCGAGCGTGACCCAATCGTAAAAGTCGCCTCCGGTATCGTCCGCAGGCTTGTTCCAGCCGGCAACGGCGACACCCGAAATTTCCGGCGGCGTCTGGGGTAACAGCGCCTGCTGAATTTCCCGAGCGGTCTTTAAGTCATGCTGGACGCGGTCGAGTTGCCGGCGCGTTTCCACTTCGCGAAGCGCAGCTTCCACATGCTTGCGGATTTCCCCGGCGACTCCGCCGGCAACGAAACCGCTCACGAGCAGAATGACTGCATAGAGGCTCACGTCGGTCTGGGTGACCGGCGCCGGGTGACCGGGTGTGGGAGGAAGCCAACCGAGGTATACGGCAGCGGCGAGATAGCTGGCGGCGGCGGTGATTCCCGCCAGTCGGCAGATCCAGCGATCGAGCCGGAGAATCGAAAGGATAATGAAGACAAAGAAAAGCAGAGTGGCCGGGCTAGCCAGTGGTCGATAGGGGGTTTCAAAGCCCCTCGACGTCAGCCAAGCGACGCCGATGGCCGGCACGGTGGTTTCGAGTACCGTACTCGTGATCCAGACAGAGCGCGGGAAGGTGCGGTTCTCGCGCAGGGCGCGATTCACCAGCCCCAGCATCGTGTATTCGTAGAGTCCGACGGTGGCGGCTAGCGCAAGCGTCCAGCCGACGTGGCTGCTGAGGACCGTGGTGTGCAGCAGGAAAACGCGCACTGTCAGCACGACGGCAACAACGGCGAGGAAGGTCAGGACGCCATAGATACGCACGCGCTCGCTGCGCAGTTCTGCGCCGTAAAATGCGTCGGAAGGTATCTCATTCTCGGCCATGGGTTCCTGAAAGGGTGAGCGGATGCACGGTCATCATAAGCGGAGTTCCCCCGATTCCCAAAGGGAAACTTAGCCGTGGAGGGGACGGGCAGCCGGAGCCGAGTGTACACTCCGGGGATGAAGATTTGCCTGCTGATGCTGGGCAAGACGCGGCGTCCCGAAATCAACTCGATCCTTCAGGACTACCTGAAACGCATTTCACGAAGTTGCCCAATCGAAGTCGTAGACGCCCGGGACGCCGACGCGGCGTTGAAGCGACTGGATGCGAACCGCGCGGCCGCCTCCGCGCTGCTTGACGCGGCCGGGCAGCCCTGGGACTCGGCAATCTTCGCGAAATGGATCGGCGAGCAGCGCGACCGCGGCGCTCGGGAACTCATTTTTGTCTGCGGGGACGCGGACGGCTTTCCCGAAAGTCTGCGGGAACGGGTGAAACAAAAGCTCTCGCTTAGCGCCATGACCTACTCGCACGAACTGGCGCGCGCGATGCTGGCCGAGCAGCTTTACCGGGCGTTTGCGATCCTGTCGGGCAGTCCGTATCCGAAATAGCCCGGGGCCAAGCTGCATTCGCAGGAGACGTGCGTTTTTTCGCGTTCCATGAAATGATGTGCACCGGAAAAAACCATGCCAATACGCTTTGCGCCGGATAAGGATCAGCCATCGGTAGCGATTGAAATTCCGCTGCAGAAGCCGCTACCCGATTACGATCTTCACCAGATCGAGCAGCCGACACCGCGCGACATTGATGTGTTGCTCGTGTCGCAAGGTTTTCGCGACCTGGTGGACGACGCGCGTGGCGTCCTGACCGAATTGGTCTGCAATCCTCCGCCAGTGCCGACGACCACGCATCTGGTGGACCTCGAGCTGACGCACGTACCTGACTTTCAGATTACGCAGCTCACCGGCGCGATCTGTCCGTCGGAAGATGAGGTCTACCGGCCGGGTCTGTGGCTGGTGCTGAAGGACAAAAAGACGACAGGAAAACAACCGCTGAGCGAACTGGCGCTCGAGTATGCCCGCGTGATCGCGCACGAACTCGTCAGACGGCTCGATATTTGATTGGCCCGATATACTGACGAACGCTGCTGTTGCCCGCAACTTGACGTTTCCACGACGACTCCGCAGACTTGAAAGACTCAACTTATTTCGCATGCCATAACAGGGAATCGAGCTTATGCCCGAAGGAAAAGGACTGCTGATTGTTTACACCGGCCCCGGGAAGGGCAAAACCACATGCGCGTTGGGGACTGCTTTTCGCGCGGTCGGGCAGGGGCTGCGTGTCCTGATGGTCCAGTTCATCAAAGGGTCGTGGCATTACGGCGAGCTGGATGCCGCAAAAATGCTGGGCGACGACAAATTTGAAATTCGGCCCATGGGCCGCGGCTTCGTCAAAGTCGGCGGCGCGGAAACGGATCCGGAAGATCTTCGGCTCGCCGTAGAATGCTGGGAGTCCGGGCGCGCGGCGATATATAGCGGAGCATACGACCTGGTGGTGCTCGATGAGATCAACTACACCATCAGCTACAAAATGCTGGACGCGGAGAGGGTTGTGGAGGCATTGACCGGCCGCCCGGAGCATGTGCATGTGATTTGCACCGGCCGCAACGCGCATCCGAAGCTCGTGGAAGCCGCGGACCTGGTCACGGAAATGAAGGAAGTGAAACACCCATACACGAAGGGTATACTGGCACAACGAGGAATTGACTACTGAGGTGGTAGTTAGCAGAGAGCGGGTAGCAAAAGTCAGAAATCAGATATCTAAAAAACGGAAGCGGCAGGCCGCGAGCTCGGAATCAGGATTGTGTACCAAGGCTATTAGGGTGTCTCGAGTTCGAACGGAAAACTAAAGATTGAGAACTGAGGACTAAAAACTTCTCCATGTCGTGGTTCAAGCGAGATAAAAAAGCGATCGAACAGGCGACGCCGCCGGAAGAGCGTCGTGTGCGCACGGAAGGGCTCTGGATGAAGTGCGAGTCCTGCCGCGCGATCGTCTTCCGCAAGGATCTGGAAGAGAATCTGTTCGTCTGCCCCAAATGCCAGTTTCACTTCCGAATCAACGCGAAAAAGCGGCTTGATTTGCTCTTCGATGGGAAATGGACCGAGCACGACGCGGGGATGGTTTCGACGGACCCGCTGAAGTTCGTGGATACCAAGCCTTACGCCAAGCGCATCAAAGAGGCGCAGAAAAAACTCGGGATGAACGACGCGATCCTGACCGCGGAAGGTCAGTTGAACGGCAAGCCCGTCATCTGTTGCGCGATGGAATTCGGTTTCATCGGCGGCTCGATGGGTGCGGTGGTGGGCGAAAAAGTGACCCGCGCGATCGAAATGTCCATGGACACACGCCAGCCGCTAATCGTTGTTTCCTGCTCCGGCGGGGCGCGCATGATGGAAGGCACGATCAGCCTGATGCAACTCGCGAAGGTGTCGGCAGCGTTGGCGCGGATGGATGAAGAGCGCCTGCCGTATATTTCCGTTCTGACCGATCCAACTACAGGGGGCGTCACCGCGAGCTTCGCCATGTTGGGCGACCTGAATATCGCCGAGCCCGGCGCCCTGATCGGTTTCGCCGGGCCGCGCGTGATTGAGCAGACGATCCGGCAGAAGTTGCCGGAGGGCTTCCAGCGCTCGGAATTCCTTCTGGAACATGGCTTCCTGGATGCCGTCGTGCATCGCAAGGATCTTAAGGGCTTCATCTCGAACACGCTGGACCTGCTGACCTCCTGAAATGGATTATCAGAGTGCGGTTCGCTATCTGCTTTCCCTAGGCCGCGAGCTGGCCGCGCCAACGCAGGCTGCGGCGGCAAAATTCAACCTCGAAAATATTTCCACCTTATTGGAGCGCCTCGGCCGACCGGATCGCGCGTTTCCGCTCGTGCACATCGCCGGCACGAACGGAAAGGGCTCGACGGCTGCGTTTATCGAGCGGATTCTGCGGGAAGCGGGCTTCCGCACAGGCCTCAACACCTCTCCCCATTTGGAACGCATCAACGAACGCATTCGCATCGACGGGGAGGAACTCTCCGACGAGCGTTTCGCGGAGATCTTTACGCGCATCCATACGGTTATTGAAGAGCTGCTGGCCGAAGGAAAGCTGAAAGCTCACCCTACGTATTTTGAATGCGTCACTGCACTGGCGTTCGAAGCCTTTGCCCAGGAGCGCGTCGACTTTGCCGTCATCGAGGTGGGCCTGGGCGGCCGGCTGGACGCGACCAACGTAGTGTCGCCGGTACTCTCGGTGATCACGCGCATCGATTTTGATCACGAAAACTTTCTGGGCCACGCACTGAAGGAAATTGCGGGAGAGAAGGCGGGAATCCTAAAGCCGCATGTTCCGGCAGTGATCGGCGGGCAATTCCCGGAGGCGCGGGTGGTGTTGCTCGAGCGAGCCGGCGAATTGCGCTGCCCGCTTGTGGAGACCCGGGAAACGTATCGCCTCGAGGCAGAGGAAGTGGAACACGGTTGTGCGCGCGCCACTGCTATCGAATTGCCCGGAGGAGACAAGTTTCCGCTGGCCCCGAGACTCCCTGGCCGTTTCCAGCTCGAGAACGCTCTTAATGCACTAGCCACTGCGCGCATCCTGCAAAGGCGCGGTTATCGCATCACCGACGAGAACATCATCACCGGTATTGCCGCGACGGAATGGCCCGGACGTCTCGAGAGACTTCAGAGCGGGCCAGACGTATACCTGGACGGCGCACACAATCCTGGCGCGGCGCGCGCGCTGTCTGAATTTCTCGCGGAGAATCATGCAGGCCGGCGGACCTACCTAATATATGGCGCCATGCGAGATAAGGCGGTCGACGAAGTCACTGGCCTTCTGTTTCCCCTTGCCTATGAAGTCATCTTCACGCAGCCGGGAACGCCGCGCGCCGTCAGCGCCGCGAGACTCGCGGAGATCGCCGGTGATCATGCTCCGCGATTTTCCGTCGTCCCGGAGGCGCAGCGGGCACTCGAATCGGTGCTGGCCAAGGCACGGCCTGAGGACGTGATCCTTGTAACCGGCTCGCTCTACCTTGTGGGCGAGATTCGCCGCGTCTGGAACGAACGCAGAAAAGTCGCGCAGACCTAGAAAAGTCCGTAAAATGGAGCATCTTTGTGAAGCGAGCCGGCGACGCGGCCTGTGCTCTGTTTTTCCTGGCTACCGAACCTCAAGGCGAAATCGCGCGCATGAAAAGAGCAAAAGCAGCGGAGAAAAAATCAAAAGCGCCGCTGGTGGGCCTCATTATGGGATCCACGTCAGATTGGGAGACGATGGAGCATTCCGCGACCATGCTACGCGCTCTCGGCGTGCCCTATGAAACGCGTGTTGTTTCCGCTCATCGCACGCCGGAGCTGCTCTTCAAGTATGCGTCGGCCGCGGAAAAACGCGGGATTGAGGTGATTATCGCCGGCGCCGGGGGCGCGGCGCACCTGCCGGGCATGACCGCATCGAAGACCGTTCTTCCGGTGCTGGGCGTACCGGTGGAGTCCAAAGCGCTTAAAGGGCTGGATTCCCTGCTTTCCATTGTGCAGATGCCCGGTGGCATCCCTGTGGGTACGCTGGCGATCGGAAAAGCCGGCGCGATTAACGCCGCGCTGCTGGCGGCGGCGATCCTGGGCACCAAGCATCGTGCCATTCGCGAAGCGTTGCGCAATTTCCGGCAGACACAGACGAAGCGAGTCTTGTCGCAGCCCGACCCGGCGATGGCCGCGGAAAGTGCATTGCAAGCGATGCACGCGCAAATCTCGAGGAAAAACGAGTGACCACGATTGGCATTCTCGGTGGCGGGCAACTCGGCTATATGCTCGCGCTCGCGGGCTATCCGCTCGGCTTTCATTTCCGGTTTCTAGACCCATCCCCGGAAGCTCCTGTGGGGCGCATTGCCAATCGCGTGACCGCTGATTTTCTGGACGAAGCTGCGTTGGCCAGGTTTGCGCATGGCCTGGAAGTGGTCACGTACGAGTTCGAAAATGTGCCCGTCGCCGCAACGAAATTTCTGACGGAGCGTGTGCCGATCTACCCGCCAACCGTCGCACTTGAGCAAGCGCAGGATCGCTTGCGCGAGAAGCGGCTCTTCCGCAAGCTGGGCATCCCCACGACGGAATTTGCCGAGGTGGCGAAACTCAGCGACCTGGATGCCGCCGTGAAGCACGTCGGCCTGCCCGCGGTGCTCAAGACGTGCCGCATGGGATATGACGGCAAGGGGCAATGGCTGCTACGGACGCAATCGGACGTGCAGAAATCGCGGCCGGGGTTGCCGGAAGTTCCGCTGATCCTCGAAAAATTTGTGCCCTTTCAGCGGGAGTTGTCCGTCCTGGGCGTGCGCGGGCGTGGCGGCGAGATCGCGTTTTACCCGTTGATCGAAAATCACCATCGCGGAGGCATCCTGCGGCTTTCGTTGGCTCCGGCGCCGGATCTTTCCTCTGATTTGCAGAGTGAAGCCGAGCGCGCGACGCGTGCCGTCCTCGAAGCGCTGGGATACGTTGGCGTTCTGTGCATCGAATTCTTCGAACTGGACAGGCGGCTGCTGGCCAACGAAATGGCGCCACGCGTTCATAACTCCGGACATTGGTCGATCGAAGGCGCGGTCAGCAGTCAGTTTGAAAATCACCTGCGCGCGATCCTGGGGCTGCCGCTTGGTTCGACGGCGATGCTCGGTGTTTCCGCTATGATCAATCTCATCGGAGAGCTTCCCGAAAGCAGGGAAACTCTGCAAGTGGCGGACACGCACCTGCACCTGTATGGCAAGGAGCCCCGCGCCGGACGCAAGCTTGGTCATGTGACTGTGCGCGCGGCGCAACCCGAATCGTTGCGGGAACGCCTGGCGAGTCTTCCGGCATTTTTTCGCCGGCCCGAATTTTGCCTGGAACAAGCCTTGTCCGAAACGCTGGCGCGCCGCGCCTGATCCCGCAAACAGACTTGCCTCAGTCGATTCGGAAGCCTCCCTCCCGTAGCCCCGGCCGTAATCCGGTTTAACCACGGCTGACGTAAAAAATACACTAGATTTAACCAATTATATTAAGTACAGTTAATCACGATGCCGGCCAGAGTACTGCGGCGGCGCTTTACCGATGCGAGCTCACACAGAGCGGTTCTTACTGGCGGCACTTTTTTTGGGCTTCGCGGCTCCGGCGGCGCGGTGCGGCCAGGGAGAAACGACCGCCGCGATTCTGGGTAGCGTCACCGACCAGACGGGCGCTCCGGTCGCCGGGGCCAACGTTACCGTCGTGAACAAAGAGACCGGATTGCGCCGTTTGGGGAAAACCGACGTGGCCGGGCGCTTCAATTTTCCGCAACTCGTGCCGGGCGCATATTCCGTCAAGATCGAAGCGGAAGGGTTCGAGCCGCAGGAAAACGACAGCGTTCCCGCCGGCCTTGGCCAGAAACAAAGCGTGGATTTTGTTTTGAAGGTCGCGCAGCAAAAGGAAAGCATCGAAGTCAGCGGCCAGATCGCAATTCTCAACACCCAGAACGCCAACACTTCCACAACCTTGAGCGCGCGATCTCTCGAAAACCTGCCGAACCCCGGCGGCGATTTGACGTATCCCCTGCAGTTTGCCTCCGGAGCCCTGATCAACACCGCCGGCAGCGGAAACGATTTTGTGGGTGGAACCAATGGCTATGGCAACGTCGAATTCAACGGACTGCCGGCGCTTTCGAACGGCTACATTGTGGATGGTTTGGAGACGAACGACCCGCTCACCAACTTGAACAGCGGGCTTTCCACGAATCTCGTGCTTGGCTTGAATTCGATTGCAGAAGTCACGGTGAACAGCCTCTCGTACGCCGTGGATCAGGGCAGATACGGCGCTTCCCAGGTGAACTATGTCACCAAATCCGGCTCCAATCAATTTCACGGGAATCTGTATGAACTCTGGAACGGCTCGCGATTCAACGCCGCGAACTTTTTCACGAACGCAACTCCGGGGAATCACAAGCCGCGCTCGACGGTGAACCATTTCGGCGGGAGCCTGGGCGGCCCAATTCTTCGCGACAAGCTGTTTATCTTCTTTGACAGCGAATGGGTGCGCATTGCGCTGCCGATTGTGACTGCCACAACCGTACCGACGTCCGAATTTCAGAGCTATGTATTGCAGCAGCTTCTTCTCGGTGGCACTGACTCCGTAACGGGGTCTGTCTATCCGGCCTCGCCGGAGTCTGTGCCTTTCTATCAAAAGATGTTCGCGCTCTATGGAAACACCGGCGGCACGCCGCTCGCCGTGCTCGGATGCCCGTTTGACGTGGGTGGCGCTTCGCCGGCCACCGCCAACGATGGGAACGGCTGCGCCAACCGCCAGAGCATTTCGCGATCGAGCGCGGATCACGAACAGGTGCAGACGGCCCGAGTGGATTACAACCTGAGCGAACGGAACTCCCTGTGGTTTCGCTTCCAGACGGACAACGGGTTGCAGGCCGCGTACACGGATCCGGTCAATCCGCTTTTCGACGCCATTTCTCCGCAGCCGCTCTATTCCTTTGCGTCAGGCTACACGCACGTCTTTTCACAAAATCTGGTGAACTATTTCAACCCGGCGTTTTCCTGGTACCAGAGTCTGTTTGGGCCGAGCGATTTCCAGGCGACGCTTGCCGCATTCCCCATCGTTCTCGAAGGCAGCGGCGCGAACGCTCCGTTCACGCGCGTCGGGGGGCTGGACGACACCTGGATTCAGGGGCGAAGCGCCACACGCTTTTTCATCAACGACAATCTGGCGTGGAGCCATGGCGCGCATGAATTCCGCTTCGGGACGAATACGCGGATCTTCCGGCTGAACGATTACGATTTTGGCCAAGGCGAAGTGCCAACCGCCTTTTACACGACCTTGCCGCAGTTTATCTACGGCGTCGCGTCCACGGTGACGAAGACCTTTCCCACTTCGGCGAACGAGCCATTTAACTTTCTGAATCTCGATCTCTATGCGCAGGACACGTGGAAGTTGACTCCGAATTTGACATGGACAATCGGCCTGCGCAGCACGCTGAATTCCAATCCGCTGAATCCGCACGAGCACGTCGCCCGGGTTGGTGGTGCATTCGATTCCATCTCGCACGACGTCAATGAGCCATTAAAAGTTGCGATTCACACCGGCCTCGGGAATATTTTCTCTTCGACTCCATTGGCGATCCTGCAGCCACGCACCGCGCTCGCGTGGCAATTTGAACCGCGCTCGGTCTTGCGCGCTGGCTTTGGGTTGTTCAGCGACATCTTGCCCGGCAGCATCGTGGATGTCGTGGGCGTCAATCCGCCGTACGTGAATGCGTTTCAGGGAGGATTGCTTGGCACCGTGGGTGGCACCGCGATCGCACCGGGAGTTTCCGGGAGCGCGGTGGATGCGACCATCGCCGCGAACCAGACATTCAACGCGGGCTTTTCCGGCGGCGAGGTATCGTGCGCTTCTCCGCAAGCCAACCCGCAGAGCTGCCTACCGCCGGTCGCCATAACGGCCGTTCCGGATGGAGAGCTTCACGCTCCATATTTTATGGAATGGAGCCTCGGCATCGAGCGCCAGTTCGGCACCAACGCGAGCATCAAGGCGCAGTACGTCGGAACGCGCGCGGTGAACCAGCCGTACCTGACCCAAGTGAACGGCTACCAAAACGTCTGCGCAGGGTGTTTCGCTCCGTTTCCGTTCGAACAGGCCGCCGATCCGCGCTTCGGCGCGGTCACGCAATTCTCCACCGGGGCGAACAGCCACTATCACGGCTTGCAGATGACCGCCCAGACGCGGATTGCACGCGGCTTTACAGGGCAACTCAACTACACGTGGAGCCGCTGCATGGATACCGTCTCAAATGGTGGTTTTCTGCAATTTTCCGCCGGAGGAATTCTTGCGCCGCTGCCCGGCGATCTCGCGCGCGATTACGGGCCGTGCGATTACGACATCCGCAATAACCTGACCGCCCAATACACGTATGAGTTTCCCAGCAAAGTGCATGGCCGGATGTTGGGTTACGCGCTGAACGGCTGGCAAGTCTCCGGGACAATGTTCTGGCACAGCGGCATTCCGTTTTCCGTGCTCAGCACTCCGTATTCCGCGGGCGGGAAGGGAATCGTGAACGGGAGCGGCCCGCAATTTGCCAGCGTGGTGCCGGGAGTGCCGCTCTACGAACACCATCCTATCCCCGGCGTCACACAGCCGGGAACGGTCCAATGGCTGAATCCCGACGCGTTTCTCTCAGCGGTGGATCCCAGCACGGGGGAATGTGCGGGAAGCAACACGCCGGCGACCTGCCAGTTCGGGAATCTCGGACGAAACGCCCTGCGAGGACCTGATTTCACTTGGAGTGATTTCTATGTCTCGAAATATTTTTCGTTAACGGAACGAGTGAAACTTCGCTTTGACACGCAATTCTTCAACGTCTTCAACCACCCGAATTTCGGCTTGCCGAGCATGGTGCTGGCCGGCATTCCCGGAAAGCCGGTGACGCAAACCGGCTTTGGCGCGCTGACCTATACCACATCGCCGCCGACCGGCCTGCTAGGCGTCGGCCTCGGTGGCGACAGTACACCCCGCATGATCGCGTTTCAGCTGCGCATGGAATTCTAAGCGGACCGCTGATCGTTGATCTTCTGCTTCGTCTGAAAGCCGAAAATGCCAAGGCGCGGGGCATGGCCGATTTCCACGCGCCCAACATCCTTGATGCGCACGGGCACGCCGTTCAGGCTGGCCACCACCACTTCGCCAATGTCCTCCGTGCTTTTCACCAGTCCCAGGCCACGGACGTAGTAAAACTGTCCGCCCTGCGTATAGAAACCGCAGCCGGTATTCGAATTGTTCGCGTTCAGCGCAGAGTTGGGTGCGCACAACCGGTAATGTATTTATTTACTAGTTATAGTGACCAGCATATACTGCGCGCAGCCCAGTCGCCTTCGAAGGGTAGATCCGGTGCTTCCTCTTCATCCCCAATTTCTTGCACAGGCTTGCACACATTTCCACAGCATTCTTGCGGCAGACCTCTTGTCAACATTCCGA
>DATIXE010000011.1:0-69101 GCA_035518915.1 Candidatus Eiseniibacteriota bacterium
GAAGCGCGGCCTTGAAAGCACTTCAGCTGGATGAAAAACTTCCCGAAGCACACACTTCGCTTGCCCTAATCGCCGAAAATTACGATTACGACTGGGATACCGCCGAGAAGGAATACCGTCGGGCCATCGAACTGGATCCCAACTATCCAACGGCGCGCCAGTGGCACGCCGAATGCCTCGCCTACCAGGGCCTTTTCGATGAAGCTCTTGCCGAAAGCGAGCGAGCGCGGCAGCTCGATCCGCTTTCCTTAATCGTCTCCGCGGATCATGGCGCGATTCTCTATTATGCCCGACAGAACGATCGCGCCATCGAGCAGTTCCGCAACGTTCTCGACATTGAGCCCGGCTTCCGGCGTGCGCACATGATCATCTACGCCTATGTGCAAACCGGGCGCTACGCAGAAGCACTGGCGGACATTGCAAATTGGCGCCGCGCGGAGGATGCGCCCGAGACCTGGGCAGCGGAAGCGTTTGTTTATGGCCGGTGGGGACGTCATGCTGAAGCCCGCCGCAACCTGACGAAATTCCAGCAACTTGCGCTTCGCAAAGGACTCGATCCTACGCCTTGGTTGATCCTCGCCTACGCCGGAATGGGCCGGAACGACGACGCCCTCTCACTCCTTGAAAAAACCCATGCGGAACACTCCAACCTGCTCACCATACTGAAAGTTGAACCCGCCTTCGATCCCCTCCGCGACGACCCCCGCTTTCAATCCCTCCTCAAGAGTATCGGCCTGAGCCAATAACGCCAATTCCTCACTCAAAGTATTCAGGGGTGGTCCCTTTTTTCCCTCCGTATCCGCATACCGCCGTTTGATTGACCAGTCAGCGAGTTGCCGTTTATACCAAGAGATGGGTGGTCCCTTTTTGCCCACCATATCCGCATACCCGGCGCCTGATTGACCGGTACGGGAATGGGCGTTTATACTGGATTTTCGCGTTGGGAAGAGGGTTTCCCGGCGTGCCTCATGCCTCCGTTAGTCGGGCAGATCATTCCACGCGTCGCTCCTTCGGGATGTCGTCTGGAATTTGCGAAATGAAATGCAAATTTAGAGGGAGTCAAATGCCGCTATGCGCGGCGCACTGAACTTATGAGCAGCATTAAAGCAACGCAATTGCGCCCCGGAATGGTGATCGTGCACGAGGGCGATTTGTTTTCAGTGTTCAGCACCGAACACCGAACGCCGGGAAACAAGCGAGGGTCCATGCAGACGCGGATGAAGAATCTGCGGAGCGGGGCAATTATCGATTACCGGTTCCGAGCGGAGGAGTTCGTGGACCGGGCGATCCTGGACGAGATCGAGTTCGAATACCTCTACAGCGAAGGCGACGAATACTGCTTCATGAACACGGAAACCTACGAACAGATGCACATGAACAAAGAAGAGCTCGGGGAGACGGTGTATTACCTGGTGCCGAACACGGTGGTAAAGATTGAGTTCCACGAGGAAAAGGCAATTGGCGTGGGTTTGCCGGACACGATGGACCTGAAGGTGGTACAGACGGAGCCGACCTTGCAGAAAGCAACGGCAAGCTCGGTGATGAAGCCGGCGACACTGGAGACGGGCCTGGTGGTTAACGTGCCGCCGTTTGTGAATGAGGGAGACAAGATTCGCGTGGACACGTCGGAAGCGCGGTACGTGCAGCGGGTGGAATAGATTCCGCCTCCGCAGCTGGGCCGGGACACCGGTTCAGAAGAGGTAGAAGAGGAGAGCCTCCGGGAAACCGGGGGCTCTTTTTGTTTTTGGAGATCAGGAGAGAAAGGAGGCGGAGAAGTTGGTTTGGCTGCCGGGATCCCTCGACCTTGCACGGGGCTGGTGGAATGGCAGGACAAGAGGGCCGGGCAAGTCCGGCCGCTACGAAGGATTAGGTGTAGATAGTGAAAACCGGGAAGGCGCGGTGGCGCTGCCAGGTCAGGCGCGGTTGGCGACGCCGAGTTCGCCGACGGGATGGGCACCGAAGACGCGATCGAAGAGCTTGTCGACGTAGCGGAGCTGGCGTTGGAGATCGAAAGTGTGTTCTAGATCCTTGGGGGAGAGGAATTTGGTTACGCGGGGATCCTTCGCGACGTGGTCGCGGAAACTGGTTTCGGTTTCCCAGGCGGCCATGGCGTTTTCCTGGACGGTTTTGTAGGCATCGTCGCGCGGCATACCCTTTTCGACGAGGTCCTGGAGAAGCTGGCCGGAAAAGACGAGGCCGTGGGTGGCTTCGAGGTTGCGGAGCATGCGTTCGGGAAAGACGCGCAGTTCGCCGACGAGTTGGACCATTTTGGAGAGCATGTAGTCCACAAGGATGGTGGAATCGGGAAGGATAACGCGCTCGACGCTGCTGTGGGAGATATCGCGCTCGTGCCAGAGGGCGATGTTTTCATAGGCGGCGAGCATGTTGCCCCGGACAATGCGGGCGAGGCCGCAGATTTGTTCGGCGGTGACGGGATTCCGCTTGTGGGGCATGGCAGAGCTGCCGCGCTGTTCGTTGCCGAAGTGTTCTTCGGCTTCGCGGACTTCGGTGCGCTGGAGATGGCGGATTTCCATGGCGATTTTTTCGCAGGTGGCGGCGATGAGAGCGAGACTGCTGAGATATTGGGCGTGGCGGTCGCGCTGAATGACCTGCGAAGCGACGGGCGTCACGTGAAGCCCGAGTTTCTTGCAGATGTTTTCTTCGATTTCAGGGCCGAGATGTGAGGCATTGCCGACGGCTCCCGAAATCTTGCCGAATTCCATGGTGCGCGCCGCTTCACGGAAGCGGGAGATATTGCGCTGATTTTCCGCAAACCAGTTGGCGATTTTGAGGCCGAAGGTGATGGGTTCGGCGTGAATGCCGTGCGTGCGGCCGATCTGGGGCGTGTGCTGGAATTCGTGGGCGCGGAGATCGAGAACTTCTCCGAAGATGACCAGATCGCGTTCGATGATGCGGGAGGCGTCGCGGACGAGCAAGGCCTGCGCGGTGTCGACCACGTCGTTGGACGTCATGCCGTAGTGCAACCAGCGCGCAGCGACGGGGTCGCCGATGGATTCGCCGACGGCCATGGTGAAGGCGATCACATCGTGCTTGACGCGAGATTCGATTTCGTGGATGCGGGCGGCGTCCACCTTGGCTTTTGACCGGAGCGTGGCGGCGGCGTCAGGGGGAACGAGGCCGGCTTCGGCAAGAGTATCGGCGGCGGCTAGTTCGACATCGAGCCATTTCTGGTATTTGTTGGCGTCGCTCCAAACACGGCCCATATCGCTACGGGTGTAACGTGCAATCAAGGGAGACCTCTCCAGGAAAGCTACAGTAATGATAAGGCATTTGTGGCGAGGTGGTGAATGGCCGGTGCGGCCGGGAGGTGATGGCGAAGGGGGAACAGAGAGCACTGGGCTACCTAACCGCAGAGGGGCGAAACTGTCTAATCGTGAGAATGAGGGATGGCGCCAGGATGGCTGATGAGGTGGCGATCAGCGACGCGATCGCGGTCGAGCGGACGCTGGCCGGGGATCGGGACGCATTTCGTGTCCTTGTAGAGAGACACAGCCGGACGGTGTATCGAATGGCTTACCGGATGATGGGGAACGCACACGATGCGGAAGAAGTTGTGCAGGAAGCGTTTGTGCGGGCTTACCGGAAGTTGAGGCAGTTTGCGGGAAATGCGAATTTTGGGACATGGGTTTATCGGATTGCCGCCAATTATGCCATTGACCGAATGCGGCAGAAAAAGGCGGAAGAATCGCGCTTGGCGGCGCCGAGCCGACCAGACGAGGATGGGCCGCAAGCTGATCCGATGAACGAGTTGGCGGACGGCGCACCGTCACCGGAACGGTTGGTGGCAAGCGCCCAGTTGGGCGAGAGGATGAGGGCGGCACTGGAAATGTTGAGCCCCCCGGAACGGACGGCGATTGTGATGAGGCACTGGGACGGCTGCGGGATCGAGGAGATCGCGACGGTGTTGAAGTCGAACCCGAACGCGACGAAGAACACGGTTTTTCGAGCGGTGCAAAAGTTGCGGCGAGCGCTGCAGCCGTTTCAGGAAGGCAAAGCGCGGGCGATGGGAACGGAAGTATGAAACACCGAACGGAAAAAGAGTTGATCGCATACCGAGAAGGCAATTCGCGCGAGGGGGAAGTGATTGGAGCGCATTTGGAAGAGTGCGCTGAGTGCCGCGCCGAGATGGAACGGATTGAGGTGCTGTATGCGGCGATGGATGCGTTGCACGTGCCGGAGCCTGGGGAGGGGTTCGATAGCCGCATCTGGCAGAAGATTGCGCCGCGACTGGAAGTGAAGAGAGCGCACTGGTGGGACGAATTGCTGGCGCCGAGACGATTGGGAGTGGCGGGCGCGCTGGCGGCGATAGTGCTGCTGGCGTTCTATATGGGATGGAGGACCGGGCCACATTCAAACGCACCAGGAATTCAGCATGCGGGAGCCGGGAATGTGCGGGAACGCGTGTTGATTGTGGCGGTAGGAGAGCATCTGGGGCGCAGCGAGATGATGCTGATGGAACTCGAGAACGCGCCGACGCGCCAGGGACAAGCAAGAGTGAATATCGCGAGCACACAGAAGCGAGCCGAAGGCCTTGTAGAGGAGAACCGGCTATACCGGGAAGCGGCGTTGCAGGCAGGCGACCGCGGCATGGCGAGCACGCTGGATGAACTGGAGCGAGCGCTGCTGGATATTGCGAACAGCCCGGACGAGGTGACTCCAGAGCAGTTTGAAGCGATCCGGGGACGGATTGAAGCGCAGGGACTGTTGTTCAAGGTGCGAGTGGTGGAGCAGGGGTTGGAGGAGCGGAAGGCGAAGCCGGAAGCGAATCCACAGGAAATCCAGGCGGGAGCCAAGGAGAGGAAAAAAACATGAGCATGTGGAGGAGCTTTCTGCGAACGGGATTGGTTTTTTGCGCTGCCGGCGCATTGGCAGTGGGGGGCCGACTGCTGGCGGCTCCGCAGAGCGAACACCAGCGCGGCGCGGAGGCGCTGGATGGGGTGCAGGAAAGCGCCGAGGCCGAACAGGATCGGAAAGAGGCGGAGCAAGAGAAGTTGGACCACGCGGAGGACTTGTACGACCAGGGGCGCGATGCGCTGGATGAAGCGCGGTATGGGGAGGCGGAGCAGATCTTCAGCAGCCTGGTGCAGATGAACGGTCCGCAAACGGACGCGGCGCTTTACTGGAAAGCGTACGCGCAGAATCGGGAGGGAAAGAAGGAAGCGGCGCTGGCGAGCATAGCAGAACTGAAGAAACGATTTCCGCAGAGCAAATGGAGAAAGGACGGCGAGGCGCTGGAAATCGAAATGCGGTCCGCGACGGGCGGGAAGCCGAATCCGGAGGCCGAAAGCGACGAGGATTTGAAGTTGTTGGCTCTGCAAGGCCTGATGAACAGCAACCCGGAGAAGGCCCTGCCGATTCTGGAGGGCGTGCTGAACGGAGCTGCATCGCCGAGAGTGAAATCGAAGGCTCTGTTTGTGCTGGCGCAGAACGGAACGCCACAAGCGCAGGAGGTGATGGCCAAAATCGCGCGCGGACAAAGCAATCCGGACTTGCAGCGGAAAGCGGTGGAATACCTGGCGATATTCGGAGGGAAGCGCGCGGGAAAGACGCTGGGAGAAATTTATGCGAGCACAAACGACCCAAGCATCAAGCGCGCGGTGCTCCACGGCTATATCGTTTCGGGAGATCGCGAGCAACTGGCGGCGGTGGCGAAGAGCGAGCCGAATCCGGAATTGCGAAACGAGGCCATTCGCAACCTGGGGGTCGTCGGGGGAATGGATGAACTGCAGGAATTGTATACAAAAGAAACCGACCAGAGCGCGAAGGAAGCGATCCTGAACGGATATTTCATCGGTGGGAACGTGAGCGGGCTGATCGCCGTGGCAAAAACCGAGAAAAATCCTGAACTGAGAAAGAGGGCAGTGGAGAAGCTGTCGCTAATGAATTCGAAGGAAGCGCAGGACTACCTGATGCAGTTGCTGCAGAAGTGAGGTGGGAGATGAAGGAAGTGCTTATTGGGGCTTTGATGGTATTGGCAGGGACCGCGGCCTGCGCGGAGGCTCCGGCCCCGGGCGATGTGCCACAGACGACGAATACGAAGGTTGAGTTGCGAGAGGCCGGCGCCAATCTGGATGCCACGCTAACGCAGGTTGTTGCCGAGGCGAAGGAAGCGATGTGGATTGGGTATGAGGTAGAAGAAGTGCCCACGAAGGAGGTGGGTTGTTGCAGCGAGAGCTACGGGAACAATGAACAGGGCACCTTCTGGCTGGAAGACGAGCACGGGAATGGCGGCGGGTCAGGATCGAGAGCGCAGGAGACAAAACTGGAGGGTGGAAAGTGGGTGATGATTCTCTTCCGCGCGGAGAAGAACCAGATTGAAAAGATTCGGATAGCTCCCGCGATGTGCCGATTGGATGCAGGAGGATTGCGACTGGTATGGCTGAAAAATGCGGACGCGAGGCAGAGCGTGGCCTTTTTGAGCGAACTTCTGAAGGGCAAAGATTTTTTCGGGCGAGGGGACCACGGCCTGGGCGAACAAGCGCTGACCGCGATTGCGTTGCACGCCGACAGCGCGGCGGACCAGGCGCTGGAAGGGCTCACATCGCCGAGCCAACCGGAGGCGCTTCGGGAAAAGGCAGCGTTCTGGATGGGAGCGACGCGGGGCGCAGAAGGTTTTGCGGGGCTGCAGAAATTGGCGCGGACCGATTCGAACAGCAACGTGAGGGCGCAGGTGTGCTTTGCGCTCTTCGTCAGCCATGAACCGGGAGCCGCCGCCGAGATCATCCGGATGGCGCATGAAGACACGAGCGCACACGTGCGGGGACAGGCTCTTTTCTGGCTAGCACAAAGGGCGGGGCAAAAAGCAGAGAAGACCATTACGGGGGCCATCGCGAACGATCCGGATACGGAAGTGAAGAAGAAGGCGGTGTTCGCGTTGAGTCAAATGCCGAAGGACGAGGGGGTACCGAAACTGATTGAGGTGGCGGAAACGAACAAGAACCCGGAGGTGCGGAAGCAGGCGATGTTCTGGCTGGGACAGTCGGACGACCCCAGGGCGCTGGCGTTTATTGAGAAGGTGTTGAAGGAATAGCAGAATTGGGAACCAATCCGAGCCCTTAGAGAAAGGAGCCGGTCTGGAGCCCGGCCAGTACGGACGGCGAAGAGAAAAATCGCACGCGGCAATTTCGAAATTGCGGGTGGTTGGTCGACGGTGGCACGGGAGCGTTTGATTGGATTGCCATGGACCGTGAAAGCCAGAGCTTCGCTCTCGCACTCCAAGGTCAGCGGAGGAAGTCTTCGAGCTGGATGCGGGTGGAGGTTTTGGAGTCGCGATATTTGACGATGATGGCACAGGAGAGGGAGAGGCCCCACGTCTTGCCGGCGGGATGCGAGACCGCGCGGGAACCGGGAACGACGACGGCGCCTTCGGGGATGACGAGGGGAAGATCGTCGGTGGCAGAATGGACGGCGTCGCGGACGAGATCGTAAACGGGAATGGAGCGGTTGAGGATGGTGCCGGTACCGAGGACGGCGCCGCGCTTGACGATCGTGCCTTCGTAGATTCCGGAGTTGCCGCCGACCAGGACGTCGTCTTCGACAATGACGGGCAAGGCCCCGACAGGTTCCAACACACCACCTATCTGGGAGGCGGCGGAGAGGTGCACGTTTCGGCCGAGCTGCGCACAGGAGCCGACGAGCGCATGAGAGTCAATCATGGTGTTTTCGCCGACGTATGCGCCAACATTGACGAACATCGGAGGCATGCAGATAACGCCGCGAGCGAGGAAGGCACCGTCGCGAATGCTAGAGCCGCCGGGAACGATGCGGATGCCGTCGGAGGTGGTGAAGGAGTGCACTGGATAGGTGGATTTGTCCAAGAATGGGAGTTTTGCGGAGTCGAGGGACATGTCCACGATGGTTCCCAAGCGGAAGCCGAGGAGAATGCCCTTTTTGACCCAGGCGTTGACGCACCAGCCCGTGGGAGAGGAGGGATCGGGCTTGGCGGCGCGGATCGTGCCATTATTCAAGGCTTCCTTGAAGGAAGCGAAGAGCGCGTAATGTTCAGCGGTGTAGCTGGCTGGCGGCGTGTCAAAGAGCGCTTCAATTTTTTGTTGCAGCATGAGCTCGCTCGAAGAGGTTGACCGATTCGAGCACGGTACGGATGCGCTCGAGATTTTCGGGCTTCGGCGCTACAAGCGGCAAGCGCCAAACGGGTTGGAGAAGCCCCATTTCGGCCATGGCGGCTTTGATGGGGATGGGATTCGATTCGACAAAGTTGATATCCATGAGCGGGAGATAGCGGTAGTGGAGGCGGCGGGCTTCGGCGAAATCGCCCGCGCGGGCGACTTGGACCAGACGGGTCATTTCGGCGGGAATTTCGTTTGAAGCGACGGAGATGAGGCCGCGACCGCCAAGGGCGATCAGCGGAAGGGTGAGCGAGTCGTCACCGGAGAGAACGAGAAAGTCGCTGGAAACGAGGCGGAGAATAGCCGCCATCTGGGTGATGCTGCCGGAAGCTTCCTTGATGCCGACGATGTTGGGGATTTGAGAGAGGCGCAGGACGGTGGCGGGCTCGATGTTGACGCCAGTACGGCCCTGGACGCTGTAGAGGATGAACGGGAGATCGACGGCGGAGGCGATGGCTTTGAAGTGCTGATAGAGGCCTTCCTGAGTGGGCTTGTTGTAATAGGGAGTAACGGAGAGAATGCCGTCGGCGCCAAGTGATTTTAGTTGCAGAGCGAGCGCGATAACTTCGGCGGTGTTGTAGCCACCGGCGCCGGCGAGGACCGGCACCTTCCCTTTCGCCAGTTCCAGAGTGACTTCGACAACACGGAGATGTTCCTTGTGGGAGAGCGTGGGGCTTTCTCCCGTGGTGCCGCAGGGGACGAGGAAGTTGATGCTCGCGTCGAGTTGGCGCTGGACGAGAGAACGGAGGGTGAGTTCGTCGAGCGAGCCGTCGGTACGGAATGGAGTTACGAGGGCGGTGCCGGTTCCGGTGAACATTTGATGCTCCTTAGTATTGCCAGATCAAGAGTATTCCAGATCAGACTCCGGACAGTCTAAAGACTGGCCACTACAGGAAAACTTTCTTCGCTCCCAGGTCCGAGAGTATTTCACGAAATTCGTAGACGCCTTTTTTGTCCTGGAGCCAGGCAGCGGCCTGGAGTGCGCCGAGGGCGTAGGCTTCGCGGCTGCGCGCGGTGTGGCGGAGGGTGATGGTGTCAGCGGCGGAGTCAAAACCGATTTCGTGCGTGCCGGTGTGCGAGCCGGCGCGATTGGCGGCGAGATTGATGGGAGCGGAATAGCCGGAGGCGCGAATTTCCTCTGCAAGTTTTTTAAGCGTCCCGGAGGGCGCGTCTTTTTTCTCAGAGTGGTGGATTTCCCAGCCCCAGGCTTCATATTCGGGATGCGCCGCGAGGCGAGCGGCGGCGTTGGAGACAAGCTCGAAGAAGATATTCATGCCGACGGAGAAGTTGGGGCCGTAGACGAGTGCGGAGCCGGAGAATTCGAACGACTGCCGAATGGCCGGCAGACACTCATACCAACCCGTGGTGCCGCAGACAGTGCTAATGCCGAGAGAGGCGAGGCGGCGGAGATTTTCGGCGGCGACGTGGGGAGCGGAAAATTCGATGGCCGTGGAAGCGCCGGCGAGGGTGTCGCGAGAGAGCGAGGCAATATCGGAACTGGTGAAGCGCGCGACGACGTGGAAACCGCAGCGGGGAGCAAGCTGCTCAACGAGGCGACCCATTTTGCCGTGGCCGACGATAGCGAGAGGAAGGCTCATGCGGAGGCGGCTCCGGTAGCGAGGAGCTGGCGCACCATCCGCGCGTAAATCTGGACCGCGGTGGAAAGCTCAGGCTTGGAGATGCGTTCCTCGGTGGTGTGCGCGACATGGATGCTGCCGGGGCCAATGAGGAAGGGCACGCCCCAGGCGCCGGCAAAGGTGGGAATGTCCGTGGCGAAGGCGACGACGGTGGTGGGAAGTTCCGGGAAGGAGGAGAGATGGACGGCGGGGGTGAAGAGCACTTCGCGGGCTTCGATATGGTGGAGGCCGGCGACGCGCGAGACGACAGCGCGGATCGAGGCTGGATCGGTGACGACGCGGAACATGAGCTCGGCGCGAGCTTCATCGGCGACAACATTGGGAGCGCGACCGCCGGAGATGGTTCCGATATTAAGCGTGGACTGGCCAAGCAGCGGATCGGCGGGCAATGGGAAGGCACGAATCTGCTGGAGAGCGTCGAGAAGCGCGTGGATGGCAGAGTGGCCAAGTTCGGGATAGGCGGAATGAGCGAGCTTGCCGAGGGCGGTGAGCTCGAAGCGCAAGGCGCCTTTGGAGCCAAGGGCGAGCTGATTTTCGGTAGGCTCACCATTGATGAGGAATTTTGAGCCGCGTGGAGAGGCAGCGGCCGCGGCGGCGCCGAGGCTGTCGCGTTCCTCGCCGACAACGAAGAGGAGCGCAAAATTGCGGTTGCCGGAGGCGGCGAGGGATTCCGCGGCGGCAATCATGGCGGCGATAATGCCCTTGGCGTCGCACGAGCCGCGGCCGCGAATATAATAGTCGTCTTCACTGGAAGAGAAGAAGGGGGGGACGGTGTCCATGTGCGTGGAAAGCGTGACGACGGGATCGTCGAAGTAGAGCAGAATGTTGTCGCGATTGGGAGCAACGGATTGGCGTTCGAGGCGTCCGTTGTATTTCAGAGCGAGCGGAGAAAGTTGCGAGGCGAGAAAATCAGCGACGGGCTTCTCCCAGCCGGTGGTGGAGTCGATGTCCACGAGGGCGCGCGTGAGTTCGAAAAGGTTCATGTTCACCTAAATTGCGGGAAGAAGAGGAATCGAAAGGAAGGACTCGAGCAGGAACGCCCGGGCAGCTACCTCTCAATAGCGCTTCATCCCAATGTGCCGCAGCGAGACGCCGCAACGAATCTGGATGACAGTGGACAGTCTTTCGAGCTGCCCGCCAACCGCGAAAGTTTCGTCTCCGCCGCGATTTCGGCGAACCAGGGAAGGCACTCCCTGATGGCTTGCGAGCCAAGCCCCTTTCCCCGTAGACATCGAGTACGAATCGAACCGCGACAACGGGTACTGATGGCCTTCGCACCTCTATCAAGAACAGAAGTAGTGTACGGAAAAGGAGGGGGGGTGTCACGCGAAAGTTGGAGATACTGGAGCGAGGACTGATGAGCGGAGCAAAAGCGCCCGCCTCAGACGGCGGCCGCTACAGCTGGAGAGGTTTGAGGGGGACGCGCTGGGAGGCGACGAGGAGTTCGCCGGTGAAAGTGGAGTCGGAAGGACGGCGGCGGAGGGCCTCTTCGGCGGAGATGCGGGCGACATCGGGGTTGTTGTTTTCCTGGGAGATATGCGCGAGGACGAGGTAGCGGGCGCAGGAGTCGAAGCCTTCGGGATCGGCGAGGAATTCGCTGACAGCGAAATTGGAAAGATGGCCGGTGCGGGACAGCACGCGCTGCTTGACAACCCACGGATAGGGACCGACCTTGAGCATGTCAAGATCGTGATTGGATTCGAGGATAAGGCAATCGGCCTGGCGAAGATGGACTTTTACGAGTTCGGGCATGTATCCGAGATCGGTACAGATGGCGACCTTGGTGCCGTTGGTACGAAAGGTGAAGCCGATGGGGTCGGCGGCGTCATGAGGGATCGCAAACGCGTGGACGTCAATGTCGCCGATGGAGAAGCGCTGGCCGGCCTGGATGGATTCGACGCCGCGGAGGCGTTTGCCGAAGGTGTCCGGGAGGATACGCTGAAGGGCGTCCATCGTGGGTTCGGTGACATAGAGAGGCGTTTTCCAGAGGCCGAGAACCTGGGGGAGACCGTTGCAGTGGTCGGAGTGTTCGTGAGTGATGAGAACGGCGTCGAGGCGGTCAATGTCTCGCTCGATGGCGGCGAGACGGGCGAGAGTTTCGCGTTTGCCGAGGCCTGCGTCGACGAGGATGCGGGTGGATTCGGTTTCGAGCAGAGTGAGATTGCCCGAACTGCCGGAAGCAAGAATGGAGACGCGCAGGCCGATTGGAAATACCCCAAATCAAATTTCGCTCGCGAAAGCGAACTCACGAATGATGGCAGAGCGTGCAGATGGCGTCAACGAAGAAGGCAGCGGTGCGGGGGAAAAGGGAAAGTGAATCGAGGAGTTCGGACGGAGGCTGGGTCAACAAATCAGCGCGACATTAAGACGAAAAATCAAGAGGCGGGACGGGCAAGCCGGTCCACGCAAATTGGAATAAGCGTCCGTGACAAAGTGCGCCCGCTTAGGAAGGCGGCCGCTACAAAGGCAAAGGTGGTTAGCAGGCGAGGTGGGAGCGGTCGAGCTTGAAGCCGTTGGTCGGGCCGAGGACGGCGACGGCGATGCGTTCGGGCTCGAAGAACTGGCGAGCGAGAGACTGGAGCTGTTCGCGGGTGACGGCATCGATGGCGGCAAGAATTTCGTCGAGCGAAGAGAAGCGGCCAAAATAGAGTTCCTGGCGCGCGAGATTGGACATGCGGGAACTAGTGGACTCGAGGGAGAGCATGAGCGAGCCCTTGAGATGATTCTTGGCACGGAGGAGTTCTTCCTCGGTGACGAGGGATTCCTTCATGGAGCGGAATTCGGCGATGGTGAGGTCGATGACCTTGCCGACAGTATCCTTGGCGGTGCCGGCGTAGACGCTGAGGATTCCAGCGTCGGAATAGGGCGTGAGCTCGCTGAAGACCGCGTAGGCGAGGCCTCGTTTTTCGCGGATGTTCTGGAAGAGCCGCGAGGACATGCCACCGCCGAGGAGATTGTTGAGGACGGCGGCGGCGAAGCGGCGCTCGTCGGCGAGCGGAATGGAGGGAACACCGATGCAAACGTGGACCTGCTCCAGGTCGCGTTTGGTTTCGAGGTGAATGGGCGCGGCGGTGGTGGGCACAGGATCGGCGGCGTTGAAATGAGAAGCGGGAAGATCGCCAAATTCCTTTTCGACGAGATCGAGAACTTCCTGGTGCGTGATGTGGCCAGCGGCAGTGACGAGGAGATGATCGGGCGCGAACCAGTTCCGGAAGCGAGTACGGAGAGGCTCGCGTTCGAAGCGGCGGACGGTGTCCGGAGTGCCGAGAATCGGGCGGCCGAGCGAATGATCGGGCCAGAAGCCGCGGGTAAAGATATCGTGGAGAAGGTATTCGGGATTGTCCATGTCCATTTTGATTTCTTCGAGGACAACCTGGCGCTCTTTCTTAACGTCTTCCGAATCAAATTTGGGGCGGAGCACCAGATCGGAGAGCACGTCGAACGCAATGGGGAGGTGCGAGTCGAGCACCTTGGCGTTAAAGCAGATCTGTTCCTTGGAAGTGAAGGCATCGAGCATGCCGCCGACGGAATCCATTTCGCGGGCGATAGCTTCGGCGGAGCGGCGATCCGTACCCTTGAAAACCATGTGTTCGAGGAAGTGGGCGATGCCGTTTTCCGAGAGGGTTTCGCGGCGGGAGCCGTGGCGGACCCAGATGCCAACGGAGACCGAACGGACGTGTTGCATGGTCTCGGTGATGACGACAAGGCCGTTCGGAAGAACGTGACGATGAATATCGCGCGCGTTGGAGACCAGGGTGGTCATGAGGGTATTGTGGCATAGGGTGGAGGAAGTGGCGAGTGGCGAGTGACGAGCGACAAGTAGAAGCTCTAAGTCATTAAAATTGTGATGGTTAGCATGGGTCGATGGCGAGCGCGGACTGGCTTGATTTTGGCGATGGGTGAGAGAATGGGGAGGGAGCGAGCGTAGACGTGGAATTGCTAGGGAAAAGCCGGGAGGAGCTGTGGGCTTACTGCCAGGAATTAGGCGAAGCCGCTTACCGCGGAGACCAGATTTACCACTGGCTTTACGGGGAGCGGGAGTTTGCAGTCGAGCGAATGAGCAATCTGCCGGCGGATTTGCGAGCGAGACTGGAAAGGGAGGCTACGATTACGCTGCCGAGGGTGAGGCAGAGGTATGTGTCGGCGGACGGATCGGTGAGGTATTTGCTGGGGCTGGGGGCACGAAGAGAGGAGGTCAACGCAGAGAGATCGAGAGACGCAGAGGACACAGAGAGAGAGAGAGAAGGGTTTCCTGAGGCAAAGCCGTCGGCGGTGGAAGCGGTGTTTATGCCGAGCGAGGGACGACAGACGGTTTGCATTTCGACGCAGGCGGGTTGCGCGGTGGATTGCCAGTTCTGCCTGACGGCGCAGCTGGGATTGATCCGGAATTTGACGCCGGGAGAGATTGTGGCGCAGGTGCTCGTGCCGCTGCGCGAGATGGAGATCAAAGACTGCAGTGGGCAAGTTTTGAACGAGCGGGACAGGCCCCTCGCTTCCGTTCGGGACAGGCAAGCCCGGTCCCTACAAAGTCGAGATAAAACACGTCAGAACGAGCAGGGTATTCCTGCGGCGCCCGGGGTTTTGGCGGCAAGGACAAATGTGGTGTTGATGGGACAGGGCGAGCCGCTGCTGAATTTTGAAAATGTGATGACGGCGATGCGGATTCTGCTGGACGCGGAGGGCGTGGGGCTTTCGCCTAAGGCTGTGACGCTTTCGACGAGCGGGATTTTGCCGGGGATCGAGAAGTTCGGCAAAGAAGCGGTGCGATCGAAGCTGGCGATTTCGCTGAATGCTTCATGCGACGAACAACGCGATGTGCTGATGCCGATCAACAAGAAGTATCCGCTGAAGGCGTTGATGGAGGTTTGCCGGAATTATCCGCTGCGGAACTGGGAGCATCTGACGTTTGAATACGTAATGCTGGGGGGAGTGAACGACACGGCGGAGGATGCGCGGCGGGTGGTGCGGCTGTTGGCGCCGTTGAAAAGCGTGAAGGTGAATTTGATTCCATGGAATCCGGGGGAGCTGCCATACAAGGAGTCGAGTGCGGAGGCGATTGAGGGGTTCCGAAGGATTTTGACGGAGAAGGGTGTGCCGGCGTTTGTGCGGTACTCGCGGGGACGGGACGTGATGGCGGCTTGTGGGCAGTTGGCGTTGAAGGAAGTGAAGGAGTCGCCGCTGCGGGTGGTGGGGTAGATTACAGGGGTTGGCCGATCCAAAGCTGGACTACTCCATTCGGAGAAAATCGAATCCTTAGAATCGGATGTTGCGGCATCCAGGGGCCTGCTTCGATACCTTCACAGCGGCATTGAACCGGCTGCAGGCGGCCGTTACGGGCGGATGCCGATGACAGAGAGGAGACGGCCAGAGCGGGGCCCTTCGCGGCGGTGGCTGAAGAGGAGATCGGTGCGGCAGGCGGTGCAGAGATCGCTGGTGAAAATATTTTGCGGGCGCAGGCCTACCGCCAAGAGTTGTGACCGGTTGGCTTTGCGGAGATCGAGATGGACGTTCTTTGGCGGGGGCTGGTGGCCAGGGGGACTCATGTTGAGCCACTGGAGAGGGTTGGGTTCGTCGCCAGAACGCGGCTCGTCGAAATAGTCATGAGCGTCGGTGAACTGGGCGGAGAACTTCGTGACGAAGTCGGCGGCGACTTCGTAGCAACATGGGCCAATGGACGGGCCGATCGCGGCAAGAAGATGGGCGGGCTTGCTGCCGAATTCGAGTTGCAAGCGGCCGACTGCTTTTTGCGCGATGCGAGCGAGGGTGCCGCGCCATCCGGCGTGAACGGCGGCGACGGCACGCCTTTTTGGATCGACGATGAGAATGGGAACGCAGTCGGCGGTCTGGACGCCCAGGAGAATGCCGGGGCGATTGGTGGCGGAGGCGTCGGCTTTACAGGGGTCGGACGGTAATTGGGAGAAGAGGTGAATGACGTCCGAATGGATTTGTTCCAGCGGGGCTAGCTGAAGGCCAGGAGCGCCAAGCACGGCCTGAAATTTGGCGCGATTGGCGAGAACATTTTCGCGGGAATCCCAATCCATGAAGCCGAGATTGAGGACTTTTTGATCGCCGAGCGGGCTTGCGCCACCAGTACGCATGCTGAATCCATGGATCAGCCAGGGGAGTTTCGCGAAGGGGGCGATTTCGAGGATTTGGAGACCGCGGGATTTGCGGAGACGCCAGAGGGAAGAGAGACGTGGATGGGTGGCGGTGGAACGCGGGCGAGCCGCGCGAGCGGCACGCATTCTTTGTGTCGCCGGGGGTGGGGTCCGTTTAGGCATGATAGTGACAGTATAATCGGGGCGATAGGGAGAGTTGAAATTCATGCCGGGCTGCAAGATGCGGACGCTAGCATGGGGTGGCGACCGAAGCTGCGTTGCAGTAGGAAAGGCCGCAGGGCGAGCAACGGGCGGACGACCTGCGCACCAGGTGAAGAATGATTTTGGGAATGGGGATTGATGTAGCGGAGGTGCCACGAATCCAGGCGGCGATCGAGGGTCAGCGGGAGAGGTTTCTGCA
This sequence comes from Candidatus Eiseniibacteriota bacterium, assembly GCA_035518915.1. Lineage (GTDB taxonomy): Bacteria > Acidobacteriota > Terriglobia > Acidiferrales > UBA7541 > Acidiferrum. Next base: position 16,304 of record DATIXE010000011.1, read on the forward strand.
AAGAGTTTTTACGGTAGATGAGGCGGCATATTGCGAGCAGTTCAAGAACAAATACGAGCGGTACGCGGGGCGGTTTGCGGCGAAGGAAGCGGCGATGAAGGCGCTGGGGACGGGATGGAGCCGCGGGGTGAGATGGGTGGATGTGGAAGTGGTACGGCAAAAGGGTGGACGGCCGACGTTGGTACTGAAGGGCGAGGCAAGGAAGATCGCGGATGGACTGGGAGTGAAGAATATTGCGCTGAGCATCACGCATACGGCGGATCAGGCGATTGCACAAGTGATTTTCGAGGGTTAAAGAAAAGAGTTGCCACATAGGCCGCAGAGGAGCCACAGAGTTAACGGAACTCGCGCGGCATTGCTGCACAGATCCAGTAAGAATTTTGAGTTGAGATGCTTCGCGCGCAAGAAGCGTGGCCTCAGGGTTATGTGTGCCCGCCATTCAGGGGATGAAACATTCCGGGATTTCCAAGCATCGTTGAACGGATGACCACAGCCAAGAATGATCGCGCGAAACTCGAGCGAGGGACGGCGGTGGCTGTGCCGCTTAGTGATGAATGGCTAGTTACTTGACGAGAAGGAAAGTGCCCAGAGCCAGGGCATCGATGCCAGAACAGTAGAAGCTGCGGACCGCGCCGCGCGGGTCGGTGACGAGGGGCTCGCCGAAGAGGTTAAAAGAAGTGTTGACGAGGATCGGGGCGGGAGCGGACTCGCCGAATTTGTGGAGGAGTTTCCAGAAGAGGGGGTTGGCGTCGCGTTCGACGGTGTGAACACGGACGGAATTGCCGAGGAAGGCGAATCGCTCAAGGACAGCGACTTGCCGGGTGAGGGACGCAAGCGAGGACATGGTAAGGCAGTTGGGAGAAGCATCGAAGAATTCGGAGGCGCGCTCGGCAGGAATCGAGAGCGCGAAGGGGTGAAACTCCTCGCGGTGCTTAATGAACTGGTTCACGTTTTCGACCACATATTCGGAGAAAGGTGAGGCAAGCAGGCTGCGATTGCCAAGGGCGCGGTGTCCGAATTCGGAGCGCCCCTGACACCAGGCAACGATTTTGTCGCGGTGAAGCAGCGCTGAGGCCTCTCCGACGGCTTGATCTTCGCCGGCAAGATAGCGATAAGTGATTTTGCAGTTGTCGAGGACAGCCTTGATTTCATGCGAATTAGACGGCACGCCGACGAAAAGGGTGGGGAGCGGCCCGCGGCCGGAACGGCCGGTGATTTTCTTGCGCGCGAGATAGGCGGCGCCGAGCGCGGTGCCAGGATTGTCGGCGACGGGCTGGACATAGAGGTTATCGAAGATGGCGCTGTTTTCGAGCGCGCGGACGAGAAGAACGTTCTGGAAAACTCCGCCGGCGAGGCAGAGGGAGCGCGCGCCGGTGCGTTCCTGAAAATTTCCGGCAAGCTGGAGAACGACTTCTTCAAGGCAAGCCTGGGCACTGCGCGCAAGATTCGCGCGAAGGGCTTTCGTGAGAACGATGGTGCGCGGCGAGAAGCCAAGTTCGCGGTAAAACGCGGGCGAGAGGACGCCTTGGCGATCAGGGCCAGAGTCGTAGTAGCGGCGATTGAGGGTGGGGAGACCGGTGGAACGCCAAGTGAAGAGCTTGCGGATGACTGGAAGAAATTCGGGTTCCCCGTCCTTGCTGAGCCACTGGAGCTCATGTTCATCGCGGCGGGGGCGGAGGCCGGCGAGTTCGGTGATGCGGGTGTAAAGCCAGCCCAGGGAATCCGGAAACTTCAGCGAGTGGAGCGATTGGATCTCGTCGGTATCGCCGTGGGCGACCAGGCCGGAGTAAGAGGAAGCGCCGTGGTCGAGGGAGAGAATGAGGGCGCGATCGAAACCGGAGGTGTAATAAGCGCTGGCGGCGTGGCAGAGGTGATGATCGAAGTGCGCGGGCCGAGGACCGCCGCGGAGAAGTTGGCGGAGTTGGTCGTCGACGGCGGAAGGTTTTGCGCGCCGGGGACGACCAGAAGGATGGGGGTCCTGGGAATGCGGATCGGCGACGGCGATAGCGCGGCAATCGGCTAGGCGGAGATGAGTTTCGGCAAGGGCGCGCTCGAGGGCGAGGCGAGGAACGTCGAGCGAGTCCTGGAGGCGATTGAGTTTCTCCTCCTCGATTGCGAACAGGACGGAGGAGCTATCGAGCAGAGCGACTGCGGAACCATGGCCCAGAGTGGAAATACCGAGAAAGTTCATGGCAGTCCAATCAGGTCGAGATAGCAAGGTCGGGAGACTCGACAGGCGCGGCGCACAGCTCATTGTCGCCGGAATGTGTCAGAACCGCGTCAAGGAACTCATTCGGGGGGAGGGCAAGCGGCAGTTGAACGGTCAAGTAGTTCTCGGAGATGGCAGGAGTTAGATTTGGATTGGCGTCGGGTTTTCGTTGGAGAGTGAGGACGCGCAGGGTGCGTCCGATCTGGGAAGCACGGAATGAGGCGGATTTGCGCGCGGCGAGGGCGCGGAGTTCGCGGGCTCGGCTCTTGAGGACCTTGCCGGGGAGTTGGTTCGGCAGAACAGCGGCGCGGGTGCCGGGACGCTGGGAATAGGAAAAGACATGGAGATAGGTGAAGGGCCGAGAGTCCACGAAGTTGAGGGTTGCCGCGTGATCGGCGTCGCTTTCGCCAGGGAAGCCGACGATCACGTCGGCGCCGATGGCGGCGTGCGGGAGATGCTCCCGAATGAGTTCGACGCGGCGAGCGTAATGTTCGGCGCGATACCAGCGGTGCATGGCCGCGAGAATGCGGTCGGAGGCGGATTGCAGTGGCATGTGGAAGTGCGGAGCGAGGCGAGAGTTGGAAGCGAAGAGTTCGATGAGATCCCGGGTAACGTCGAGGGGCTCGATGGAACTGACGCGGAGACGTTCGACGGAGGTTTCGCTGAGAATACGAGAAAGAAGGTCGAGAAATTCTACGCGTGGCGAGAGATCGCGTCCGTAGGTGCCGAGATTGATGCCGCTGAGGACGATTTCGCGAAAGCCGGAGTCCGCAAGGCGCTGAATTTCGGCAAGCACGGTTTGCGGAGGCAGGCTGCGGGATTTTCCGCGGACAAATGGAATGACGCAGAAAGAACAGCGGGAGTTGCAGCCATCCTGAATTTTGAGAGTCGGCCGGGTGTGATTCCCTTCCCCGCCGAGGACCGGGGCGACGAGCACGTCGGAGAGTTGGAGGATTTCGCCGGTAAGGATGGGGGCCGGAAAGACGGGGAGGTTTTCTTGAGCGAATCGAGCGGGTTGAGCAAGCTGTATCCCTACAGAGCTATTCGTGGGCAGAATGGAATGGAGGAGGGTGGGTATTTGAGATTTGTGAGAGTTGCCGACAACGAAAGAAACACCGGGGAGGGCGGCGAGTTCTTCGGGAGCACGCTGAGCGTAACAGCCGGTGACGATGATGCGCGTGGAGGGACTGGCGGCGTGGAGTTTGCGGATGGCGTCGCGAGCCTGGGTATCCGCCGCGGCAGTGACGGTGCAGGTGTTGAGAACGACGACATCGGCCTCGGCGGAGCCGGAGGCAAGCGAGAAGCCGCGTTCGAGAAGCTGGCGCTCGATAGCTGCGCCGTCGGCCTGGGTGGCGCGGCAGCCAAAATGTTCGATAAAGAAGGTGTTCATCGCAGAGTATCGGGACTCATCCATTTAATCACACGACAGGCCAGCAGCACAGAAGCGGCAGACGCGCCGGACTTTGCGCGGGTGGCAAGTAACGAATACAATCTGACATCCAGATGACCCACAGACGACGCAACCCGACCGCACTGAATGACCCGCTGATCTCCGTGGTGATCCCGGTTTACAACGAAAAAAACACGATTTGCGAGATTTTGCGCCGCGTGGGAGAGACCACGATGCGGAAAGAGATCGTGGTGGTGGACGATTGTTCGAACGACGGGACGCGGCCAATTCTAAGAGATTTTGCGGAACGGCAGAAACAGGGAGAGCGCGAGGCTCCGACGGCCGACGGAGGAGATCCGATCGAGCTTGCGAATCTTCGGATTTTCTTTCAAGAGAGGAACCAAGGTAAAGGGGCGGCATTGCGGCGGGGATTTGAGGAGGTTGCGGGAGACATCGTTCTGGTGCAGGACGCGGACCTGGAATATGACCCGCGCGATTATCCAAAATTGCTGGAGCCGATTATCGAGGGCCTCGCGGACGTGGTGTATGGGTCGCGATTTCTCGGCGGGCCGCAGCGGGTGCATTATTTCCGGCACTATGTGGCGAACAAGGCGCTGACGCTGCTCTCGGATATTTTCACGAATTTGAAGCTGACGGACATGGAGACGTGCTACAAAGTGTTCCGGCGCGAGGTGCTTCGGAACATTCGGCTGAAATCAAATCGATTCGGGTTCGAACCAGAGATTACGGCGAAGGTCGCAAAGGGCGACTGGCGGGTGTATGAAGTGCCGATCAGCTACGCGGGGCGGACCTACGAAGAAGGGAAGAAGATTACGTGGAAGGATGGAGTGCAGGCGTTGTGGTGCATCGTGAGGTATACGATTGGAGACTAGCAGAAGCCAAGAGTCGACAGCTCACAGCTGACAGGCATTGAAGAAGATGCCAGGGCGCCATAAAAAGAAATATGAAAGAAAGGCGGCGAAAAGCCGCCCCTACCCGGTTTGAGTAACAAGCACGCCTGGCCGGTCTGAAGCCCGGCCACTACAAGAAAGAATTTTGAGTGGGCCCTCAGGATTGGGAGAGGCGGCGCTGAAAGGTCAGAAGGATGAGATCGGCACGGCGGCGAACGCCGAATTTGTTGAGCAAGTTGGAGACGTGGAACTTGACGGTCCGCTCGGCGATGTTGAGTTTGCTAGCGATTTCCTTGTTGGAAAGATTTTCGAGCAGCGAATCGAGGACTTCCTGTTCGCGGCGGCTGAGATTGGTGACAGAATCGGTCTTGAGGCGGCGGCCCTGACTAGTGAGGATGGAATCCACAAAGCCGGAGAGAACAGAGCGCGGCACCCAAAAGCCGCCTTGTGAGACGAGCGGAAGGGCGCGCGAGAGCTGGTCGCGCGCTTCGGCATAGGTAAGAATCCCTTTCACGCCGAGTCGCAACAAGGAAAAGCAGTTCGCTTCGTTCAGTGAGTCCCCCACGACAATCAGGCGGGCATCGGTGAAGCGCTCGAGAATGTTGGTGAGCAGGGCACCGGTGGCCTGGCGCGCGGCATGCGCGTCGATTACGTAGACCTGAGCGCGGGGAGGTTCGACATTGCGCAGATCTGGAGCCAAGGTGGACTCGAGTTGCTTGGAAATAACTTTGAATTGAGAGGCCTTGCCCAGAAGGCGCTCAAACTCGGAGAGAACCAACGGGTGCGGCGAGAGCAGGCAGACGGTCAGTTTAGAAGCCATAGTTTTCGTAGCCACTGTACTTGAGGGTAGAGAAAGCAAGACGATGGGGCAAGGACCTTGGGGGCAGATGTTCACGAATTGTTACTGACCGATAAGGGTTGTTTTCAGGGGGTTGGGAGGGTGTGGGGACCCGTTCGATGGGAATGGGTACGAATGCCGCTGGAAGACCGTAAAATGGGAGTATACCCACGGGCGGGGGAAAGGCAGGAGGAGCGGGAAGTGAGGGACCTAGAGGAGTCCGAAAAGGCGTTACGGGAGCTGCTAGCTGAGCGCATTTTGGTACTGGATGGCGCCATGGGTACCATGCTGCAGCAACGGGACTTAACGGCGACGGACTTTGGGGGGCCGGAATTAGAGGGGTGTAACGAGAACCTGGTACGGACACGACCAGACGTGGTGCTGGAAATCCACCGGAAGTATTTTGCGGCTGGGGCGGATATTGTCGAAACGGATAGTTTCGGCGGGACGCCGCTGGTGCTTGGGGAATATGACCTTCAGGACGATGCGCTGGACTTAAACAAGCGGGCGGCAGCATTGGCGAGGCAGGCGGCAGAGGAATTTTCGACTCCCGGGAAGCCGCGATTTGTGGCCGGAGCGATGGGGCCGACGACTAAGGCGATCACGGTGACCGGCGGGGTGACGTTTCAAGGATTGCTGGATTCCTATTACGTTCAGGCCAAAGGTCTGATCGAAGGCGGAAGCGATCTGTTGCTGGTAGAGACCTGCCAGGACACGCGAAACATCAAGGCGGCAACTTTGGCCATCCAACAGCTTTCCACAGAAATCGGGATGCATATACCCTACGTGATTTCGGTGACGATCGAACCAATGGGGACGATGCTGGCCGGGCAGACGGTGGAGGCGATGTGGGCTTCCTTGAAGCACGCACATCCGTTGGCGTTTGGGATGAACTGTGCGACAGGGCCGGAATTCATGACGGATCATATCCGGACTTTGAGTGCAGTAACCGGGGAGTTCGTGTCGTGCTATCCGAATGCGGGATTACCAGACGAGGAAGGCAAATACCTGGAGACGCCGACTTCGCTGGCAACGCAGCTGGAAAAGTTTGTGAACCACGGCTGGCTGAACCTGGTGGGCGGCTGCTGCGGGACGACGGAAAAACATATTCGGGCGATTGCAGAGATGGTGGAAGGCAAAAAGCCGCGCGCGCGGCCACAGGAAGCCCATCGGGCGGTGTATTCGGGGATCGAAACGATCGAGGCGGACGATTCGACGCGACCGCTGCTGGTGGGCGAACGGACAAATGTGATTGGGTCGCGACTGTTCAAGAACCTGGTGGCGGAAGAAAAGTGGGAAGAGGCGACGGAAATCGCGCGGAGGCAGGTGAAAGGCGGCGCGCAGGTTGTGGACGTGTGCTTGCAGAGCACGGAGCGCGATGAGAAAAAGGATATTCCTGAGTTTTACGAAAAGCTGATCCGGAAGATCAAAGTGCCGGTGATGATTGATACGACCGACCCGTCGGCGGTGCAGTTGGCGCTGACGTACTGCCAGGGCAAGGCGATTATCAATTCGATCAACCTGGAGGACGGCGAGGAGAAGTTCGAGCGGGTTGTGCCAATCGCGCATGATTTTGGAGCCGCGCTTGTGGTGGGGTGCATTGACGAAGACCCGGTGCAGGCGCAGGCGTTCACCCGCGAGCGGAAACTGGAGATCGCGAAGCGGTCGTACGAGCTACTGACGAAGAAATATGGGATAGCCGCGGAGGACATTATTTTCGATTCTCTCGTGTTTCCGTGCGCGACGGGAGATGAGAACTACATCGGCGGCGCAGTGGAAACGATGGAAGGCATCCGGCTGATCAGGGAAGCCCTGCCGGATACGCGGACGATTCTGGGGATTTCGAACGTGTCGTTCGGATTGCCGGCGGGCGCGCGGGAAGTAGTGAATTCGGTGTTTTTGTATTACTGCACGAAAGCAGGATTGGACCTGGCCATCGTGAATACCGAGAAACTGGAGCGATTTGCGTCGATTCCGGAGCACGAGCGGCGATTGGCGGAGAACCTGCTGTTCCAACATGTGCCGAAGGATGTGGGAGCGAATCATCCACAGGCGGAACTTCTGCGCGCGGCACCGGAGGACTGGAGAAAGCAGAGCAAGGAGGAGAAGGCGGCGATCAACCAATACCACATTGCGGCGATCGCGGAGCACTTCCGGACTACAAAGAAGAAGGAAAAGGCGAGGGGCGAAGAGTTACCGCTGGATGAACGCCTCGGGAACTACATCATTGAGGGCACCCGGGACGGGCTGATCGAAGACCTGGAGAAGAAGCGGGGCGAAGGAGCGGCGCCACTGGAGATCATCAACGGCCCCCTGATGGGCGGGATGGCGGAGGTCGGCAGGCTGTTCAACGCAAATGAATTGATCGTTGCGGAAGTGCTGCAATCGGCTGAAGCAATGAAGGCGGCGGTGAGTCATCTGGAGCAGTTTATGGAGAAGGCTGACACCGCCAAGCGTGGGAAGGTGGTATTGGCGACCGTGAAGGGGGACGTCCACGACATCGGGAAAAATCTGGTAGAAATCATTTTGAAGAACAACGGGTTCGAGGTGGTGAACCTGGGGATCAAAGTGCCGCCGGAAGAACTGATCAAGGCGTTCCAGAATTACAGGCCGGACGCGATCGGGCTTTCAGGCTTGCTGGTGAAGAGCGCGCAGCAGATGGTGACGACAGCGAGCGATCTGAAGGACGCGGGGATCGACGTGCCGCTGCTGGTGGGCGGGGCCGCGCTAAGCGCGAAGTTCACGGAGCAGAAGATTGCGCCGAGTTACAGCGGAGCGGTGTGCTACGCCAAGGACGCGATGACCGGCCTTCGGTTGATGAATGAGCTGATGGATCCGGCGACGCGGGAGCGCGTGGTAAGCGAACACAAGAGATCCGGAAACGGCGTGAGTGTGACGACCACCGTGAAGGTGGCGAGCAAACCCGCAGTTGCGCATTCGCCAAAGGTGCGGCGGGATTTGGCGATCCCGAAGGTGGCGACACTGGATCGCAAGGTCCGGCTGGTGCCGGACCTGAGGGAAGTGTGGAGTTACATCAATCCGTACATGCTGTACGGGCGGCACATGGGATATCGAGGGGATTTCGAAAAGCATCTGGCTGCCCGCGAAGCGAAAGCGGTGGAATTGTTCCAGGAGATGGAAGAGGTCAAGGACGAAGCGGCGGGCTTCATGAAAGTGCGCGCGGTGTGGGAGTTTTTTGAGTCCGAATCCGTGGGCGAGGCATTGCATCTCTATGTCCCAGGCGGGAAAAAGCCGCTGCACACGTGGCGATTCAAGCGGCAGAAAGGCGGCGACCAGCTTTGCTTGAGCGACTATGTGCTGGACGCGAAGAATGGTGAACGCGACCACGTGGCCGTGTTTGTGGTGACGGCAGGCGAGGGGATCCGGGCACGCTCGGAGCAGGCCAAGCATGAAGGCTACTATTTCAAGTCGCACGGATTGCAGGCGCTGGCGATTGAGACGGCGGAGGCCTGCGCGGAATGGCTGCACCGGCGGATCCGTGAGGACTGGGGATTTCCCGATCCCCCAGGGATGACAATGCAACAGCGATTTACGTCGCGCTATCGCGGAAAGCGGTATAGTTTCGGATACCCTGCGTGTCCGGACCTGGAGGACCAGGCGGGAATTTGGAAGATTCTGCGGCCAGAGGAGATCGGCGTGCAACTGACGGAGGGATTCATGATGGATCCAGAGGCAAGTGTGAGCGCACTGGTGTTTCAGCATCCCGATTGCACATATTTCAGCGTCGGAGACGTGCTGGAATAAGCGTGTGCTTGGGCGAGACTCAAGCAGACTCCCAACGAAAAATCGAAGTTGCAATGCGATACCGGCGGAAGTAGTGTTCCTGGTTTATTGCCGTGTATTTTGGGCAAAAGAGGTACAGCAAGGCGATGAGTCCGTCCCCCATCGAGCTGTCGATTGTTGTTCCCTCCTTCAATGAAGAGAAGCGTTTACCCGCGACGCTGGAGCGCATCGCAAGATACATTCGTGCGTCCGGAAGGAGCACAGAAGTGATCGTGGTGGACGACGGCTCGACGGATCGGACGTGCGAGGTTGCAGAGAGTTTCAGGGGAGCGATCGAACATTTGCGCGTGGTTTCGAACGGGCGGAACCGGGGGAAGGGGTACAGCGTAAAGCACGGTTCGATGGAAGCGCGCGGGGAGATCGCGTTGTTCACCGATGCCGATCTTTCGGCTCCGATTGAAGAAGCGGACAAACTGCTGGCCAAGATGGCCGAATATGACGTGGCAATCGGATCGCGGGCGATGAATCGCGACCTGATCGAGGTTCACGAATCCAGGCTTCGCGAATTTGCGGGCATTGTGTTCAACCGGATCGTGCGGATCGTGCTGCGTTTGCCCTTTGTGGATACACAATGCGGTTTCAAAGCGTTTCGGCGCGAAAAGTGCAAGATTCTGTTCGAACAGCAGACCATCGAAAGGTTTGGATTCGATCCGGAGTTGCTTTACCTGGCGCGGCATCATGGCTTGAAGACGGCGGAGGTCGCGGTGCGCTGGGCGCACTCGCCCGCGACTAAGATCAACATGTGGAGAGACAGCGTGCAAATGTTTCTGGACGTGCTGATCATCCGGTGGAACGGGTTGCGCGGACGCTACCGAGTCGCGCAACGGAGCAGGTCCTAGACGTTTTTTGCGAGTGATTCGAGGGGGAGACCATCCGGTTGGGGGCGATCGCCCCCTGATTGAGTGAAGGTGCGCAGGCGACTGCGGCGGATGGGTCAAAAAACGTGACGCGCGGCACATTCCGGCACTTGACCCACGATAACTAACTGTTTTTCAGCCAGTTACGATCTGCACCAAGCTTGCTGGGTGGTAAACAGCTTGCTCCCCTAAATTGGGAGGCTTGGCCTGTGGAGACGCGAAAAGAAGTCGCCAATGGCACCTTAGGCCTGCTGGAATCTCTCGTGGCCGCTGTTTTTCCAATGAAAACCAAAGCATCCGATGTATGGATGCAGGAGTCTGCAGCAATACGGAAGTGAACCGCTGCAAGCGGCAAAAGGGTGAAGCATGACGACACAAGCACGAGGCAAAGTCACGGTTGACCAGGATGAATGCAAGGGCTGCGGAGTGTGCATCGAGGCCTGCCCACCCGAATGCCTGGAGCTTCAGCCGGGGCTCAACGCGTATGGGGTGCATCCGGCGCGATATACGGGCGAGAAGTGCACAGGTTGTGGTGTTTGTTTCTATGTTTGTCCGGAACCTGGTGCGATCACGGTCTACAGGCTGAGTCTTTCGAAGCCGGGGATTCCTCACATGGAGGCGAGCCATGCGGCAAATCTGTAAAGGCAACGAGGCAGTGGTACGGGGGGCATTGCTGGCGGGGTGCAAAACGTACTACGGCTACCCGATCACGCCGGCGAGCGAAATTGCAGAGGTCGCGGCGGCGTATATGCCTCAGGTGGGCGGAACGTTCGTGCAAGCGGAGAGCGAAGTCTCGGCGATCAACATGGTGTATGGAGCAGCCGCGGCCGGCCAACGCGCGATGACCGCATCGTCGGGACCCGGGCTGAGCCTGATGCAAGAAGGCATTTCGTACCTCGCGGGATCGGAACTTCCCTGCGTGATCGTGGATGTTGTGCGAGGCGGACCTGGATTGGGGAATATCGCTCCGGAACAGAGTGATTACTTCGCGGTGGTGAAGGGCGGAGGGCACGGAAACTACAAGAATCTGGTAGTAGCGCCAGCTTCCGTGCAAGAGATGGCCGAGTTGACGATGCTGGCGTTTGAACTGTCAGACCGGTATCGGAATCCCGCCGTGGTGCTCACGGATGGGTTCATCGGGCAGATGATGGAGTCGCTGGAATTGCAAGATAGGGCGATTACAGGGGTGGAGAAACCGTGGGCCGTGCGCGGAACCGCGGAGACCCGGGAAAACCTGATTTCTTCGATTTATCTGGAGCCGAACGAACTGGAAGCGCACGTGACAAAGCTGGAGGCAAAGTACAAAAAGGCGGCTGAGGTGGAGGCACGGCACGAAATTTACCGGGCAGAAGATCCGGAGGTGTTGCTGGTGGGATATGGGATAACGTCGCGAGTGCTGCGAACGGTGGTCGACCGAGCGAGGAACGAAGGAATTCGTGCTGGGTTGTTCCGCCCAATTACGCTTTGGCCCTTCCCAGCGGAGGCGCTGCGAAAAGCCGCGCGACGCGCACAAATGGTTCTGGTGGTGGAGATGAGTACGGGCCAGATGGTGGAAGATGTGCGGCTCACGCTGGATGGAAGTGTTGAAGTGGAATTTTACGGAAGGACCGGGGGAAACGTGCCTCTAGCCGACGAGGTGAGCAAGGAACTGTTTGCAAGGATGGGAATGGTAGCGGAGTGGGGCGTGTGAGGCTTGCTCGGAATAGAAGAGAGGTGCCGAAGTGGACGAGTACACCGTGATTGAGTCGAAGTCGCCTGTGTTCTACCGAAAGTACGAGCGGAAGTCGGAACTGCAGCACCAGACCCACTACTGTCCCGGGTGCGGACACGGCGTAGTGCACAAGCTGATTGCCGAGGCGATCGCCGACATGGGCCTGCAAGACCGGACCATTTTCGTGAGCCCGGTGGGATGTTCCGTATTTGCTTACTATTATTTCGACACGGGAAACGTCCAGGCGGCGCATGGACGCGCGCCAGCAGTGGCCACGGCGCTAAAGCGTGCGAATCCTCAAAGCATCGTGATTGATTATCAGGGTGACGGGGACATGGCGGCCATTGGAACCGCGGAAATTATTCATGCGGCAAACCGCGGCGAAAAGATCAGTGTATTTTTTGTGAACAATGCGATTTACGGTATGACCGGCGGGCAGATGGCGCCGACGACGCTCGTGGGGCAAACGAGCACGACTAGCCCATGGGGACGCCGACCGACGAATGAGGGCTATCCCCTGCACATGGCGGAATTGCTGGCGACGCTGGAGGCACCGGTATACGTGGAACGTGCGGCGCTGAATGACACGAAGAATGTGATGAAAGCCCGGAAGGCGGTGAGGAAGGCAATCGAGCTGCAGCGAGATGGTGCGGGATTCAGTTGCGTGGAGATATTGTCACCGTGCCCGACGATCTGGAAGATGACACCCCAGGAATCACGGAAATGGATCGAAGAGAAAATGTTGGCGATATTTCCATTAGGGGTATATCGCGACCGGAAGCTCGAACCCATTTCAGATCGCGTGCCACAAACCAGTGTCAAGCAATTGCTGAAGCTCGAGGACGAAGCAGAGCGGGGGCAGAGTTCGAGGGTGCGAGCTGGCTTTCCGGAGTTGCTCGTAAACATTGCGGGGTTCGGCGGACAGGGAGTATTGCTGCTGGGGCAAATTCTGGCCGAGATGGGCATGAGGGAAGGCTGCGAGGTGAGTTGGCTGCCGTCCTATGGGCCGGAAATGCGCAGCGGGAGCGCGCACTGCCATGTGTGTCTATCGAAGGACCGAGTGGGTTCACCGCTGATTGAACATCCGGACGTGCTCATCGCGATGAACGAGATTTCGCTGCACAAATTCGCCAAACAGGTGGGGACAGGGGGTACGATTTTGTATAACGGCGAGAAACTGCCCGACCAATTCCCTGCCCCGCAGGGCCATATTCTCTGTATTCCAGCGGCGGAAATCGCAGACAAGCTTGGTAGCACTAAAGTGGCAAACATGGTGATGCTTGGCGGCTTGCTGGAACTCGCCGGAACGTTGCCCAAGGAAACAGCGTTTTCCGTGCTAACGGCGAAAGTACGCAATGCGAAACTGCTGGAACTGGATCGACAGGCAATCGAGGCAGGAATGGAATACGTGCGTGATCAGATGGATGCAGCAATTCCGAAGACACTGCTCGAGCAAACCCGATCGTTCGCCTAGGATGAGTATTGCATCGTTATCGCAGCAGACTAAAGCACAACCACAATACTGCCGGACTGAGACCAGCGGTTATCTAAGCTTCTGCTTACTGCATTGACCCGCCTCAGGAAGACCGAGCATTCCACGGCGAAAACCGGGCTATTGACGTGGACTTTCGTTTGAAAGTCTGAGAGAGTCAAAAGGAAACGAAACGAAACCTGAGGTACCGGAGCCCTCAATGCTGAACGAAGAACGCCGCCGGGAAATCCTGGAGATGTTGCGGAGCGACGGGCGGGTGCTAGTCCGGGAGTTGGCCAAGAAGTTCCGAACATCGCTGATTACCATCCGCAAGGATCTGGAATCGCTGCATCACCAGGGAATGCTGGAGCGGACGCACGGCGGGGCGTTGCCGATCCGGACCGGAGCGCTGCAAGACCAGACGTTGCGGGAAAAGGAACGACTTCATCGAGTGGAGAAGATGCGCATCGCGGCCGCGGCTTTGCGGATGATACGGCCAGGACAGGTGATTATCCTCGATTCGGGGACGACAACGACGGCGATTGCGAGAGGCTGCCGGCACGTGCACAGCTTGACCGTGATTACGAATGCAACAAACATCGCGGCCGAACTGGCAGATAGTGGCGTGGAAGTGGTGCTGACCGGCGGATCGCTGCGAAAGAATTCGTTCTCGCTTGTCGGACCGCTGGCGGAAGAATCACTGCGAAAGCTGAGCGCCGACATGTTGTTTCTGGCGGTGGACGGATTCGACGTCCACTACGGGCTGACGACTCCTAACCAGCTGGAAGCGCGAGTGAACCGGGCCATGTCGGAATCCGCGCGACGGACGATCGTGGTGTGTGACTCGTCAAAGTTCGGCCGGCGGAGCCTGTCGTTGATTATGGGAGTTTCATCGGTTCATGAAACGATTACAGACCGAGAGATCCCGAAACACGACCTGAAAGCCCTCCGAGAGATGGAAGTGGAAGTAACCCTCGTCTAACCCCGCGCCTTATCGAACCGGCTTGGGAAGCAAACCTCAGGCTTGACTTGCGCACAAATAGAAAGTAAAAGAAGATAATCGAAAGGATGCGAAAGACGCATTCCAGGGGTTAGAATTCGTTTTTTTCCTCGGAGGTACTCATGTCCTTAGTAATGCGCAGAGCTATATCCTTGCTGGTCTCGCTGCTGGTTTTCTGCATGTGGGCGGGAATGGCGGCAGCTCAATCCGGCTATACAGCCCAACTCTCCGGAGTAGTCACGGACTCCTCGGGAGCGATAATTCCTGGGGCAAAGTTGACATTAACCGACGAAGCGACCGGCATTTCCATGAATTCCCAGGCGGACACGAAGGGCATTTATGTTTTCACCGGGATCCGGCCGGGGAACTACACGATTCGAGTGGAGGCACCAGACCTTGCGGCGCAAGAGCGCAAGGGAGTAAGGATCGGAGTCAGCCAGCAGGCGACCCTCGATTTCACGATGTCCCCCTCGTCGATTTCGGAGACGGTGAGCGTGAGCGCCCAAGCCCCGCTGCTGGACACCGCGAACGCCAGCCTGGGTACGGATGTGACAAATGAATACGTCCGGGATATCCCGCTGCCCGACCGCAGCTTTTTCGGACTTGTGTTTCTCTCGGGCGGGGTGACAGAGACCGCCGGCCAGGGCACGGCGGATTCTTATCCCACGGGAACGAATTTCGTATCGAATGGGCAGCGAAACGCGACGGCCGAAATTCGCGTGGACGGAGCGTTGACGAGCGCCCCGGAACAGGGAGAAGGTGCGACGTCGAATGTGTATTACCAGCCTTCGGTGGAGATCGTTCAGGAATTCAAGGTGGAGAACAACAGTTTTTCGGCGGAATTCGGGAATAACGGCGGGACGGTCGTCAACATCGTGCTGAAGGAAGGAGGCAACCAGTTCCACGGAAGCGGCTGGTGGTTCGGGCAGCGTTCGGCGATGGACGCGAACGACTTCTTCAACAACGCGCAAGGAATACCAAAACCCGACCATTCCCGGGATCAATACGGGTTTTCATTGGGCGGACCAATTCGGAAAGAAAAGACATTCTTCTTTGTGGATTTTGAGAGGGTGACGCAAAACGACCCGGTTGAAATCAACGCGTTTGTGCCCACGGACGCAGAGCGGAGCGGGGATTTCCGAAATACCTACGTATTGTGCACGGATCCGACTCAGGGCTGCAATGTCGGAGACCCCGTGCAGCAGCACATCTACAACCCATTCAGCGTGGACGCGAACGGGAATCGCGCGGATTTTGCGGTGCCCAATGTGATTGATTCCAACTTAATCGATTCCATCGGCCAAAAGATCATCAGCCTGTATCCGGAGCCGACGATACCGGATGCAGCTCCGGGCACGCCCAATTTTCACAAGGTGGTGCTGAGCAACACGGACGGGCGCCAGCTCGATGTGAAAATCGATCACCACTTCAATGATATGAATAAGCTGTCCGCGAGGTTCAGCAATCTCCACAGCACCAATGACGTGCCCACCGTGTTCGGGGACGGAGATTTCAATGACGGGTACAACAGCATTACAGACGTGTACAACTCAGCGTTGGAGTATGACTGGAGCCCAACGTCCAACCTTGTGTGGACCAACCGGTTCGCTATCGATCGCGCAGTGGCACCGGTGACCGAAGATTATCCGAAGCTCGACACGGTGTTCACCGCACCGGGGGACGCCATCCTGAGCGGGGCAAACGGGCTGAGCCGGATGCCCGTGATTCAGATGGACAACAACGCCACTTCACTGTACAACCAGTGCTGCACGGACACGAGTTTCGCACACACGCTATACTCCTACAGCTCTTCCCTTTCCTGGGTTCACGGGAGACATATTTTCAAGTTTGGCGGCGAGCAGCGGATTTTCTTCAACAATTTTTTTCAACCTAATCCGCCGACGGGCTTCTTTCATTTCACACAGAATGAAACCGAACAAGTGGTTGGAGCTGGAAATTCCCTGCAGGGAAATTCCTTTGCGAGTCTCCTGCTCGGCTATGGGGACCCGGGATCAAGTAGTTTATCCGTGTTCAAGTCCGTGGCAAACAAGTCCAAAGAGACGGCTTTTTACGTTCAAGATGACTGGAAGTTGACTCCGAAGCTGACGGTGAACCTTGGCTTGCGGTACGAATGGAGCACGCCATATACGGAGCGCAACAACCTGATCCAGTTCAGCGATTTCACGGGAGATAGCGGGGTCAATGTCCCGATTGATATACCGGGATTGGTGGACCGGACCGGCAACCTGGCGGGGACAACGGTATTCCCGACTTCGGGAAACCGGAATATTCCAGTCGACCGAAACAACATAGCGCCACGAGTCGGATTCGCATACAGCATCGATGACAAGACCGTGGTTCGTGGAGGAGCAGGAATCTACTACGGGATGAATGTGGCGACGAACTTCCAGTTTACGGGGACGGCGTTTGGCAACTCGCATTCGATCCTGTTTTCGAAAGACAATTTCCAGACGCAATTTGCGAGCCTAGAGAATCCGTTTCCAAACGGTTATGCATTGCCCCAAGGAACGCAGTATGGCGCACTAGCACTTTGGGGATTTCCGAATAACAACAGCCTGGATACAGGCGATGACCGAAACGCGGAGATTTACCAGTGGAATCTGGGTGTGCAGCACTTGTTCCCGGGCGGGATTACGATCGGAATTGACTACTCGGCGAGCCGTAGCACGCATTTACCATACAGCTCGTTTTCCGGAACGGCAAACCGGAATTATTTGCCATCCTCGGTCCGGAATCAAATCGTCAGCCAATACAATACGTGTATAGCTGGATCGGATCCGGAGAATTGCGTGACTCCTTCGAACACCCTTGCGAATCTGACCGACAACCCGTTTGCTTCGCTGTTTACTGGTCAGGATGCCATCTTCAATCAACCCGAATCGATTTATAACGACAATCAGATACCACTGATCAACCTGCTGAGGCCGTTCCCGCAATTCGACGGGCCGTTCAGCGGATTGACGCTGCTTGCCGCATCGGCCTGGTACAACTCCCTGCAGGTGCGTTTTCAAAAGCGCGCGGGCCATTACATCAGTTTTGAAGGCAACTACACCTTTTCGAAAGCGACGGACAATTCCTCGGCAGGGGCCAATTCCTTTATCACAACGAGCCTAAGTTCCGGAATTCCGCAGGAATATGACAACCTGAAAGCAGAGAATTCAATCAGCGCGAATGACGCGACACACCGATTCGTTCTGGCCACGATCGTAGACGTGCCCGTGGGCCGGGGACGCTGGATCGGACGGGACATGAACCGAGTGCTCGACGGGATCGTGGGAGGCTGGTCCATTTCGACGATTGTTACCTTCCAGACGGGCACGCCGATCAGCATCATGATGGCAAGTCCTCGATTGGCGGACGGCAATCAACGACCGAATGTGGTGTGCGGCTCGCCGGGGTCAGGATTCAGTTATCACCAGGCAGCAGCAAATGGACAAGACCTGGCTTCAGGGGCGGACATTGACCCGAATTCCGCGTCGGTGTTCAACGCGAATTGTTTTGCGGACCCCGGAGACCAGGTGGCCGGAAACGCCCCTCGATACTTCTCCAACCTGCGAGGAGATGGAATCCACAATGCGGACTTGTCATTCTCCAAGGAATTCTTGATTCGGGAAGGGATGCGGTTGCAAATTCGCGGAGAGTTCTTTAACTTCACGAACACGCCGCGTTTCAATTTCCCGGACACCCTGTTTGGCGATTCGTCGTTCGGACAAGTGACCAGCACGTTGAACTCGCCGCGGCACACGCAAATTGGCGTGCGATTCGAGTTCTAAAGGACCCACGATGAAAGCGATTCATGGGACGGTGCTCGGATTGTGTGGACTTTTGTCGCTTTGCGCGACGCCAACGGTTATCGCCCAGCAACAGAATTGGACCAACTATGTGCGGATTGGGGCATATGGCCTGACACCCGGCAACGCAGAGGTGATCGTGAGGGAGGCCGAGCGGGACGGAGTGTTCGGAATTGAGGTGGATAACGACATTCCAGGACGATATGAGAGTCTGCTCGATCCAACCGAGAAGCTCAATGCCATTCGAGCCGTTGCCGAGGCGGCTCACAAGGCCCACAATCGGGCGTTCGTCTACATTGCGGGAACCGAATGCATCACGGCGAACGCAGACCATTCTGCGCATTCCGTGGTGAAAGACCATCCCGACTGGCTACAGAGAAAGATTTCCGGGGAACCCGCGGTATTCACTTCGGGGGCTGCGTTCTGGATCCGTCCGGGGGATGAAGATGTGTGGGTCACGCCATACGCTAAAGATTGGCGGAAGCTGTACATGGCGCGGGTGCGGCAGATCGCCGGCACGGGCATCGACGGGATATACGTGGACATTCCATACTGGATGACGCATTTCGAAGGATGGGAGAAATCCTGGGCGAGCTTCGACGATGCGACCGTGGCCGCCTTTCTCGCAAAGACCGGGCTGGACGCGCGAAAGGACTTGAAGCTCGGCGATTTTGAAGACGCAAATTTCCGCAAATGGGTGGACTTTCGAATTGAGACGATGACCGAGTTCGTGGAGGAGATTCGAACACAGGCGCGCAGCGTGAATCCCGACATTGCGGTGATTCCGGAGATTTATCCGGGAATCGAACAGGAAGCGGTGGTGGTGGGAGCAGACGTCTACCAGATGTATGGCGTTGTTGATGCGATCGCACACGAGTATGAGTTTGGGAACGGCGAACACATGGCCGCATCCCGGACGCAGCTGGACTGGTTTCTCTATCAGGCGGGAATGCTGTCGTTCCGCGCTTTCGCACAGGGCAAGGCAACGTGGTTACTGAATTATTCCTGGGACGGGAATAAAGGCGTGGACAAGCGCGAGGCGATGAAAAACCTGGCTATGTCCGAGGTCATGGCAGGCACGAATTTTTGGGATGCGCAAGGGCACGAAATGGCGAGAAGCAACGACCCGGCGACACGGCGCGAGATTTTCGCGTGGATCCGGGACAATGAGAAAACTTTGTATGCGCCGCGGACACCGATGAATCCCATCGGAGTCTATTTCTCGCCGAAGAGCCGCGATTACGATTGGAAGGATTTTCTCCCGGAGTACCGAGGGTGGCTGGTGATGTTGCTGCAAGCGCACCAAGAATTCCAGGTGGTGACGCCCAGGACGCTGAGCGCATTCCGCGGAGAAACATTGATCATGCCGAGTGTAAGCTCGATGGACGATATGGAAAGGCAGAATCTCGAAAGGTATGTTTCCAGCGGCGGCATGCTGCTGATCACAGGCAAGAATGCGACGGGGATAGCGCCTTCGAGCAAGGTGAAGTTTATGGACACACAGCCTGGGGCGAGCTATTTTGAAGAGCTCGAGAAGGACTTTCTTGCGGCACCATCGAAAATGCCGAAGGGATTGCTTGAATCGATTAAAGCAGGGAACAAGATCACACTTACTGCTCCAACGACGATGGCGGCCAATTTTGCAGAGGTGAGTGGGGCGCCCCATATTTATCTAGCTAACTTTGGCGGCCTAGTTCCGAACAAGGTGGCCGACCCGACGCCGGCGAAACCGGTGCGGGTGAGCATTCCGGAAAAAATGGGCAGCACGATTGTGTTTTTGCCCTTCTTGGGAAAAAAGCAAACGATTCAGGGAACACGAAACGGAGAACGGATGGAGTTCTTGCTACCAGCCGTCGAGCGCGGCGCGGTGGTTTGGGTATCGAAACCGTAGGATGAGAGAATGACGCGCCAGGTGACTTCCGGGAAGAAAAGAGGACTCGCCGCGCTCTCCAACGAACGCGGTGTGATTGCGGCGCTCGCCATTGATCAACGCAGCGCACTTCGGAAGCTGTTCGCGAAGGCAAGCGGGCTGGAAGAGAAAGCCATTCCCCAAGAGTGGCTGGTCGAGTTCAAGGAAAAGGTAAGCAAGGTTCTGACGCCGTTCGCGAGCGCGATTTTGCTGGATCCCGAATACGGACTGCCGGCCGCGCAGGCCCGCGACACGAATTCCGGTCTACTGCTGGCTTATGAAAGGAGCGGATACGACAAGTTGGTTCCGGGACGGCTGCCACAGAAGCTCGATGGGATCAGCGTCGCGAGCCTAAAAGGCTACGGGGCAGATGCAGTCAAGGTTTTGTTATATTACTCGCCATCCAGCACGCGGGAGACTGATTCGTACAAGCAGGATTGGGTAGCACGGATCGGCGAAGAATGTGGCTCGGCCGACATTGCGTTTTTCCTGGAATTGGTAAGTTATCGAGATGATATGGATGAAAAGAGCGTTGAATTCGCACGGGTGAAGCCCGAGGTGGTGACGCGTTCCATCGAAGAGTTCTGCAAGCCGCGATATGGCGTAGACGTACTGAAGGTGGGAGTCCCGGTCAATATGAACTTTGTGGAATCCCCAACACTGCCGCGTGCGGAAGCGCTCTATACCCGTCTGGAGGCGATTGCGCATTTTCGGCGCGCGTCGCAGGCGGCCAGTCTGCCATTCATCTATTTGTCCGAAGGCGTGGGCAACGACGTGTTCGTGGAAGCACTGCGTCTTGCGGAGGAAGCCGAGTCTGATTTTTCCGGAGTGTTATGCGGACGCGCGACCTGGCAGGAAGGAGTTCCGGTGTTTGTGAAGCAAGGTCGAGCAGCATTGCAGGACTGGCTGGCTGGTGAAGGAGTCCGGAATATACAACGCGTGAACGAGCATCTGCAGGCCGCCCGACCGTGGCGGGAACGAATGTTTTCTACTGCACCTAACAAGGAGTAGCGGCGACACGGGTCATGTTCCTTTGTGTGAGTCCCAATCCGGCGGTCGACAAACGGGTGAGGATGGGCTCTTTGCGGCGCGGACAAGTGAACCGCGCGGAAAGCGCCAAAGGGTATGCGGGCGGAAAGGCCGCGCACGTGGCGATGGTTTTGCACACCCTTGGAGAGGACACTCGCTGGGCAGGTTTGTGTGGGGGAGCTAGTGGAGCGGAGATAGTGGAGGGACTGATGAAGTTGGGAATCGCGGCGAGTGGAGGCTTCACGGAAAAACCGGCACGGACGAACCTGGAGATTGTGGAGGAGGATGGGACGGTGACAGAGGTGCTGGAACCCGGCGAAACGCCCGGAGCGGAGGAATTAGCGGTTTTCGAATCTGCATGCGTACGAGAGTTTTCGCGGCATGGCGAGAACCTGAGCGTGGTTTTTTCGGGGAGCTTGCCGGGAAATACGAAACCCGATCTTTATGCGCGGTTGATTGCCATGGCAAAGCAGTTCAAGTGCAAAACATTTCTGGACGCAAGCGGGGCGGCCTTACGGGAAGGTCTGAAGGCAAAGCCGTTTTTTCTAAAGCCGAATCGAGAAGAGGCTTCCGCACTCTTCGATCAACCGGTCACTTCCCTTTCGACGGGAGTCAGCGCGCTCCGCAGATTGTTGCAAGCCGGCGCGGAGAGTGCGGCATTGAGCCTGGGAAAAGACGGTCTTTTGTACTGCGCGGGGCCGGAGGAGCCCGTGCTTCTCGCCCTTGGGCTGACGGTGGAGGCGCGGTCTACGGTGGGATGCGGGGATTCGGCGCTTGCGGGCTTTGCAAGCGGAATCGCAAGCAAACGAACCGCTTGCGAGACGCTGCAATTGGCGACCGCGTGTGCCGCCGCAAACTGCATTGCCGATTCACCCGGCGCGGCGCGGATTGAAGATATTCGACGCTTTAGGCAGCAGGCCCTGGTGCAAACTCTCGAGGACATTCCTTGAGAACGTACTCGAAGAGGAATGGACGTTCCGGAGCAACAAGAAGAAAAACGAGACCTCTCCAATCGGGCGGAAACTCGGCCGACCGGAGGGCTACATTGTCGAGGAAAGCATGAGCCCCGAATCGAGTTCGTCCGATCAACACTCCCATACGCTCACGGAAATTCTTTCGCAGCCGGAGACGTGGCGTTCGTGCATTCGCAGACTTCGAGGAGATGGGACGTTTGAATCGGCAAAAAAGAAATTGTACGGCAGGAAAAGCTGGTTGTTCACAGGTTGTGGAACAAGTTTCTACTTGGCCGAAGCCGCGGCAGCGTGCTGGACACTGCTGACGGGACAGAACGCCAGAGCTCTCCCATCGTCGGAAATATTACTCTTTCCCCGGTTGGCGCAACTTTCTGATCCTGAACTACAGGCTGTCGTGATCTCTCGTTCCGGCAGCACCTCGGAGGCCGTGCGCGCGGCGGAGGATTTACGCAATCGGCACAGGATAGCTACGCTGGGCATCACCTGCACGAAGGGATCAGAACTGGCCAGGGAATGCGATTTGATGATCGAACTTCCGGGCGCGGACGAAAAGAGCGTCGTGATGACGCGATCCTTCAGCACCATGCTGCTGGCGCTCCTTTTGCTTGCGGGCGAAACGGGCGACGGGAGGTTGCCGGCGGAAACACTGGAACAGATTGCCGGATCACTGGATTCGCGGTTAACAAGGTGGAACCAGGAAATCAAGAGCTTTGTGACGTCGCATTCGTTTGAGGACTACATCTACCTAGCGCAGGGGCCGTTCTTCCCGATTGGACGGGAAGCTGCCCTGAAGGTGACGGAGATGTCTCATTCGTACGCGCAGTCCTATCACACGCTGGAATTCCGGCATGGTCCAAAAGCGATTGTCGGGCCAGAGACCTGCATCGGATTTTTGCTAAGCGAGACCGGGATGGCGGCGGAGAGCGAAGTTTTGCAGGAGATGAAGGAACTGGGGGGAACGATTGTTGCGATTTGCAATCGCGCGAGCGACCAGGTGCGGAAGTCGTCGGATCTCCTCCTCGAATTCGAGGCATCCGTCCCGGAAGTAATGCTGTTAGCGCCATTCGTCGCTCCGGCCCAGTTGCTTGGATATCACGTTGGGGTCAGAAAGGGTTTCAATCCGGACACGCCGAAGAATCTGAGTCGGGTCGTTATTCTTGATTGAATCCGCCTGGAAGGGTCTGGAATGCCTGACCAGAAAAAATATGAGCTGAGCGTGGTTGGCGAGCTCAATATGGACCTCGTTTTGTATGGACTCCCTGCTCCTTTTGAACTGGACCGCGAACACCTAGCGACAGACTTGAGCCTGACGCTGGGGAGCTCTTCGGCCATCTTTGCGCATAACTTTGCCCTGTTGGGAAACCGGGTGGCGTTTCACTCGGCGATCGGAGAGGACCCGCTCGGGAAGGTGTGCGTCGAACGCCTGAAGGAAAGCGGCGTGGATGTATCAGGTGTACGGACTTTTGCCGGCAAAAAGACCGGTTTGACGGTAATTTTGCCGCAACCGGAGAAGCGATTCATTCTGACGTATCCAGGCGTGATGGCCGGGATGCGGATGGAAGACTTGGATTTGCCAAGAGTCGCAGAAGCGCGACACCTGCATCTCTCGTCTTACTTTCTTCAGAAAGCGCTCCAGCCACGTATCGGAGAGTTGTTCCGGTTTGCGAAAGAGTCAGGGCTAAGCACCTCGCTGGATACGAATGATGATCCAGAAGACCACTGGGGACGTGATGTGCTGGAGGTCTTGCCATGGGTGGATATTCTCCTGCCGAATGAGCGGGAGGCGTGCCGGCTGGCAAAGATGGCCGATTCGATGCGCGCGCTGGAGTATCTGTCCGAGCGTGTGTCCCTGGTGGTGATGAAACGCGGCGAAGCGGGCGCTGTGGCTCGAATGGGAGCCGAGCTATTTGAAGCAAAGCCAACACGCGTAACGACTAAGGATACCGTCGGCGCCGGAGACAGTTTTGACGCAGGCTTTCTTCATAAGTATCTTCGCGGCGCAACGATTGGACAATGCCTGAACTTTGGAACTCTGGTTGGAGCCTTCTCGACCACTCGAAGCGGGGGAACAGAAGCGTTTCGCGACGAGGCTTATCGGAAACAATTCCTCTCACTTTAAGAGGGTGAGGCCACGCGTGCGAAACCCAGCTTCTCCTATCGCCGAATCCCTGGCTATTTCGCTTCCAACAGCAGACTTCCCGTTAAATCCACCTGTATCTTTGCTGTAGGACCGGAGACGGTCCCGAAGTCTTTTCCATTCACGTAGTCCGTCACATGATAGGGCCTGTTCCCTAAACCCCGGAGTTCCACCTCGCCCTTCCATTCCGACCTCTCCCCGCTCTTGCCAGGAGCTGGCGGCGCATAAAAGGCGTAGTACAGTGCGCCATCTTTCGCGATGACATAAGATTCAGGCACATCATAACCATAGGTATAAAGATCCAGGAATTCGCCTTTGGAGAGCATTTTTTCGTTGTAGAGAGCGATCCATTTCTTCCAGTGGGCTTCCTTGGAGGAATTCAGGTAGACGTTTTTCAACTTGGGGCCGTAGTCTGGCCAAGTAAATTTTGTCCCTAGAACGCCGCCTGTGCCCAGAGTGGAGGCGAAATCGTCGCCGACATCCTGCTCGTTACCGGAATCGATGCCAGTAATGCGAGTCAATTCGACGTGGTCGCCGTAGATGGCGGCATGGGGGCCAAGCAGCGCCTTGTACATCTTAATGCGGCGGCGAACCTGAATGGAGCCGACTGGGTCAGCGGTTACGGCCTGGTCCATGTAGCGGAACCAAGCGAGGCTTGGAGGAGTACCGCAGGGGCAGCTCTGTGTCACGCTATCCGGCTTGAGAGCGCGGGTGGTCTCGAAGATCGTTTTATAGACTTCGCCCATCGCGTAGACAGAAGCGAGCGGAGATTTGTGGTGATGTTTCGGATTGTAGCAGCGCGGCGTGGCGTAAATGTTGTCGAGCTTATGGCCGTCGAAACCCCAGTCGCGGATGAATCGTTCTGTAAGATTCTTGTAATATTCGCGGACCTCGGGAACGGCGGGGCAAAGCACGGCAAGATTGCGAGTCATTCGGGCGTGCTGGCCGTTCTGGTCGAGGATCAGCCAGTCGGGATGTTCCTTCACGACTTCAGACACAACATATTTGTGATCGCCGTAACTGAACTTGCCGTCTTCGACGGCAAGGGGAAGCCACCAAAGCTGAACCTTGATGCCCTGCTGATGAAAATCCTTGACCATCTTCTGGATGGCGCCGTCCCCAAACGTGTCTTTACGGGGCTGCCAATCGCCGTAGTTGTTGAACCAGCGGTCGTCGAGCGTGGCCCAGTGAATGCCTAGTTCTTTCAGCTTGGGGATGGTGTCGAGCATCTGCCTGGGGGTCACGTTTGATTCGTAGCCCCAGCCGCACCAACTGACGGCGTAATTTTCATCGTTGTTCGTAGGCCGAGCGAGGCCTTCGCGATCAACCGCTTTCGACCAAATGCTGAGAGGCTCGTAGAAATCACCGTGGTACACAGTGACAAACGTTCGAGGAGTGGAGAATGTCCCACCCGGTTTGAGGGTGGAGTTTGCAGGTACAACTACGCTGACATTGACCCTTCCCTCGGAATCGGTTTCCGTCGGGATAGAAACCGGCAGCGGAAGAGTTTCCAGATGTCCAACGGCGAGGCCGGTGTCGCGAGTCCAGAAGGCAACGACGGGAATACCACCGCCGACACGGCCAAGATCGTCGTGCGTGTCCACGGGAACACCAAAGGGGTTTTCCTGCGAAAACTTGGCAGGAATGGGCAGAACATCGTCTTTGCCCCACCTCAAACTAGAACCGAAGAAGGCCCACATCTGGTAGGGCTTTGCGGCGGTATCACCAAGAGACGCGCTCAACGAGTGGTTTTGCAGCGTGACGGAGTTCAGGGAGAAGTCTTTTTGGCCGGAATTGGTGTAGCGAGCGGAGAGCAGCGCCATCAAGGGGAAGTCATCGTATACCTCGACGGTCAAGAGCTCATCGAGCCCCGTGCTGGCACTGTGGCCGTTGATCTCGATCCGTTTGCCGAGCGCGCCGAGTTTGCCATTCGCGGGCGAGATGCGGGCGCTGGCGAGGTTGCGGACAAAATCCCGGACCGGCTGATTATCGCTGGTGACGAAGGTGCCCTGGTTTGGCGAGGCGTCATCAAGGGTCAGCGACTGTACTCCCGATTTGAAGCGACCGAGGAGCGAGCCGCTGGCGGTGAGTACAAATTCAGCTTGAGAGGTCTGCAGATGAATCCCATCGGGCTGGGTCGACACAACTATCGAGGAAACGGGCGGCGTTGGCTGCGGTTTGGCTTTGCAACCGAAAAGGCTCAAGGATGCGACGCCGATGATTGCGCAGGCGGCGATGACTGCGGACTGTTTTCGGCTGTGGATCACGGCTTTTCTCCGTGGAATTGGGCAAAGATTTTCTCGGCGTTGCCATGGTAGACCTTTTCCAGAATTGCATCTGGGAGACCCACCCCGTAAATCATCCAACGGCCTTGCCCGGGGTAGCCCCAGTAAGGGAAATATTCATCCCTCGTTTCAAGCCAACGAAAATAGTTGGCGTACATTTCGGGCACAGGTTCCGAGTCTGTGCCGAAGAGAATGCGATCCTGAAATTCGGTAAAAAACTGGGCCGCCCGGCGCGGCTGGCGACCGAGTTCCGCTTCACGTGCGCCGAATTCGACGTACATATTTGGATATTTTCGTAGCCATTCGGAGACTGCATCCAGATTTTCGGGCCAGTTCGCGACGTGGAGCGCGATGAAGGTGGTGTGCGGATGCTTTGCGACGATGTGATTGCGCTGCTCGAGCAGGGCCTCCTTGCCGGGGTACCCGTGATCGTAGAAGCTCCAGGTGGGATTGTGCATGAGTTCTTCGTAGCGTTCGTTGTGAGCATCGGTAGGTGTGAAAAACGCTTCAGGATCGGTAGAGTGGATGGCCACGGGAATCCCTAGTTTGCCGCACTCTTCCCAGACTGGGTCCATGCGAGGATCATCGATGGGGACATAGTTGCCGTTCTTGTCCTTCACGCCCAGACCCCAATCTTTGAGGATTTTGAGTCCACGCGCGCCGCGCTTCACGGCGTCGTCAAGTTGCGCCACCATCTCGGCACTGAAATTGGGATCGTCAATCTTGCTCCAATCCATTTGCGCGAAAACCATGAACCGGCCTGGGTAGGGCTTCACCATGGTCTCAAGCACTTGCTGCAGTTTATCTCCCCACATGCCGGTGAGGATGACGATCGTTCGGATATTGGCGCGATCCATGTCGCGGATCACCTCGGCGGGGGGAATCCGTTCCTGGTTGATGCGAGCGGCATCATCGACGTGATTGTGGACGTCAATGACATAGAATTTTGCGCGAGGGACATCGTGAGCAGGCACGTGCAGCATTGGTTTGGGATCCCAGTCCTTGAGCAAGAGATTCATGCGCTTGGCGGCGTCAGGATCCTCGCGGTACTGGATGTCCTGAGCGGCAGTGGTCCATTGGAAGGAAAACATCAGAGTCGCAAGAGTTACCAGGTGGAAGTGCCGATGGAACCGAGAGAGCTTACGCGTCATCATGGATGGCCTCGAATCAATACTGGATAACCGTTATACAAAGCGATTGTCTTGGGGAAGTGTAAATCGAAATGACAATAAACGAAAGCAAAAGGAATAATTCGAAAGCCCCTGGAGTTGCAAGAAACTGAGGCCGAACTGTCAGGTCTGGTCGACGAAAATCGCCGAAGCAAAGCACCATTACGGTATTTTCACAGCCTTGCCCGAGCCGAACGGGCCGATCGGCTGCATCCGTTACTATCTCACCTTAAAATCGTAAGTTCCGGAGCCGATTTGGACAAGGAAGGCACCGTCTTGCGGTTTTGGGTCGATCTTGTGCAATCCCTCAAAGGTCTGTGCGCCGCGGCGTGCAGGTAGATAAACATCGGCGGACGTGTTGGCGGGAATCGTTACCTTGAGCTCGAAAGGACCTTCGGGGCGATTCGACCACTCCGTCGAAATCTTGCCATAGATCGATTCGTACTCTGCTTTGGAGGAAGTTAGCCGCGGATCGAGATGAGGACGGATGACGATCTTGCGGAAGCCCGGGGCGGCCGTGGTTGTGTCGATTCCGGCGACGTATCGATAAGCCCAAGCCATAACCGAGCCGAAAGCATAGTGGTTGTAGGAGTTCATGGCGGGGTCGCCCGTGTCGCCGTTCCAGCGTTCCCACCAGGTCGTGGCACCTTTCGAGAGCATGTAACCCCAGGAGGGGTAGGTGTCGTTCAGGAGTAAGCGGTAGGCAACGTCGGTGCGGCCATGATCGGCCAGGGAGAAGAGAAGGAACGGAGTACCCAGGAAGCCAGTGGAGAGGTGCCAATCGCGCGCTTCGATGTCGTGCACGAGATGATCGACGAGTTTGGGCTCAAGTTCCTTCGGGGCCATATTCGTGTAGAGGGCGATGACGTAAGACGTTTGTGTGCCGGTGCCGACAATGCCGTCTGGGGCGATGTAAGCCTTCTGGAAGGCGGTACGGATTTGGGCTTCAAAATCCAAGTAGCGCTTTGCGTCAGCTTCCTTGCCGACGGCATGTGCCATTTCGGACATCATGTTCGCCATTAATGCCCAGTAGGCCGTGGCAAGCAGAGTTTTGTCGGTATGGGGATCGGGAGCCAGCCAGTCGCCGAAGTTGGGGCCGACTCCGTTCCTGCGCAGCAGGTCGGGATTCCGGTCCTGAATGAACTTCATCCAGCGTTGCATGGAATTCCAGTGGTGAAGGATCACCTGGGAGTTGCCGTACTGCATCCAAGTGGTCCAGGGCACGATGACGCCAGCGTCGCCCCAGCCGGGAGCGCCGATTATGCGGTCGTACCACGGGGAGGACTCCGGAGTATCAGGGCCCTCTGAGGGCAAGGTATCGGGCGAAACGTTTGTGTAAGCACCCTGGGGAGTTTGTGCGTCGGAGATGTCCTGAATGAATTTCTGAGAAAAAGAACTGATGTCGAAATTGTAGCTGCCGGTGCGCCAGAAGACTTCGGCGTCTCCCATCCAACCAAGGCGCTCGTCACGCTGCGGGCAATCGGTTGGGATGCTGAGGAAATTCCCGCGCTGTCCCCAGAGGCCGATCGACCACATACGATTGATCAGTCCGCTGGAAGTGAAAAGCGTGCCAGTAGGTTCTCCACGGAGACTACTGACGACCTCTCCGGTTAGGGCTTCGGTCGTCGGCACGCCTGGAAATCCAGTGACTTCGACGTAACGGAAGCCGTGAAAGGTAAACTGGGGCGCGAAAGATTCTTCCTCGCCGCCTTTAAGGATGTAAAGGTCCGTGGCTGTGGCATTGCGAAGGTTCGTGGTGTAGATCGTGCCATCGGGATTGAGAATTTCGGCAAAGCGAAGGCGTACCCGGGAGCCGGCCCGGCCTTTGACCTTGAGTCTGGCCCAGCCAACCATGTTTTGTCCCATGTCAAAGACATAGGAACCGTTGGTGGCGCGGGTGAGGCTCACCGGTACGAGCTCCTTCACTACGCGGGCTGGCAGGGTGTAGTCGCTGGTCACCTTGATTTCAGGAACTTCGCCAACTGTCGCGTTGGTCCAACGGGAATCATCGAAGCCGGATGTTGCCCAGCCTCTTTGCTCCACACGGGCATCGTAGGTTTCACCGGCGTAGATTTCCGATTTGAGGACCGGCGAAGCACTTCCCTTCCAGGTGCCGTCAGTAATAAAGGTTTCGTGGCGGCCATCGGTGTAAGCAATCTCCAGCTGGGCGAGCAGCCGATCTGGCGGAGGGAAGAAGCGTTCGCCAACCCATGTGAGCGGGCTTCCGTACCATCCGTCGCCCAAAATGGCGCCGAGAACGTTCTGGCCTTTTTGAAGAAATGGGGTGACATCGTAAGTCTGATAGAGGACGCGCTTGCGGTAGTCGGTGAATTCCGGCGTAAATCGGTCGTCGCTTACGGGTCTGCCATTCAGGAAGAAAAGATAACTGCCGAGAGCGGTTAGATAGAGCCGAGCGTCCTGAACTGTCCCAGGGAGATCGAGGGTCTTGCGAAGATAGGGGGCGGTTTCAGGAAAAGGGCCGGGGTCGCCGAAACGCTTGTCGTTGAGGCCACCGACGACCTGGGCGAGACTCCAGGCGGATTCGGACGCGAGCTTCGCTTCCCAGCGAGTTGGTGTGGCGTAGCGTTCTACGGTGCCGTCGGAAAACTTCAGTTTTACCAAGCCGGCCAGCGCCGCAGTAAAGGCCTTGGCGTCTTGCTGGGGGCCGAACGGCGGAGTGCACGTGACATTTATTTCGATTGCGTTTTCACCGGAAACGAGCTGATCCGAAATATCAAGCCGGTCAATCGCGTTCCAACCGCGCTTGTGAAGAACTTCCTGGCCGTTCACCGACGCGACAAAGCTCCCGCGGACGGCAAGAAATACGGCGGCATCCAAAGGCTTTTCCCGTAGCGAAAGCCTTAGCCGAAAGTTGGCCGTGAGCTTTGGGGGAACTTCGTGAGCGTTCTGGCCGGGCACCCAGATCCAGCGCATCGAGGATCGATCTGAAGCGGAATCGGGAGAGTTCCACGAGATCCATTGCGCTTGCCAATCGGCGGGATCGAGCAGACCCATTTCCCAAAAAGCAGATTCGGTGGATTCAGCCTCATCACCAAAGGCACTCCACACGCGAACTTTCCAGTAATATCGCCGCCGCGATTGCAGTTTCGGGCCAGCATAGAGGATGCCCACTGATTCGCTGGAGTTTACTTTGCCGGAATCCCACGTATCGGTCTTGCCTGACCGGAGAAGTTGCGGGTTTGTGGCAACCAAAACCTCATACGCGGATTGCCGCCAATTTCGTTCGGAGTCGTCGCTTTGCCAGGAGAGTTGGGGGGTCATCTGATCGATACCCAGAGGATTTTGCAGATACTCGCAGCGGAGATGGGTTGGTTTGGCGAACGCAGAGCACGCGAGTGCAATGGAGAACGCGACCGCACAGCAAAATGTTCTGCAACTCATTTGAGCCTCTCCGAAGGCCGACGACACCCCAGTCCATCGACCTAACGAGCTATTCTCGCTTACGCATGTGCGCGAGTTTATCGGGGGTAAGGCAAAGTCGGCTAGAGAAATGTTTCATCTTTCCGCTGCGGATTGCTCCACCTTGGGCCGGAAAAAACCGCGTGACCTTTCCGCGACGCTGTGTGTACTCTTGCTTTTCGCAAAGGACCGGCCATGACTCCCACGAAGCCTGAGAGAGCGCTGCGGGCACTCGATAACCTCCGCATTGAGCTGCCTTCCTGGGGATTTGCAAATACAGGTACACGTTTCGGCAAGTACATCCAACCGGCGGCTGCAACGACCACGGAGGAGAAATTCAGCGATGCTGGCGAGGTGCACCGGTTGACTGGAGTGTGCCCGACCGTCGCCCTGCATGTGCTGTGGGATCTGCCGAAAGGCGTGGAAAGCGTGAGAGACGTC
This sequence comes from Candidatus Eiseniibacteriota bacterium, assembly GCA_035518915.1. Taxonomy (GTDB): domain Bacteria; phylum Acidobacteriota; class Terriglobia; order Acidiferrales; family UBA7541; genus Acidiferrum. Next base: position 47,671 of record DATIXE010000011.1, read on the forward strand.
CGGCGGTACGCGAAACAATACGGTGTGCGGCCAGGTTCGATTAACCCGAACCTGTTCCAGGACCAAGAATACAAATACGGATCGTTCGGAAATCCGGGCGCGGACGTGCGAGCCCGAGCGCTGCGACATACGAAGGAGAGCATCGAGATTGGGCGACAACTGGAAAGCCGGGATGTTGCGCTGTGGTTCGCTGACGGTTCGAATTATCCGGGAACGGCCAACATTCGGCAGCACAAGAGCTGGTTTGAAGAACAGCTGAAGACAAGCCACGCGGAGTTGGCTCCTTTTCAGCGGCTGCTGATTGAGTACAAACCATTTGAGCCAGCTTTTTATCACACGGATGTCGCGGATTGGGGGATGGCGTTGCTTCTGGCACGGCATGCCGGACCGCAGGCGAAAGTGCTCGTGGATACAGGCCACCATTACGCGAGCCAGAATATTGAACAGATCGTTGCCTGGCTGCTGTCTGAAGAAATGTTGGGCGGGTTTCATTTCAATGATCGCCGGTATGCGGACGACGATTTGACATTGGGTTCTATCGATCCTTACCAAGTGTTCCGGATTTTTCACGAAATCCAATTTTACGAATGGCAATGCGGCAGGCAGGCCGACATTGCGTACATGGTTGATCAGAGCCACAACCTGAAAGGAAAAATCGAGGCGATGATTCAGACCGTGGCCATGGCTCAGCTGCTTTATGCAAAGGCTTCCCTGATTGATTATTCCGAACTGGTTGAGGCTCAGGACCGGTGCGATTTAGTGAAAGCGGAGTCGGGGTTGCAGGATGCATTCGCAACGGACGTGCGGCCGATAGTTGAGGAGTGGCGGCGCTCCAAGGGAATGCCGAAAGACCCGATTGTGGCTTTCCGGGAGAGTGGATACCTGGAACGCATCACGAAAGAGCGATCTGCAAAGAACGGTCAAAGCGTCAGCTCGTATGCATAGTGGGACCAGCCCGAAGACGTACCTGGCGTTTGATCTGGGCGCGGAGACGGGGAGAGCTATCCTGGCTACTTTGCGATCAGGAATTCTGACCGCGCAGGAAATTCGGCGCTTCAAGAACGATCCAGTCGAATACGGGGGCTCACTTCACTGGGACATTCCCCGACTGTGGTGGGAACTTCAGACGACTCTGTCCAAGCTACAGCAGACGAAACTGGCGGGAATTGGAGTGGATTCGTGGGGTGTGGACTTCGCCTTTCTCGGAGAGCGTGGCGAACTGCTGCAGAATCCCTACCACTACCGCGACGCGCGGACGTCTGGAATGATGGAGCGGGTCTTCGCTGAAATAAGAAGAGAGGAGATTTATGAGCGTACCGGCATTCAGTTCATGCCGATCAACACGCTCTACCAGCTTTTTGCTGCGAAAGAGCAGATCCCTACCATTCTTGAGGGGGCCAGGAATTTCCTGATGATTCCGGACTTGCTTCATTACTGGCTGTCAGGTGCGGTTAGCTGTGAATTCACAAATGCGACCACCACGCAATTTGTTAATGCGCGAAGCCGCGACTGGGATTTCAGCTTGTTAGACAAATTGGAGATACCGCGACATTTTCTCGGAAAGATAGTGGAATCAGGAACAATTCTGGGCGCTCTGTTGCCGAGCATTGCCGGGGGTTCGGACCTTCGGGATACACCCGTGATTGCGCCGGCCACACATGATACAGGGTCCGCCGTGGCTGCAGTGACCGCGAGGGATGGCACAGCCTTTCTGAGTTCGGGCACCTGGTCTCTCCTCGGAACGGAAGTGGATGCCCCCGTGATTTCCGGAGAGTCGCTGCGAAGCAATTTCACGAACGAGGGGGGGATTGGAGGTACCACCCGCCTACTGAAGAACGTCATGGGACTGTGGATTTTACAGCGGTGCCGCGATTTGTGGGCGAAAGAGGACCACCGCGCGGGCAATGAGAGTTTGATGGAAGTTGCAAGTCAGGGCGAGCGATTTGCTTCTCTGATTGATCCCGATCATGAATCGTTTTTGCACCCACGCGACATGGCGGCGTCAATCGATCAATTCTGCTCGCGGACACGCCAGCCCAAGCCAGCCACTCCGGGGCGATATGTACGTGCAATTCTCGAAAGCCTGGCATTCAAGTATCGGCTGGTATTGGGCAACCTCGAAAAGCTGACCGGAAGAAAAATTGAAAGAATTCGGGTAATCGGCGGAGGTTCAAAAAACAGATTATTGAACCAATGGACTGCCGACGCGACTGGCAAGGTGGTGCTGGCGGGGCCAGCGGAAGCAACTGCACTGGGAAATGCGGCAATGCAAATGCTGGCTAGCGGGGAGGTCGAGTCTCTGGCAGAAGTTCGAGAAATTGTGGAGCGCTCCTTCCCACCGGAGGTATTTGAGCCAGTGAACACGGATCATTGGGAAAAACAAGAAACTCGTTTTGGGCAGTATTGTGAGGGCGAATATGCCTGAAGTGAAGCGAACAATGTTGCTGCGGGATTTGTGGGACGACGGGGAAGCCGCAAAGCTCTCGAATGATGCATTAGGACTGCTGCGCTACCGATCCAATTTGCTGGGTTCGGATTTGCGGATCACAAATTTTGGAGGAGGAAACACCAGTTCGAAGCTGGAGTTACCCGATCCTTTTACACAAAGGCCAACACGGGTGCTGGCAGTGAAAGGCAGCGGCGGTGATCTGGGCTCGATCACGAAAGCCGGCTTCGCCCTGCTCTACCAGGACCGCTTGGAACAACTAATCGGGATTTATCGTGGAGAAGCGCACGAAGATGAAATGGTGGGCTACTATCCGCTTTCAGCCTTTGCCGAAAGTCGGGTGGCTTCTTCGATCGACACGCCGCTGCATGCTCTGCTTCCCTTCCCGCATATTGACCATCTTCACCCTGATTGGGCCATATCAATCGCAGCCAGCGCCAACGGAAAAAGGAAGCTAGAGGAATTCAACCGGGAGTTCGCGCGCAGAATTGCATGGGTGCCTTGGCAGCGACCAGGATTCGAACTCGCACTAATGCTCCAACGAACCGTGCGAGACAATCCGGGAGTTGACGGAATTCTTCTGGGTGGGCACGGGCTGTTTACGTGGGGTCCCACTCAGCATGAATGTTATCTGAATAGCATTCAAACGATTGATCAAATGGGAGAATTCATCGCCAGACGTCAATCGCGGAAGGGCGTCTTGTTTGGAGGATTGGAAGTCCCTGGGCTTGTTGATAGGAAACGAGTGGCGATTGAGATTCTGCCGACACTTCGCGGGGTGATCTCTTCAAAACGAAGAGTAATTGCCCATTACGCGGACCAGGAAGATGCAGTTGTCTTTGCTGGGTCGAAATGGTCCCAGGAGCTGAGTAAGCTTGGCACAAGCTGCCCGGACCACTTTTTGCGCACGCGGGTGAGTCCGCTGTTCCTCGACTGGGACCCAAGCAAGCAAGATGTGGATACCCTGAGACGTACCATCGGGGAACAGATTGCCAAATATCGCGATACCTACAAGAAGTACTACCAGGATTGGGCCTTACCGGATTCGCCCAAGCTGAGGGATTCGAATCCCTCCGTCGTAATTGTGCCAGGCCTAGGAGTCTTCGGGTTCGGAAAGAATAAGAAAGAAGCCCGCATCACGACGGAGTTCTTCATTAATGCGATCCATGTGATGGCCGGGGCAAACGCCTTGGAGGACGGCGAGGTTTCTCATCCATTACCTCAGGCAAAGAATGAAGAGCAATCGAAGCAATTCTCGCACTTCCACAACTACGTGGCTCTCCCTCAGTCGGAGGCATTCCGAATTGAATACTGGGCGCTTGAAGAGGCCAAGCTTCAACGCATGCCGGCAGAAGCGGAGTTCAGCCGCAAGATCGCAGTGGTAGTTGGGAGTGCGAATGGTATTGGGAGAGAAGTCGCGCTGCTTCTGGCGGGCAGCGGCGCCCATCTGGTCCTTGCAGACTTCGACGAGGCTGGGGCACAACAGGTGGAAATGCAGGCGGGCTCGCTTTCCAATCCAGAGTTCGTTGCTTCTATGGCTGCGGATTTGAGCAGGCCGGAAAGTCTGGCGGAACTCGTGCGCTGCGCCGTCGGGGAGTTTGGCGGGATCGATATTGTCGTAAATACCGCCGCAATTTATCCCGTGCCCGGGGTGGCCGGCGAACCCAGCGAAACTCAGTGGGCGAAAACATTTGAAGTTAATGTGACAGGAAACTATTCGCTCGCGAAAGCAGCGGAGTGGGTCTTCCGGGAGCAAGGACTGCCAGGGGCAATGGTGCTCACGAGTTCTGCAAATGCCGTGGTTCCAAAGCACGGGAGCGAAGCGTACGACACGAGCAAGGCAGCGGTGAATCACTTGATTCGGGAGTTGGCGTTCCGGCTAGGACCCACCGTGCGCGTAAACGGAATTGCACCAGCTACGGTCGTAGCCGGATCCACGATGTTTCCGCGCGACCGCGTGGTGCGATCGCTACAAAAATACAAGATACCGTTTTCAGAGAGCGAATCGACGGACGCATTACGGGAGAAGTTGGGGGAGTTCTATGCGCGGCGGACGTTGACGAGGCACCCGATCACGCCGGAAATTTGCGCAGCGGCGATCCTCTGGTTGGCAGGCGAGCAAAGTGCGCGCACCACCGGGCACGTGATCCCCGTGGATGGAGGACTTCCAGAGGCATTCTTGCGGTAGCAACCAATTACGAATCGTTCACAATAGCGTCAGACAGCAAATCGACGGAGATTTCCATGCAACGAGTCTGCTTTGTACTCCAAGTGAAGGCCGAACGCGTTCAGGAATATAAAAAGCGCCATCAAACGGTGTGGCCAGAAATGAAACAAGCACTGCAAGAAACCGGTTGGAGCAATTATTCCCTCTTTTTGCGGGCGGACGGGTTGCTGGTGGGCTACGTGGAGACGGAAGATTTTGAACGGGCACGCCTGGGCATGGCAAACCACGAGGTGAATGCGCGTTGGCAGATGGAAATGGCAGAATTTTTTGCGCAACCGGAAGGGCTGTTACCCGATCAGGCGATGAGGCCGCTCGAAGAAGTCTTTCATGTGTGATGCGGATGGGGGCGTCGGGAATGGCTAATCCGGCATTAGGAGTTTTCTTTCATTGGCTCGGGGGGCTGGCTTCAGCAAGTTTCTACGTACCGTACCGCGGGGTGAAGCAGTGGTCGTGGGAAACGTACTGGCTGGTGGGAGGAATCTTCAGCTGGATCCTCGCGCCGTGGATCGTGGCGGTCGTGATGACGCGCGATTTGTTTCAAGTGCTGGCGGAAGCTCCTAGGGAAACTATCTTCTGGGCAATCTTTTTTGGATTGCTGTGGGGAGTGGGTGGGCTAACGTTTGGGCTGACCATGCGGTACCTGGGGCTTTCACTGGGAATGGCTGTTGTGCTTGGATTGTGCGCTGCGTTTGGGACGCTGATGCCGCCCATATTCAGCGGCGTGTTCATGAGTCAAGTGCTCGGCACAACCTCGGGCTGCGTGATTCTGCTGGGGGTGCTGGTATGTTTATTAGGGATCGCGTGCGCGGGAGTAGCAGGAATTTATAAAGAACGGGTGATGTCTGAGGAGCAGAAAAAGAAAGTCATTAAGGAGTTCGATCTGAAGAAAGGGATCGGCGTGGCGATTTTGTCGGGGATCATGAGCGCATGTTTCGCCTATGGTCTGGCGGCTGGGAGCCCGATCAAGGCGCTTACGCTCAAACACGGAACGGCGACGTTGTGGCAAGGGTTGCCGGTGCTCGTGGTGGTCCTCATCGGCGGGTTTACAACGAATTTCGTGTGGTGCATTGCGTTGAATATCAGGAACAAAACGGGTTTCCAGTATTTTTCGACGAGCGCTGAGAAGTATAAGGCGATTCAGAACGAGCCGATTCTCGAAACAGCGACTGACGCGCCGAGCCGCGAGGTCGTCGAGCACATTCTAATCCCGGCTTCAAATACAGATGGCAGGGTCCCCATGCTGGGAAACTACCTTTTCTGCGCCCTTGCGGGAACCACGTGGTATTTCCAATTCTTCTTTTACACGATGGGGGAAACCCAGATGGGGAGATATGGGTTTTCGAGTTGGACCTTGCATATGGCCAGCATCATCATTTTCAGCACGTTGTGGGGATTGGGATTCAAAGAGTGGAGAGGAGCCGGCACCGGCGCGATGGGATTCTTGACTCTTGCGCTGGTATTGCTGGTCGGCTCCACTGTGGTTGTGGGCTACGGAAATTTTCTGGGAGCGGCCGCTCGGTAGCTCCTGGCTGATTTGCGTCTGGCAGGTTTTGCGTTGTCTACCTTGCTTCAATCGAGCTTGAATTCCTCGCGCCAATCGCCGGCATCGGGCATAGCCGGCTGTTCTCTTTTATCCAGGACATAATTTCCGAGGACCAAGTAGTCCATTTCGGTGCGCATGAAGCAGCGGTAGGCATCGTCGGGCGTGCAAACGATGGGCTCGCCGCGGACGTTGAAGCTGGTGTTCACGATGACCCCGTAACCGGTCTGCTGCTTGAACTGATTTATCAGCTCCCAATAGCGCGGATTGGTCTCCCGACTGACACTTTGGATTCGCGCCGAATAGTCAATGTGCGTAATCGCGGGAAGATCGGAGCGCAGAAAATAAAGGCGTTCGTATAGCGGTTTCTCGTGGTACCCGTGTGGAAGCGGGTTTTGGCGGTCCTTGCGCACGGGAGCGACAATCAGCATGTACGGCGATTCGCGGTCGAGTTCGAAATATTCGCCGATGTCTTCTTCGAGCACGGAAGGTGCGAACGGGCGAAATCCTTCGCGATACTTGATTTTCAGATTGAGTTTCTTTTGCATCTCCGGGTTTCGAGCGTCCCCGAGAATGCTGCGGTTGCCGAGTGCGCGCGGACCGAACTCCATGCGTCCCTGAAACCAGCCGACGACGTTGCCCTCACCGAGTTTGCGGGCGGCATCGGAGGCCAAGCAGCAAAACTCGTCGTAATGCCTGGCCTTGGCGCCGTATCGAGCCAGCGTCCGACCGATCTCCTTGTCCGAAAATTCTGGGCCGAGATACGAGCCCCGCGTTGCGTCACGTGGTCCAGCGACCTGCCGATCGTTTCCATAGAGAATGTGCCACACGGCATAGGTCGCGCCGAGAGCGCCTCCCGCATCGCCGGCAGCCGGTTGAATCCAGAGATCATCGAAGGTACCGGCACGAAGGATTCTGCCGTTTGCGACACAATTGAGAGCGACTCCGCCAGCCATCACCAGGTTGTTGCAGCCAGTTAGTTCGCGGGCGGTTTGGGCCAAACGGAGGACGGCTTCTTCGGTCACCAACTGGATCGCAAGAGCCATGTCCATGTAGGGCTGCGTAATTTCCGATTCCGGCTTCCTGCGCGGTACGCCGAAGAGCTTTTCCCACTTGGCTTCGTTGGCCATCTTGAGGCCAGTGGCGTAATCGAAATAGTCCATGTTCAGGACTACGGAACCGTCGTTGCGAAGATCAACGAGTTCGGTTTCTATTTTTTTCCTGAAGCCGGCCGTGCGGGGCGACTCTGGATTTCCGTAGGGAGCCAGACCCATAAGTTTGTACTCGCCGCTATTGACGGCGAATCCGGTGTAAAAGGTAAAGGCCGAATAGAGGAGCCCGATTGAGTGAGGGAAATGGAGCTCTTTGAGGAGTTCGATATCTTTGCCGCGGCCGCGGCCGATGGTTGTCGTGGCCCACTCCCCCACACCATCGACGGTGAGGATGGCGGCTTCCTCAAAAGGCGACGGGTAGAAGGCGCTCGCGGCGTGGGAAAGATGATGCTCGGGGAAATACACGGGCACTTCCCCCCCACCGAGTTTGGCGAATTCGTCGCGGAGCATGCGGCGCATGAACAGCTTTTCCTTGATCCATGCGAGCATGGCGGAGACAAAGCTGACGAATCCAACTGGCGCGAAGGCATGGTACGTTTCGAGCAAACGCTCGAATTTGAGAAAGGGTTTCTCGTAGAAAGTAACGGCCGAGAGGTCCTTGAAGTTAAGCCCGGCTTCCTGCAAGACGTAGCAGCACGCGTTTGCTGGAAAGGAGGAATCGTGTTTTTTCCGCGTGAAGCGTTCTTCCTGGGCGGCGGCGACGATCTGCCCGTCGATGAGCAGAGCGGCCGCGCTATCGTGATAGAACGCGGAAATGCCGAGGATCGCTTTTTTCATCCCAATGCTTTCCAATTGTATCCTTAGGAATCAGGGCGAGCCTAAAACAACGAGTAGATAAACGGCGCAATCGCCGAACCGGCGGCAAAGAACATGATCACGCCGAAGCCCAGCAAGATCAGAATCATCGGCAGCAGCCAGAATTTCTTTCTCTGCTTCAAAAAGCCCCACAAATCCTTCAGAAAATCCACGTGAACTCCTTCCGTTCAGTACGGCCGTTCGATATCCTGGGCGACAAACCGATGATTCCTTACGAGCATTGCGGATTCCGAGCTAGCCTTGAATTGACGCAGCTGCAAAGAATCCTTTCCGAATAGCCTGCGCAGCAGGCCCATGGGAGTCACCAGTCCAAAAAAAAGGACCGACAACAGGATGCGGGACATGACCGTGCCAAGCACATGCGAAAGACCCAGCCAAACGAGGGCGATCGGCGCAAAGACTCGAGGAACAATCATATTTATGACGTGCAGGAGCATCGCGGCATACAGCATGCCATCTCGCCTGGTCTTCAGAAAGACAAGCAGAAGGAGCAGAACCATGGCCATGCCGGTGTCGCGGCTCTGGTCTTTGGTCATCTTCTTGATCGAAAATTCAGTGCTTGCCACGGCTTCCGTATTTCCTTGTGTGTATTTCATTGCTGAGCGTCGACGAACGCGCCTCCGTAGACTGCTGAAGGTCCCCTTAGTTAGACTGCCCTTTCGTAACCAATGAGCACTACTTGCCCGGAATAATTAGTTTATCGCACCAAAGGGACGTCAGCCACCTGGAGGTGCAAAGGGTGCAGAAAGCTTCCGGTTACTTAAGGAGGAACACTTGACGAGTTTGGGCTAGAGAACGTAGTGGAGAAGAAGGATTCCCGCCAACACGTAGGCCAGAGGTTTTACTTGCCGCGAACGCCCCAAGGCCATCAGCAGCAAGATGTTTGTGATGAATCCCAGAGCCACACCGTCACTCACAGAGGCCAGGAGAGTGAGCATGGTCGTAACCAGGGCGGTGGCAGCCACGACGCCGTCATGCAGGTCAATGTCCGCAAAGCCCTCCATCATGAAAATCCCGATCATGACAAGGGCCGGTGTGGTGGCAACGGCTGGGACGATGGCAATCACAGGGGTAAAAAAAAGAGCGACCAGGCTGCACGCGGCCACGACGATGCTGGTGAAACCTGTTCGCGACCCTTGTTCCACGCCCGCAGCTGACTCCAGATAGATGACGGTAGTCGTTGTCCCCAGCAGCGCGCCGCCGGAACAAGCCACTGCATCGGAGGCGAGAGCTTCGCGGAGCCTCGGCAAATTACCGTGCTCGTCGTTCAGTCGGGCCCGGATGCCGATGGCCATGAGGACACCCATGGCTGAGAAAAGGTCGGAGAAAAGTATGGCAAAGATGATGGGAATACACTGGATGGGATGTTGAATGGGATACAGGAAGTCGAGTTTGAGAAGGGTCGGCGCAATCGAGTGTGGCCAACCAAACAGCTGGTGGGGGACAGGCGCAATCCTGGACCCAGGTGTGGCGCCTGGGATAAGCATCCCAACTAGTGTAATCGAGAGTATCGAAAGGATAAGGGCGCCACGCACCCGGCGATTTACCAGAACCACGGTGAATACAATCCCAATAAAGCCCAGCAGCACCTTTGGTGATGCGAAGTCTCCGAGCGAGACAATCGAATGTGGATTGGAGACGATGATATCCGCGTTTTTCAGGCCAATGAAGGCAATGAATAGTCCAATACCTGCTCCAACCGTTTTCTTGAAGCTGGCAGGAAAGGACTCGATGATTTTCTGACGGATGCCGGTGATGGAAATAAGCAAGAATATCAATCCGCTGTAGAAGACCATGCCGAGGGCAGCTTGCCAGGAAATGTGCATGCCCTGACACACCTGCACGGCAATGTAGGCGTTGACGCCCATGCCCGGCGCCATGGCGAGCGGATAGTTTGTACGCAGCCCTATGATCACCGAGAAGACCGCCGCAGCCAACGCGGTTACGGTGATGAGTGCGGCGCGGTCCATGCCAGCTTCGGAAAGAATCAGCGGATGAACAACGAGCACGTAGGACAAGGTGCTGAAGGTTGTGATCCCACCCAGGACTTCGGTCCAAAATGTCGAGCCGCGTTCACGATATTGGAACCGGCGGTCCAGGGCGGCCGCGATCGGGTGAAGAAGGCTTTGCCGGGCAGCGGGTGCATCGCCAACCGGGAGGTTCATCGGTTCAGCATTTCCTCAGGGTCTCCGCTCTCGAAGAGCTAGTGTTCGGTTCGGTACCGGTCGATGGAAGCCGAAAATCGGCTTACCAAACAACGGGATGCGTCTCGCCTGTGCGTACATTAACGAAGCCTTCGGGAAGTGCATCACTGGGCGGCATGAACGTCCATTGCCAGGGCGGACAAGTCAGAAACGCATAGCAGAGCGCCTCGGTGACGTGCTCCACACCCAGAAACTCCTGAATGCGCGGGACGGTTTTTTCCATCCATTCCAACTTGTCCATTTCCGCGCGCATGGCCAGGAGATCATGGGCGAGGGCTTCGGCGGGACGCGCGGTCATCAAGCCGCCAATCTCCAAGCGGACTTTGGCCGAGACCTTGCCGCGATTTATCAGAACGAAGCCGCCATCCATCTCCGCCATCGTGTTCACGGCGAGGGCCATGGCCGCGTCGCTGCTGCCAATCACCCAGGCATTGTGGTTGTCGTGAACAATGGAGCAACACATTGAGGAGTCGGGAGTTTTCATGCCGACATCCTTCCAAAACATTTTAGAAATGCGGGCGCGACCCGAATACCGGTCGAGTAAGGCAACTTTGGTTATTGCGCGAGATTCGTCACGCTGCACCTGGCCATCCTTTACGGGGAGTTCCACAGTGAAGAAGTGTTCCTGATGATGAAACGGTGGAACCACGGCAGCTTGCACGGTTGTGCGTCCGGCGGGCGCGGCAACAGCGAAATCCGCGGCTTCGATTCCGCGGCCGAAATTCACCGTTTTCCGGGCCCATTCTGGCCAGTCAATCTTCGGCACGGAAACTAGCATCCGGTATTTTTCTGAGACTCGCTGGCCATCTGCATAGACGGCCTCGATTTTCACACTTTGGGGATCGGAGAGCAGGACTACGTCGGCGTACCGGCCGGGAGCCAAAGATCCGACCAGATGGTCGATGCGGAAGTGGCGCGCGGTGTTGAAGCTACCCAGTGCATACGCAACTTCCAGCGGGACGCCGCTTTCGATCGCGCAGCGAATATTGTGATCCATGGCCCCGCGACGAAGGGTGGTTTCGGCATTACGATCGTCGGTGGTTACCGAAACGTTCGACCAATCGCGCAGGCCGCGATCAACCAGATACTTGAGGGCGTGACTAGCATTTGGGCGTAATTCGAGAAAGATACCGCGCTCGAGTTTGTCCCAGGCTTCCTGGCCTTCGCGGATTTCGTGGTCGGAACTGATTCCGGCGGCTGCGAAAGCGGAAATTTCCGCGGGGGAAAGGAGTCCCGTGCCGTGGCCCTCCACAACGCCGCGGGCGTCGAGCGTGGCCTCGATATTCTCCCATAATCGCTGGTAACCCGGATTTTCCGGATTGACAACGGCCGACCAATCCATGACTTCGTCGAGACCGGTAACCCACAAGTTGCCGTCGATGAAATCGCGAATCTCCTGATAGCCATAGTAGCCGCCCGACTCTTCCCAGCCTGTCGGCGGAGTTGCCGAGCCGAGTGACGGAAAGATCTTGAACGGACAGCCGTGTTGGCGTGCCATCAGCCAGAATTCGACATTGCGCTTGCCATTGACGTTGGAAAACTCGTGCGAGGCTTCCACATTCCAGGTGGTGCCGAAGCGAAGAACCAGATCGGCTTCGTATTCGGGACTCAGCATTGTGCTTTCGATGTGCTTGTGGGCTTCGCCGAAGCCAGGGACGACCCACAGACCTCGTACGGAAGCCTTTTTCGCAGCGGTGCCTTTCCATTCCCCGTGCGGACCCACCCAGGCGATCCGCTTGCCTTGGATGACCAGATCCCAATCCCGCTTCCACGTCAGTGTTTGAACATTCAGGATAGTCGCATTTTCCAGGACAAGATCAGCTTCTTCCCTACCCAGCGCCACGGAGACCAGGTTTTGTCGAACCCGGGTTTCTTCATTGAAAGAATGTGTGTTCCGCTTTATTGCCACTTCATGATTCTCCTAACGGTATGACTTGTTCGGAGTACCGCACACAACTCGCCAACTTCATTCATTCTGGGTGGATTCCACCCTGGCTGATCAACGGGCCCTGCGATTGGACGTAAATGTGAATGAGAATCGCGTGATTCCCGATCTGTCGCGCCGCCCGATTGCGCGAATTTCCAGCCTACCCGCTAGCTCAGTGGGAAGACAGAATTTGAAAGAATTGAATTCGCTCCCTCCTCGCCTCCGCGAAAGAGAACTAAATCTTCCACACGCTTGCCGCTCTTGCAAGTGTAAACTTCCAATACTTGCCATACGATTTTGCCGATATGAAAGAGAATTCGCTTGTTATGACTAAATTTGAGCCTGAATCAGTCTTAGACGCAGCCACTCGTGCCCGGGCTATTCGATCCGCTTTAGGTGAGGATTCATTCGACGTCCTTCTTACCGGTGGGACACTTGTTGATGTGATGACCGGTGAACTGCGCAGGGCAGATGTGGGCATTACTGGCGCAATGGTTGCGAGCGTACACCCGCCCGGCGCGCGACAGGACGCAAAGATCACTTATGACGCCGAGGGGAAATGGATCAGCCCTGGATTCATTGACACACATGTGCACATCGAAAGTTCGCACATGCTACCCGTGCACTATGCGGAACAGGTAGTCGCGCAGGGAACAACCACCATTTTGCACGACCCACACGAGTTGGCGAATGTGTTCGGGCTGGACGGGGTGCGCTACGCGATCGAAGCGAGTGCCGGGCTGCCGCTACGCTTTCTTTGTGCCGCGCCCTCGTGCGTACCATCCGCGCAAGGTCTGGAGTGTTCCGGTGCCGAGATTGGTGGCCGGGAGATGCAGGAAATGCTGTCCTGGGACGCGGTTCATGGCGTCGCGGAAATCATGGACATGCGCGGAGTGCTCCGGCAGACGCCGCGCATGAGTGCAATTATTTCGGCAGGCCTAGACTCCGGAAAAAGCATCGAGGGGCATGCACGCGGTTTGAGCGGCGCTTCCCTGCAGGCCTTTTTAGCTGCCGGCATAGGCTCCGACCACGAAATCATGTCGGGTGAAGATCTATTGGAAAAACTACGAGCCGGCCTTTTCGTTGAGATTCGCGGCTCACATGATTATGTGCTTCCGGGAGTGGTCGCGGCGCTGCGTACGTTGCCGCTTGTCCCGCCGCAAGTCAGCATTTGTACCGACGATGTGCCGCCAGACTACCTTGTGGAGCGTGGGGGAATCCGGGACGTACTGCGCCGGCTGGTTGGCTATGGGATGAACGCGGTGGAGGCGATACGATGTGCCACTTTCAATGCCTCGCTTCGCCTGAGGCGACCTGATCTCGGCGCGGTGTGCGCGGGGCGGATTGCGGATATTGTTGTACTGAAGGATCTGGAAGAGTTTCGGATGGCAGAGGTATTTGTGGCGGGGAGAAACGTCGTCAAGAACGAGAAATGGATCGAGCCGTTGGAAAGGCGTCCCGTCGGGAAATCGCTCCTGAACTCCATGAAATTGGCGCACCTTGCGGAAGACGACTTTAAGATCCGGGTCGAAGGCCGGGAGCAAGGAACCGTCAAGATGCGCGCGATTTTGGGGATGCGTCTTGCCGAATGGCAGGAGATTGAAGTGAAGGTGCGAGGCGGGATCGTGGAATTGCCTGAAGATGCGAGTCTCAGCTATGTGCGCCACCGACATGGACGGCATTCGGGCGGAGGACAATGCGCCGTTCAGCTCGGGATCGGGCGAATGCGGGGCGCGATTGCGACATCGTATTCGCACGATGCGCACAACCTGGTCATTCTGGGAGGATCGCCGGCCGACATGAAGGTGGCTGGAAACGCGCTTATCGATTGCGGTGGCGGAATGTCAGTCGTACGCGATGGGAAGCTGCTAGCAATCGTCGAGTTTCCGATTGGCGGGCTGTTGTCCGAGTTGCCGCCGATGGAGCTGGCTGGGAAATTTCGCGTGGTACGGGAAGCGGCAAATCAAGTTACCGATTGGAAGCCCCCTTATTGGACATTCAAGGCTATCGAAGGCACCTGCCTGGCCTGCAATCCTGGGCCGCATCTTACGGATCTCGGTTTGAGCGACGGAACATCGCAAAAGCTGGTTTCCATGTTTTCCTAGCTTCTTTTTCGCGGCGGAAATGTGCTGCTCGTTGGCCCGAGCCGGCAACCGACTTCAACCGACACTGGGTGCGAAACGATCGCCTTGAGAGCGCGTTTTCAGTATTTCTTCAGTACGGCGGGAACGGCCTATCCTAAAGATATGATTGAGATGGGATTCTACGAAACGACCAAGCAGGCAGTGATTGCGGGACTCGGATTACCCCTGATCTCCGCGCATCGACAGGAGGGATGAGTTGGGTGAAATAATTCAATTCCAGCGACCGGATGGAAAAACCTGCCCAGGTTATCTGGCGACGCCTAGGGCCGGATCAAGTGCGCCGGGCTTTGTCGTCATCCAGGAGTGGTGGGGGCTAAATGATCAAATCAAAAAGACGGCGGACCGGCTCGCCGCTCCCGGTTACCGGGTACTTGTGCCAGACCTCTACCGAGGCAAGGTCGCTAAAGCCAGCGACGAAGCAAATCACTTGATGGCAAACCTCGATTTTCCGGATGCGGCAGAGCAAGACATCCGTGGCGCCACGCAGTACCTAAAACAATCCTCGAAGAAGGTGGCCGTCGGTGGCTTTTGTATGGGTGGTGCGCTAACCATCCTGGCTGCAGTCCGGGTGCCGGAGATGGATGCGGGCGCCTGCTTTTATGGCATCCCATCTCTTGATCCCGCCGAATTAAACAAAGTCAAAATTCCCTTGATCTGCCATTTCGCGAACAGGGATGATTGGTGTACCCCGGCCAAGGTCAATGAACTCGAGGCCACGCTCAAGCTGTCGAAATCAAAGTTTGAGCTCTATCGCTACAACGCACAGCACGCCTTTATGAACGAAGCGCGACTAGAGGTTTATGACCCGGCATCCGCAAAAACTGCGTGGGAGAGAACTCTGGAGTTTCTGAAAAAGGAGTTCAGTGAAGGGATCTCGTGACGGCACAAGTCCGGTATGACTGCAGGATCTAACATTTCACTTCAGTCAGATTCAACTGATTTCAACGGAGGCCCGCCTCTGCCGAACGGGTATGCGCGTCAATCGGGAGTTACACAAGGAACTACTTGCCGGCTGTGGCGGCGGTAGACTCGGAAATCTTCGTCGGTAGTGAGGACGATGGGATTGGCAAACGTTTCGGTCATTCGAACGAGGCAAGCATCGGCGGAGCCCATGGGGACGTTAGAATATTTCACGATCAGCTTCACGACTGGCTCGACGTTCTCGGCAAGGGTGAAGGAGATGAGCAACGCACGCCGGCGAAGTAGGGCACCGAGATTGGGAGCACCGCGCTCCCCGAGTAGATGAAAAGCCTCCGACAGAGCGGCTTCGCACGTGGACCAAGGCGGAGGCATCTCAGACGCCTGAGTCACGGCCCATTCGTGGCGAGCGTCTCGGCTGCTAAGCAACGCTACAACAAATCCAGCATCAACGAGGACGTTTCTGGCCATAACCGGTAGCGTGCAAATATTCCTTCTTTCGCGTCGTTAGGTCGGCCGGTAAACCATCTACCGATCCAATGAGATCAGCAATGGCGTTAAGCGAGCCAGTGCGGCGACGCTGCCGGGGCGGACGTTCGAGCCGCTCACGAACGACATCTGACTTCGAGATCTTACGCCCCCGCGATTCCGCCTCAATGTCCGCGACCAATGGCTCGGGCAGTCGTACCGTGAGAGTCTTCATGAAGCAAGTGTATTACATACATGACAGGCATGCAAGACAAGGAACTTGAAGTGCCTGCGCCCGATGACGGAGGTCCACGGCGAAAATCGCCGTGTTGGCATCCAGAGTCAGATTTTCAGGTTTTGATGCTTGGTTTTCAATTGCGGACATGTGACGCAAAGCTAATTAGGAAGAGTCTTCCGAATCCTCGATATCCCCATTCCCTTCGTTTCGAATAGATTCCTGGACCTGTTCCAACCGAGCCCTGTCTTCCGGTTCGATGAATTTCGGATGAGCCGCAATGTCATCTGAAACTGCCTTTTTCCCAATGCTTGCACCAGTCTCCTCCTGGCGGGGGGAAGAACCCTCCAGGGGATTCTGCATGGGAGGAAGATCCAGCGCCTTGGTTACCTTGTCTGCCAGAGATGGCTTCGGAGGAGCCGTATCTTTCCGTAAAGCTGCCTTTGGTGGCTGAACAAAGCTTGACGGTGTTGGGTTCGTTCCGTAATTCGTTGCCGCTCGAGAAGCCTCCGAGTTCTGCCCACCATTACCCTGGCGAGGAGCTATGATTAAGGGAATTTGCTCCCATGCGCAGAATTCAAGATGGCGCTCATCGCTTATTGCGGCCCCTTGTGAGGGAGACTCTGAATCTGCTTGAAAGAGACTGGAATCCGGTACAACCGCAAGCGTTCCAGTACTAGAGTCCGCCAGACCGCCTAAAGCGCCAGTAGGTGCCGTTTCAGCCTTACGCCTTTCTTGCATCCGCTCAAGTTCGCGCATTGCTTGAAACAATTGACGGTTAATCGTTCCCTGATATCGGAGCAATCGGTCCAGGCCATTCCAATTGAACAGGTTGATGCCTCTTGTGAGCTCTCGTTCAAACGTTAAGAGGCGGGAGAATCGGATCGATTCCGTAGCGATTTTTTCGGTCAACAGACCTTCCAGATAGCCTACGGGCTTGTAGTATCCCCAGATGCCAGCCACCAAATCTTGATAGGCGCCCCATAGCGCAGCTCCAGCCTCCCCGGGTGGGAGGGGCTGACGAGCAAAAAATCCGTGTTTGTAGCTGTTCCTGCTACTTTTTGCTTTTCCTTCCGGCGAAGTCGGCCCGTTCGATCGCTTTCCGTTTCCACGACTCGCCGCGATCTTGGCGGGAGAGCTCGTTTTGTTTTGGTCACCATTCGATGGGAGGGATGATTCTTCTGTCGCCGAGGTAGTTTGCTCTCCATTTGTTGCATTCGCCTGATGAGGATATTCCCGTTCCTGATCTCCGTCTTGAGCCATGAATCACCTCTCAGATGGAATCCTGCTTACTAGGGATCACATTCGGCTGGAACCATAACTCGACTGACTTCAAATCCCCAAACCGGCGAATACTTCCTGATAGCAGAAACAAATGGATACGAGTCACCGATTGGCAGCAATCTTTTCCTGTTTTGGGCGATAAAACTTCTTGGCAATTGAGGGGATCGCGTACCAGGTTGTTGGCGCCACTCTCGTACGTGCGCCGCATTGATTCCGGCCGGAATGTCGATGTTCTGTTCATCCGCGGGTAGTCACCCCAAAAGGAATCCATCGATGACCCGTTGGACGCGTTCGCCTGAGTACTCACCCTTTATGGAATTCGCTGAGTTCAATTTATGCGAAATAGGCAGGGATAAATAGATTACATGTCCTGACGTATCGCAAGAGTTACCTTATCCAGGGACATTCCCCCGGGTAGTCCGATGCCTGAACTGCGGGACTCAATGGCCTTCTTCCACGAGCGCTCGAGCAGCTTTAACCAGAGATGTCTACCGATCAGCCGGTCGAGTCTGCACTACCGGAAGCGGACGCGTGAGTTGAAACAGCACTCAAATCCACGAGGTACTTGCGCACCACTCAAGGTTGCTCCCTAAAGACTCGAATCAGCATTCAACATGTAGTAGTATAGGAATGAATATGGAAGCCAAAAGGATAATTCAACAATGGCGTTAAAAACCAAGCAAATCAAGGGGCAGCTTCCTGCTCCGCGCAAGTCAAAGTTTCAGGCTGATTTGGCTCCTGCTGAGGACCGCATGGTTCGCGGTTTGAAGCAAGAGTTGCAGCTTACTAGCAATACGGATTTTCTTTCTGATGCTCTGGCGTTGTTCCGCTGGGCAGTACGGGAAAGAAAGCGCGGTCATCGCATTTTTAGTGAAACTGAAACGGGTGAGCGGAGGGAATTGGTGTTTCCGCACTTGGAGCGTGTCGCCCCTGAACTTGTACTTCCGCGTGTGGAGATTCCTTGGACACCCCACGAGTTAGAAAGTCTTGCCGATCTCGCATCGAGAGAACCCGCTAGTCCAACGGAAACTCTCATCCGGGCAATGAGATGCTAAGTGGCCGTTCTCATACGTCCAATTGAAGTGCAGGATGAGGTCGCGACTTTCGATTGCGGCGATGAGGCGCTCAACAACTATCTCAAGCGTTATGGCTGGGCGAATCAGCAGAAAAGCTCCATCGGGGTGACTTATGTGGCGCTTGATGAGGAGGCTCCGCGCAGTGTGATTGGATACTTCACTCTTGCGACTGCAAGTTTGCCGCGAGACGCTTTCCCGAGGAAATATGTGCGAGGGCTTCCGCCATACGACTTGCCACTAATTTTACTCGCACGCCTTGCGGTAGACCAGCGATTCTCAGGAAAGGGCCTCGGGCATGCCCTTATTTCCGAAGCCTTCAAAATCGCACTTCGAGTTGCCGCCGATGTGGGGTGCCGGTGCATTATTACGGACGCATATCGGGACCGGGTCGACTGGTATGCACGCTATGGTTTCGTCAAGATCGAGGGCGCCGCCGAGAGCGGCCCTCAACGAATGTTTCTCGACATAAGAACGATCCGCATGGCACTCAAGGGCTCACCGTAGGCTATATTTCCTCGAGGCAAAGCGGCGCGTCTATCTTTCGGTTTGTCAACTCTGTCTATCGCCCCTCCGTGCCAACATCTCTGAGAGTGCGCCGCAGTTCCACCAATTCGCAAACATCGTGAGCGACTAAGATGTGACTTTCCTAAACACGAAGGGCACCGGCAAACCAAGGACCGGAATATTTTACAGCGGGTCGAGAGGTTTCTCACGCAGCACAATCTTGCCGGCGACCTCGTCGCACACCTCCGCTGGGAACGAATCATGGCTGGGCACGTAAAGGTCGGAGAAGTGCCTTTGACGTGGTCCAAGGCTCTGTTTCCCTTTAGGAAGGAGTCACGAGCGAACTCCTTTCAGCCAGCGCCGAAGCAACGCTCGGGTGCAAAAAGTAGTGGCCCGCAGCTCGTAAAGCAGGACAAGGTGAGAAACGGGAAATTTAATTCATGATCCAAGGCATGGCAAGGGTTGTTCTGCTCCTATCTGGGTTCATCCCCGGCGCCAGCGAGTGGCAAGCCGCAAGTAAAACACGGCCCGAAAGATCTGACGTTGAGTCCGGCAAACAGACGTATCTGGAATACTGCGCGGTAGGTCATGGTATTGACGGAAGAGGTTTCGGTCCTGTCGCATCCGAGCTAAAGACCCCGCCAACGGACCTCACGACACCCTCGAGGGCGCATGGCGGGAGATTGCTTTCGCGAGTGGGCCAGGCTAATGGAGGGAAAGTCAGACCATCTCCTGGAAGATGCAATGATTGCTGCCACTGCTCGCGGGCACGCCCTGATAGGAGCAAAACTACTGCAGTCAGGGGCAAACGGCTTAGCGGATTTTGAGCATGGTTGAGCACTTACTCAAATCGAATTCCTGGCCATTTGGCATCTGCGCCGAAACAGCAAGCCTGAAGGAAGTGCGTCGGATTATCGCAGATCAAGAAATTTATGAGTCGTAATGCCCGCTTTTCGCGGCGACGCGATTTTCCGTTAGGACGAAGCCCACGCGGTTGTAAGTTCTGTCTGTCATAGCAGCTGAGAAGAAAGCGAAGTGGCGAATGAGGGCAGACTAGCAAAATGCACTTTGAGCTCTCCGAAGTTGCGCGTGAAAGCATGTTCCACGTCGTTCGCTAGGATTACGTTTTCCCCTTCAGGATGCTGGTATCGGAACGCCTTGAGGTTCGTGGGATCGAAGTTAGCCGCGGACCATTTACACTCGATTGCCATTGGTTCTTTTCGACGCGTCGCCAAGACAAAGTCAACCTCATGCCCCCGCTTGTCTCGCCAGTAAAATACGTCCCGACTCTGTAAGCGGGCGGTGATTTCGTTCAGCACGAAGTGTTCCCAAAGCACCCCGAGGTCATCATCGCGCAAATCCTGCCAACCACGGTAGTAACAAACGAATCCGGTATCGAAGCCATAGACCTTCGGCGCTGCCACAATCTCCGTGGGTCGGCGCGTGCTGAATGGGCGAATTACGTGAGCGACGAACGTTGCCTCAAGAACGCGGAGGTAATTTGTGATCGTCGGTCGGCTGACTTCGCATGGGCGAGCAAATCGGGTTGCGTCAAAGACGCCACCGCTTTGTGCGAGAACGAGCTCGGTAAATCGCTGGAAGGAATCTCTCCGTTCCAAACGAAATAGTTCCTGGATGTCTTTTGCCCAGTAGGCATCCATCCACTCCTGAAAATCACGTTCTGGAAGTTTCTCAGGCAAAAAGAAGGGAGGCAGTCCGCCGCGCAGAAAACGGTGTTTCAGGTCTGTTTGCTTCGCATCCTCCAGATCGGGAAGGCACATCGGTGTCAGCCAGAGGTCCTTTTTACGTCCTGCCAGCGTATCTCTAAATTTCTTGGAAGCGCCCAAAGTTGAAGAGCCCGTGGCCACGATGTGCGTACTCTGATAATGATCGGCAGCAATCTTTAGCAGTTCCGAGGGGTTCTGCAATCGATGAATTTCATCCAGCACAATTCTCTTGTCACCAAGACCATCGAGAAAGCCTTGAGGGTCGAGCATCATGCGGCGAACGCGGGGGAGCTCACAGTCAAAGTACTCGATGTCAGGAAGGCTCTGGCATAACCAGGTCTTTCCCACCCGTCGAACACCTGCAAGCCACACGATCGATCGGCCTTTCCACGACCGCTCGAGCAGGTTCAGCCAGAGATGTCTAAGTACCATATGAAAGCATATTTACATATAGTAGCACTAAAAGCAAAGGTATTTGATGCTCCCACGTGGGCCCGAGAGCTTTGAAAAAACGACGCTGGACACCTTCGCACCTGCGGAGGGCTTAGTTGGAAGGGAGAGGAATCGGCACTCTCCATCCCGGAAGGTTTCCCATAACAAGCTTGTATCCCAACGAAAACAGGACGCCGAAAGAGTTCGGAAGCGGGTCACCTAAAGTGCGGGGTTCCGAAATAGGCTTCGCACGTGGACCAAGGCGGAGGCATCTCAGACGCCTGAGTCACGGCCCATTCGTGGCGAGCGTCTCGGCTGCTAAGCAACGCTACAACAAATCCAGCATCAACGAGGACGTTTCTGGCCATAAC
>DATIXE010000012.1:0-2935 GCA_035518915.1 Candidatus Eiseniibacteriota bacterium
CCGGCTTCCGCGAATAGGGGAACGTGGTCTGGACCGATCCCGGTTCCAGGTTCGCGTTGGAATAATAGAGGTGGTAAATCGGGATCTTGCCATCCATCAGCACGGTCTGTTTGGCCATCCGGAGGCCGACTGTTTGCGTAAAGAACTCGACGTCTTCCTGGGCGCCGCCGACGCAAGCGGTGATGTGATGATATCCCGTCAATGGATAATTCATATGTTTCTTCCAATCATAAGAGATCGAGCAGGTGCGGGAGAGCGCATGCCGGTCGTGAGCACCGATTGCATGCATTCTGGCGCAGGTCGAATTATATGCTTCGGTGCGGGAAGGTGTCAACAAACGGCGGCACTTATCAGCCATTTCGGGATTGGGGCCGGACCGGACGGCGTGAGTACTGCGCCGGACGGGCGGAGCAACGGAATTGCGACACCAGTTCAGAAGGTTCGTATTTTCGGGAAGGCTTTTCCTAGGCAGAGGCGGGCGATCGAGTAAAAGTCTTTTTCAAAGATCAATGCGAGTGCCCGATCTGCACTAGGCGGACCGGCAACGGGCGGTAGTTGCGAGAGCCAGCCAAAGCTGACGAACGAGTTCGGCGGCAGAGACGATGGCGTGCTTGCCGCGGTGTAGAAAGCGGATGCGGTACAGTCTGCCAATCACCAGGGCCAGCAGCGTCAGCAGCCAACTGACGAGCAGACTGTTGGTATGGTGGTGACAAATATGTTCCAGCCCTTGGCGTGATTTGCAATCATTGAAGCCTTGGTTTTCAATCTCCCAACGGCTGCGGGCCATACGGAACAGCGACAAACTAGGGGCTTGGCGTTTGGAGAGATTGGTGAGCCATTGCGCCTCCACTACGGTTCCGTCCGGCTGAAGTTGGCGATAGCGGATAACCCGAACCCGCTCCCAGAGCAAGGCTTCCCAGGGAGCAAAGTCCTCCTCGTCCCAACACTCGATACGGCAGCCGCCGTCTCGCAACAGCTTGGGTTTTTGGCCGTCGAAACGGCGTTTTACCGAAGCGGACAGTTCCGGCAGGTTCTCTTTAAGCCGGGCAATGACTGGCAGGCCGACATCAGTAGCGGCATGGAGAAACGTGCTGGTGGCGTACTCGGCATCCACTACCAGGTAATCGGCGAAGCGCGGACCCACCGCGGCGTAGGCTCGACGAAGCAGACGCTGTCCGGCCGCATATTCGCTATCCTTCGGTCCGTAGGGTTCTATATCGAACGGCAGCGACAAGCCGGCACCCACCACACTGATCATGGCGAGATGATGCTGGTGGCCAACGGTCTGTTTCTTGGCGTTGCGATAGGGACGGCACCACTCACAGCCGGATTCACGGCAGCGTCCGACGGTTGTGCCATCAATCGCCAGTCCGATCGAACGGCTGTTTTCAAATGCTTTGTTTCGTTTGGCCCTGTGCAGAACTTCTATCAGAGCTTGCCGTGTGGGTGCGGGATCCAGCCGCTCGGTGAAGTAGCTCAAGGCATCGTCGCCGAAACCGGTCTGGAGCCCCAGCTTTCTAGGCCCGGCGTCATTGACCAGTTGTTCGATGGCGAAGAAACTGGTCTGACGCAACCATTGCCCCAACAGCAGAGCCCACAACAGCGTTCCGGCCGACTTACGCGGCCGGGAGCGGCCATCGCCGCAATCTTGGAAAAAGTGTTTCAGACCCAGACACTTCATCGCGTATTGCTTGAGGCGACGAAGCGAGGGCCGCTTCACCGGGGTTTGAGCTTCTGTTTGCGCGCGAGTACTAACAACTCGGCATTGGCGGTGAGCACCTCACGGACGGCGTCCTGAAACTCCCGGCCGGCACGGACACGCTGGGCGACGGTTTCGGCCCACTCTTTCGGTACGCGTTCTACCCGGCGCTTACCTTGCGACATGAAGGTTAAGGTCCAAGCGGAATGACCAGGATCCTTGGGATTGGCACAGTGGCAGCCAGGTTTTCCACAGCGGGAATGGGATTCGGTCAGGGCCCCCGGGAGGAGGTCGTCAGGAAGGGAGAAACGGCTGAGGAGTTGAAATTTCCGTTGGCGGAGGCGGGCGGCCTCAGGGCCTTTTGGATCTCCGTACATCTTGCAGTAATTATGCTACAAGAATGGGGACGAGACAAGTGAAATCTGCGAACGCGAAAATAGAAGGCTCCACCTGGTAGAAGCGCTTGAGAAGTTACGCCGAGTTCTCAGCCGATCGCGAGCGCCTCAATTCCGAAATAGCTGAGCCGGTTCTGGAGTCTGAAGATCCTCATTAAGTTCGTGCAAGTGTTCTCTCAAGAACTGGTTGACCAGGTCCGATACCCTACGTCGTTGTTCGCGGGCCATGCGATTCAACACTTCGCAGACGTCGGATTCGAGTCGGACGAACTGAATGTCCATAGCAAGGGCACCCTTGTTTCCTAGCGCTCAATCCCCCGTTCTGCTTACCCTAATTAATAGCGCACTGGACGAAGAGCGAGCGTGGGCGAGACGAAAGATAACCTCCGAGTCGTATTGGTGGCAACGCGGAACCCGCTCAATATCGGGGCGGCCGCCCGTGCCATGGCAAACTTCGGCTTTTCCCGGCTCCGCGTGGTAAATCCTTACGAAGTGGCATTCCGGGAAGCGCGATCGGCTGTCGGCGCGGCGCCACTGCTCGAAAGCGCCGAAGAACACTCCTCGGTGTCGGAAGCCATCGCCGATTCCCTCCTGGTGGTGGGCACAACATCCGTGGGTCACCGGGAGTTGCAGCACTCCATCCGCCGGCTGGAATACGGTGCCAGGCTGATTCTTCGGGCTCTCGCACGGGGTCCGGTAGCGCTGCTCTTTGGTTCGGAGAAATTTGGCCTGTCGAACGAAGACCTCAGCCATTGCCATTGGCTGATGCGAATACCAACCGTGAGCCAGGACCTTTCGATGAACCTCGGACAGGCGGTGGCGCTCTGCCTCTATGAACTGG
>DATIXE010000013.1:0-60587 GCA_035518915.1 Candidatus Eiseniibacteriota bacterium
GTTCTGGCTGTTGATGCTCGCGGCCAGTTGGCTCAGCGTGTTGTTTGTCGAATCCACTGTGACCGTCACCGGCGCGTTCGTACCCACCTTGATCTGGAACGTCCCTGGCGAAATCGTCGTCGAACTGCTCGCCAGCGCGTCTGGTCAGCTACGCCGACTTCATCACTCTCCTCTTCGCTTTCTTCGTCGTTCTCTACGCATCCTCCCAGGTCGACAAGCGCCGCGTCGGGCGCCTGGCCCTCGCCATTCAGGTCGCCTTTCAGGAATTGGGCGTCTTTGAAACCTCCAACACCCACATTCCCCTCAGCGACTCCGAAGCCATCCCCTTCTCCAACGTCCAGGCCGTGGATAACGTGAACCGCACCTCGGAACTCGATCGCGTCGTCCAGCCCATGAAAGGAATTCTCTCTCCCACCAACTCCCCGCAGCCCCTGAAAGACATCCAGGCGGAACTCGAAAAAGCCCTCGCTCCGGAAATCAAACGCCACATCGTTGAGGTCAAACCCAGAAAAGAAGGCCTCGTCGTCAGCCTCCGCGAAATGGGCTTTTATGACAGTGGCTCCGCCGCCATGCGCGCCTCTTCCATGCAGGCCATCGATCGCCTCGCCAATGTCATCGGTCCGCGCACCGAAAATCTCCGCATCGAGGGACACACCGACAACATCCCCATCCACAACTCGCGCTTTTCCTCCAACTGGGAACTCTCCACTGCCCGCGCCACCGAACTCGTCCGTCTCTTTATCACCCGCTACCACATCGATCCTCAGCGCCTTGCCGCTGCTGGTTTCGCCCAATACCATCCTGTGGACGACAACGACACGCCAGAGGGCCGCGCCCGCAACCGCCGCGTGGACATCGTCATCCTCAATCCCGCTCTCCAGGAACGGTCCCCCTTCGCCTCTCCCGCCACCGCTCCCGTCGCCTCGCAATCCGCTCCCAATCCCGCGGACAGCCTCTCTCCCTCTTCTCCCGAGAGGCAGTAATTCATCCGCTGCATCCGCACCGGGACGTGTTGACAGTTTCCTTCCCGAACTTCACACTCGTCCTACCCCCTTCCAGAAATGTGTTTTGTGTGAGCGATGATGCGCCTTCTGGTCGCTGAAGCCGACGCGTCTTTGGCCGACTTTCTCCAGACCCGGCTCCAGCAGGAGCACTTTACAGTTCAACTTGTCACCTCTTCGGAGCAATTCTCCAAAGTCGGCGACAAAATCCCGCTGGATCTCATCTTGCTGGATCTCAATCTGCCCGGCGTCGCCGGTCCGGAATATCTCCGCCAGCTCCAGCATCGCTGGACGGAGACTCCCGTCGTTCTTCTCTATCCGCCCGCTGCCGTCGAAGATCGTGTCAAAGGCCTTGACGCCGGCGCCGACGACGTCATCACCAAACCTTTCGCCTGGCTCGAGCTCGCCGCTCGCATTCGCGCCGTTCTTCGCCGCAGGAATCGTCCCGCCCGCGAAATCTTCCAGTTCGAGGATTTAGAGGTGAATCGCGTCTCCCATCAGGTCCGCCGCGCCGGCCAGCCTATTGACCTGAGCCCCAAGGAGTATGCTCTGCTCGAATATCTTCTTCGCAATCCCGGCCGCCCCGTCACCCGCGCCGCCATCATCGAAGAGGTCTGGCGCATCCACGGCGATTCCATCACCAACGTCGTGGACGTCTATATCAATTACCTGCGCCGCAAGATTGACGCCGGTGCCGATCGCCCCTTAATCCGCACCATCCGCGGCGTCGGCTATCAAATCGGCGGCAACCACCACGGCGTTTGACGCCGCAAGCAATCCGCAAACAAAAAAAAGCGCCCGGATTTTCACCGGGCGCCTTGTGCTCTGGTTGGAAGAAAAGTTTCGTCTACCGCATGCCCGCGCCGCTGCTCGTGCTGGCGGACTTGGCTCCCGGCTCCATGCTGAGGATGCCCTCGGTTGCCGAGACTGCCACCACCGAGCCGTCGCGGCCCGTCGTCACCACCGGGAAGTAGCCCTGCGAGAGCTGGTCATCCAGGTGCTGCCACGTCTTGCCGCCGTCGTAGGAAGCGATCAGGCCGCGTTTTTGCAATGACACCACTAGTGCGTTGCCCGACCCCGCCACCGACTGGAACGAAAGATCCCGCACTTCCTCGCGATTCCAGCTGCGTCCCGCGTCACGCGAGGCGTAAAGGCCCAGGTTCGTTGTGATGAAGAGTGTCGTGGCGTCCAGCCGGTGAATCTTCAGGTTGCCGGCCGCCGCGAAGGAAAGTTCTTTGCCTTCCCAGGTCGCGCCCTTGTCGTTCGAATAATAAAGGTTCTTCTCGGCGATGGCCCACACCTGGCTGCCGTCCGCCGAAGCTTCCACCGACTGCGCCGGCTTCTTCAGCTGCGCATCCTTGCTCGCCAGTTTCCACGTCGCGCCGCTGTTCCGCGATTCCAGCACCCCGCCGGAAGTTGCCGCGAACCACACGTCATGGCTGAAGGCCATGTCTTCCACCTGGTACGGATTCATCTCCGTCTTGGTCTTGTGCACCACCTGATTCTTCCGCACCGGGCCTTTCTTCCCCTTGGTCGTCGTGGTCACCGTCGCGGTCGTTTCGGTCTCAATCAGGCCCGTACGCACCCACTTGTGTGCGCCCTCTTCATAGCGCATCCATCCGCCATTCGTCAGCGCTGCCCACCATCCGTTCGGCGCTGCATAAATGTGCCGCGTTTCGGTGCGTCGCAGTCCCGGACCAAGGTTCGTCCAGTTCACTCCGCCGTCCCTCGTCTCCAGAAACGCGTCGGTGTCAAACGTCAGCTCCACCAGCGTGCGCTCCGGATGCTCGCGGTCCATCGCCACGTCCGAAATGTGCTGATGCTGGAAGCCGACATTCGCCGCGGCAAAGGTCTCGCCGCCATCCCGGCTGATTTGTACGCCTTCGCGCTCGGTCCCGATGATGAGTTTCTTCGGATCCTTCGGATCGATGATCAGCGCGTTGATGACCCAGTCGACCGGCGTCAATCGCCGGAAGTCTTTCTCGTTTACGGTCTTCCACAATCCGCTCGTTGTCCCGGCATAAAGAATTTCCGGATTCGAGGGATCCATCCGAATCAGCTGCGTGCGCCGGTAGACGTTCGGAATGCTCTTGTATTTCACCCAATCTGTCCCGGCGTTGGTGCTGTGATAGATGCCGGAGCACGCCACGGCGTGCACGTTGTCCGTATTCGCCGGATCCACAATGATGTTCATTACGTCGGAGTCGTCAATCATGCCCTTGACGATCGGAAACCAGTCTTTTCCGCCGTTCGCCGTCTTCCAGGGCAGGTGATAGGTTCCCGCATAAATTATGTTGTCATCCTTCGGGTCGAACGCCACGGAGTCGAAATTCCGCAGGTCCGGATGATTCGCCGGAGAAATCCGTTCCCAGTTCGCGCCGTCGTCCAAACTCCGGTACACGCCGGTCAGCGATCCCGCAACCCACAGGTTCGGGTGAATCGGGGACTGCGCCAGCGCGCGAACCGTTTCATGCGCCAGGCCAATCAGCTTCCACGTTTGTCCCGCATCATCGCTGCGATATACGCCCCCGCCGCCGGTGTAGAGCGCCCACGTGCTCGCATACAGTTTCTTAGAGTCCCGGCTGTCCACAATAATGTGCGTGATGACGTCGTCCTGCCCCGTCCCAATCCGGCTCAGAAGTTGCCAGTGGCCGCCTTCGTCCACGGACGTAAACACATGTCCGTCGGCCGTGCCCAGATACAGCTTATGAATATTTGTGGGATCTGCTGCCAGCGTGATAACCGTGCCTCCCGGCGGGCCGACCTGTCTCCAGGTTTGCGCCTTCGAGGCTCCCGCGAAAACCGTCGCCGACATTGCCAGAGCGATCAATGCTGTCTTCATTTGCATGCCATTCTCCCAGAGCGCTGGTGCGCCTTCAAGCCGCTATTCCAAGCTAGTCTAGTGAACGACAACCCCTTTCGGTGCTGTACGAAGGGCCAGAATCCGGCCAACCCCCGTTAAGTACCGGTACTGTCTCAAAGTGAGAGTCGGCCTCCCCCTCACTCAGCAACTATTTTTCCATTTCTGGGTTAGATTTGTCAGGAAGCGGCCAAGCGTTGGTTCACTTGCCGCTTCTGGATCCGGCCCCCGCCTTGGATCGTAGTTCAGGGGAGATACGTATGAATTCCTATCGGCTCGGCAATCGTTGGGTCGCCGTGGCTTTCGCCATGGCTGGATTGCTGTTTCTCCTCACACCAGCCTCCCACGCCCAGGCCCAAGAGAATATCGCCAACGTGAACGCCAACTCGCAGGACCAAGGCCCAGACGTCTCCGACATGGCACCCAGCCCCAATGATTCGCAGGATCCCCCCACTAGCGTTGCACGAGTCAGCTATCTGGATGGATCAGTTTCCCTGCAGCCTGGCGGCACCGGTGATTGGGGCACTGCGGGCCTGAACCGCCCGATCACCATTGGCGACAAAATCTGGACCGATCAGGATTCCCGTGCTGAGTTGCAAGCCGGCGAGGCATCCATCCACCTTGGCAGCATGACCGCCCTCTCCTTCCTGAATCTCAATCAGGGCATCATCCAGATGCGCATGGCCGAAGGCCATCTGAATTTCCGCGTCCGCGAACTCCGTGAAGGCGAAACCTACGAAGTAGACACTCCAAACATGGCCTTCACGGTCACCGAAGCCGGTGCTTTCCGCGTCGATGTCAACGAAAACGGCGATTACACCACCGTCACGGTGATCCGCGGCAAGGGTGAAGTCTCCGCCGCCGGCCAGTCCTATCCATTGACAGCCGGTGAGCGCGGCGATATCAGCGGTACCGATCAAAACGTCAAGTATGTGCCCTGCACCGCTTCCGAGCCCGATGCCTTGGACAAATGGGCGCAGGAGCGCGACCTGAAGGAGGACAACTCCGCCTCCGCCCGCTACGTTTCCCGCGACACCGTGGGCTACAGTGACCTCGACGACTACGGCACCTGGAAGCAGGAACCCGAAGTCGGCAACGTTTGGGTCCCCAATAATGTTCCAGCGGACTGGGCTCCCTATAGCGATGGCAACTGGAGTTATATCGCTCCGTGGGGTTGGACTTGGGTGGACTATGCGCCTTGGGGTTTCGCGCCGTACCACTACGGCCGCTGGGGCTATTACGGCGGCTCTTGGGGCTGGTGCCCGGGTCCCATCTGGGCTCCCCCGGTTTACGGTCCCGCGTTTGTCGGCTTTGTCGGCGGATTCAGCTTTGGCGTAGGCTTTGGCTGGGGCGGCGGCTATGGGTGGTTCCCGCTCGGCTGGGGCGAACCTTACCATCCGTGGTATCACTGCGGGCCCACGTATTGGAACCATATCAACGTCTACAACACGCATTTCCACAACTTCAATTCCTTTAATGCGCGCGGCATGCGCAATTTTAACTATCGCTATGCCCGCAACGATCACGCCGTCACCGTGGCTTCGCACAGCGCGTTCGTCGGCGGCCAGCGTATCAACCGCAGCGCCACGCATATCACCGCCGCTGGTTTGCGCAATGCTCGCGTGGAGAACGGCATCAGTGCCCGTCCCACCAACGCCAGCTATTTCGGCGCCGCCAACCTGCGTGGACACATTGCCCGCCCGTCGGCTGGCGTCCAGGATCGCGCTGTGGTCGCGCGCTCCACGCCAGCTCGCGCCGCGTCGCATCTGCCCGTACGCACCATGAACTCGTCCAGTTTCGCGGAACACCGCGGTAGTGCGTCCACTGCGAACGTCGGGCGCAATCCCGGCACAATGCAAGGTGCCAACGGCGCTCGTTCCGAGCAGCGTTTCAACGATCGCCCGCCTTCCTCTTTCGCACGCGGTGGAGAGCGCAACACCAGTTCCGTTAATACCAGCGGCTCGCGGCCTGGCGCTTCTCCCAACGGCAATAACGCGCGCTCTTCTCCGCGCACCTGGAACGCCCAGGGGAACGCTACTGACTC
The DNA here is from genome assembly GCA_035518915.1 of Candidatus Eiseniibacteriota bacterium. GTDB lineage: Bacteria > Acidobacteriota > Terriglobia > Acidiferrales > UBA7541 > Acidiferrum. The sequence goes on from DATIXE010000013.1 coordinate 5,906, forward strand.
GGGCCGTGCCCCGCAAGGCTTCGGCAGCCAGAATCGCGCGAATTCCACTGTGAACGCTCGCTCCGGCTTCGGGGATCGTCCGCCATGGGCCCGCGGCGCGGAAGGTTCCGCTCGCAACAATTCGTCCTTCACGAGTCGGGGCAACACAGCAACGCCGAGTCGCGGCAATTCCGTGAATCGCCCGTCGGCTTCTTTCAACGGCAATGGCGGCAACCGCTCGACCTCGACGTTCCGCTCCAACGCTAACTCCGACCGTCCGCCCAGCAACTATCGCTATAGCGCGCCTAACCGCGGCAACACGTCGGCGCCCCGCAATTACACTCCGCCATCTTCGCGCGGCTATTCTTCTCCGTCGCCGCGCTCCTACACCTCCGGCCCGTCCTATTCTGCGCCACGCAATAATTCTGCGCCGCGCAACTACTCTGCGCCGCGCTCTACGTACTCCGCGCCCCGCGGTTACTCTGCTCCTCGGAGCTATTCGGCCCCACACTCTTCTGGCGGCAGTTTCGGTGGCTCCCACTCTTCTCCTAGCTTCGGCGGCTCTCACGGTGGGGGAGGTGGATCCCATGCTGGTGGAGGCGGCAGCTCCCACGGCGGTGGTGGCGGCTCTCACGGCGGAGGCCGGCGCTAAACTCATTTCCTTCGTGATCACTTCCCGGCCCGCTCCTTTTCCCGGAGCGGGCCTTTTCTTTCCTGTACCAAGGTCGGGTATACCTTTAGGAACGCCGCATCTCCCACTCACAACTCTTCTCTTCGCTTCGTGTTAATCATAGTGACGCAGGAAGTTCTGGTTCCAGGTTCCGGTCGAGGCATAACACCAGGCTTCCATCTGGATTCCTCTACAGCTCGAACATCCTGCCGCCTCGTTTCGCTCGGCGATTTTAACGAGCCGGCACCTGCGTCGGGAGAGATGCGCGCCATGAAGACTTCAACTCAAAAGTGGGGGATCGCCCTCGCTGCCTTGCTGTTTGCATCCTTCGTTGTTGCTCTCAAACCCGCCGCCGCCGATGACGATGACGATCCGCCGTCGCGCGTCGCCCGCCTCAGCTATACCGACGGCCAGGTTTCCTTCAGCCCCGCGGGCACCGACGACTGGGTCGCCGCCGTCCTCAATCGCCCCATCACCACGGGCGATAAGCTCTGGACCGATCAGAATTCCCGCGCCGAGCTCAACATCGGCACCGCCGCGATTCGCCTTGCCGGCGCGACCGGTTTCTCGTTCCTCAATCTCGACGATCGCGTCATGCAGGTTCGCCTCACCGAAGGCACCATGAATCTGCGCGTCTCCCGGCTCGCCGATAACGAAACCATTGAAATTGATACGCCGAATCTCGCTTTTTCCGTTCTTCGTCCCGGCCGCTATCGCATCAACGTTAATGAAGCCGGCGACACCACCGCCATCAACATCCCCGACGGTGAAGGCGAAGTCACCGGCGGCGGCTCGGCCTACACCATTCATCCCAACGAACAGGGAATTTTCTCCGGCACCGACACCATCAATCCCGATATCGAACCTGCCGCGGCCGACGATGACTTTGACTCCTGGTGCAACGACCGCGACCTCCGCGAAGAGCATTCCGCTGCTCGCCGCTACGTCTCCGATGATGTCATCGGCTATCAGGACCTCGACGACTATGGCGGCTGGCGCTCTGTTCCCGATTACGGCTCCGTCTGGTTCCCGCACGTCACCGTCGTCAATTGGGCGCCCTATCGCTACGGCCACTGGGTTTGGATCTCGCCTTGGGGCTGGACGTGGGTGGATGACGCTCCCTGGGGCTTCGCGCCCTTTCACTATGGTCGCTGGGTTTCCTACCGGGGTGCGTGGGGTTGGGTGCCTTGCCCTCCACGCGTGGTCGCCGCCGCGTATGTCCGGCCGGTCTATGCTCCAGCGCTGGTCGCCTGGGTCGGCGGGCCCCATTTCGCCGTCGGAGTCGGTGTCGGCGGCCCCGTCGGCGTCAACGTGGGATGGTTTCCCCTCGGTCCGCGCGAAGTCTTCGTGCCGTCGTATCACGTCAGCCGTGGCTACATCACCAACGTCAACGTCTCGAACACGGTCGTAAACCAGACGGTGATCAACAACTACTACAACACCACCGTGGTAGACCGCAGGGTTAGCGTCAATCGCGTTACTTACATGAACCAGGGCATCCGTGGCGGCGTCACCGTCACTAACTCCGAAAGCTTTACCTCCGCTCGACCCATTGGACGCAACATCGTTCGCGTCAACGAAAGGGAAGTATCCTCTGCCGAAGTCGTCGTTCGTGGGCCGGCTATCGTGCCGCCCCGGCAAGCATATCTCGGCGCGGGCGCTGTCGTTCGCACGCGTCCCCCTGCCGTTTTCGAGTCACGCACCGTCGTGGTGAAGAGATCGCCGCCCCCGGCGCCGGTTCCGTTCGCACAGCGCGAAGCGGCCATCCGTGCCAATGAAGGCCGGCCCATTTCCATGTCCCAGGAGCGCCAACTCGCGCAACAGCAGCCCCACACCAACGTTGTCCCGGTGCGCGTCGCGCCACCGGCAAGAATGGTTTCAAATCCGCCTCCGCGCGCTCGTGGCGGCGAACCCGATGCCAACCGGACGTACACTCCAAACGCCAATCCGAACGCGAACTCCAATGCCAACGTCAACGCGCCAGCGAATCACAATCGGCCGGAATACACGAACAATCCTAATGCCAATCCGCCGGTGAACGGCAATCGTCCGCAAACCACGAACAACACAAATCCCAACGCGCATTTTGATCGCCCACCCAATTCGCGTTCTGCACAGCCCACGAACATGAATCCGCAGGTCGAGCAACGCCACGAGCAGCAGATCGAGCAGCTCCAGCAGAAGCAGGATCAGCAGTATCAGAAACTCCAGCAGAAGCAGTATCACGACGACGAAAAGCTGCGTCAGCAGAATGCCAGCTCGCAGAAGCAGCAGCAGACCGAGCAGAAGCAAGACCAGCAACTCCGCCAGATGGAACAGAAGCACGATCAGCAACAGCGCCAGCTCGAACAGAAACAATCACAGGAACACGTCCACGAACAGAATCAGTCGAAGCCGCCCAAAAGCGAAGCGAAGCAGCCCAAAAACGAAGATAAACCCCCGCACCAGCAAAAGTAAGTTCCGCGCGCGGCCGGAGCTTTCGTGCCGGCCGCCTTCAGCTGGCTGTGTCTTGCTTCTTTGTCCGATCAACTCGTAGCGCCTGCATCCTGCAGGCGAGCAGCAAGCGTTGCCAACGAGACCTGAGCCTGGGTTCACTCCGTCAAACCAGCGCCGGCCCTGAGCGACGCCGAATAGCAGGAGCTGGGTTTCCGCTTCGGCCCAAGGTGCCCTCCGCCCCTGAGAAACTTCTGGCGTTCCACGCCTGCCTTCACCGCTTGTGCTATCGTAAAATTGTCCTCGAATGAAAACCCAAGCTGTTAATCCGGCTCTGTTCCGCCGCGTTGCGGGCGCTTTCGCCACGGGTGTCACCGTCATCACCGTCGAACGCGAGCCTGGCCTTGTCCACGGCATGACCGCAAACTCGTTCACTTCCGTATCCATCGATCCACTCCTTATTCTTGTCTGTGTGGACCAGGACGCGCGCCTCCTCTCCTTCCTCAAAGCGCAACGCCGTTTCGGAGTCAGCATCCTTCGCGAAGACCAGCAGGCGCTTTCCGAACATTTTGCCAAGGGCGACCAAACAATCGAAGCCGAAACCCGCCTGGGCCTGCAATTCCATTGGACCAACTCCGGCATTCCTCTTCTCGAAGGCGCGCTCGCGCACCTCGCTTGTAATCTTGTCGCCGAATATCCCGCCGGCGACCACACCATCTTCGTCGGCGAAGTGGAAAGCGTCGACTTCCACGAGGGGCTTCCCCTCATCTTCCATTGCGGCCATTATGGCCGCCTCGCTCCCGGCTCCTGACTTCGCAGCACCCTCGATATCGTTCCCGGCATGAGTAAAACCGGCAACGCTCGGCTTCAGCGAGCGTCTTGGCCAGGTTGCCTCGCGCAAGTCTCACCGCGGCGAAGGAAGAGTGGATCTCCCCCTCCTCCGCTGGCCGTCCCTCCTTCACGTCGAGTTCTGCGCCGGCATTTTTTTAATGGCCCATCCCGCTGCCGTTGGCGGAGTCGAGCGCAAACCGGCCCGACTTCCGGATTGCTTGTTATCCGCTGGCGTTCAACCGATGAATCTGAGAGAGTTTTTCCGCGTACCTTGCAGTCCATCCGCGGCGTTTCCGCGCAAGCGCCGTTCGTGCTCCAGAAACCATTTGCGCGGAGAAGTCGCACCCCAGGGGGCAGGAGCGATTCATCACCATGGAAGATTCCAAGCTTACCGATAATCAGCCTTCGTATTCTCGCCGCCGGTTTCTTCGCGCCTCTCAGATGACGATAGCTGCCCTGAGTGCCGCACCTGTGTTTGCAAGCGCTACGAACGTCTTCGACGTTGCTATCCCCAGCAGTTCAGCGGATCAGCAATTGGACTACTACGACAAGCTAGGTGTCACCAAGCTCATCAACGCCGCGGGCACCTACACGACACTCACCTCCGCTGTAATGCCTCCTCCCGTCCGCGCCGCGGTCGCACAGGCCGCCTTGCATCCCGTCCATCTCGAGGAATTGCAGCAGAAAGCCGGAGCGTATATCGCGAAAAAACTCCAGGCGGAAGGCTGCTGCATCAGCTGCGGCGCGTCATCCGCGATCACGCTGGCCACTGCGGCCTCCGTTATGGCCGCAAACAACTGCCAGCCGTTGGATATCCCAAGCCTGATCGGCACTCCGAAGTTTCCCAGGAACGAGGTCGTGGTCCAGAAGATTCATCGCTACGAGTACGATGTGGCCATGCAACTCTGCGGTATCAAGATCGTGGATGTGGTCACTCTGGATGACTACCGGCAAGCCCTTGGCCCCAATACCGTGATGACCAACTTTTTCAATGCCGCGGAGGAAATTGGCATTAGCCGCGAGGATTGGCTCGCCGTTGCCCATGACAAAGGTGTGCCATGCCATCTCGATGCCGCCGCCGATATGCCCCCGATCTCGAATCTCTGGAAGTACACGGCAATGGGATTTGACATGGTGGCATTCTCGGGTGGAAAAGACATTCGAGGGCCGCAAAACGCGGGCCTTCTGCTGGGCCGGAAAAAATACACCGATCTCGCTCAGCGCAATCTTTGCCCGGCGGACTCCGTCGGCCGCGGAATGAAAATAGCCAAGGAACAAATCGTCGGCATGGTGGCTGCCGTGGATTGGTTGCTTACGCAAACGGATGACGGCATGGAGAAGGAGTCGCGGGATCGCATGGCGGTGATCGTCGCCATGTTGAAGGACATTCCGAGCGTGCAGACAAGCATCATGGTGCCGGAGTTGGCGAATCATGTCCCGCACTTGATGATTCAGTTCGATCCGGACGTCATCGGGTGTTCGGCGCACGAACTCCGGGTCCGCTTGCGCACCGCGACCCTTTGCATCGAACTAAATCCCCATACCGGAAGCACGGCGTCTTCCCAGGGAGTCCCGGCTCAGCCAAACGCGCTCGTCGTCACCACGTTCCTTCTTAATCCTGGAGAAGAGGTCACCGTCGGCCAGCAAATTCGAAACGTCCTGACGCACCCCAAATCCGTGGGTACGTACCCACCGCCGCCCTCCTCGGTTGACCTGTGATTCGCGGACTTAACGCCCGCCAGCAGACTCGCCAGTCTGGATCTACGGCGCTTTACTGAGGCTGGATCGGGCCAGGCACGCAGTTCGCGGACAATCGTCTTCGCGTGGAACGGACTGTTTACCCGTCAATCTCGAATTATCGTTCGGAGCTTCCGCTCGGCCGCGCCGGTTCCGCCGAATCGCCCAGTTCCTTGCGATGGCTCTTGACTTCCCGCAGCGCGTAAATCGCCTTGTTCTGCGATTCGTAGTAGGTCCGCGAACTGATTTCGCCCAGCAATCCCATGGAAACGAACTGGATGCCGCTCACAAACAGCGCGATCGCCAGCAGCAGCAACGGCCCGTGTTCCTGCATGACGTGCTGGTGGTAGATAATCTTGTCGGCAAACAACCAGCCGCCCAGCAGCAGTCCGCTCCCGCTGCCCGCCAGTCCCAGCAACCCGAAAAATTGCAGCGGCCGCGTCGAATAATCCAGCAGGAACTTCACCATGATCAAATCGAAAAACACCCGGATCGTCCGGCCAATTCCGTAATTCGACTTCCCGCTCTTCCGGTCGGGATTCGATATCGGCACTTCCACGATTCGCGCGCCGGTCGAACTCGCCAGCGCCGGAATGAACCGGTGCAGCTCGCCGTAAAGTTGAATTTCTTGCAGAATTTCCCGCCGGTACGCCTTGAACGTCGTCCCGAAATCGTGCAGATCGATCCCGGAAAGCTTGGCCATCAACCAGTTGGCCGCGCGGCTGGGAATTCGCCGCATCAGCCAATGATCTCTGCGCTGGTGGCGCCATCCGCTCACCAGGTCGTACCCTTCTTCAATCTTTTCCAGGAAGCGCGGAATCTCCTCCGGATCGTGCTGCAGATCCCCGTCCATCGAGATCACGATCTCCCCGCGCGCAAAATCGAAGCCCGCCTTCAGCGCCGGCGTCTGCCCGAAATTCCGACGGAGTCGCACCACGTTCACCCGCCGGTCGTGTTCGTAAATCTCCGAAAGCACCCGATAGGAATTGTCCTTGCTTCCGTCGTCCACAAACACCATCTCGTACGGCTCGCCGATCGCGTCCATCACTTCCGTCAGCTTCATGTACAGGGTAGGGATATTCTCCTGCTCGTTGTAGAACGGCACAACGACCGAATACCGGATGGCGCCTTCACTTCGCATGCTTTTGCTCAATAGCCTCTCTCTGCGGTGCGGACTCTGCTTCCGCCTCGTTCCCCGGATCCCCTGACTCGCTCGCGAAAATTGTTTTGGGCGCGGCTACGCCGCCTGCGCCAGGAAAGCATAGTTTATCAGGCGAATCCCCCTTGTGGCGACAAGTTTTCGAATGCCTGGGTCCGTCAGAATCTCCAGTTCCCGCTGCCGGGAACCCTGCAGCCGCGTCGCGCTCTGCCGCAAATCCTCGTCCACATGCCCCGGGTGGCACATCAACTCCGTCGTCCCATCGGGCAGCGCCTCCACCAAAGCCTCCACTCCCTCCCGCGTCATCACTCCGGTTTGTGCAATCCCGCAGAAGTAGTCCGCCGCGGCGATCCCGGCCCGCTCTGCCATCTCCCGGGCGTGCCCGGCGAGCATCTTCAAGCCCCGCGCCTGCACCCCCTGTTTTAGCACAATCTTTGAGGGCTGCTCGCTCCCCGCGGAAAGCGCGGCCCGCAGCGTGGACTCCTCATGCGCCACGCGCACGGCCCCAATTCCATGCTTCTTCGCCAGCCGCAGCGCCACCTCGAACAGCCCCGGCAGCATGTGTACGTGTTTGTGCCCGTCCAGATGCGTGGGCGAAATCCCCGCGGCCTTGATCTTCCGGATCTGCGCATCCCACTCTTGCTCGACGTCTTCCGCGCGGAACTTCCGCGTCGCGATCCGCACCAGCAGGCTTTCTGGTCCGCCTTCCAAACGCCCCGCTTTGTTCAGCAGCTTCTGCACGCGGTTCGGCTCCGCCGCCGGCGCGCCGTCGCTCAGATTCAGGTGGACGCCGACCCCAAGCTCCAGGTGATTGCGGATGATCGCCACAGCTGACTCGAACGCAGGTCCATTCGCCAGCAGGGAAGTGCTCGTCACCAGGCCGCGCCGGTGCGCGTCCACAATCCCCTGGTTGACCCCTTCCGTCCACCCCAAATCGTCCGCATTCACGATGAGATTCTTCAACTTATGCCGTTCCCCTGTCCCATTGGACAGCTACTCTTTCGCGTGCTTCCCCGTAAACGTACCATTGACCGTCTTTCCCTCCAACTTTAGCATGGCGTGATAGAGGCCCAAATGACGGTCAAGCTGCGCGAATTACAGGAAGCAGGTGCGCGTTACAGCGATAAACGGCGCGGCCGCCGCATGAACTCCCGCGTGCGCATCTCCCTGGAATGGGATGCCACCGAATCGCAGCGTGAGCGCGTCGAGGCCATCACCCGCACGGTGAATCCCTACGGCTGCATGGTAGTCCTGCCCACTACCCTGGAATTGCAGCAGCGCGTGGCGCTCACCAACATGGCCACGGATGCCAGCAACGCCGCGGTGATCGTGTGGAGAGGGAATCGCCAGCCGGAAGGCTGGGAATACGGCATCGAGTTAATCGCCCCGGATCTCGATTTTTGGGGAATTGATCTATGACGCCTCCGCAGAAGCTGAATATTCCCGCCCCTGCGTCCCCGGGGCAGCAGGTAAAGCGCAGCGGCACGGTTGCGCGCCCGCAAACCGCTGAGGAACGCCGCCGCGCGCAGCGTGTCCTGCTCAGGATGGCCGTCCTGATTCATATCCCCGGCAAAGCCAACCCGCTGCACGGCTTCACGCACACTGTCAGCGCCAGCGGCGCGATGATCATCCTGCCCGAGGGTATTTCCCAGGGCACCAAAATCTCCATTGAAAATCCCAAGACCCAGAAAAAGGTCGAGGCTCACGTGGTTCGTCCGCCGCAGCTCAACGCGGAGGGCTCGCTCGTTCCCATCGAGTTCACCGCGCCCTCGCCCCAGTTCTGGAACATCTTCTTCCCACCCGTCTCCAACAACTAAGCCATTACGCCCAACGGCGATTGTAGGCTACTGTATGCCTACTTGGGCCGTAATGAAGTGGGACAGATCGCCAGTCTGTCCCTGAATCTGGATAGAAAATGTACCCGTGACCGTCTGAGTCAGTGTCGTCGATACAGAAGAAGTATCCTTTGCATCGCCGCTGAATTTGGCGGTTAATTGATGAACGCCCAAGTTCAAATTTGTGAAATGCGCCACTGGCTGCGCGAAGTCTACTGGCAGAGCCGCAATTTGCACCCCGTAATCGTAGAGCGTCACTGTTCCGGAAAAAGTGGGGCCTCCCGTGACCGTTGCGGTGATTGTAAGCGAATCATTGAGGCTTACTTTGGAATTCGAAGTTGTCAAGGTGACACTGCTTTGCGTCTGCGCACTCCCGCCTCCACCTCCACTGTTTGATGAACCGCCTCCGCCCCCGCACCCCAGCACGACCGAAAAGAAGCACACGAAAGCCAAGCCCGATGCCGCCCGCAGCCTCCTGCGGCGGCCCGGTATAAGCAGCGCTAGGGCCGCGACAATGATCGTTGAGAACCCTAGTGTCCATCTACTTCCAGGCGGAAGCTCGGGCAACTGTACGTGCCATGACTTTCTTCTCAAGTTCATGGCGTTGCTCGTGGAACCGCCGACGGGGACTAGTGACAAAGTGGCCGAGGTGGCTGAGCCGTTCAATTGCACCTGTGCAGGGGAAAGGGAAAGTGTGTAGCCGGCTATGCTCACCTGCCCGAACGACAAAGCAACGGTACTCGGGATCTGCGAACCCGGAGTGACGGTTATCTGCACGGAGCCAGACTGGCCAGCGGTCGGCACCAAGCTCAATCCGTTTGGCGGTCCCAGGGTAAAATCGGGAATTGTTACATTAACCCGGACACTATTGGAGTTAGCTAACTCGTAGTTCGAATCACCTTCATATGTCGCGTCATAGGAAGAAGGCCCGGAAGGCACTGTGGTTGCGGTCACAGTCAGCATTTGGTTCCCATTCGCGTCCGTTCCTGGAGTCGTGATCACGTCCGAAAAAGTCCCGCCGCCTGTAAACTGCACTTGGCCGGTGATACCCGGACTCTTCGCCTGGCTCGTTACTACCGCAGTTAAAGTTATGCTTTGCCCGAAGATGATATTGGTCGATGACGAGCTAACCGCCATTGCGGTTGCATAGTAAACAGGATCCGAGGTGCTCTGTCCAGCCGAGGCCGAATAGTTCGTATCGCCCCCGTAACTGGCTGTCAAAACATGCGTGCCCGGCGTGGTGAACGTGGTCGTAAGCACCGCCACTGTGTGCGCGTTACCCACGCTGCTCGGTGGATTGGGGAACATAGTAAGCGTCCCGTTCAGTGGCGTGCCGCCATCATAGAAGGTCACCGTACCTGTTGGAGGAACCCCAGCTGAAACTTGCGTTGTGATATCTGCTTTAATGCCCGCGGGCACCCCAACCAACAAACCTGGCGAGAAATCGGGGCCCACCAAAGTCGTTGACGCTTTATTCACAGTGATTGTTTCGGACGTCGAACTCGGCAGGTAACTTGTATCGCCGCTGTAAGACGCGGACAGCATGTGCGCACCGGTCCCAAAGATTGGAGATAGATCCCGGGTGTAGCCGATACCATCCAGGCTGTACAATCCGGCATCGACGGGATTTCCGTCCGCTGTCAACGACACTGTTCCGGTCGGACAATCCACGCTGCTCGATTGCGTGCACGCGCCTGTCGGTGCTCCGGAAGGGCTCGCCACGCCTGAACTGTTTGTGACGTACATGCGGACGATGTATGGAGTCCCATAATTTATGGTGGTGGCATTGCCGGTCGTCACGTTTCCCGTATTCGGGTCGTAAGTGGGGATCACGATAAACGTCTTGCTGCTCTCCTGCGCCACCGTCACCGATACCGGGGTCGAATCGCTCGGCGCGTTTGTCCCATCTCCCGAATAGTGCGCGTACACCTGGTAATTCGTTCCCCCAGGCAGGTTCTTCACCGTTCCGGTCGCCGTCCCGTTCGCGCCCAGGGTGAACTGCGCCGCCCCGAATGTTGACCCGTCCGCCATTTTCGCGAGCAGCGATACTGTCCCCTTCGCTGTTCCGCTGCTCGGTGTCACGCTGATTGTTGCGCTCACATTCTCGGACCCGTGCGTGATTCCCGTCGTCGGCGATAACGCAAGGGTGGTGCTCGTCGGCACAGTCGAAACCGTTCCCCATGCCGCTATCAAATTCCCAATGTTCATCGAGCCCAGCCCGCTTGCCATGTCGTATCCGCTAGCAACATTCCACGCCATGGTCGAAGAACTCGTCGGACTCTTCAGAATCCCAACGATCGATGAGGCTGTCGCGCTGCAGCTCGAAGTAGGATATTTGCAAGGCACGTCGATCGTCCCAATGCCGGTCCCGCCACTTGGCACCGCGCTACTGCCGGCAACAATGTCGTTAAATACGCATCCCGCTCCCACCGGAGAAGCGGAAGCGCAACTTGCTCCCTGCTTATTCGCCAGCGCATACAAAATGTAATTTGCATTTCCCTGACGAGGCGTCGGGTTCTGCGCCGTCGCCTGGCTCTGATTGACCAGCGCCATCACCCCAGCAAACGCCGGAGCGGCAGCCGAAGTCCCGCCAATCACACCAAAATTAAGTGTGGAGCCGAAGCCGCTCGTTACCAAACAGCTGCTCCAGGAATAATAGCTCTGGCAGTAAAGATACCCGCTTCCGTTAAATCCGGGGCTGGCAAACAGCGAAACATCCGGCACATCGCGTTTTCCGTCGCTGCTCAGCGTTCCACTCACCCCCGTCTGCCAGCTTGGTCTGTTGTGTAGAGCGCTCGTCCCGCCGCCGCCGGCCACGATGTTCTGCAACAGCTGTGGCGTCGTATTTATGTTGCAGCCGTTAACAATCTGCGCGCAGCTTTGATTCCAGGGAATTTCGGGAATGTAGCCGAGCGCCGATGTCCCAGTGGTCGAATCATTCGTATTGCTCCAATAGGTGCTCGCTTTGCCATATTCGTCGAAATCGGTTCCGCCGACGGCCACGTTGTAGGCCGTGGAAGCCAGCCCATTCACTGCCGGACCCAGCGTGGCGAGCCCTTCCGTGTTCGGATTGTCACACCCGGCCGATCCGCTATCTCCCGTGGAGATCGCCACGGTGATTCCTTGTGCGGACGCCTGCTCCCACAGGTTGTTCACAAACTGATTTTCGGTCGTCCCAACCGCCGATTCGCAGCCTCCGTAACTCTCGCTCATTACCGCTGCAAGATTATGCTCCACGATATACAACGCCGAGAGATCCACTCCCTGCGAAGCGGCTGTGCTCGCCGAGAGGACAAATTTTACCGTCGCCCCTGGCGCCACGGCCCCGGACCATTCCGAGTCCAGCAGAGCCTCCGCTTCCTCGTCTCTCGAGGTAATGCCCGGATCCTCACCGTTGTAAACGATGCTGTTCGCATCGAAATTCGCGGGCAACCCAAATATGCTTCGGAAGTCCTGCACGTCGGAAACCGTCAGATTGGTCTCCCCGACAATGGCGATGGTTTGTCCGGCACCATTGCACGCCACTGCCGGCGTTCCGCACGTCGCCGGCGTCCCGTAAATTTTCGCGAAATCTCCCGGCCCTACTCCGTACAAATTCTGGTACCAGACGGTTACCGAGGGATCAGCCACCTCCATCGTGGTTTTTGCCCCGCTCCGGTGCAATGTCCCCAGCCGCCGCGAATAATACTGCCTCGGGTAACTATTCAGCGACACCACGCCCGCCACCACCGGCGCCAGCGCCGCCGGAATCTGCGGATCGCTTGCATTCGCCGAGTACATTCGCCCGTTCGCCTGGTAATTGTGAATCGCCGTGCCGAACGTCCGCTGCACCTGTCCCGCGTTTCCCGAAAATTCGATCACCATCCTGCTGCTGTAAACCTTGTCCACCGAAAATCCCTGCTGGGACAGCCAGTCCGTCGCCGCCTGGATGTCGCTGTCCGCCACGCCGAATTGCGTCCCAAACTGCTCCGGCGTCAGCCATTGATGAAAATTCGGAGAGCTTTTGTCCTGCTGCGCCTGCAACAGGGCTTGCAGCGCTGCTTCCTGCTGATCGCTGCGTTTCAGCAGCAGCAGGATGCGCTTCATCGGCGCGGCATCCCCCACCGCCCCGCGGTCGTATTCCGCACGTGCCAGCGGAATCATGTTGCCCGGCAGCGTGACGCGTTTCGCGTCGTTCACCGCCTCCACCACGCGCGAACGCACCTGCGCATTCGCGGGATTCGGAAGCAGTGCAAACAGGGAACTCCCCAAAAGGAGCGAACAGCGCAGAACCACTCGTCGAAGGTTCATACCCGCTCGGTGACTCGAAATTTACAGTCGTTCGCTGGAACTCCGAGGAGCCACCCTGGGACCTGGCGGGATATCTCCCCGAAGCGCGCGCAGATTAGCACCTCGCACGCTCGATGTCTAGTCCGCGACGTCCCCGTCTGTGTACTCTTCTTGTCACCCCAGTAGGGCCCGCCTGCTATTGTCCAGCGCGCCCCAAACAAAAAAGGCGCTCCGCGAAAGCGGAGCGCCTTTTGCCTGGTCTCGTCTTCTTATTGAATGGTGATATTGGTAGTCCCGTTCGACGTGGCGTAATTCGTATCGCCCGCGTAGGTCGCCTTGATTGTCACCGTGCGCCCGCTGCTGCCGCCTCCGCCTCCTCCGCAGCCCGCGATGCCCACCGACAGCAGCGCGAACACCAGAAACGCCGCGTAGACGTACGCGCGCCGCCGTCCTTGCGGAATCCAGCGCCATCCCAGCGCAAACAGCGCTAGGCTCGCCGCCGCAATCGCCAGCGGCAAAAGCGGCATCTTCGGCGTCGGCGCATTCACCGGCGGTGGAAAGAGCGCCGAAATCGTCGTGGTCAAAGTGGCCGTGCAGTATGCCCCGTTATTTGCGTTGGCTCCCGTCGGTGTGCATGTCACCGCCGATCCGAGATTGCTGCCGCCATTCTGGAATTGCACCGTTCCGGTCGGGCCTTGCGCGGAGTTGCTTTGAGAACCCACAATCGCCGTCAGCGTCACCGATGATCCTGAGCTGATCACGCCCAGATTGCTGGCCACCAGCGTGCTCGTTTGCGCCGGCGTAATGGTCACGCTTAGCGTGTTGCTGCCCCCGCTCTTGTAGTTCGTGTCGCCGGTTGTGAACGCCGCCACGATGCTGTGGCTGCCGCCGGTCAATTGCACGTTGAAGTCTTCCACCAGGCCCATGTTGCTCACGTTGGACGTATTGTTCGATCCGCTCGGGCCGGTGGGAAAATCGTTCAGCGGTTGCCCGTTGTCCGTCAACGCAATTGTGCCCTTAGGGCAGGGAAGCGTCGGCGCCGTGTTCGGATAGTTGAACCCGCACGTGCTGCTGTTTCCCGATTTCATCACCAGCACGTTCATCACGTACGGCGACCCGTACGAGACCGTCTTCGATTGCGTCGTCGGCACCGGATTGTTGTTGCTGTCAAAGGTCACGAAATTCAGCTGCACGCTGGTGCTGAAGTTCGCTCCCGCCACGGTTCCAGAAAGGGCCGTCGGGCTTGACGTGCTCATTGCATGCGTCGAATCTCCAGCATATGTCGCCGTCACATACGCCGTTCCCGGCGGCAAAAGATTTGTCAATGTTCCGCTGAAGATGCCGCCGGCGAGCTTGAATGGGCCAAACGCCCCTAAAACCGTCGTTTGGTCGCTCGCCAGCGCGGTCAACGAAACGTCCCCCGTCGAAGCCGTAGGTGTCACGCTGATCTTCGCCGAAAAATTTGTCCCCGAGGGCGTGCCGCCACTCAGGTTGGTAATCGTCGTGGACGTGCCCGTCCGGTTCGCCAGTGTGGCCCAATTGTTCAGAAGGTTAGTCACGTTGACCGAGCCCAAGCCGGTCGCCAGGTCGTACCCCGTCCCGGCGCTATACGCCACGCTGCTGCTGGCCACCGTCACGCCGTACGTGCTTCCCGTTCCCTGGCACCAATTCGTGCTGCCGTCCACCACGCTTTGCGAGCCTTGTACGCAAGCCACGCCGATATTTCCCGCCGTGACGTCGTTGAACGCGCAGCCCGCCGCGGGCGTCTGCCCCAGCGAGGAGGCGCAATGCCCGCTCATGTAATTCGAGTCGTTCTTGGCCATGGCGTACAAACCGTAGTTCACGTTTCCCTGTCGCGTCCCGGTTTTCTGGTTGAGCAGTGCCACAATCGCGCCGAAAGGCGGCGTCGCCGCCGACGTTCCGCCCACCAAGCTGAAATCCGTGTACGGTGTGCTCAGGTCGCACGAAGCTCCATCCGGATTCGCATCCGCCTGGCAAACGATCAGAGCCACGCCATGCTCCGCGTTGCTGGCGAACAGCGATACGTCCGGGGTCGCGCGCACGGTGGGAAATTGAATGTTGAAGTTTGTCTGATACGCCGGAATCGGATAGCCGGCCTTGCAGTTGTTTCCGTTATAGGTGACGCAGTTGCTCGGTCCGCCGCCCGCGGACACCAGATCAAATCCCTGGGGGTCCACCGAATTGCACGCCGCCGGATAATTGAACGCGCAGAAAGAATCGTCCCACGTCGTCTCGGGAATGTACTGCAGCGCGGACGCAAAAGTCGGTCCGTTCGATGCCGCCCAGTATTGGTTCGGCGGCGTCAGTGGCTGCGCCGAAGGATCGAAGTCCGTGCCGCCCACGGCCACGTTGAACGGCGTGGACGCAATCCCGCTCACCGTCAATCCGTCCACCGCCGCGTTGGTCGAAAACGACGAATCGCAGCCCGCCGGCCCGCTGTCTCCTGTGGACACCACCACCGTGATGCCTTCCGCCGCCGCCTGCTCCCAAAGCGAATTGAAAAATTGATTGCCTGTCGCTCCCAGGTCCGGCTCGCAATCGCCGTAGCTTTCGCTCAGCACCGACGTTGGTACGCCGTTGATCGATGGCACGTTGTCCACCACGTACAGCGCCGACAAGTCCACGCCATTTGTAATCTGCCCGGGATTCGACACCGTCGTCGACGACGTCACGAACGCGATGTTCGCCTTCGGCGCCACCGCGCCCGCCCATTCCACGTCCAGGTCCGACTCGCCTTCGTCTCCGGTTGCAAACTGCAGTCCGGGATCGGGACCATTCACGATGATGTTGCCCGCCTGCGAGAAGTTCTGCGGCAACCCGAACAGGTTGCGAAAATCGATCACGTCCTGGGCGTCGATGTTCGATTGCCCAATAATGGCAATCGTTTGCCCGGTGCCGTCCGCGCCCGCCGGAATGTTGTAGATCTTCGCGAAATCGCCCGGCGCCATCGCGAAGTTCGCGGGATCGCCGTAGGTGAACAGCGGCTGGAGTTGCCCGGTCGATCGCTGCAGCCGGTATACGCCCTTCGCATGAATCTGCGGCTTCAGTCGGAAATTGTTCAGCGCCACCACCCCGCGGACCACCGGTGCCAGCGCCTCCGGAATCGCCGGGTCGGTCGTGTTCGCCATCCGCGCCTCGCCGTTGATCGCGAACTTGTGCATTTCCGTGTGGAACGCGCTGCGCACCTGCGCCACGGTTCCGCTGAACTCGATCACGTTGCGTCCGGCGGAGACCTTCGCGATCTGGAATCCCTGCTGCGTCAGCCAGTCCGTCACCGCCTGCACGTCCGCATCCGACGGCCCGAACTGCTTGCCGAACTGCTCTGGCGTCAGCCACGCGTGATAGCTGGCCGAGCCTTTCGTCTGCTGATCCTCAATCAATTGCCGCAGCGCCGCCTCCTGCGCCGCGCTTCGCTGCAGCAACAGCAGCATCCGCGACATCGGCTGCGACTCTGCCACCGCTCCGCGGTCAAACTCTGGCCGCGCCATCGGATGCACATTCCCCTTCAGTTCCACGGTCTGCGCGTCGTTCACCGGCGCGGTCACGCGAGAAGGCACGCGTTGCGACCCCGACTGCGCCCGTGCAGCGGGGGCCGCCAGCACGAGCAACAGCGCTCCCACACCTGCGCTTAATGCACATGTAGTCGATCTCATGTTTCGAGTTGGCTCCTGAATTGAAGTCTCACCAGCAATCGCGTTTCTGTGGCAGGAATCGCGGACTCTCGGCCCCCAAACCCAGGAGAGCGGTTCGTGCTTTCTGCTAAGTTAATGATGCCGTGGCCGGGAAAACGGTTGACCCGTTCCCATCGAATTTAACTTGAGAGCCATCGCGCGCCAAGCGCGATTTCGCCGCTAGTTCAGCGTAACGGGCACGTTGCTCGGCGCCGAAATCGTTCCGCTCGTCCCCACAATCACGAAACTCGCGCTTCCCGTCAGCACCGTCGTCTGCGCTCCCGAGTCCGACCCCTGATTCTTCGAATCCCCTTGATAGCGCGCTTCCAGCGTGTGGATTCCCACCGCCGGGCTCGGCGTAAACAGAAACGTTGCCAGCCCTGCGGAAACTCCCGCGCTCGTCGACGTTCCTCCGTCCACCACCAGGACCACACTTCCGGAAGGTGTTGCCCCGCTCGAAGACACAGAAACCGTCACGCGTAATGCCGTGCCCGACTGTTGCACGGACAACGAAGTCTTCGTCGGGAACGGCCCGCCTCCCCCGCCGCTACCACCCCCACCTCCACCGCAGCCGATCAATATACTCGCCGCCAGCGCCGTGCACGCACGTGCCCAGCCCGGCGTCCGGCTACGGTTCGCTCGCGCACCCGCGTCCGCTGTGGCCCACAGGGCAAGCGCTCCCGCCGCAAGAACAAGGGACCATAACCCCGTTCCCGCCCAAAAAGTTGCGCCCGGCTCCGGCCGCTCCACGGCACCCATCACCGCCACCGTCGGCGTCAGCTGCAGCGTTGCCGCCTGCGGGCCCGCGCCGGTCACGTTTACCTGCGCCGGGCTGATCGAGCACGTGTAGCCGGCCAAGGGAAGCGCCCCGTCCGCCGGGCAACTCAGATTGACCGTGCCCGTGAATCCCCCCGCTGGCGTCACCGTCACCGTCGCGCTCCCGCTCGTTCCTCCCTTGAAAGTCAGCGGATTCGGGCTCGCGCTCACCGTAAAACTCGGCGCACTCTCGTTCGCCGAATCCCCGGCCTGCCAGTTGGTGTCCCCGCGATAATGCGTATAAATCGCGTGCGTCCCCTCCGCCAGCCGCAGCCGTGCACCGGCCACCGCCGCGCCTGCCGCCCCCGGCGTCAGCTGCCAGGTCCCCAGGAGTTGCGCCGCGCCGCCATTCACCGAATCCCAGAATTCCACTATTCCGGTCGGCGAAGCCAGCGTCCCGTTCTTCAGATTTCCGGTGACACTCGCCAGCAGTGTTGTTTGCGATAGCGTTCCGCTGGGCCCCAGCACGCTCAGCGACACCTGCGGAACTCCCCGCTGCACCGTGAAGCTCTGCTTCGCGCTGGACGAACTGGCGTTGCTCGCGTCTCCCGAATACACCGCATACACGGAAAAGCTGCCGCCCTGTGTCCATTCCAATTGAATCGTCGCGGATCCGCCGCTCACATTCACCGAGGAACTCCGGGGTCCCACGGCGTCCCACAGACTCACGCTGCCGGTTGCCGTCGCCGGCGTCACGCTCACCCGAAACGTCCCCGAGTCTCCTAGAGCCGCCGGCAACGTCGTAATGCTCAGCGCCGTCGTTGTGCCGCCGGAGCCGGTGTTGTTCCCCACGTTTACCGTGAACGTGGATTCGTTCGTCCCGTCGCCTGCCGGCACGCTCGAATAATTGGGATCACTGCTGCCGTCGTAGATCGCTCCGATCACGTGCGTTCCCGTTGAAAGACTTGTCAGAATCGCCGAAGCCTGCGCTTGCGTCCCAAACAGTCCGCCGGCCTGCAACGCCACCGGCGCGCCTTGCGCCGCGCCGTCCACCGTGAACTGCACCGTTCCGGTGGCCAGTGAAGCCCCGCTGCCGCTCACGACTGCGTGCACCCCCAGCGATTGCCCCGTTGGCAGACTGCTCGAATTCGCTCCCACGACCACGAATGGGCTGCTTTTTCCGACGCTGAACGTCGTTGCCGCCGACGTACTCGTCAGGAAACTTGCGTCGCCGCTATACTCCGCGATCAGCGAGTGATTCCCGGGTGCGAACGAAAAACTGCTTCCCCCGCCCGATGGAATCGACACCTTTCCATCTGCGGTCAGCTGGTACGCTCCCACCGGGTTGCCGTTATCCAGCAGCGTCATGCTTCCCATGGCCGCGCCAAATCCCGATGCCCCCGCAATGGCCACGTCCACGCGCATCGCGGCGCCGTACGCGGCGCTTCCGGCTTCCAGGCCGTTGACCGTCAACGTGGTGTTGCTCGTTTCCGGCAAGACATTCACGGCCACGCCCGCGGAATCGCTCGCCGCGTATGTCGCGTCTCCCGAATAATGGGCCGAAAGGTTGTAGCTGCCCCCCGGCAGATCCTTCACCGTCGCGGAAAATATTCCATTCGTCACCGTCAGCACATCCGGAGCCGCCCCCGTCGTACCGGTGGTCAACGAAATCATTCCCGTCGGCGATCCCGCGCTACCCATCGAAGTCACGCTTCCGCTAACCGTCACCGAAGTCCCGTGGGCGAAACTCGTCGGCGCCTGCAGCGCCGTTTCCGTGCCGGTCAGAAACGTCGAGTTCCACAGATTCGCCAGGTTCATCGCATTCACGGACCCAAGCCCTGTCGCCAAGTCATAGCCAACTCCCGCGGCTCCGCCCAGCAATACCCCGTTCACGCCATTCTGTTGAGAAGAGCACCCCGGCGATCCTCCCTCGCAAGGCACCGCATTGTTGCCCGCGGTTACGTCGTAAAAAACGCAGGCCGTTTGCGCCGTCGGATTCGTTTGATTGGAGGAGTTGCAGCTGTTCGCTTGCGCCAATTTATAGAGCGTGTAGTTAATCTGCCCCTGGTACGCACCGTTCTTCTGCTCTACCAGCGCCAGTATTCCGGCCATCGCCGGCGTCGAAACCGAGGTCCCGCCCACCAGCGTCAGCCCGACCACCTCGCCTTGCTCGTTGATTTCGCATGCCGTGCCCGTCACGCTGTTGCAATACACCACGTCGTCGTGGCTCGCCGCCGCGGCCAGCGCCACGTCCGGCAAATCGCGCGCTCCGTCCGCGGGCACGCCCGGTCCCGTCTGCCACGCTGGCTTGGCATACAGCGAACTCGCCCCGCCGCTTCCAGCGAGCAGGCTGAAATTTCCATTTCCGAAAACACAATTCGTCGCCGTCGTGGCTTGTCCCGGATCGCAGCTTTCGTTCCATGCCGCTTCGGGGATATATCCCAGCGCCGATGCAAAGTTTTCGTTGTTGGCGCCCCAATATGCCGAAAGATTCGCGCCTTCCGTGAACTGCGTTCCTCCCACGGCCACGTTGTAGGGGGTCGCCGCGGCGCCATTCACCGCCGGCCCGTGAAATGCCGGAGTTCCCGCCAAAGGCGCGTCGCAGCCCGCTTCGCCGTTGTCTCCCGTCGCCGCAAGCACGGTGATGCCCTCCGCCGCGGCCTGCTGCCACAGCGAGTTGTAAAACGCGTTCTGCGTCGGCGAAAGCAGCGTCTCGCACGCGCCGTAGGTGTACGTCAGTATCGGTGCAATGCGATTGTCAATCGCGTAGATTGCTGCCAGGTCGACGCCGCTCGTTGTGTCGGTGCTGCCCGCAATCACCAGGTCAATCGTTGCTCCCGGCGCCACCGCCCCTGCCCATTCCACGTCCAATTGCGCTTCCTGCAAATCAATGGGCCCGGCGATTCCTGGATCGGGCCCGCTCAGGATGTAATTCGGATCGTTCGCCTGCCCGGAGACAAAAATCTGCCGGAACGCCTGCATGTCCGAAAGTTCGATCTGCGACTGCGCCGTCACCGCAATCGCGATCCCCGCTCCGTCAATCCCGCTGCTCAGCAATCCTTTGGTGTTGTAAATCGCCGCGAAGTCTCCCGGCGCCACGTAATAGACGTTCGTCTGCCCGCTCGCGGTCAGGTTCGGCTGAAGCTGCCCCGGTCCCGCCGTCGGCCGTGTCGGCCGCTTTCCAAAATTGTCCAGCGATACTGCCCCGCGCGTAATTTCCGCGAACTGGGCTGGCACCGCAATGTCGGTTGCGTTCGCCAGGTAGCGTTTCCCGTGCCACTCGTAATAGTGCAGCTCGCTGTGAAACGCGCTCTCTACCTGCTGCGCCGTGCCGCTGAACTCCACCCACAGCCGGCTCCGCGACGCGGGCTCCACCTGGAATCCGCTGGCCGCCAGCCACTGCCGCACCGATTCCGATTGCTCCGGGGTCACGCCAAATCGCTTGCCGAATTCGTCCGGCGTCAGCCAGTGGTGGTATTGCGGCGATTGCCGGTTCTGCAAGTCATCCAGAAATTGCCGCAGCGCCTGCTGCTTTTCCGCGGCCGGCGAAAGCGCCAGCAGCATCCGCGGCATGGCGTGGTTCGCCTCCACCCGTCCCGCATCTGTCGCGAATGCGGTCCACGCCGGCGCGCTGTGCGCGATCCGCGCGAGCGCCCGCCCGGCCGCCTGCGTTACGCGATCGGCGGTTTGCCCGAATGCGGGAGCGCCGCTGCTGAGAAGGAATTGAAGGAAAACAAAGATCCCAAGCCGTCTGCGCAAGATTCGAGACTCCACCCACCTCGAGGTCGGCTCCGGCGGTAACGACGCTTCGGAGGACGGGGACATGGCGTTCTCGATTGCAAGCCCGGAAGCCGAACCACTACCCCTGTGAGAGGGAACATCCGCCTGAAATTTTAACTTCCCCCGCCGGGCCGGACAATCGAGCCACCTCCACAACGTTCCTAGTTCGCCAACACGCGGCGCCTCTTCGCATTTCTGCTGCACTGCCCAAGCCGCGCTCTCTCCCGTTTATTTTTCATTCACTCCGTTTCCCGGGGTACAATTCCATGCACTCTCTTGGGGTCGAGCGGGCCTGCCGGGCGCCTTCCTCGTTGTCCGCACTCGTTCGATACATCGCGCTTTGGAAAGGATTTTCATGCCACGTCGTGGTTTTCTTGCCGTCGTCTGCCTGTGCTTTGCTCTCGCCTTGGCTGCAAATACCAACGCTCAAACCAAATTGCTCCGCTTCCCCGATGTTCACGCCGACAAGGTGGTCTTCACCTACGCTGGCGATCTCTGGATCGCCTCCACTTCCGGCGGACTTGCCACGCGCCTCACCGCGCATCCGGGAATCGAGGTCTTCGCGAAATTCTCTCCCGACGGCAAATGGATCGCTTTCACCGGCCAGTACGACGGCGACGAGCAGGTCTACGTCATCCCCGTCACCGGAGGCATTCCCAAGCAGCTCACCTACTATCCCGCCCGCGGCCCGCTTACTCCTCGCTGGGGCTACGACAATCAGGTTTACGGCTGGACTCCCGACGGCAAGTCCATCGTCTTTCGCTCCCTCCGCGACCACTTCGATCTCGGCGATTGCCGCCTTTATACCGTCTCCGTGGATGGCGGCCTCCCGCAGCCTCTTCTGATGCCCACCTCCGGTGCTGGCGATCTCTCCCCCGACGGCCGCGATGTCGTCTATTCACCGCTGTTCCGTGATTTCCGTACCTGGAAGCGCTATTCCGGTGGCTGGGCCCAACAGCTCTACATCTTCAATCTGAAGACCCACGCCGCGGAAAAAATAACGAACGATCCGCGTTCCCATCGCGACCCCATGTGGGTGGGCGACAAAATATTCTTCTCCTCCGACAAGGACGACACCCTCAATCTCTACTCCTACGACATTCAAACGAAAAAAACCGATGAGCTGACCCACAGCACCAAGTGGGACCTCCGCTGGCCCAGCACCGACCACAAGAACCAGATCGTCTATGAATCCGACGGCGAGTTGAATATCTACGACATTACTTCGGGCCAGTCGCGCCACATTTCCATCACTGTTCCCACCGATGCGCTCGCGATGCGCCCCTCCCGCGTCTCCGCGGCCAACGACATCGAATCCTTCGGCCTCAGCCCCAAGGGCGAACGCGCCCTCTTCGTTGCCCGCGGTGACGTTTTCACCGCCCCGATCGAAAAAGGTCCCACGCGCAATCTCACGGACTCTTCCAATGCTCACGAAAAATGGGCCCAGTGGTCCCCCGACGGCTCGAAAATCGTCTATATCTCCGACCTCGACGGTGAAGAGGAACTCTACGTCATCAATCAGGACGGCTCCGGCAAACAGGAGGAGCTGACCCACGGCTTCAAGTCCATGCTCTACCAGCCGGTGTGGTCGCCCGACGGCAAGCGCATCGCCTTCTCCGACGCGGAAAACAAGCTCTTCGTCCTCTCGATGGACGACAAGAAAGTCGCCACCATCGCCGAAAATCCCCGCGGCCGCGTCCATGACTATGCTTGGTCCGCCGACGGCGGCTATCTTTCCTATCTTCTCGACAATGCCAACAACTTCAGCTCGCTCTACATCTGGAGCGCCGCCGCCGCCCAAAATCACCGCGTCACCAACGACTACTTCGACGTCGGCTCTCCCACCTGGGATCCCGAGGGTAACTATCTCTACTTCATCAGCGTTCACACCTTCTATCCGCAGCTCAGCCTTATCGAATTCAACTACGCCACCGATCGCGGCAACTCGTTCTACGCCCTCGCGCTTCGCAAGGACACCAAGAATCCTTTTCCGCCGGAAAGCGATGAAGTGACCATCACCAAGGAAGGGGCATCGCCCGAGAAGGGCAAGGAAGCCTCCTCAGACAAGAAGGAAGCGAAGAAAGAGGAGAAGAAAGACGAGAAGAAAGAAGAAAAGAAAGAAGAAAAAAAACCGGGATATATGACCATCGACTTCGATGGTCTCGCCGATCGCGTTACTCGCGTGCCGATCGATGCCGACAACTATTTCCGTCTCGTCGCCACCAAGGGCTATCTCCTCTTCTCCCACGATGGCGCGCCCTTCTATGGCCGCGAATCCTATCCGCCGGCCGACCTAGAGGTCTATTCCATCAAGGATCGCAAGGAAACCACCCTGGCCGAAAAAATCGACACCTTCTCCGTCTCCCAGGACGGCAGCAAGGTCCTCGTGCGTGATGATTCGGGCTTTAAACTTTACGACGCCAAGCCCGAAGGCAAAGCCGGTGCCAAGCCCGTCTCCACGGCCAACCTCATGGCGGATCGCATCCCCCACGAGGAGTGGGAAGAAATTTACAACGAAGTCGGCCGCCGCTATCGCGATTTCTTCTACGTCAAGAACATGAACGGCTACGACTGGAACGCTCTGCTTGCCCAGTATCGTCCGCTGGTGGACTATGTTGCCCACCGCTCCGATCTCAATTACGTCCTGGGAGAACTCGTCGCCGAACTCAGCGTCTCGCACGCCTACATCGTCGGCGGCGATTGGGAAATGCCCAAGCGCCCGAAGGTGGCTCTCCCCGGCGCGCGTTTTGAACTCGACGCCGCCTCCGGCCGCTACCGCATATCCGAAATTTTCCGCGGACAAAATCAGGAGGAAAACTACCGCTCGCCGCTCACCGAAGTTGGCGTGGACGTAAAAGTAGGCGATTATGTGCTCGCCATTGACGGCCGCGAACTGACCGCCAAGGACAATCCTTACGAATTCCTGCGCAACAAAGCCAATCGCCCCGTGCAGTGGACCGTCAATTCCAAGCCCACCATGGACGGCTCGCGCAACATCACCTATCGCCCGATCACCAACGAGACCGACCTGCTCTACCTTGCCTGGGTCGACCACAACCGCGAAGCCGTCACCAAGGCCACCGACGGGAAGGTCGGCTACATCCACATTCCCGACATGGGCGAAGACGGCATCCGCGAATTCATCAAAAACTACTACCCGCAGATTCGCAAGCAGGGCCTGATCGTGGATGTCCGCGGCAACGGCGGCGGCAACATTTCGCAGATGTTGATCGAAAGGCTGCGCCGCCAGCTCCTTGGCGTCGAGTACGACCGGGTGGATCATCAGACCGGGACGTATCCCGACGCGGTTTTCTACGGCCCGAAGGTCTGCCTCATCAATGAAACCTCCGCTTCCGACGGCGACATTTTCCCGTACATGTTCCGTCAGGCGGGGCTCGGTCCGCTGATCGGCAAGCGCACCTGGGGCGGCGTTGTGGGCATCAACGGGCGCGGCCCGCTCCTCGATGGCGGCACGGTGTTTGTGCCTGAGGCGGCCACCGGCTCCGTCGCCGGGCAATACGTCATCGAAGGCCACGGGGTGGATCCGGACATCGTCGTCGAAAACGATCCCGCCGACGTCATCGCCGGCCGCGATCCGCAGCTTGAGCGCGGCATCGCCGAAGTCATGAAGGCCATCGAAGCCAACCCGAAGACGCTGCCGCCGCGTCCTCCCGAACCCATCAAAACCCCGAAGCGCTAAAGCAAGCGCAAGCGGCGCATCACACCGCAGCCCCGGGCGCAAGCCCAGGGTAGCCCTGCGTTTTGTCTACACATTCCCGCCCGAAAAAATAATCCCGATTCGCTGCACCGGCTTTCCCTTGCGCATCCGCTGGTTCAACCCCGGAATCCCCCCCGCGCGCAATAAGGGCGCAAGCGCCACCGCGCTCGAAGGTTCAATCACCAGCTTCATCCGTTGCGCCACCAGTTGCATCGTCTCCACAATCTCTTTTTCGCTCACCAGCAGAATCCCTGCCACCTGCTTCCGCAAAATAGCGAACGTCCGCGGCGCCAGCGACGCGCGCAACCCGTCCGCGATCGTGTCGCTCGCCTCCAGCGCCTGCAGGGCCCCGCTCTTGATCGAGCGGTATGCGTCATCGGCGAGTTCCGGCTCGCAGCCGTAGACGCGCACATCTGGCCGCAATCCGTGCGCACCCAGGCAGGTCCCGCTCAATAAGCCACCGCCGCTCACGGGAGTCAGCACCGCATCCAGGTCTGGAATGTCTTCCAAAAGTTCCTTCGCCGCCGTCGCCTGTCCCGCAATGATGCGGTCGTCATCATAAGGATGGATCAACGCCGCGCCGGTTTCCGCCTGGATGCGCGCCGCGGCTTCCGACCGCGCCGTAACCTTTGGCTCGCAAAATGTGATCTTGCCCCCGTACGATTCCACCGCGCGGCATTTCACGGCCGGCGCGTTTTTCGGCATCACGATCCACGCGGGAATGCCCCGCCATGCCGCCGCGCACGCCACCGCCGCCGCGTGGTTGCCGCTCGAATGCGTCACCACGCCTCGCGCAGCTTCTCCCTCGCTCAATGAGAAGACGGCGTTGGTCGCCCCGCGAATCTTGAACGAACCCGTCTTTTGCAGGTTCTCGCACTTGAAGAAAAGTTCCGCCTCCGCCATCCCGTTTAGCGACCGGCTGGTCATCACCGGCGTGCGGTGTATCCGCGGTCGAATACGCTCGTGCGCCGCCTCGATCGTTTTCCAGTCAATCGAGGTGCCCACCTCCTCCGGGGTCAAATGCGTGCTCGCCATAGCCCCAGTGTAATCCACCGGGGCGCCTCATTTATAGCCGACCCGGTCTGGGAGGCGGCCTTCGTGTCACTCCCGGTTCCCCACCCGCAGCAGCCTTCCTCTACCTCGGAATCCCTTGATTCTCCTGCTCCCGGTGATACTCTAGGGCTTCGAAGACCCGCGTAGGCGCGCCCATCCCCGCACCGCGCAAGAGACAACATGGCCACCAGTGAACGCCGACATCTCGAGCGTTACCGTCTTCGTATCCCCCTGCGTTTTCGCACCATTAGCCTGGCCGGCGACCAGAGCGAACACTACACCGAGGCCATCAACGTCTCTCGCGGCGGATTCTTTTTTGTGACTTCCGCGCCCTTGCAGGTGGGGACGCCCATCGAGGCCACCATTCGCATGCCCGCCGAAGTGACCGGCGGCAAGCCCGACGACACCCATTGCAAGGCCCGCGTGGTGCACGCCCGGGCGGATTCCTACAGCGACGGCCGCATGGGTTTTGGGGCCGAAATCGAAGCCTACCTCGAGCCTGAAGCGCAGAAAGCGCCCGGCCCGGAAATCGTCAAGCCCGTCGTTCCGAAGTCCCTGCAGAAGCCCTGAGGCGCCTGGCGGCCCAGGCACCACTGCCCCATCTCGCGTTTTTGCGAGCCGGCGCTTGCCGGTGGGCTTTGCATTAGGAGCTACTTCGCAATCGTAATCGAAGTCTTCCCGGCGCCCACATTTTCAAAACGGTCGTAGGCCCGCACGGCAATGGTATGCTCGCCCGCCGCAAGGTGCCGCACCGTGAACGAATACCTCTCCGTCCGGCTGTCGCTGATCCCTTGGCTCGGAGCCAGCAGGATCCAGTCGCCGCCGTCCACGCTGTATTGCGCTCGGTCAATGCTGCTTGTTCCGTCCACGGCCGTGAACGAAAAATCATATGAAACTCCCTGGGACCGGTCCGCGTTCATTCCCGTTGCACTGGCTTCCAGCTTCTCGATCACCGGCGGCGTATTGTCAATCACGAACCGTTCGCTCTCCCGCTCGGTCTTCCGCGCGTCGCTGGGAGGATTGGACGGCGCATCGCTGGCCACGATCTTCAGGTAGTAGGCGCCATCCGGCATCGTCGTGGTATCCCACGAATAAAACTTCTGGTCCAGATTGTCCTTAAGCGGCAGCCAATCCCGCTGGTTTTCTCCGCGGAAATAGATGGCGTACTTCAAATCGTCGTCGTTGTCGTCATGTGCCGTCCACAGGACTGAGGCATAACCCTTCTCGCTGAAGCCCTGGGGCTGCTGCTCGAACTTCGTCGTGGTTGTCGTCACGATCGTGCCCGTCGAACTTGGCGCGCTCGGCTGCTTCAGAATTACGCTTCCCAGTTGCCCGGTAATCACCACCGGCGACTGCACGCGCACACCGGGATCCTGCATCGCGATTCCGTCAATCACGGGAGCGACGTTTCTAGGCTGATAGGCCACGCTCACCCAATCGACGCCGTCTCCCGGCCGCCCGTCGTGAATTACCGCCTTCCACTGCAAAAATCGCGCCGGCGGCGCTTCCATCTGCGAACCGGAACTGCTGTAAGGGCCGAACCACCGCGACCATTCCTTGCCCGGATCCTGCGTGTTGCCGCTGCGCACAAAAAACTCCAACCGCGGCGAATTGCCTTCCTTTCCTCCCGGGCCCGGCGTGTTCGCGGCCGGAGGTCCCCACCATTCGATGCGGCCCCATTCGGAGAACAATTTTGCGTCGAACGACTGCGACTCAAACGTTCCTTCCGCCTCGTATTCCGGCCCCAGCGAAAACACCTTTCCCGGATTTGCCGTGCACAAATACACTTTTCCGCCCGCCGCCCGCGCGATTCCCGTAATTTGCGACGAGCCGGACTTCGCCAGCTGCGCGTAGACGCCGCGCCCGTCTATCACCAGCAGCGAACCAGCATTGCCCGTGCCCGCCAGCAAGCGGCCGTCCGAATTCAGGCCCAGCGCGTACACGATTTCGTCCCGCGAACTCCAGAGTTCCTCCGGCGCGCCATCCGGCGCTATCCGGTAAATGCTGCTGGAAATGGCTTGCGGATAGGCCACGAACGGCGCTGCCACCTGCCCGCCCAGCGGGGTCACGTTGGTGATGGTCGTCGTCCCCTGTGAAGTGGTGATCACCGCGGAGGGCGCCGACGTCAGCGTGCGCGCCTTTTCCCCGATCGCCGCCACATAAAGCGTCCCGTCTGGCGCGGTCGCCAGCGCCGTAACCTCGCGTTTCGCCGTCTCATAAAGCACGAATCCTTCCGCGCCTCCGCTTTCGCCGGCCTTTTTCGCGTTTTTCTGCGAAGCCCGCGTGATGCGCAGGACTCGCCCGTTCGGCTCCGTTCCGGCCAGCAGCTCGCCCTTGGCGTCGAATCCCAGCACCTTTATGTGCGCTTCGTCGCTGGCATAGAACAGTTCGCCCTTGCCGTCCGGCGCCACGCTGTAAATCTGTCCCTTGTCGCCCGTGGCAACGTAAAGCGTGCCGTCCGCTCCGAACGCCAGGTCCCAGATGTATTTCGTCTTTGGATCAAAGAAGACGCTTTTCTCTCCCGACGCCGACACCTTGTACACCTTGCCGTCCGGCGAGGTCCCCACATACAGCGTCCCCTTGCTGTCGAACGCGATGGCCTGCGCCAGCAGGTCCGTGGACTCGAACACCGTCTTCAGCTTCCCGCTCCCTTCGAACCGGAACACCTTGGCTGGCGAACCGCCGCCCGCATAGAGCGCGCCGTTACCATCGGTCTTCAACGACCACAAATATGACGCATCGGCATCGGCCAGCAGCGAGAATTTCGGCGCAAGCTCCAGGTGCCCGTCGCTGCGCACGGCCACGCCCTTCGCGGTGCCTTTCTGGAAGTCGTCGTACGTGGATTGCCGCCAGCGCCGCGTATGCTCCGCCAGCAGGGAAGTAGCCGCGACGCCGAGAATCACGCAGGGCACAAGGATGCGAACGAATCGATTTGACATGAATGGATTCACCGGATTTGCAGATTCAAGGAGATTAGCCCGGATACCGGACCGCCCAACGGAATCGAGGACTCGCTCGCGAGCGATTCCCGTAACACCTGCACGCTGCCGGGCACGGGCCGCCCGTCCACCACGTTGATTTGCGAAAGCGGCGCGTTGGGCAATTCCTTGTCGTCCCAGACCAGCGTCGGCGACGGCATGAACAGCCCGACGTACAGCCGGTCATTGTGCCGCTCGCGGTTGATCACCGTGATCAACTGGTCCAGACCGTTCGGACCTGAGGCGGCGCCCATCCCCGCGAACATGAATCCTCGCGACGCGCGGTTCATCCAGTCCGCATCGCTCACCAGCACGCGCAGCGTCGTGCCCCGCGCGATCTGATCCGGCACGCGTACCGTCGTTTCCTCGATTTGTTCCGGTCCGCGATACGGCCGCACCAGCACGCGCACCTTCAGCGTTTCTCCCGGGGCGGCCTCGCCTTTTTCCAGCCAGGCGCTGTCTACCGTGAACGAACGCCTGCCCGGCAGGCTGTCGACTCGCAAGCTGATGTGCTCGACGGCGGGCGTTTCAAAATCGTTGGTGAACAGCTTTCCAAACGCGTTCTGTACCGCCATCGCGATCGGCAGGCTGTCCGGCGCCATCGAATCCGTCGGCGCCACGGAGGTTTCGATCTGCACCGGAACGTGGCCCTTCAACCGGATTTCACCGCTCAGATGCAGCGTGGTGCCTTCTCCGTAGAGATAATTCTGGCTCACTCCGTTGTAAGTGGTCAGCGCCACCAGTAGCGGCGTCAATTTCGGATGGTTCACAACTTCGAAGTGCAGCTTTTTCTCCTGGTTGCCCTTCGCGAACGTCAGGTCCAGCGGAATCATCGGCGGCGGCGGTCCGAGCTTCCCGGTAACCGCGGTCAGGTGATCGCCGGTGATCGTTCCGATCGGCTCGCCCATGTTCACTATTTTGGTGGAGGCAAGCTCCGAAGAAAGCGTGGTCACCACGCGGCTGCGTGCCATGGGCATCTGCACGTCGCCAAAATTCAGGAAGGGGTGGCCGCACAGATAAACGTTGTCGCCCCGCACCGCGGTCACTGTGCACGCGGAATTGATCGAAGCGTCGCCTTGCACCAGCACCATACCCGCCATGTCTCCGGGCTCCAGCCTGTGCGTCTCCGGTTGCGACTTGTCCGTGCCGCCTTGCGCGGTCACAAATCCGTAGCTCTGCAATTGCGCGGCGAAGGGCTGCAGCGCGGCGGGCTGAAATCCCGAAAAGACCAGCGGCGTTTCGATTGGCTGCAGTGCCGCCCCGTTGGGCAAGCCGCTCTGCGCCAAAGTGCCGTTCGGCAGCGCAAAGTCGCCGGAACCCCCGGCGGCTGTGCTCTGCACCGGAGGATGGAGAACGTCTTCAATCGGGGTCACGCCGGCAATGGCCTCTTTCGTGAATACGCCCAGCTTCAAAGATAGCGCCCCTGCCAATCTTCCATCCAGATACACCGGGCTGCCGCTCATGCCCGCCACCACGCCGGTGTGTTCCACCTTTGGCCCTTTAAGTTCCACCAGAATGATCGATTGCTTCGGCCCCAGGAAGTTGGGCATCACGCCCAGCACCACCAGGTCGAATTTCTCCACCTGGTCTCCCGCAAACACCGTGTACGCGTACCCCTGCATCCCGGCCTGCACCTGGGAAAGCGGCAGGATTTCATTCGATTGCGGCGGTGTGGCCGCTGCCGAAGTCCTGGCTACAAATGCTGCTAGTAGAAGGAAATACGCGATGCGCTGGAATCCACGGCCGGTCATCTGAAGGTCTATCCCCCGAACTGGAGAAACGCGAGCGCCCATGATACCGGGCGGCCCCGTGGTACGCAATTCAACCCCTCGCGTAGCCAGTCTAGTCCCGGGGACTTAGACGTCCTAGAACTCGATGCAGTAGCGCGCCTCTTCGGTTGTGTGGGACTATGGGCCAGACCAAAACTGGAGGGAATCCATGTCCGAACCGACAAAAGAGGAATTGCTCGCGCGCATCGCGGAACTCGAAAAAAAAGCAGAGGGCCGCAAGAAAGGCGCGCTCGAATTTCGCGTGGGTGAAAAAGGGGGAGTGAGTGTCTACGGCCTCGGGCGCTTTCCCGTCACGCTCTACTACGAGCAGTGGGTGCGCCTGCTCGACGCCACAAAAGACCTGCGCGAGTTCCTCGAGGAAAACAAGTCCCGCCTGAAATTGAAAGATCAGTAATGCGTATAGGCACTTCTCTGGCGGCGGGATCTCTGGATGCGAGTCGTCCGCCAGGCACCGCCGCAAACTGGATGCTCTGAGGTCCTTTTGGTGGGCGGCAAAGGTTGAAACCAGCGGCTCCGACTTAAAATTTACAACCTAAAACTTACGACTGCTTTTCACTCCGCATGGTGCATGGCAAAAATCTTGCCCGTGGAATCCTCGTACGGATACACGTGCACCATCCAGCCGAAAATCACCGGATAAAACGTGCCGCCTGCGGCGTCGCACGCTTCCCGCGTCGCAATGGAGCCGCGCAATCCGAATTTCGTCCAATCCGCGGTCTGCCGTTCGCCCCGCGGCGGCATGCACAAATTCGTGTGCTGGTGCCAGGTGGCGATGCTTAACGGCACACGCGCGTTGAGCTGATCCTCGCTGGCGCGCTTCGGCATCGTATACATCGCGCCCACCAGTTCATAACCGTCTGAGGTTTTCCTGTAGAGCAGGGAGGTGGGCCGTGCCGGATCGAACGTGAAGGCCTCGAGAAATCCGTTCGCGTAATTCGTAAAGTGATATTCCTTTTGCGGCAGATTGGGCAGGAAGATTTTGTAACCATCTGCCAATGCCACGTGGTAGTCCTTGTACTTCGCGATGCCGGCGCGCAACTCCGTCACGATTTCCTCGGCCCGCGCTTGATCCTGCGGAGTTTCCGGCCGTGACGAGCTCATGTGCATATGCGGAGCGTCGCCGGAATGCATGTGTTCCATGGCGTGCGTGGCCGCCTGCTCCGTGGATTGCGCTTCTTCCATGGACATGCCCGGCATCTGGCTGTGATCCATCGCGGGCTCTTGCCCCTGGGCATCCTGCCCGTAGGAAACGGCTTCCGCGGATGCCGGCGTCATCGCCGGCTGCCGGTGATTCGGAATGGCGGCGAGCATCACGCTCACCACAAAAAGCGCCGCAATGCCGATTGCGGCTTTGCTCAATAATTGCACCATCGCACTGCGGGGGGACATGACGTTCCTCTCGATCACTAAGACGTAGCGGCTCCTACATAGGATACGCAGGCCACCCCGCGCCGCTTTCACCCGAATTCACCCCGCGTTCGCCCGCGCAACTGTCCGCCGGGACAGGCTTCGGACTGCGCTAACAAAGCTCCCGCTCTTGATGCGTAAACCCATCGCCAAACCATTCGTTCGGGCGAGCCCGCTTCAGCCCGAGAGGCGGGAGGTGCGCCTCCACACTCCTGAGAACCGCATGCTAAAATTTCTTTGCCCATGACCACGGAACTCATTCACCCGGTTCATTCTCTCTCCGGCCCCCTCGAACTTCCCGGCGACAAATCCATCTCCCACCGCTACGCCATGCTCGCGGCGCTCGCCTCCGGCGTCAGCGAACTTCGCAATTTCGCCGCCGCCCGCGATTGCCACAGCACGCTGGGTTGCGTGAAGGCGCTGGGCGCGGACGTCAAAGTCGACGGCACCACCATCAAAATCACCGGCCATGGCCTGCACGGCCTGAAATCCAGTTGGCGCGCTCTTGACGCGGAAAATTCCGGCACCACCATTCGCCTGCTCTCCGGCATCCTCAGCGGCCAGGACTTTTCCACCAAAATCAGCGGCGATGCTTCGCTCCAGAAACGCCCGATGAAGCGCGTGGTCGCTCCGCTGCGCCAAATGGGCGCGGAAATTCGCGCCAAAGACGACAACTTCCCCCCGCTCGAAATCCGCGGCGGCAAGCTCCACGCGATCCACTACGAAATGCCCATGGCCAGCGCGCAGGTGAAGTCCGCCGTGCTGCTCGCGGGTCTTTATGCCGATGGAATCACGCAGGTCACCGAGCCGGCCAAAACGCGCGACCACACCGAACTCGCCCTGGAAGAATTTGGCGCGCATATCGAAAAGCGCGGGCGCACCGTCTCCATACATGGCCTCGCCGCGCGGAACGGCCAGGCCGCGCTGCAGCCCAAATCCCTGGACGTGCCCGGCGACCTTTCCTCTGCGGTCTTCTTCATCGCCGCGGCGTCGCTGTTTCCGGAATCGAGTCTGTATATCGCCAACGTTGGCTTGAATCCCACCCGCTCGGCGATTCTGGATTTCTTTCAGCAAATGGGCGCATCCGTCACCGTCCTGAATCTGCAAAGCAAGCAGGGAGAATTGATTGGCGATCTTTCCGTGAAAGGCGCGCCGTTGAAGGGAGGCCTCGTCTCCGGCGATCTGGTGCCGCTGCTGATCGACGAACTTCCGATGCTCGCGGCGCTGGGACCGTACACCCAGGAGGGAATCGAGTTTCGCGATGCGCAGGAATTGCGCGTGAAGGAAAGCGATCGCATCGCCGCGCTCGCGGAAAATTTGAAACGCATGGGAGCGAAAGTAGAAGAGCGCCCCGACGGCCTACGCGTGGAGGGCCGCGGCGCGGGCCCGCTCCACGGCGCGGAAATCGATCCGCGCGGGGATCACCGCATCGCCATGGCGTTCGCGGTCGCCGGCCTCGCCGCCAAAGGCGAGACCAAAATACTCGACGCTGGTTGCGCCGGGGTCTCTTATCCATCGTTCTTCAAGGAATTGCGCCGGCTTGCGGCCCCGTGATCCAGAGTTGAGCTGTCAGCCAGGTGCATGCGGCGAGCAGCCAGCAGAGAGCAGTTGGCAAAGAACAGTGCTGCGAAAAAGTGCGCAAGATAGCGCACCCAGGCTTGTTTTTAGCGGGAGGCCAACGAATCCAAATTCCAGGAAATCCGGTTTCCGTTCGCTGCCAACCGCTCGCTCTTAGCTGAACTACTGCTCCGTGTCCGGCGGTAACTCATGCGGCGGTTCGGGTACATGCGGCGGCGCCGGCGGCCTTGGCAGTGCGGAAACCGAAATGCGCCGCAAAGAAATATTTCCGTAGCTCGTCTTCAGCGTAATCCTGGGGCCTTTGCCGTTGCCGATTTTGCCGGAAAGGTGCGAATCCCCGGACTCCGTTTTTGTCGCGCTTACCCCGGAAAATTCCGAGTCAATTTCGCAGTTGTGGCAATCCGCGGTGACCTCAAAATTCGCGTTGCCTGGCAACGTAAGCTCGATCTCCGACGACGAATTCACAATCTCCACGTCGTCTTTGGGTGGCGCAGAAAAGCGCACACCCACCGCCGCGTTGCGATTGTCAATATTCACCTTGCCGCCGGGATTTTCCACGTTAACTTCCGTGTCGCGCGTCCGCAGGCTCAGGTTTCCCGGCACGTCCACGATGTTCATATTGCCGGAACCCGCTTCCAGGTGGCCGCCCAGCGCCGAAAGGGTCAGGTCCGTCTTTCCGGACACCAGGCGCACGCCCCTGGTCACCTTGTCGGCGCGCACCGGTCCGTAGAAATCGCCGTCCACGGTCAGGCTCCCGGTCGAGTCATTTACGTCCACTTCCCCGCCCTTGCCGGATACCTTTACGTCGCCTTGCGTGTCCGAAATTCTGGCGTCGCCGTTGCGCATTTCCACGTTCACGTTGCCCTTCGTGTCGCGGACGTCCACGTCACCCTTGCCGTCGGTAATCGCGAGATCGGAAGACATTCCGCTGATCGTGACGTCACCGCGATTGGTTTTCACCGTCAAGGGAGATTTTTGCGGAATCGCCACTTCCATGCTCACGCTGATGCGCGGGTCGGAGAGATCGTAGCCCGTCGGACGAATCTCGAAGCCGTCGCCATTTTGTGTAATCGCCACGTTCACGGCCTTGGTCAGCCGGCTGGCGCCCGATTCGCTCCAGCTTTTCGCTCCCTTCGTAGCGCTCACGCGAATCTCCGAGTCGTCGGAGCCGCGCACACTGATGTCTCCCCGCCCGTTGCTCACTAGCACGCGGGCGTTGGCGGGCGCCTTCACGGGAGCGACATCCAGATCGAAAGTGAAGTTATCGCCGATGTCGACTTCTTTGGTGGTGTAGTCCCAGCCGACCACGCTTCCGAGCAGCGCCAGCATGAGCACCACCAGTAAAACCTCGCCTCCCGTGATGCGACCTCCGTCGCCGCCACCGAAGCGCCGGCCCGCCGTGCGCTCATAGAGCTTCACCGCCCCCCAGAAAATAATCAGCAGCGGCCACCATCGGGTGAAGAAATTGCTCAGGTCCAGATGCCCGTAATTGTGCGCGAGCAAAAGGACTCCGATGGAGAGCAGAACCAACCCGGAAAACAATCCGCTGCTGCGTGTCGGCGTGGCCATGGGTGGACTAACTTCCCTGCGAGGGGTACGGAGTTTGCGGCGTCGTCCCGGGAGGCGCGGGAGGAACCGGCGGCGCAGGCGGCGCGGGTGGGCCAGGCCGAGGCGGGGGTGCGCCGATGTGGCCTTCGCGCGAGGCCATCGAAGAAGCCAGGTGCAGCAGCCCGATAACAATCAGGATTACTGGCCACGTGCTGCCAAAATAGAATCGTCCGCCTTGCACCTCATGCAGCAACAGAAGCACGCCGACCGTGATCACCACGGCGGGGCCCACGTACCCGCGTATCGTGCAACTCTGGCAGGTGCATTTCACCCGATCGCTCATCCGTTCCTCCGATTAACCTCTCCCACCGACGCGATTCTTCAGCATCAGGAATCCGATTCCAATCAGCAGCAACGGCAGAAACAGCTGCCGCAAATGCAGAAACTCGAAGACGTCCAGATTGTTCAGCAGGAAAAGCACGCCGACGGCAATCAGGATGATGGGTCCCAGCGGCCGCTGGCCGGACCAATTCTCCAGGGGATCCGAAAGCGGTTCGCCGCTGACTTTTGCTTTCGCCGTGCGCATGGCGTCGATCGCCATATAAAACGGAAAGATTACCAGCAGAAAAATCAGGAAGCTGCGGATGCCATCGCCGATGTCGCTGGCGATTCCCAGGATAATCAGCCCGAAAATCACGATGTGCATGATGGCTTTGTTGTATTCGCCGTTGTAAACCGCGCCGAGGCCGGGGATAAATCCCAGCAGAAAGGCCACCACGGGTCCGCCGTTGTGCCGGGCGGCGGTGGCCTGCGCGGGCGGAACGTATGGCACCGGATTGGCCGCATCCGCTCCGGGTGCCGGCGGAGTCGCCGGGGGCAATCCCACATGCTGCGCCAGGCAATCTTCGCAGTAGAGAACGTCCCGCACCTTGTGCTGGCAATCGCCGCACATCGGTTTGCCGCAATTGCGGCAGTACCCGGATGCCTCCCGATCAGGATGCACCGCACAGTTCATCGAACGCTCCTCTCACAGAAAACCGGAAATCCGGCGGCCAGCATTTCCAGGGGATGGCCGGCTTCATTGGCGCGATTCTGCTGACGGGGCTGGGACGGCTTGCGATCATCGGTTTGTCCCGGCGCCTTTTCCGGTACGGACTTCGGCAGCGCATCCTCCGGCGTGGTCTGCAGATTGTTCTCGTCCTGCCGCAGCCGTGACTGGATCTCGTACACCACGCGCAGGTCGCTGACGTACTTCACGCTTCGCGCATACACCAGATGCGCCTGGCGGTCCGCGTTGCGATAAATCGTGGTGGGCTGCAAATCCGCCAGCTTCGGATTGCGGAACGAAAAGCCCAGCGAACTGGCCAGAATCACCAGGGTTGCCAGAACGCTCGCCGCGCCATAGGCGAACTTCGGCGTGGCCATGCCGCGAATCAGATTCAGGAAAGCCTGCCAGCCGGTGACCGTTTCGCGCGGGCCCAGCGTTTTATCGAGAATGGCGTAAATCAGCCGCGGCGGGGCTTCCAGGTCTTCCATCGCGTGCATCTCGCCAACGAGACTCCGCACGCTGGCCAGCAGGGGAGCGCAATCCGGGCACGACTTCGCGTGCGCTTCAAATTCCGCGCGTTCCGGGCCCTGCAGCAACCCGTCCAGATAGTCGCTCAGCCGTGCTTCCAGCAGATCGCAAGTCCAGTTCATGGCTTGCCCCCCGCGAACAAAGATGCCTTCATCCGCTCCACCAAAAACTCCACGAAACTCATGTGCCTCTTCATGCCGGCCGCACTCCCAACTGTTGCAGGATGCGAGCCAGTTCGATTCTTCCCCGGTTAATCCGGGACTTCACCGTGCCTTCGGGCACGCCCAACACCAACTGAATCTCCGCGTACTCCAATTGCTGCAGGTCGCGCAAGATTACCGCTTCACGGAGTTCCGGCGAAAGCTTCGTCAAGGCGCCCTGTATCTGCATGCTCAACTCGCCCAGCAGCGCCTGCTGATCGGGGCGGCGCGCCGTGGACTCCTTGTTTTCCACCACGGGCATCTTGTCGTCCAGCGAATCGGTCAGGCGATCGCGCTTGGTGCGCCGGTAATGATCGATTAAAAGGTTGCGCGACACGCTGGTGACCCAAGTGGCAAAGCCGCCGTGCGCCGAGCGATAAGTTCCCAGCGTGCGGTACACGCGCAGGAACACCTCCTGCGCGAGGTCTTCGGCCTCGGTGCGGTTGCCCGTGAACCGATAGCAAATGCCAAAGATGCGGCGCGTGTGGCGGCGCACAAGTTCCTCCCAGGCCGAACCATCGCCCTGGAGACAATGCTGGACCAGTTGGGCATCCTGCTCCAAGCTTCCTCAGCCCCATCTTCCAGTCACCTGCTCAGGCAGAACCCGCAGGTAGGTTTTTCGGCCTGCCAATGAATGGAACGAAAATTGCCCCAGAAATGTTCCCATCCGCAGGGCCATCCCAACCGACCATTTGCGTGCCATCTTACTCACTCTGTTCTTCGCTTACAATGATTTCCGTCACAAATTGTTGTAACCACATCGGTTATCCACGCTTGACGCAATCCGTATCACCCCGTACTCTGCTTGCTCATGGCATTAAAGTCGAGGAAAGCGTGGATTGGGGGGCTGGGGGTCCTCGTTGCCGGGCTCCTGCTGTACAAGTTTCGAGGCTCCCTTAGCCTGAGTGAGTTCAGCGGCGAGCGCCTTTGGCACGCCGTTCGCACCGCAAATTACGCCTACCTGTTTCTTGCCATTGTCGGAATCTATGCCTGCTACGCGGTGCGTGCGCTGCGCTGGAAAGGCTTCCAAAAGCACATCGGCCCGGCCCATTTCTGGAACATCTACAACATGAACCTTGCGGGCTTTTCCGCCATGTTTTTGCTGGGCCGCGCGGCTGAACCGGTGCGTCCGCTGCTGGTCGCGCGGAAGGAGAAAGTTCCCGTGTCGGGGACGTTCGGCGTCTATGCGCTGGAACGAATCCTCGATGCGGCGTGCACCGCCGTGCTTGCGGCGGTGGGTTTGCTGATCTTCCGGCCATCCGGGGACAAAGACGCGCAAATCGCGGCCGAAGCGTTTGAAAAAGGCGCCCGGAGTGCCGGCACCGTGTTTGCTCTGATCGCCGTGGTTGCCTTTACAGGATTGATCTATTTGCGGCTGCATGGCTCCGCTTTTCTGGAGCGCCGCATGCAGGGCTGGCTGACCGCCGGCCACGGCTGGCGCACCGGGTTTGCCCGCAACCTTTTGGAATTTTTCCGCGGCATCCAGACGATTCGCAGCGCGGGCGACGTCGCCGCCGCGATTTTCTATTCCGTGGTGCACTGGTGGCTGGTGGCCGCCGTCTGCTTCCTGGTGATCCGTAGCTTCGGCGGGCGCCTGGCAACGCTGACCTTTGCCGACGCCGTGCTGGTGCTTGTCTTTAGCATGGTTGGCTCCGCCGTGCAGCTTCCAGCGGTGGGTGGTGGCGCGCAGGCGCTCACCGCTTTTGCGTTCATGAAACTGTATGGCGTGGAGCAGGAAGCCGCCGTGGCCGCAGCCATGATTTTGTGGCTGGTCACGTTTGCGGCCTGCTCCTTCGCCGGCGTCCCGTTGCTGCTCCGCGAGGGTTGGAGATTCGGCGACCTAAAGCGCCTGCGCCAGCAGGAAAACGCCGAAATTGACGCCGAAATCGCCGAACCATCCGCCTGATCTTGCGGGCCGCCCGGCGCAGATATCCATAGCTTGTTGCGAAAAATTAGACCGCTCGTCGAGATTGTCCCCAGCGGCCGCGGGTTTGGATATCTGATATCTGATGTCGGCTCGCTATTTCCTGTACTATGCTGCTGGCCACCGAGGAGAGCCCAGCGAGTGAAGTGTCCGTTCTGCGCGCATCTTGACGACAAGGTAATTGATTCCCGCGAAGGCCGCACCGGAGACACCATCCGCCGCCGCCGCGAGTGCCTGAAATGCTCCCGCCGCTTTACTACCTACGAGCGGATCGACGAAATTCCCTACATGGTCATCAAGAAGGACGGCCGCCGCGAACGCTTCGAGCGGCAGAAAATCCTGCAAGGCCTGCTGAAAGCGTGCGAAAAGCGTCCGGTGCCCACGCCGAAACTCGAAGCCATCGTGGATGAAATTGAAGGCGTGGTGCATGAAGCCACGGAAAGGGAACTGACCACCACGGAAATCGGGGAAATGATCATGCACCGGCTGAAAAAACTGGATAAAGTAGCGTATGTGAGATTCGCGAGCGTGTACATGGACTTCAAGGATGTGCAGGAGTTCATGTCCGAGCTGAAAAACCTGCTGAAAGACCGCGCAGTGAAGAAGTAACTGGCCATTGTGGGGCAAGAAAAATGTCGGCGCGCCGACAGTTCAAGTAGTTTCTGAAGGTTAGTATTTGGATACTGAGGAAAAGTAGCTTATGTTTCCGCGGTCGTAGGAGTTGCAAGGGCGGCGTTTCGAATGGCAGGCAGATTTGTGAGATTTTTGCGGCTTTTCACAAATCGGGGCTCTTCCCAAAATGAAATGTGGACGTGCTGGCTGCTCACTTCCTCAACTTCTACTACTTCTTCTCCGGCCAACATATTCAGGAGGCTCGCTTTAGGTATTTCCACGTGCGATCCATAATTCTATAAAGGAGATTTCGAATGCGCAGATGGATGATTCTGGTGACTTGTCTTGGGATTGGTGCGGGCGCACTTCTGGCGGAAAAGTATCACGCGCCAAAGATCGATCCCCAGCGCATGCGCGCGACCGTGAAATACCTCTCCAGCGATGCGCTGGAGGGACGCGGCACGGGGCAGAAGGGTGGCGACGAAGCGGCCAACTGGATCGTGCAGCAATTCAAGAGCTACGGACTGAAGCCCGCCGGCGCGAACGGAACGTTTTTCCAGGACGTGCCGATGGTGGGCCTACGGACACTGCCCGCGACTTCCTTTGAGTTTGTCCCGGCGAACGGCGCGCCGCTGATGCTGAAGAACCTCGATGACTACGTCACCACCAACGAGACGCAGACGCCTAGCGTGGATATTGACGCGCCGATCGTCTTCGTGGGCTACGGCATCACTTCGCCGGAGAACAAGTGGGACGACTACAAGGGCTACGACCTGCATGGCAAGGTGGCGCTTTTGTTCGTGAGCGAGCCGGAATCGAACGACCCGAATTTCTTCAAGGGCAAGGCGCTAACTTACAGCGGGCGCTGGACGTACAAGTATGAAGAGACGGCCCGGCGCGGCGCTGTCGGCACGTTGATCATTCATCGCACCGATCTGGCCAGCTATCCGTGGGAAGTGGTGCGGAACTCCTGGGGTGGTGAGCGATCCTAC
The DNA here is from genome assembly GCA_035518915.1 of Candidatus Eiseniibacteriota bacterium. Taxonomy (GTDB): domain Bacteria; phylum Acidobacteriota; class Terriglobia; order Acidiferrales; family UBA7541; genus Acidiferrum. The sequence continues at coordinate 46,423 of DATIXE010000013.1, forward strand.
TTGAAACTGGATGGTACGCCAAAGCTCGAGGCGGCTTCCTGGATTCAACTGGACGTGGCGAAAAAGCTCGTGGCCATGGGCGGCTACGATCTCGACAAACTCTATAAGGAAGCGCAGTCGCGGGATTTCAAGCCCATCGAATTGCCAGTGCATTTAAACGCGCACATCGCGACGGCGATTCGGCCGTTTGCCTCGCGCAATGTGGTCGCCATGGTGGAAGGCGCAACGGGGGACAAGCGGCGCGGCGAAGCGGTGCTCTACACCGCCCACTACGATCATTTCGGGATCGATACTTCGCGCGCGAAGGGCGACCAGATTTATCACGGTGCGGTGGACAACGCGACAGGCTGCGGCATCCTGCTGGAGTTGGCGCGTGTTTGGGCCGCGACCAAACCTGCGCCGCCGCGTTCGATCCTTTTTTCCGCGGTCACCGGAGAAGAGCAGGGCCTGCTCGGTTCCGAATATCTCGGCCGGCACCTCGACCAACTGCCCGTGATGCCAATCCTCGATCTGAACTATGACGCTCTGGAGCCGCTGGGAATTCCGGAGGAAGTGGAAGTGAGCGGCGCGGAACGCACCACGTTTTTTCCAACGGTCGAAAACATTGCCAAGAAATTCGATCTGGCGATCAAGCCCGATGCCCATCCGGAGGCGGGCTACTACTACCGCTCGGATCATTTCAGTCTGGGCCGCCAGGGCATTCCCGCGTTTTCCATCGACCAGGGAATCAAATTCAAGGGTCACGATGCAGCGTGGGGCGAAGCGCGCGCCAAGGACTACGTGGACAATCACTATCACAAGCCAAGTGACGTATTTATGGAATCCTGGGATTTCACCGGCGACGCCAAGATGGCCAGTTTTGGCTACGCGCTGGGAATGGCTGCTGCAACGCAAGAAGGAGAAATCAAGTGGCTGCCGGGAGACGAGTTTGCAGCGGCGCAGAAGAAACTACGCGCCATGAATGTCGATGGCGAAGCTCTTTTTGCTAATCGAAGCGATTTGCATCCAGTGCAAACTGGGCCTTTCTTTTATCCGATACTCGCCCAAGTATCCCGCATTGCTGGCAATGTGGTCCTGCGAATTCGTGTTGACGAAAATGGCCGGGTCGCTGCAGTGGAAGTTTTGAGAGGTCATCCTCTGCTAAACCAATCTGCGATCGACGGAGCAAAACAAATTGGATTCGAAGGGAAGGCGGGCGGGAATCGTCTTTTTGAGCTCACGTGTGAGTATTCTTTTTCAGACCACACATCTTATCGCGGCAGTCATGGGGGACTTGTCATCGGACCACAGCGAATCCTTATTCAGGCCGAGCCACCAAAGCCGGATGTGATTGTGAATTCGGTGAGCGCTCAATTATAGAGAGTAGCAGATCAGGAACTGAAGGCTGATTGGCGGGTCCTTTACTTCGGCCAGACGCCGGCGGTGAAGGTTCTCACCTTGGAAAAGCCCAAGCGCTCGTAGAGGTGGACCGCAGCGCGGTTTTCGCTGGTCACGGTGAGAGTGAGCTCACTGAACTTCAGCGCGCGCAGCGTTTCCGCGGCGGTCAGCATCAGGATGCGGCCGAGGCCGTGCCCCTGGAAGCCCGGCATCACGCAAATTTGCGTAGTGTGGCCCACGCCGGCGGAAACCTCGCTGGTCAGCACGGCGCCGACCAACTCCTCGGTGCCCGGATGGTGCAGGACGAAGGAAGCGTTGGGCAGAAACTGGCCGCAGCCGGGCAGCAAGATGATGTTCTTCAGGAATTTCAGCGCGCCATGGCGACTGCGGTATTGATCGTTGATGTCGCCATCCACGTGATTGGCATAGGCGAGATAGATCAGCTTCGCGCAGGGCTCAAAATAGCGGTCGTTCCAGCGGTCGATGCGCAATCCCGAATTCATGCTGGGGACGGGTTCGCTCTTGTGCGCCAGATCGAGCAGCATGAACTGCCGCGAGTACAACCGAAAACCCTGATCGCGCAGCGCCAATTCGACCGGGCCGCCAAACGGCATCAGCTGCGCTTCGATGCGATGGAGCTGCGGCAGGGCGCGCATGGCGAACAACATCTCATCCAGCAGGCGCCGCCCGATGGGTTCCTGATTTTGGCGGGGCGTGACGTAGAGCCCGCCGATCAAGCCCTTGTACTCCTCCAGCACGTAAAACGCGTAGCCCACGGCTTGGCCGCCTTCGAAGGCCACGCAGCCGGAAAGCGCGTGCGCGTCCAGGAAGCGCTTGATGAGTTCCAGCGCGCTGCGGTAATCCCAATGGAGTTCTTCGCGCCAATGGCCCGCTTCTTCCACCAGCAGGGGCTCCAGTTGGCGCACGGTTGTCTGGCGCAGGTCGATGATGTTCATTCGGACGCGGAGGCGGGCCCTGACCCGCACCCGTGCCATGATAGCCGATTCGGGGGAGTCCCTGCCAAAGCAACACCTTAACTTAGATACGAATCCGACACATATATCGTATGAGGACGCCCGGAACAGAAATAGCGCATGCTAGCATTCGACTATCGAGTTCTGGAGTTGTGTGCAGACGGAAATTTGACCTGCTGGCCCAGCCAGCCCCTTAGCCCATGTCCATTATTGACGAATTGCGTTATCCGAGACGTTGGTACACCAAGCTGCTCATCATTATTTTGGCGCTGACTTTCTTCGCGCTGCTGGCCACTTTGGTGATTTCGGCGGTGTTGACTTACTGGATTGTGAAACCGCAGGAGACCAACTCCGAAATCAACATGGAGACGTTTCCCGGGCGGCCCGACGAGGTGGATTTCACGGTGCCCGGCCTGGGCAACCGGAAGGGATGGTTTTTCCCGGGATTGGTGGGGGCTCCCACGATTGTGTTGTTGCATGGATATGAATCCAGCCGCGGGGAATTGCTGACGCTGGTTTCGGCTTTGCAGGACCATCAGTACAACGCCTTTGTGTTCGATTTCGCGGGCCACGGCGCGAATGGGGGATTTACTACTTTCGGGTATCGGGAGTCCGACGAAGTACGCGCGGCGATCGACAAATTAGCGCAGCGCAGCGACGTCGACGCGGCGCGTTTCGGCATCTGGGGATACAACCTGGGAGCCTATGCCGGGTTGCGCGAGGCCGAAAAGGATCCCCGTGTGCGCGCGCTGGCGCTGGATTCGGTCTACGACCGCCCGAAGCAGATGGTGAAAATAGGCGTCGAAAAGACCGGAGTCGGCGGCTTCCCGATGATGGTGAAGTCCGCGCAGACCTGCTTCGAGTGGCTGAACTATGCCTATAAGGACGACCCGCCGCTTTCGGCCCACCTGAAGAGCATGGCGGGGGTGCCCATGCTGTTTATCCAGGCGAGTGACGACCCCGAACTCGCCGAGACCACTCGCCAGATGTTTTTGAAGGCTCCGGAGCCGAAAGATTCGGCGATCATTGCCCATGGAAACTTTGTGAATCTGGCGGACGACGAAAAGCGCGACTACGAAAATCGCATCGTCACATTCTTCCTTACGCACTTACCGGTCGCTCAGTACGCTCCCAGTGCTCCCAGTGCCGCTCCCGCCCCGGCTCCAGCCGCCAAGGCTGCCACGAAGAGCGCTCATTGATTCGTCTGCCCGGCAGGGAATCACCGCGGGGGCAACGGCAAAACTCACGCAACGAAAACCGAGGTTCGCAGCCTCGCTCTGCTTTCCCCTGGGAACGAAGAGCCACATCGGCGCCGAACCTCCCGGCCGCCATTCCGCAATTTCCCGGTGTGCGTAGTAGCTGAGCTGATATGAATACGAACGTTTCAGATCCCAGGACGCGGCGCGCCGCGCCTGGAAGTCCGGCCAGACCGTTTGCGCGACGCGAACGGCACCGCGCGCGGACACGCCGGGGTCGAGACTCGGGAGAAAACGATCGGTTTCCACCACGAGCAGCAGCACCGCAAGCACGGCAGCGACCAGACCAGCGCGGAGCTTGCCGGCGGCCGCCAATGTGGCCATCACCAGACCGCCGCAGACGCCGATGATCCAGATTCGGGTGACGCCGCACACCGGGCTCGCGCAGGAAAGTGCGGGAAGTTTTGGGGCAACTTGCCTTAGGGCGACGCCGAGGAGTACGAGCGCCAGGCCGGTTGCGAACAATGGCCAACGAAGGGCTGCCGGTGCTTTCCGCAAGCCTCTTCGACCGATTTCGGCGAGGAGCAGCGCGAGCGGTGCCACAGCGGGCAGAATGTAGCCAGGTAGCTTGGACTTGGACGCCGTGAAGAAGAGCAAGCAAAACAGTGGCCAGGAGCAAAGGAACGCCGCGAACGGAGAAAGTTGGGAGCTCCGTTCTTTCCAAAATTGATTGGCGCGCGGTATCGCATCGGCGAGGAACAACAGCGTCCACGGAAACAGCGCCAGCAGGATAATCGGCAGATAAAACCAGAAGGGTTGGATGTGCTGGAATTCGGGGGTGAGGAAGCGCTTGAAGTTGTGTTCGATGATGAAGACGCGGAGGAAATCGGGATTGCGGCGGGCGCAAAGGACGTACCAGGGAAGCGCCGTGGCGGAGAAGCTCAGAATGGCGACGGGGTGAAGGCAACGGAAGGCGTCGCGCCAGCGCTTGGTGAGTGCCGCCCAAAGAAGGACAGCACCACCGGATAGAATGAGCGCGGCGGGACCTTTGGCGAGCGTGGCGAGGCCGAGGAAAAAACCCAGGAAGAACGAAGTAAGGGAGGTGGAGAAAGTAAAGGACGAAGCCAGCTCATGCGGAACGATTCGGAGCAGAATGGCGGCGAAGACCATGGCGATGGTGAGCATCGCGGCGAAGGGCATATCTGTCGCGGCGGCGTGGGAGAAGCCGATCATGCCGACCGTGGTGGGCAGCAGAAGCAGCAGCCAACGCGCGGTTTCGGCTCCCCAAGTTCGCAACGCGAGCCATGCGAGCGCGAGGGTGGCCAGCAGGGCGCAGATGGCACTCGGAAGGCGCGCGGCGGTTTCGCTGACGCCGAAGAGCTTGAAGCTGAGCGCCGCGCCCCAATAATAGAGCACTGGCTTTTCGAACCACGGCTGCCCATAGAGCCGGGGAGTGACCCAATCGCCGGTTTCCGCCATGTTGCGCGCGATCCAGGCGTAGCGCGGTTCGTCGGGGCCAACCAGGCCGAGGGCGCCAAGGTTGTGGAAGTAGCACAGGTAGAGGGTGGCGAGGATCAGCGCGGTCCAGAGAAGACGCGCGGCCGGGGAGAGCGGGCTAGGTCTCGGGAGTGCGGTGTCGGTTTGCGCCACGGAAAGAGGAGTTTAGCATTGAGGGGAATTAGTTATAAGTTTTAAGTCGTAAGTGGCCGGTGGGAACGCCACGGTATCCCGCGGCACGGCTTGACAGGGATTTGTCACGGAAGCGGGATTTTTCTTTTTCGTTGCTGGCTTCTAAATTAGAACTTAGGCCTTAAATTCTGTGACTCTTAACTCATCGCGGGGCAACCTGCCAGACGGATCGAACCTATTGATCCTCCGACTTCAAAAGCGGGAGCCGGGCTCCCGCGCTCCAAAATGACGGAATGGATCCAATTCGCGATGGCGTGGTCGTTTGTGAAGGCGCTGGGGGTGTTGCCGCGTCCGCTGGCGCGCGCGCTGGCCACGGGTACAACACGATTGCTGCTTTTCCTGTTGCCGAAACTGCGGAAGACGGCGGAGTTCAATTTGCGGCTGGCGTTTCCGGAATGGAGCGAGGCGCAACGTCGCGCCGTGTTGAAGGGCATGGCGCGAAATCTCGCCTGGATGGCGGTGGAGTTCGCGCGTCTGCCGAAATACACGCGGGAGAATATTGAGGAAACGGTGATTCTCGACGGCCACGAGAATTTTCTGGAAGGGAAGAGCCGCGGCAAGGGCGTGATCTATCTGACCGGCCACATCGGCGCGTGGGAACTGTCTTCCTATGCGCACGCGCTCTACGGCTTTCCATTGCACTATATGGCACGGCCGCTGGACAACGCGCGGCTCGACCAGCTGGTCAACGAATATCGCGGAGGTTCCGGCAATACTCCCGTGTACAAGAACGAAGCGGCGCGGACGATGTTAAAGGTGCTGAAAGAGCAGGGAACGCTGGGCATTCTGGCGGACCAGAACACCATGCCGGGCGAAGGCATCTTCGTGGATTTTTTCGGCAAGGCGGCGTGCACGACGACGGGAATCGCGCGCGTCGCGTTGCATACGGGTGCGGCGGTGGTTCCGGGGTATGCGTATTGGGACGCAAATTTGCGCAAATACCGGCTGCGGTTTGAGCCACCGGTGGAGTTGGCGCGGACGGGGGATACGGAACGCGACGTCCGGGAAAACACACAGCGCTTTGCCAAGGTGATAGAAGAGATCATTCGGAAGTATCCCGAGCAGTGGGTGTGGATTCATGCGCGGTGGAAGAATCGGCCGGAGGGAGAGCCTCCGCTGTACCCGTTCTTGTGAAAAGTTCAAGAGAAGACTAACGCAGAGGGCCGCAGAGGCGCGGAGTACGCAGCGAAAAGGCACACGGAGGCAGAGATGAAGTGGACGGCAGGGGAGTTGGCGAAGGCAATTGAAGCGCGCGTCGAAGGCGACGCTTCGCTGGAGATTTCAGGCGTGGCCGCGCCAGAGCGCGCGGGCGCGAAAGAGTTGATCTACGTGGAATCGGCCAGGCATGCGGAGCGAGCGCTCGCGTCCGCGGCCGCTTGCGTGGTGGCGGCGGAGGGGATTGCGCTCGGCGGCAAGACCGTTCTGCGAACGGCGAAATCCAAGGTAGCGTTCGCCAAAGCGGCGAGCCTGCTGCTGGAGCGCGCCCCGATCGCAATCGGGATTCACCCCACGGCGATTGTCGCGCCGCTGGCGTGGATTGGCCCAAACGTGGGCATCGGGCCGTACGCGGTGATCGGAGAAGATGCGCACGTGGGCGACGGCACGCAGATCGGCGCACATTGCGTGGTGGGCGCGGGGAGCTGGATCGGCGAAAATTGCCGAATTCATCCACGGGTGACACTCTATGCTGGCGTGCGGCTGGGCAACCGCGTGGAAATTCACGCGGGCGCGGTGCTGGGCGCGGACGGCTTCGGCTACGCGTTCGATGGGCAGAGATATTTCAAGTTTCCGCAGGCGGGGCTCGTGGAAATTGCCGACGACGTGGAGATTGGCGCAAACACAACCATCGATCGCGGTTCCCTGGACGACACGCGCATCGGGGAGGGCGTGAAGCTCGACAATCTGGTGCACGTCGGCCACAACGTCCAGATTGGTGCGCATACGGTAATCGCCGCGCAAACGGGAATTTCCGGCTCGAGCAATCTGGGCCATCACGTAGTGGTTGGCGGGCAGGTGGGCATTGCGGATCATTGCACGCTGGAGGATGGCTCGATCGCCGGGGCGCAGGCGGGAATTCCGACTGGAAAGATCATTCGCAAGGGGCAAACGGTGTGGGGCACGCCGGCGCGGCCGTTGGACCAGTTCAAGGAAGCCTATTTCTGGTTTGCGCGGCTGCCGGAACTGGCGGAACGCGTGAAGAAATTGGAAAAGGGAAACGGTTCGGAGTTGTAAGTGTTAAGCCAAAAGCCTTAAGTTGATGAGTGGCAGGCGTCGGCGGTCCCATAGGTCCCAAAAACTTGAAACTTAAAACTGAAAATTTGCAGTCTTCATCCAAAAGTTGAGGGCACCTGAGCAAGCGAACAATGTCACAGCAACTCACCAAAACGGGCACGCTGTGGAGGGTCGTGGTGGTTGGCGGCCACACACGGAGCATTGGGAAGTCGCAACTGGTGTGCGACATCATCGCTGCGTTCCCCGCGACGCAATGGATTGCCGGGAAAATCACGCAATATGGGCACGGTGTGTGCGCACGTAACGGTGAAGATTGCGATTGCGCGCCGGAAGAGCACGTCTGCGCCCTGGATTGGGAAACCCGCTCGGACACCGGCACGGACAGCGCGCGATTTCTGGCCGCCGGAGCCAAACGAGCATTCTGGCTGAGGACGAAACAGGGTTACCTGGCCGAGGGCATGCCGCCGCTGCGCCGGGCACTGGAGGAAATCGCCGCGGATCCGGAAAGCGGCCAGGATCGCGCGGTCGTCCTGGAAAGCAATTCGCTGTTGCAATTCGTGAAGCCATCACTTTATTTCGCGGTGATCAACCCGCTCAAGGAAGACTTCAAGGAATCAGCGCAGGTGGCGCTGGACCGCGCGCACGCGCTGGTGTTGCGCGGCGAAGTGGGCGGAGACGGGCCCCCGGCGCCGCTGTGGATGAAGCTGCCGACGAAGTTGTTGCAGGAAAAGCCGTCGGTGCTGCAGCGGGAAGGGGAGCCTCTACCCAGCCCCTTGCAAGTGCTGGTGCACCGTATGCTCGATGCCCCGCCGGGTAACCAGATTTGACCTCTGGCGGCGAGGCCACTTGCCCAACCGGGCATCTTAGTCGTTGACCCCGTTTTGCCAGCCGGAGATAATAAAAGTACTGGGGGTACCTGATTCGTTCCGCATCAGGTGACCTTCTCGAAGTCTAACGCATCAGAAGAGTTAGACGTTTTCCTGAGGTCGCGTTGGGGTGTATCCGGGGAACTGCCGGATGGCCCTTTTTAGGGAGCTGGAATGGCCTCCTTTGTACGGGTGGGAGAAGAATTACCGGTTGCCCCTGCGCCAGTCCCCTGGCGACAAGCGGCATGGACCGAAAAAATTGAAACTGCGATCCGCAACGGCGCGGATTATCTCCTCTCAGTCCAGGCGGCAGAGGGTTACTGGCATGGGGAGTTGGAAGCGGACACCACCCTCGAATCCGACTACATCTACTACTTATATGTTTTGGGCAAGGCCGAGCCGTCGCGAATCGCCAAGCTGGCGAATTACGTTCGCGAGCGGCAGCTTCCCGATGGCGGTTGGCCGATTTATCCGGGCGGCCCCTCCGAACTGAATGCCACGTGCAAGGCCTACTTTGCGTTAAAGCTTGCCGGCGACGAACCGGGTTCTCCGCACTTGACCAGGGCGCGGGAAGCAGTGCACGGCCTCGGCGGATTAGAACACACGAATTCCTACGTCCGGTTTTACCTCGCGCTGGTCGGCGCGGTGGGTTGGGAACTGGTCCCCTCGATTCCGCCGGAACTGATGCTTCTGCCCAACTGGTTCCCCTTGAACATTTACGAAATGTCTTCGTGGACGCGCGGCATCGTGATCCCGATGGCGATTCTCTCCGCGCTGCGGCCGGATTTTCGCTTGCCGGAACACGCGCGCGTGGACGAACTCTTCAACGACCCCTCCGAAAAGAACGCGGCGTTCAATTGGAGCAAGCAGCTTGTTTCCTGGAAAAATCTGTTCCTGGCGGTAGACCGCGGATTGAAACTCTACGAAAAACTGCCGTGGAAGCCGCTCCGTAATCGCGCCCTGCGCGAGGCCAAACAGTGGATGCTGGAGCACATGGAGCGTACCGAGGGGCTCGCGGCGATCTACCCCTCGATGATGAATTCGATTTTCGCGCTGATGGCGCTGGGCCACGGTCCGGACGATCCGCTGACGCTTCGCGAAATCACGGAATTTTCGCGTTTCGAGATTGAGGAAGGCGAAACGATCCGCCTGCAGCCTTGCGTTTCGCCGGTGTGGGACACCTGCATCGCCATGGTGGCCCTGGAAGAGGCGGGCTTGCCCGCGGATCATCCGGCGCTGGTGAAGGCGGCGGATTGGCTGCTGACGAAGCAGATCCTGGGCGGCGGCGACTGGCAGATCAAGAACAAGGACGCCGAGCCGGGCGGCTGGGCATTCGAGTATCGCAACGACTTTTATCCCGACGTGGACGACACCGCGTTCGTGCTGATGGCGCTGCAGCGCGTGAAGTTTCCCGACGAAAAGCGCATGGAAGGGGCGCTGCGCCGCGGAATCCAGTGGCTGCTGAGCATGCAGAACCGCGACGGCGGCTGGGGCGCCTTTGACCGCGACAACGACAAACAACTTCTCTGCAACATCCCGTTCGCCGACCATAACGCGATGATTGACCCTTCGACCGCGGACGTCACCGCGCGCGTGCTCGAATGCTTGGGCCGTTTTGGGTGGCCTGCGGATCATCCGGTGATTCACAAAGCCGTGGGCTTCCTGACCCAGGATCAGTGCAAGGACGGTTCCTGGTTCGGCCGCTGGGGCGTGAACTACGTCTACGGGACCAGTGGCGTGTTGCGCGCGATGGAGACGGTTTCGCTAACGGCACAGGACTATTGCGCACGGGCGGTGGCCTGGCTGCGCAAGGTGCAGAAGGCCGACGGCAGCTTCGGCGAATCGCTGCTCAGTTACGAGATGGCTTCGACCAAGGGGCAGGGAAACAGCACGCCTTCGCAGACCGCGTGGGGCTTGATTGGCCTTCTGGCGGCAGGCGACCTGAACGACCCCGCAGTGGGCCGCGCAGCGGCGTATCTGGTGCACCAGCAAGACGCCAACGGTTCGTGGACGGAAAACGACTTTACGGGAACCGGCTTTCCGGGCGTGTTTTACCTGAAGTATCACCTGTACAAGAATTCCTTCCCGGTCTATGCGCTGGCGCGTTTCCGGAATCAGGGGAAGCGCGCGGAAGAGTACCGCGCATTCACGTTCCAGCCGGGCGAGTTCAGGTTGCGAAGCGGTCTGTATAGCAAGCGCGAACGGAGCGCTTCCTAAGCAAACGAATGCGGTACCCCCTTGGTTTAGTGCTGGACTCCGCGAGACATCTCGCGTCGCGGAAACTCCGTGGTGACAAAAAAATTCCGGTGATGTTTTCGCTGGACCTGATGGGCGGCCGCGTTTCGCCGTGCGGGGGGGCGAATGGCAACGGGAATGCCACCGCCGGGGCGCAGAACGGAAAAATGCTGAGCGTCGAGGAATGCCTCGAGGCCATGGACGAATGTCACACGCCCGTGGTGACGATCTGCGGCGCTGAACCACTGATGCATCCCGACATAGCGCGGTTGACCCGCGAGATTCTGGCACGCCGCAAGCACTTGTTTCTCACCACCGACGGCACACGGATTCGCCGCCACCTGCACATGATTCCGCCGTACACGAATTTCTTCTGGAACGTGCAGTTGAATGGTACCCAGGAGGCGCACGAAGCGCGCGCGGGACGCCCGGGAGTCTTCTTCGAGGCGCTGGACGGGGTGAAAGCCGCAAAAAACGCCGGTTTTTTTGTGGTCGTGACCTCCACGATTTTTCCGGACACGGATGTAACGGACCTGGCCGCGCTCTATAACACGCTGCACGCGATGCACGTGGATGGCTACATGCTCGCTCCGTACTATCCGTCCCATAAGCTCTGCAGGAATTCCGCCGCGGACTTTCACGAGAACATGCGCCAGCGTTTTCGGGAAGTCGGCGAACATCTCAGCGAGTACAATCTGCTGGTCTCTCCGGTCTATCTCGAATATCTGCGGGGTGAACGTGAGCTGGATTGCTGCTCGTGGGGCAACCCGGTTTTCGGGCCCCAGGGCTGGGCCGAGCCGTGCAACCAGCTGAACTACGGCTACGAACCAAGTTACAAGACCATGATGGACAAAACGGTCTGGGAAAATTTCGGCCGCGGGATAAATCCCCGCTGCGAGCCGTGCATGAGCCATGCGGGCTACGGCACCGCGGCCATTCTGGGCCTCAACGCGAAACCCGGAGACCTATGGAAGACATTGGCGTGGCAGCTGAGTGGAAGCCTCGGCGAAAAGCGCCCGCGGGTGCGCAAGCCGTGACCACCCTGGTGACCGGCGCGGCCGGCTTTCTGGGCAGTCATGTGGCTCGGCAACTGGTGGCGCGCGGGGACGACGTGCGCGTGCTGATGCGGCCCACGAGCAGCAACCGCGCAATTAGCGATCTTTCCCTGGAGTACGTGACCGGAGATTTGCGGGATGCCGCTTCGCTCGAACACGCCATGCGGGGTGTGCAGACGGTATTTCATGTTGCGGCCGATTACCGGCTGTGGGCCAGGCGTCCGCAGGATATTTACGATTCGAACGTGGGTGGTACCAAGAATCTTTTGGCCGCGGCGAAACAGGCGGGTGTCGAGCGGCTGATCTATACCAGCACGGTGGCCACGATCGCCGTGGACCGGCCGGACTTGCCGAACGAACACACGGACGCGAAGCTCGAAGAAATGATCGGCCATTACAAGCGCTCGAAATGGATGGCGGAGCAGGAAGCGTTGCAGGCCGCGAAAAATGGCTTGCCGGTAGTGGTGGCGATGCCGACGACGCCCGTCGGCCCGTGGGACTGGAAACCGACACCGACGGGGAAAATCGTTCTGGATTTTCTGAACGGGAAACTGCCGGGATACGTGGAGACCGGATTGAATTTTGTGGGCGTGGAAGAGTGCGCCGCGGGCCACCTGGTGGTGGGGGAGAAGGGGCAAGTCGGCGAGCGCTATCTGTTGGGCGCGGAGAATCTGACGCTGAAGGAACTGCTCGACACCCTGGCGAAAATAACCGGACTTTCGGCCCCGGCGATGAAAATTCCGCACGGGCTGGCGCTGGGAGTCGCGTATGTCGAGACCGGGTTTTCGCGCTTGCTGGGCAAGGAACCGCAAATCCCCGTCGAAGGCGTGAAAATCGCGCGGCACAAGATGTTTGTGGATGTTTCGCGGGCGCAACGCGAATTCGGCTTTCTGCCGGGATCGGTGGCTGCAGCGCTGGAGCGCGCGGTGCGCTGGTACCGCGAGAATGGATATGTATCGCCACGACGAGCCAGAAAGATAAATTTGGCCGCATGAGGAATTCCACTGAAGGTGTAAGGAAGTAAAGAGGTACAGAAAGGCGTGGAGAAGTAACGGAGTTGCGAAGCGGAGAATCAGAAACACCATGCGCGTGCTGGTGACATTTGCGGTTGAAAGGGAGTTTGCTCCGTGGCGGAAGCTGCGGCCGTTCAATCTGCTGGACTACGAGGGATTGAAGCTGCGGAAGACCAGGATCGGGCCGGCGGAGATTTATGTCCTGATCACCGGGGTCGGCGCGCAAGCCGCTTCGCGGTCCATGGACCTGATGATGGGCATGGCGGACCGCGATCAGCATTTCGACGTGTGCATTTCGGGCGGGCTGGCCGGCGCGCTGTGCGACACGCTAAACGTGAACGACATCATCGCGCCGAAGGAATTAATCGCCCAGATGCAGAATCCGAGCCTGGATTCGGGGCGCCTGCAGGTGGACGCGGAGCTCCGGCAAATGGCGTTGCGGCAGGGCGCGAAGGACGCCAACTGCCTGTTCACGTCGGATGAAGTGCTCGTCAAGGCGAGCCAGAAAAAATCGTGCGCGTCACGCGCGCAATCGGTGGACATGGAAAGCTTCGAGATCGTCAAGCAGGCCACCGCCTGGGGCGCGCGCAACGTGGTTATCCGGGCGATCAGCGATTCCGCCACGGAAGACATGCCGATCGATTTCAATCGTACGCTTTCCGAGAAAAATGAAGTGAGCCTTTCGAAGGTTTTTGTGGAATTGCTGAAGAATCCGTTGGCGCTGCCCGGCCTGATCCGCTTCGGCAAGCAGAGTCAGGAGGCGGGCGAACGGCTGGCGGGGTTCCTCGAGAATTATCTGCAGTCGATTACCGGGAACGATTTCGCTTCGCAGGCCAAAGGAGTGAGCGCGGCATGAGCGGCGCGGGCACAATCGTGGAACAGCTGCGAACCTTGGGGCCAATCCCCAAGACCATGCGCGCCGGCGTTTACCGCGACAAAGGAATCGTCCGCGTCGAGGAAGTGCCTGTACCGGAGGTGGGCGACGCCGAAGTGCTCATCAAGGTCGCCGCGTGCGGCATCTGCGGCACCGACATCAAGAAGATCTTCTATCGCTACGTGGAACCCCCGCAAATCCTGGGGCACGAACTCGCGGGGACGGTGGTCGGCGTGGGCCGCGGCGTAACCAAGTGGAAACTCGGTGACCGGGTGATGAGCTTCCATCACACGCCCTGCGGCAAATGCTTCTATTGCGAGCGGCGAATGTTTTCGCAATGCAAGCTTTACAAATCCACGGGGTTGACCGCGGGCTTTACGCCGAACGGCGGCGGGTTCGGCGAGTACGTGAAAGCCATGCCCTGGGTGGCGGAACGCGGGATCGTGGCGCTTCCGGACAACGTGAGCTTCGAAGAGGCGACCTTCATCGAGCCGATCAACACCATCGTCAAGGCGGTGCAAAAGGCACGCGTGGCCGCGGGCGAAACGGTGCTGATTGCCGGCTGCGGCCCGATCGGCCTGCAGCTGCTGATGGTGGCCAAAGTGATGGGCGGGCGCATCTATACGAGTGACCCGGTGGCCACCCGGCGGGCCA